>JBMDXR010000027.1:0-45669 GCA_048594925.1 Gaiellaceae bacterium
GACGGCGCGCACGTCGCGAACTTCCCCGGCGTGCCGTCGACGATGCAGGAGGTCGTCGACGCGATCGAGTCGGCCGCGCCGCAGGCGGCAGGGAAGGTCTTCTGGGAGGAGGGTCAGCTCCCGTTCCCCGAGTCCCTCGAGGGGCGACTCCTCGAAAGACTCATCGGCCCGATGCCGCACACGTCGCTCGCGGAGGGCGTGCGCGCCACCATCGAGCACGTCCGAGCTGCTCGCTGACCTCAGCCGCTCGTGGGCGCGAGCGCAAGGGCCAGGCGATCCACCGTGTCGCTCCAGCCGCCGCGGGCCGATGACCACCACCCCGGTACGCCGTCTTCCGGGAGGTCCGCGGGAAGCTCGACGTGGAGAGTCATCACCGTGCGGCCGTCGAGCACTGCAGTGCGGACCTGTCAAGTCAGCGCCGTTCCGACTCAGTGGATGAGCGGCTTCAGCGTGTCCCTCGCGACGAGGAAGCCGCGCTTCACGAGCTCCTCCGTCCCCTCGAACGCACGGTCCTCGTGCTCGATGGAGACGACGAAGTCGTATCCCTCGCGATAGAGCGCGGCGACGAAGCGATCCCAGCGCACTTCGCCGAGCCCCGGGAGACGCGGCACCTGCCAACCCATGCCGAGCGACGCGGTCCCGTTGCGGTAGAGCCCGTCACGGTCGATCTCCATGTCCTTCGCGTGGACGTGGAAGATCTTCGACGCGTAGTCGCGCACGACGCGCTCGTAATCGATCATCAGCCACACCAGGTGCGACGGGTCCAGGTTGAGGCCCAAGCTCGGGCTGTCGACGATGGAGAACATCTCGTCCCACATCGCCGGGGACGAGGCGAGGTTCGTGCCGCCCGGCCACTCGTCCCAGCTGAAGATCATCGGGCAGTTCTCGATCGCGATCTTCACGCCGCGGGACTCGGCGTGGTCGACGAGCCGCGGCCAGACCTTCCGGAACTCGCGGAAGTTGTCGGGCACGTTCCTCGTCTGGTCGCGACCGACGAACGTGCCGACGATCCTGACGTCGAGTCGTGCGGCCGCGTCGATCACCTTCCGCAGGTGCGCGTTCGCGGAGCGGCGCTCGGCAGGATCCGGATGGAGGTTGTTCGGGTAGTACGCGAGCGAGGAGATCTCGAGCCCGTTCTGGTCGAGCACGTCACGGACGGCGTCCACGTCGACGCGCGAGACGTCGATGTGCGACGTCCCCGCGTACCGGCGGCGCTCGCCACCTGCGGCGGGCCAGCACGCGATCTCGAGCATCTCGAAGCCCTCGCCTGCCGCCCACGCAGCGACCTGCTTCAAGGAGCGTCGCGGGAACGGCGCGGTGAGGAGTCCGAGCTTCATCCGGCCACGACGGGATTCGTCAGCCTTTCGAGGCCCTCGATCTCGATCGTCACCTCGTCGCCGGGCCGGAGCAGGCGCTGCGGGTCACGGAAGACGCCGACGCCCGCAGGGGTGCCCGTGAGGATGAGGTCGCCGGGCTCGAGCGTGCTCGTCTGCGAGGCGTAGGCGATGATCTCGTCGACGCCGAAGATGAGGTTCGCGGTCGTCGAGTCCTGGAGCACCTCGCCGCTGACGATCGCGCGGATGCGGAGCGCATGCGGATTCCCCACTTCGTCGCGCGGCGTCATCGGCCCCACCGGACAGAAGGTGTCCGGCGACTTCCCCCGAGTCCACTGGCCGTCGCCGAACTGCAGGTCGCGTGCGCTGACGTCGTTCGCGCACAGGTAGCCGCGCACCGCCTCGAAGGCGTTCTCCTTCGAGACACGTGTCACGCGCTCACCGATGACGACGCCGAGCTCGGCTTCGTAGTCGGCCTTCGTCACGATCGGCGGGATGACGATGGGCTCGCCGGGTCCGATGAGCGCGGTCCCCCACTTCGCGAACAGGAGCGGCGCATCCGGCAGCTCGGCGCCCTGCTCCTGCGCGTGGTCGCGGTAGTTGAGCCCGACGCAGACGATCTTCCCGGGACGCTCGATCGGCAGCACGCGAGAAACCTACAGCCGTGATGTACTGCCGACATGAGGATCGGCGTTATCGGCGGCGGACGGGTCGGTGGCGCTCTCGCCGCGAGCTGGCGCGAGAAGGGACATCACGTCGTCGTCTCCACGCGCGAGACGATCGCCGAGACGGCCGCGGCGGGCGACGTCGTCGTGTTGGCGCTGCCGGCCGCAGCAGCTCCTGACGCCGTCGCTCGAGCAGGATCGCTCCAGGGCAAGGTGCTGGTCGACGCCACGAACAACGTCTCGGGCGGACCGTCTGCCTTGGAGATCGCCGCGCTCGCCCCCGACGCGCGCTACGTGAAGGCGTTCAACACGGTGTTCGCGACCTTCATGCACGACACACCGCCAGCAACTCCGGCAACGCTCGTCTACTGCGGCGACGACGATGCGAAGTCGATCGTCGGCGACCTCATCGCGGACCTGGGCTTCGAGCCCGTCCACGCAGGCGGCCGGGAGGTGGCCCCGTTGGTGGAGGCGTTCGCGCACCTCGTGATCGGCATCGCCTACCGCCAAGGTCGAGGTCCGTTTGTCTACCGCTTTCAGCCGAGCTGAGCCGCGCGGAGCCGCTCTAGACTCGGCGGCGTGAGCCTCCCTCCATCGTTCGCGGACGAGCTGCGCGCGGCGCTGGGAGCGCAGCACGTCGTCACCGAGCCCGAGCAGCTCCGCGTGTACGAGTGCGACGGCCTGACGGGCCATCGCGCGATTCCCGAGCTGGTCGTTCTCCCCGGCTCGACGGAGGACGTCCAGACCGTGCTCCGCGCGTGCCACCGCGAGCGGGTGCCGTTCGTCGCGCGTGGTGCAGGGACGGGGCTCTCCGGCGGCGCGACACCCGTGGCCGGGGGCGTGGTCGTTTCGCTGGCGCGCATGAACCGCATCCTGGAAATCGACCTCGCGAGCCAGCGGATCGTCGTCGAGCCCGGTGTCGCGAACCTCGACGTGACGCGTGCGGTCGCCGATGCGGGGTTCTTCTACGCGCCCGACCCGTCGAGCCAGCAGGTCTGCACGATCGGCGGCAACGTCGCGGAGAACTCCGGCGGCGCGCACTGCCTCAAGCACGGCTTCACCGTCCACCACGTCACCGGCCTGACGTTCGCCCTGCCGGACGGGGAGCTCGTCGAGCTCGGCGGCAAGGCCCTCGACCCGGATGGTCCCGACCTGCTCGGGGTCATCGTCGGATCCGAAGGGACGCTCGGGATCGCTACGCGGATCACCCTTCGCATCGTCCGCACTCCGGAGGCGATCCGGACGCTTCTGGCCGGTTTCCACACGATGGACGCAGCAGGGGCCGCCGTCTCCGGAATCGTCGCGGCGGGGGTGATGCCGTCCGCGATCGAGATGATGGACCGGCTCACGATCGAGGCGGCGGAGCGGGCGGTCGCGCCCGGGTATCCGGCCGGCGCGGGTGCGGTGCTCCTCGTCGAGCTCGACGGGGTGGTCGAGCAGGTCGAGGACGACGCGGCCGAGATCGAGCGTATCTGCCTCGAGTACGGCGCCTTCGAGCTCCGAAATGCGACGAACGAGGCCGATCGCGCCCTCCTCTGGAAGGGCCGCAAGTCGGCCTTCGCCGCGATGGGGCGGGTGGCGACCGACTACTACGTCCAGGACGGCGTCGTTCCCCGAACCCGGCTTCCGGAGGTGCTCCGCCAGATCGAGGAGCTGTCGACGCGGCACGGTCTCCGCGTCGGGAACGTCTTCCACGCAGGTGACGGCAACCTCCACCCGCTCGTCCTGTACGACGCCGAGGCCGGTGAGACCGAGCGGGCACGCGAGCTCGCGGAGGCGATTCTCGACGCATGCCTGGACGCCGGCGGGTCGCTCACGGGCGAGCACGGCGTCGGCATGGACAAGGCGTGCTCGATGCCGCGGATGTTCTCCCAGCGCGACCTGCAGACGTTCGAGCGGCTGCGACGTGCCTTCGATCCCGCCGGCATGTGCAACCCCGGGAAGGTGATTCCCACCCCGCGTCTCTGCGGGGAGATTCCAGGCCCCTACCGCGCCCATGCGCTGGAGAGGATCGGCGTTGCCGAGCGTCTCTAGCCTCGAAGAGGCCTCGGCGACGCTGGCGTCGGCACATGCCTCGGGCGCGCAACTTCGCATCGGCGGGGACCTGACGGCGGGCGGGCTCGACCGGATCCTCGAGCACGACCCCGGCGACCTGACCTGCACGGTCGAGGCCGGCCTGCGCTTGTCGGGGCTACGTGACGCGCTGGCCGCGAGCGGACAGCGGCTCTCGCTCGACCCGCCCGGCGATCCTACGATCGGTGCCCTCGTCGCACGGAACCTGTCCGGCCCGCTCCGACACCGTTTCGGCACACCGCGCGACCTCGTGCTCGGCACCACGCTCGTGCTCGCGGACGGAACGATCGCGAGCGCCGGGGGCAAGGTCGTGAAGAACGTCGCGGGCTACGACCTCGCCCGCCTCGTGTGCGGATCGGAAGGGCGGCTCGCGTTCATCGCGAGGGTGAGCTTCCGGCTCCATCCGCTCCCGAAGGCGACGAGCACGCTCGTCGTCGAGACGGAAGATGCAGCCGTAGTCGTAGCGCGTCTGCTGGGCTCCCAGCTCCAGCCGAGCGCGCTCGACGTCCTCCACCCAGGTCGCGTGGCTGTCCTGATCGAGGGCTCGGACCGCGCCGTGAGCTCGCAGATCGCCGCCGCGCGCAAGCTCGTGGGCGGAGCGGAGGCGGATCCGGGTGTCTGGGACGAGTCGCGGGAGCGCCAGGCCCGAGCGCAGGGTCGCGTCCGTTTTGCTCCGGGCGAGCTGCGAGGCACGCTCGCTGACCTCGACGGGGCCGTCATCCGTCCCGCCGCCGGCATCGCGTACACGAACGAGCCAAGTGACACAGTGTCACAAGGTCAATCCGGCGCGAGCCGGCTCGCCGCGGCGATCCGCCGGCAGCTCGATCCGCAGGGCGTGCTGGCCGCGTGATCCGCGAGTACACGTCCGACTGCGTGCACTGCGGCTTCTGCCTGCCGACGTGCCCGACGTACGTGCTCTGGCGCGAGGAGATGGACTCTCCGCGCGGGCGCATCCACCTCATGGACGCGCGCCTCGACGGGACGATCTCGCTGAACGCGACGGTCGCGACGCACTTCGACCGCTGCCTCGGGTGCATGGCCTGCGTCTCCTCGTGTCCGTCCGGAGTGCGCTACGACCGCCTCATCGAGAGCACGCGCGTCGCCGTCGAGCAGGAGGTCGAGCGACCCTTCGGCGATCGGCTCGTCCGCGGTCTCCTGTTCCGTCTTCTCCCCTATCCCGGACGAATGCGCGCCGCACTCCGCCTCGCGCCGCTCGGACGGGTCGCGCCGATGCCCAGGCGATTCCGTCCGCTGGTGGACATCGCCCCGCGCTGGCGAGGACAGGGCCACGTCGAGCCCCTGACTCCGGCAGCCGGACTGCGACGGGCTCGCGTCGGACTCTTGACCGGCTGTGTCCAGGGCGCGGTCTTCCCGGACGTGAACGCGGCTACGGCCCGCGTCCTGGCCGGGGACGGATTCGAGGTCGTCGCGCCGCCGCAGGGCTGCTGCGGGGCGCTTTCGGTGCACGCGGGCCGGCTCGAAGAGGGCAAGGACTTCGCGCACCGGCTCATCGACGCGTTCGGCGACGTCGACCTCGTCGTCGTCAACTCGTCCGGCTGCGGCTCGCACCTGAAGGAGCTCGGCTGGCTGCTCGGCGACGAGCGCGCCGAGGCGTTTTCGACCAAGGTGCGCGACGTCGGCGAGCTGCTCGCCGACACGAAGCCGCGAGCGGCTCGTCATCCGCTGCCCATGAAGGTCGCGCTCCAGGACTCGTGTCACCTCCGTCATGCGCAGCGCCTTCCCCTCTCGTCGCGCGTGTCGCTCGCCCGCATCCCGGGACTCGAGGTCGTCGAGCCGGCCGAGCAGGATCTCTGCTGCGGCTCGGCCGGGATCTACAACGTCGTGCAGCCCGAAGCGGCGCGCGACCTCGGTGACCGCAAGGCCGGGCACGTCCTCGCCACGGGCGCGCAGGTCTACGCGAGCGCCAACCCCGGCTGCCTCGTGCAGCTGTCCCACGCGCTCCGCCGCCGAAAGCGACCGATGCCGGCGCTCCATCCGATCGAGCTCGTGGATGCGTCGATCAGTGGAGTGCCGGCAGGACGACTACGATCGAGCGCGCGCCGCTAGGACGCGATGTCCCCCACGTAGACGACCACGTCGCCGACGATCGCAACGGCGCCGATCACGATCGCCGCCCACGCCACCACCCGGCCGTATCGCGAGGCATCGCGGCTGACCCAGCCAAGCAGGATCCCACCGGCGGCGAGCACAGGCGGGAGTCCGCTCCAGAAAGCCGCGATGGCCAACAGTCCGAGCACTGAGAGCACGAGTCCGGTCCACGCAGCAGACTCCCTCTTCAGCCCACGCCGGACGACGACCCCGAACACCACGAGAGCCGCGACACCGATGATCGCGAGCACGAGGAAGTACTCGGCGATCGAGTCCTCGTGCCCTGCCGCCTCTGCTCCGACCGGATGCGCGTGCGGCCGGAACGCCTCCCAACCGGCGAGCGCGGCGGCAAACGCGACAGCGACGATCGCCGCCGGAACGATGCTTCTGGCCATCTCGAGCCTCCTCGATCAGACGGTCCTCGCCGCGCGTCGCGTCAGCCGACCGGCGGCATACCCGGCCCAGACGAGCCCGCCGCAGACGATGCTGGCGATGAGCGAGAACGTGATGTTGTCGGTGCGCCCGTCCGGGTTGAAAGCACTTGCAGTCACCCCCGCCAGACCGAGGGTGATGCAGACAACGGTGAGTGCCGAGGACACGGAGTGCCGTCGTGTCCAGACTCCGGCGACCAGGCCGGCGAGGATCGGAGCAGCGATGAGCGTCGTGAAGAACATGGCGAACCTCCTCGACGATGACTCGATCGACGCTACGCCGGCCGCGTTCGCACGTCGTCGCCGCGGGAACTGATTCGCCATCGCTCCCGGGAGCGATCCTGGGTCGTCCGGCCTCGCTCGCGCGACGGATGACAGCGCGATGCGACCGGCGTAGCGTTGACGCATGCGCGAGCGGCTCGCCCAAACGTTCTTCCGCTACGGCGACGTCGTACTCGGAGGTGCGATTGCGACCCTCGCGATCGTCCAGATCGCCGGCTACGACGAGCCGCTGTGGGCGCGCATCGCAGCGGGCGCAGGCGCCGGTCCTCGGTGCCGTCGCCGCGTTCCGGACGCGGTACCCGCTCGCGCTGCTGTCGCTCCTCGTCGTCTCTATCCCGCTCGGAGCTCTTCTTCCGAGGCGCATCGGCGATGTCGAGGCCGTAGGACTTCTAGTGGTGCTCGCCATCTACACGGCGGCCGCCCACACCAGCGACCGCCGAGCGGTCCTCGCCGGACTGCTCACCATCGTCCTCGGGATCGTCGCGTTGATGGGTGACCCGGAGGAGACCAACCTCGCTGGCGTCGTGTTCTTCTCTCTGGTCATCGGCGGCCCGTGGGTGGCGGGGCGAATCGTGCGCCGCCGTCGCCTCAACGAGGCGCGGCTCGAACGCGAGAAAGCCGAAGCCGAGGCGGCGATCGCCGAGGAGCGCACGCGAATCGCCCGCGAGCTCCACGACGTGGTCGCGCACGCGATCAGCGTGATCGTGCTCCAGGCACGCGGCGGCCGTAGGGTCCTCGACGAGGGCCAGAGGAGACGCGCAAGGCGCTGGACGCAATCGAGCGGACGTCCTCGCAGGCACTCGACGAGATGCGGAGGCTGCTCGGGCTGCTGAGGGAGACCGATGACGAACTCGCCCTCGCTCCGCAGCCCACGCTCGCCCGACTGAACGACCTCGTCGAGCAGGTGCGGGCGGCCGGTCTTCCGGTCGAGCTCGAGATCGAGGGAATGCCCAGAGAGCTCGCTCCCGGCGTCGACCTGTCTGCGTATCGCATCGTCCAGGAGGCGCTTACGAACGCGCTCAAGCACGCAGGCCCCGCCAACGCCCGTGTGACCATCCGGTACGCGGATCTCGGGCTCGACCTCGAGGTATCGGACGACGGGACAGGCACCGGCAACGGCGGCGGCGCGGGCCAGGGCCTTGCCGGAATCCGCGAGCGCGTCGCACTGTTCGGAGGCGACGTCGAAGCCGGGAGCCGGCCCGACGGCGGGTTCGTGGTGCGCGCAAGCCTCCCGTACTCGAGCAGACGATGATCCGCGTCCTGATTGCGGACGACCAGGCGCTCGTGCGGGCGGGTTTCCGCATGATCCTGAAGGCCGAGCCCGAGATCGACGTGGTCGCGGAGGCGAGCGACGGCCACCGAGCGGTGGCACTCGCGGGTGAGCTTCGGCCCGATGTCGTCCTCATGGACGTCCGCATGCCCGTGATGGACGGCATCGAAGCCACGCGGCGTATCGTCGACAGCTACCCGTCGCCGCGCGTGCTCGTACTGACGACGTTCGACCTGGACGAGTACGTCTACGAGGCGTTGCGGGCAGGCGCCAGCGGGTTCCTGCTGAAGGACGCTCCCGAGGAGCAGCTCATCGCCGGCATCCGGGTCGTGAGGGACGGCGGTTCGCTGTTTGCGCCTGCGGTCACACGCAGGCTGATCGAGCGGTTCGCGGGAGCGCAGCCCGTCCAGCCGCCGCCGGGGCTCGAGGAGCTCACGGCGAGGGAGCTCGAGGTGCTTCGTCTCGTCGCACGCGGCTTCTCGAATGCCGAGATCGCGGCCACACTCGTCGTGAGCGAGCATACGGTGAAGACTCATGTCGCGCATATCCTCCGCAAGCTCGATCTTCGGGACCGCGTGCAGGCCGTCGTGCTCGCCTACGAGAGCGGCACCGTGAGGCCCGGCTCAGGCTTCGAGAGCGACAGGACGTAGCTCGTCGAGCCGGTCGACCCTGGCGAGGGACGGGAAGAGCTTCCACCACACCCCGGCGACGACTACCGTCGCAGCGCCGCCCAGCACGACTGCTGGCACCGCGCCGATCAGCGCCGCGGCGACGCCGGACTCGAACGCGCCGAGCTCGTTCGACGCGCTGATGAAGACCATTTCGACCGCAGTGACTCTCCCGCGCAGCTCGTCTGGCGTGAGAAGGGGCAGGATCGTCGAACGGAGGACGACGCTCACGGTGTCGAACGCCGCACCGAGTGCAAGGGCGAGCATGGAGAGCCACATCTGGCGTGAGAGCCCGAAGGCGACCATGCAGACACCGAACCCTGCGACCACGATGAAGAGCTTCGGCCCGGCCCGACGCCGAATCGGGTAGCGGGCGATCGCAAGCGCCGCGAGCAGGGAGCCGACGGCGGGCGCTGCACGGAGGAATCCCAGGCCGGTGGGACCCACCTCGAGGATGTCCTTGGCGAAGATCGGCAGCAGTGCCACGGCCCCCCCGAGGAGCACAGCGAAGAGGTCGAGCGAGATCGCTCCCAGCAGGACGCTGGTGCGACGGATGAGCCGTACTCCGGCGAGCACCTCGTCCAGCCCGACGACGCCGTCGGCCGCCGCTGGCACGCGTCCGCTGCGAAGCGCGAGCACGCAGCCGAGCGCGACGAGCGACAGACCGATTGCGACGACGTAGACGAGCTCCGCTCGGATGGCGAAGAGGATCCCGCCGATCGCCGGCCCGACGACTGCCGATCCCTGGAAGGCGATCGAACGTTGCGCGAGGGCGCTCACGAGGATCTCCTGAGGCACGAGAGAGGGAGTGAGGGCACGCCCTGCCGGAGCCCCGATCGCGCTGCCGATCCCCTGGACGAAGGCGAGGGCGAAGAATGGCCACACGCGCCCCGTGTCCGCAATCGTGATCGCGAGGAGCCCGCCCAGCACGACGATGTTCAGCGACACCATCACCGTCAGGAGGTTCCGTCGGGGAACGCGATCCGCGAGATGCCCCGCCGGCAGCGCGAGGAGCAGCAGCGGCAGGAACTCGGCGAGGCCGACGAGGCCGAGGTCGAGCGGGTTCTCGCGCACGGAGTAGACCTGCCAGCCGATGGCGACGATCGCCATCTGCAGCGCGAGCGCCTCCGTGACGAGCGACACCCAGAAGAGCGCGAAGTCGCGGTGCCGGAATGCGGACGTGCCGGCGCGACTCACGCTCGAATTCTGCGCAAGGCGGGAAACGCGCCCGCGCGGGCTTTCCGGCCACGCGAACATCCCTGAAGGCGGCCGCTACGCCACCGCATCGGCTCGTTCTCCGTCATTCCTCGAGCTAAGCCGCTGCCGGCTCGTCCGTCGGCGTTTCGCCCTCGTCGCCGAACTCGACCTCGATCCGCATGATCCGTGAGCCGTCGACCTCGAGCACGCTGAGCTGCAGCCCATCGGTGTGGACGGCGTCCCCAACCTCCGGCGCCCGACCCAGTTCGCCGAAGACGAGGCCGGCCATCGTGTGGAAGTCCTCCTGCTCGAGCGTCGTGCCGAACTGCTCGTTGAAGTCGTCGATCGTGTACGTGCCGTCGATGCGGATGTGGGTCGCGTCGATGCGCTCGATGGAGGTGTCCGGCAGGTCGAACTCGTCCTCGATCTCACCGACGATCTGCTCGAGCACGTCCTCGAGCGTGACGATGCCGTCCATGTCGCCGTACTCGTCGATGACGATCGCCATGTGCTGCTTCTCGCGCCGAAAGTCGGCGAGCAGCGCCGCGAGATCCTTGGTCTCGGGCACGACGTACGCAGGGCGAACGATCGACTCGAGCTCGACCGCCGCGATGCCGAGGTCGTGGATCGCGCCAAAGAGGTCGCGCACGTGGAGGATCCCGACGATCTCGTCGAGCGAGCCGCGGTACACCGGATAGCGCGTGAACGGGGAGTCGACGACTGCCCTGAGCGCCTCCTCGGGGGGCATGTCCACGGCGATCGCGACGACGTCGGGCCGCGGCACCATCACCGCCGAGACCTCCTTCGACGCGAAGTCGAAGACCTTGTAGAGCATCTCCTCCTCGGCCTCCTCGAGCTCGCCCACGTCTTCGGCCGCGGCGACGCTGTGGCGGATGTCCTCGCGGGTGTAGGCGATCATCCCGGCCGGCGCCGGTTTCACGCGCAGGACACGCAGGACCGCGTTCGCGGACTTCTGTAGCAGCCACACGAGCGGGTACGTGAGCCGCGCCAGCCAGTCGAGCGGTATTGCGAGCGCGATCGCGAGGACCTCGGCGCGCTGCAGCGCCACCGCCTTGGGGACGAGCTCGCCGAGGACCACGGAGAGGTACGCCAGGATCGCGAAGGCGATCAGGAAAGAGACGCCGGCCGAGAGCGGCGGCTCGAAGAACTCCGAGACGAGCGGCTCGCCGACGGCGCCCAGGAGGATCGCCGACACGGTGATTCCGACCTGCACGGTCGAGATGAAGCGAACCGGCTCGTCCATCAGGCGCAGTGCGGTACGTGCCCCTCTCCCGCCGCGTTGTGCACGCTCCTCGAGCCGGCTACGCCGCGCGGTCACCAGCGCGTACTCGGCCGCGACGAAGATCGCGTTGGCCAGGACCAACACGAAGATCACGACGACTCGTAAGAATGTGCTCACAGCCCGCGAGGGGCGCCGGTACTAGGCGGGATTTCGTCGCCCATCGATCAGGCCGCAGTATAGGTTACGGTTCCGTCCCCTTCGGAGCGGTGTGCAGCACCCTCGCGCAAGAGCCGCTCGAGGTGCGAGAGCGTCTCGGCGATTGCGAAACGCCGCCCTGCGGGCGCTAGGTCGGTGCCGAAGAGGGCGAGCGAGAGCTCGTACCCCGTCTGCGGCTCGGTCGTGAGAGCTGCCACCGCCTCGCCGAGGCGGACTCGATGGTGCTCTTGCAGCTCTCGCGCCCGGCCGACGGGATCCTCGAGCGGATCGCCGTGGCCGGGGAGCGCCAGTGTCGGCTCGAGCTCGATCGTCCGGTCGAGGGCGGCGAGGTAGTCACCGAGCGGGTCAGGACGGCTCGCGGGCCACAGCCCGACCGTCGGCGTGATCCGACCGAGGAGGTGATCCGCGGCGACGAGGACGCCCTCTCGGAGCAGGCAGAGCTGGCCGTCGGCGTGACCCGGCGCGGCGATCAGCTCCCAGCCGTCGACGTGCTCCCCCGCCTCGACGAGGATCGGGTCGCGCTGGTAGCGGATGAACGGCCGGTACACCGCGCTCTGCCCCACGAGCTCTTCGGTCACGTCACTCGGCGCGCCGTGGAGCTGGAACCAGTCGACGAGCCGTTCCGACCAGGCCGGGTTCCCCCAGACGAGCTCGCACTGCGCGTAGTCGAGCGAGCCCTGGACGACGGGCGCCCCGGTCAGCTCGTGGAGATCGGCAGCGGCCCCGACATGGTCGGGATGGAAATGCGTCACGAAGACAGTCTCGACGCGACCCCCAGCCTGCTCGAGCTCGTTCGCCCAGGTCTCCTTCGCGTCGGGCAACCCGACGCCGGTATCGACGAGCGTCCAGCCGCCGTCGCCCGGCAAGAGGTAGGCGTGGACGTGACCGGGCCGGGTCGGCAGCGGCAACGTGACGCGGCGGATCCCCCCGTCGAGCTCGTCCACGAGCGCTGACTCTACGCTCCGCGCATGGACCCAGACTTCGACTTGCTCGCCGAAGCACTCGATACTCGACCGATCGGCGTGGAGCCGCTCCGAACCGCTGGGTATGCCCGCTCCTGGGCGTGGCGAGTCGAGACGGAGGACGGTGCGGTGTTCGCAAAGCAGGCCCAAGACGAGGGTTCCGTGCCCATGCTGCGGCGAGAAGCGCTCGTCTACCGCGACGTTGCGGGGCCGTTCATCCCTTCGTTCGTGGGGTTCGCGGACTCCGGCGCGAGAGCGCTACTCGCGATCGAGCTGCTGGAGGACGCCTACTGGCCGCCACCGTACCCGGCTACGTCGGTCCATTGTTCGAGGCGCTCGATATCGTGACGGCGACGGAGGCTACGGCAACGCTCCCCGAGTGGGCCGAGCCGGGATCGACGCTCCGTCAGGACATGGCGGCAGATCTCGCTCACCTTCTTCGCTGGAAGTCCGCGATCCTCGAGCTCCGTCCGCCGTCCTGAGTCGTCGGAGCTCTGCTGCTGGCGGCCCGGCGCTGCCGAAGGACGAACGCGTCAACCACCAGACCGAACATATGTTCTACACTGGTCGAGTGCGCTCGGAGTACCGCCTCCAGCCGTGCAGGACGGCGCTCAACCCCGTCCGCGGGATGCCGTTCAAGTGGTCTCTGAACCCGTACATGGGTTGTGCCCATCGCTGCACGTTCTGCTACGTGCGCCACTTCGAGCATCGGGCGGACCGCCCTTCCGACGAGCGCTACGGAAGCTCGATCCGTGTGAAGACGAACGTAGCCGAAGTCCTGCGTGGGGAGCTGGCGCGCTCGTCGTGGAAGCGCGAGGAAGTCGTGATCGGCGCCGCGACCGACCCGTACCAGCCCGCGGAGGCGCGCTTTCGCTTGACGCGTGCGTGCCTCGTCGAGCTGACGGAGGCCTGGACACCGGTCTCGCTCATCACGCGCGGGCCGCTCGCGGTCCGCGACGCGGATGTCCTGCAGGAGGCGTCGAAGCGCGTCGACGTCAACGTCACGTTCTCGATCCCGACGCTCGATGAGGAAGTGTGGCGCAGCACCGAGCCGAGCACCGCTCCGCCGCGGAGCCGGCTCGAGGCCGTGCGCCGCCTGGCCGAGGCCGGAATCGACGTGGGCGTCGGCATGGCGCCGATCCTGCCAGGGATCTCGGACCGCCCCGACCAGCTGGAAGACGTCGTGCGGGCGGCGCGCGAAGCGGGCGCTCGTGGGATCTGGGCGAACCTCCTGTTGCTCCGACCCGGGACGCGCGAGCACTTCCTCGAAGCGCTCGAACGCGACTGGCCCGAGGAGGTCGCACGCTACGAGGAGCTGTACGCGGATCGCGCGTACCTGCCGACGGCGACGGCGAAGCCGGTCAAGGATCGGGTGCGCGAGCTGGCCCGAACGGTGCAGCTCGCGCCGCTAGCGCGGCGGCGAACGCCACGGATGCAACGCGAGCACGAGCAACTGTCGCTCGTTTAGGAGGGCTTGGCGAAACAGGCTCTGTGCCACCAGGACTGCGACGAGGCCCGTTCCGCCAAGCCCTCCTCGAGAAGGAGCCTGCCGACGCGCGCCGTAGAATCGCCCGATGGCCGACGAGATCACCTGTCTCATTGCCGACGACCACGAGGTCGTGCGCGAGGGGCTCCGGCTCGCGCTCTCGCGCTCCCCGCGGATCCGGGTCATCGGTGAGGCGGCCGATGGTGCCTCGGCCGTCGCGCTCACTGAGCGCCGCCGTCCCGACGTCGTGATCATGGACCTCCGCATGCCCGACATGGACGGCCTCGAGGCCACCGAACAGGTGCTCGAGCGCGCCCCCTCGACAGGCGTCCTGATCTTCACCGCGTACGGCGAGCGCTCGCTGCTGCAACGCGGGCTCGAGTCAGGGGCCCGGGGCTACATCCTCAAGGAAGCCCCGCACGAGACACTCCTGCGTGCGATCGAGAAGGTCGCCGCCGGGGAGACGTTCGTCGATCCCGGGCTCATGGCGGAGTTCGTCGCAGGCCAGGGCCAGGCCGACATCCTCACTCCGCGCGAGCGCGAGATCCTGCAGTTGCTCGCAGACGGGATGTCGAACGCAGACGTCGCGCAGAAGCTCTTCATCAGCCAGGAGACCGTGAAGAGCCACGTGCGGCACATCCTCGCGAAGCTCGAAGCCGACACGCGCACGCAGGCGGTCGCGATCGCGCTGCGCGAGGCCATGATCGATTGACGCCCGACGACGCCGAGCGAGCGCTCATCGCCGAGCGGATCCTCGCGGAGCAAGAGGAGCGCCGTCGCCTTGCAGAGCTGCTCCACGACGGGCCGATCCAGCAGCTCTCGGCGATCGCGCAGATGCTCGACGCCGGTCTCGCCAACCTCGCCTCAGGCGACACGGAGCGAGCGACCGAGGTCGTGTCCCGTGGTCTCGACCTCGCGCGAGACGCCGCGCGTGACCTGCGTGCGCTCGTCGACGACCTCGAGCCGCGAGTTCTGCACAAGCTCGGGTTCGCGGCCGCAGCGGCCGCCCTCGCGCGACGCGTTTCCTCGCGCCACGACGTCGAGATCGAGCTGGACGTCGACGAGGCCGAGCAGCTCGGCGAGAACGCGGCCGTCGCCCTCTACCAGATCCTTCGCGAGGCGACCGAGCAGGCCGTCAAGCGCGGCGCTCCCTCGCGCATCGAGATCGTGCTGCACCCCACGGCGACGGGAGGGCTCGAGCTCGTAGTCGCCGACGACGGTCCGCCCGAGCGCCGAGCGGCTGTGCTCGAGGCGCTGGCGGACCGCGCCGCGACACTGAACGCCCGCTTCAGCTCGGAGGTGCGCTACCCGCGCGGGTCGACGATCAGGATCGAGGTGCCGCCGGCGGCGACCCACCGCTAGGATCGGAGCCGTGGAGACGAACGGCCGCAGCGGCTACCTCTTCTTCGTCTGGTCGCCCGCCGGCTACACGCTCGTCGAGAGGACGGGAGACCCGCCTCGACCCGGCACCGAGGTCGAGGACGGAGACCAGCGCTACCGCGTCACGAAGATCGCGCCGTCACCGTTGCCCGGCGACCCGCGTCCCTGCGCGTACCTCTTGCCGGCGTAGCTACTCGAGCGGAGGGTTCTGGACGTCGTGCTCCGTCGCGTACGCGTCCGTGAGCGAGTTGATCTTGTCGGGATCCGGGAACGCGTAGTTGATCTCGACGAAGGCATTCCACTTGTCCGGCAGCGCATCCTCGGGGAAGATCGCCTCCACCGGGCACTCCGGCTCGCACGCTCCGCAGTCGATGCACTCCTCCGGATCGATGATCAGGATGCGCTCGAACTCGTGTATGCAGTCGACCGGGCAGACGTCGACGCAGGAGCGATCTTTGATGTCGATGCAGGGCTCGGCGATGATGTACGTCACGCGAGCGAGTCTAGCCGTGGCGCCGTTGTGGCCTACTCGGTGTCGTTCGCGGCGGATCCAGTGAGCTCGTCGACCACGTCGGCAGCGCGTTCGACGAGCGCGGACTTCACGATCACCTGGTCGAAGCCGGCCGTGTGCGCCCGCTGGAGCCCCGCCTTGTCGGTGTGGTTCGTGTAGCCGAGGATCGGGATCTCCGGCCACGCGTCAACGACCTCGTCGGGCTCGACCCTGGTGATGTCCGCGATGACGAGGTCGGGCTCGTCGACGCTGTCGCTCGTCACGAAGTGATACCCGGGGAGCAGGCCCTCGAGCTTCCCGCGGAAGAAGAGATCGACCCCGACGAGCAGGATCGTGGCCACGCGCCGACACTAGCACCGAACACG
The DNA here is from genome assembly GCA_048594925.1 of Gaiellaceae bacterium. Lineage (GTDB taxonomy): Bacteria > Actinomycetota > Thermoleophilia > Gaiellales > Gaiellaceae > GMQP-bins7. The sequence continues at coordinate 16,193 of JBMDXR010000027.1, forward strand.
GATGCCGATAATCGTTCGCCGTGAGCCTCGAGCGAGGGTTGGAGCTGATCCGCGAGGGCGCCTACTTCGAGGCGCACGAGGAGTTGGAGGACGAGTGGCGCGTTGCATCGTCGGCGGAGCGTGACTTCCTCCAAGGGCTCGTTCACGTCGCCGTCGCCTGGCTTCATGCGACCCGAGGCAACCGTCCCGGCTGCGAGCGTCAGCTCGCAAAGGCCGCGCGGCGTCTCGACCCGTACAGGCCCGAGCACAGAGGCGTCGACGTGAGCCTCGTGCTGGACGACGTGGCGGCCGCGCGCGCTCAGTTGGAATCCGGATCGCTGCGGCTCTCGAGGCCGCGGGTGTGATCAGAACGCGGGCTCGAGACCGAGCCACTCGAGGAAACGGTTCAAGTACACGCGGAGGACATAGAAGCGCTCGAAGAAGAGCAGGAGCCCGAGCGCGACCATGATCACGCCGCCGCCGATCTGGATCACCCGGTAGTGGTCGCGCAGCCAGCGGAACGCTCCCATCGCGCGCGTGAACACCGCCGCAGCGAGCACGAAGGGAACCGCCAGGCCGAGGGAGTAGACGCCGAGGAGTGCCGCTCCCTGGAGAACCGTGTCCGACGAGCCTGCGAGCACGAGGATCGCGGCGAGCACCGGCCCGATGCACGGCGCCGCGCAGACCGCGAACGCCCCACCGAGGAGCACGCGCGATCCGCGGCTGCGAGCCTGCTGCAGCAACCCCGCGCCGACGAGGCGCTCGGGCCACGGCAAGAGCCCCATGAACGCGAGGCCGAAGACGACGAGGACGAAGCCGGCGATGCGCTCGAGCAGGAACTGATCGCCGAAGATCCTGCCGCCGACGACCGCGGCGCCGATCCCGAGCAGCACGAAGAACGCCGTGAACCCGACGACGAAGGGCACGCTCCCCGACACGACGCGCCGCGCCGTCCCGGGCTGTCCGAGCCGCTCCGCGTCCACTGCGGATACCGCCGACAGGTACGCAGGGACGAGCGGGAGGACGCAAGGAGCAAGGAACGAGACCATCCCGGCGAGGAACGCGACGGGGATCGACGTCCAGCTCACGTAGGCCTGGGCTCAGCCGTCGAAGCGGGCAAGCTCGTCGTCCACGAGGCGCTCGGTCTGCGCGTCGAGCTGATCGCCTGCAGGGACCGGCGGCTCGCGGCCACGGCTCCACGAACGGACGAGGAGAGCCACGGCGATCGCACCTGCTGCGAGAGCCGCGAGTGGAAGGAGCCAGGCGAGGAGCCCGAAGCCCCCTTCCGGCGGCTCCGCGAGCACCTCCGGGCCGAACTCGGCCACGAGCGCGTCCTTGATGGCCTGCTCGCTGTCACCAGCGGCGATGCGCATGCGGATGAACGCCTTCATCCGTTGGGCCACCGGCGCCGTCGACTGGTCGAGGGTCGTCTCGCAGACCGGGCAGACGAGCTCGGCCTCGAGGTCGGCCGCGTTCGGAGGTGCGGCCGAGGATGCACCGGCGACAGCGAGGGCGAGGAGGGCGGCAACCACTGCGAGCCGGGCCATCACGCGAGCGCGTCGTCGATCGCAGTACGCAGGCGCTCGCGCTCGTCCTCGCCGTTCACCGCACCCGCAAACGCCTCGACGACTCGGCCTTCGCGGTCGATGACGAAGGTCTCCGGAAACCCTGTGACGCCGTACCCGTCGAGCTCGTCTCCCGGCCCGTCGTAGACGAGCGGAAACGTGAGCTCGTACCGCTCTGCAAACCGCCTCGCGTCGGCGCGAAAGTCCTTCGCGTCGAGACCCACCACGACGAGCCCTCGATCGCGGTGCGTCTGCCAGACCTCCTCGAGGTACGGCGCCTCCTCCTTGCACGGAATGCACCACGAGGCCCACACGTTGAGCACGACCGCCTTCCCACGCAGCGACGAGAGCTGCAACTCGCCGTCCTGGTCGAGCCGCTCGAGGGTGAAGTCGGGCGCGGCCGGGCGGTCACCTCGATTCGCGGCGGCGGCGAGATCGCCGCCTTCGTCCTGGACGAGCGACCACGCGAGCAGGATGAACAGCAGCGCGACGAGGCCGATGGCCACGCCCCGGGCCACGAGCCGTGCTCGCGAAGCCATCCCTACTTGGCGACGATGAAGACCGGCGTGCCGATCTCCACGCGGCGGAAGAGCCACTCGGCGTCGGGAATCCGCATGCGTATGCATCCGTGGGAAGCTGAGTATCCGATCGACGCTGCGTCCGGGGTGCCGTGGATCCCGACATACGGAGCCGAGATGCCCATCCAGCGCGTGCCGAGCGGATTACCCGGCCCCGGCGGCACCGGGTCGGAGTCCGCCGCCCAGTCGGACGGAGGCGGATACCACCACGGATTCCGCTGCTTGATCACGATCTCGTAGTCGCCGAGCGGCGTCGGGAACGCGGACTGGCCGGTCGCGACGCCGAACCAGCGGACGAGCTTCGCATCGTCGAAGAAGAGGAGCCTGTTCGAGCCCCGCAGGATCACGACCGCCTCGTCGAGCTCGGCGGTCTCCACGCTTGGCTTGAGGATCGCGAACGGCAGCCGTATCGGCGCGCGGCTGTTCGTCGCCAGCGCGGTTCGGATCGTGCGACCCGTCGCCAGACGCTTGAGGGCGCGGCCCTCCTGCGACCTGACCGCGTGCGGCTTCAACGCGCTGTCGACGACGATCCGCGCGTCGCTTGCGTCGCGGTCGAACCTACGCCCCAGGCCGTCGACGTACTTCCGCACGCGAGCCTGGGAGACCTCGACGTCGAGCGGAACGATCGCACCGGGACGAGCGAAGCGCGCTCGGCGGATCGCTTTCTCGAAGTTCGGCTGTGCACCGAGCGTCGCAGGCTCGAGCTCGACCTTGCGTGCCTCGTCGACGACGAGCACGAGCGGCCGCGAGTACGCCTTCTGCACTGCCTTGCTCGCCTGGAACGGCATCAGCCCCCCGACCCTCACTCCACCGGCGATGACGCCGAACGCGATCGGCGCAGGTGTCGGTGGCGGAGGCGGCTCGAGAGGAGGCTCGGTCGGAGGAGGCTCCGTCGTCGGCGGTGGTTCCGTCTGTCCAGGCGCTCCGACGGCCCCTGCGAGACCGAACGCGGCCGCGAAGCCGGCGAGAGCGCAGAGCGCCAGCAGGGCAGCAGCCACCGTGCGAGCCGACGGCATCACGGCGCAAGTGTAGACACGAGATCCGGCCGGAAAATGCGGGGATCGTTCGTCACGACGGCGTCGACTCCCGCGTCGTCGACCCGCTCGAGCTCCGCGGGCTCGTCGATGGTCCAGGCGACGACCGCTGCCCCCCGCGCGTGAGCGGCGCGCACGCACGCGGCGGAGACGATCGAGTGGTGGATGACGACCGCCCGCGAGTGTGTGAGCGCGAGCAGCGGCCACACGAGCGGCGGCGTCACGATGCGCAGAAACCACAGGCCTGCGCGGGCGATGAGAGCGCCGCGTCCGTCCTCAGAGATCCCGAGGATACTCCGCGGAACGGTGATTCCTGTCGTGATGTCACCGTCGAGTCCGGCGAGCGCGCGGGCGGTGCTGACGTAGAAGGAGCTGACGAAGCTCCTGTCCGCGAGCCCGAATCGATGAAGCGCGTCGACGACGTCGCGCTCACGCCTCCTGAGCTTGAGATCGAGGTGGACCCCGACATCCGGCGCCTCGTCCGCGAAGAAGCGGAGCGTCTCCTCGAGCGTGGGAGTGTCCGGGACGATCTCGCCGAACGAGTGGGCGACCGCCAGCTCGCCCTCCTCGAGCGCAACGACGTCGAACTCGACGAGGTCGACTCCGACATCGATTGCTGCCCGGAACGAGCCCAAGGTGTTCTCCGGAGCGAGCGCAGGCGCTCCCCTGTGCCCGATGCGAAGTGGGCGGCCGTTGCGCCGCTCGAGCGAGATCAAGGCGTCGGCCTCGTCGGCAGGTAGTCCTCCTCGAGCCGGCCGCCTTCGGCGGCGTACGAGATGATCATCCGGTCGGTGAGCCACTCGACGGGTGCTCGGTCATCCGTCCAGGGCCTGTCGGATGCCGCCAGCGGATGCGCCTCGCGAGCGAGGAGCTCGCGAATCGGCGCGAGGTCAGCCGGTCCGGTCGCGAGCCGCTGCCTCAACTCCTCGGGCGACATCTGAACCGTGAGCCCGAGGACGAGCGTGTTGAAACGCAGAGCCGGCCACTCCATGACCTGCGGTAGCTCCGCCGCGAGAGTACCGCCGACAGCGCGTACGAGGCGCTTGTCGTCAGGGACGGCGGCGACGTTGAGCGCGACGAGGCCGCCGGGAGTCAGGTGCTCGCGAACGAGCCGGAAGAACTCCCTCGTCGCAAGGTAGAACGGGACGTACGGCTGGCGGTACGCGTCGACGACGATGAGGTCGTAGCGCTCGTCGGTCGAGCGCAGGAAAGGTCGAGCGTCCGCGTCGTGGACGGTCAGGCGCGGGTTGTCGTCCATCCCGAAGTACCGACGCCCGACGCGGCTCACCGCGGGATCGAGCTCGACCCCGTCCACCCATGCCTCCGGGTAGTACACGCCGAGCGCACGCGCCGTCGTTCCTCCGGCGTTGCCGAGGATCGCGACGCGTTCGAGCGGACGACCCAAGAGCGGCGGCAGCGCGAGGAACGCATCCCACACCCCGCCGGTGAGGACGGAGTCGGGCCGCCAGACCGAGTGGACCGCGACTCCTTCGTTGAGATGGAGCAGGCGACGCCCGTCGGGGCGCTCGACCACGCCGATGTACTGGTGGTAGGAGGTCTCCTCGTGGATGAGCCCCTCCTCGGCCTTCACGGCTCCGGGGGGGACGACGAGCAGCATCGCGAGGATCACGGGAACGACGAGGTAGCGCGCGCCGAGCAGGAAGCACGAGGAGGCCGCGAGCAGCGCGGCGATCACGAGGAAGGTGCGCTGCGTGCCGATCGCCGGGATGAGGACGAGCGCCGGCAGGAACGTGCCGAGCAGCGATCCCGCGGTCGAGAGTGCATAGAGCCGACCAGCGACCGCGCCGGCGGTCGCGATCGACGCCACCGCAAGGCGAATCGCGAACGGGGAGACCATCCCGAGCAGGACGACGGGCGGAGCGCAGAGCAGGAGCACTGCGAGGAAGCTCCCGATGACGGCGCCCGCCGAGGCGGTGTCGAGACCCTGCACGGTGAAGTCGAGGAACGGCTTCGCGGCGAACGGGATCACCGCGACGCAGATCGCGGCCACGAGCACGATGTAGCCGAGAAGCGACGGCTCGGGTCGCCTGTCCGCCACCCGCCCACCGACCCAGTAGCCGAGGGCGAGCGCCGCGAGGACGATGCCGATGAGGGTCGCCCACACGATCGTCGAGGAGCCGAAGTACGGCGCGAGCAGCCGTGACGCCGTTATCTCCGTCGCAAGCGCGCCGATTCCGGCCCCGAACACGAGCGCTCCGAGCGCCGCGCTCCCGGGCCGCTCACCGGCCACCGTGCCGGACATCAGCTAGAGACCGAAGACGCGCTCGATCTCGCCGAGGGTTCGTGCAGCGAGCAGGACGGCGACGGCGACGACGACCGCGAGCACGAGCCAGAAGCGAACCCCTGCCCACCGCTTTTCACGATGCCTCCGGGCCCTGGCGGCGCGGCGCGCGCGGTGGCGCCGGTACGACCGCGAGATCGCCTCGGGATCGAGCGGCGGCTCGTCTTCGAGGGCGGCGTGGTCGGTAGTCGAGGGCGCCGGACGTGCCACGTCGGAATGTTAGTGGTCTCTCTGGGAAATACGCGCATGCTTCACGCGGCTGCGAACGCTTCGCATGCCGTCGTCCTCAGTCGGCCACGCACCTCTCCGGTACGCGGCCTCCTGCGTCCTAAGCCCTCCTCGGTCTTTGCCGGCGAATCACGCTCGCATTTCCCAGAGAGACCACCAGGAACCGCATTCCGCCGCGTGAAGGCGGTCCCGTCGGGGACAGGCCATATGCTTCCACGCCATGGAGCGCCCGAGAGTACGCGGCCGCATGTCGTTTCCCGGCGCCGGAGAGCTCTCCGGGATGGGCGGGCGCATCACGTTCCTGTTCGGGCTCCTGCTCGCACTTTCCGCGCTCACAGGCTGGTACACGGGGGAGGGCAACGGAACGACCGTCTCCGTGATCGGCTGGCACACGGGCACGATCGGCAAGATCGTGCTCTTCCTCGGTCTCGCCGCGGTGCTCGTCGTGGTGCTGCGCGAGGTCGGGGTGAACATGCCCGCATCCGTTCCCGAGAGCCTGGTGACGATCGCCGTCGGCTCGGTCGCGACGATTCTCGTTCTCGTCCGGATCATCTCGATTCCCGACAGCTTCTTCTTCGCCAGCCGGGGTCTCGGCATCTGGCTCAGCCTCGCCTGCGCGGTCGGAGTCATCCTCGCGGGGCTCCTCGAGGCCTCCGAAGAGCTGTAGCCTCGCTCCCAGGGACGCGGGGAGCGTCAGGGGCCGGTGACCGTGACGGTCACCGTGCGGACGGGGGCGTCCTGCCGAAGCGGCGTCAGCGTGCGCACGCTCGTCACCGTGCCGCTCGACTTCGGCCGCTCGTCGAGCGTGCGCGCGAACGCCATCCCGAGCAGGAATGCGAGTGCGAGGCCGACGCTAACCAGCACGACGCGGCCGATTCGGTCCCGTCGACTCGGTCGTCGCGGGCTCCGACGGCTCGGCCGGTCGAGGGCGTTCACAGCTGGTAGTCCACCGCGCCGCGCGCGTAGAGATGGAACGCCGCGCCCTCGACGAGCGTCAACGTGCGCGGCCAACCCGGAGCGCCCTGCTCCGAGAGCACGTGGCGCGCCCACCCTTCCGCGACTGAGTACTCGTCCGCGAGCTCGCGGAGCGTGTACGTCCCCCCGACGCGGCGGCGGAGCTCGGCCGTGATGACCTGGAGCTGCTCACGCACACGGGCTTCGAGGGCTGGGTCCCCCGAGACGTCCGCGAGATCGCGGTACGCGCGCTCCCACTCCAGTCTTGCGCTCTCGACGTCCGACGGCACGAGCCGTGAGATTAGTCGCCGTCCCGGAACGCCTCCGAGCAGCAGCGGGTCGCCGGCCAGGGGACCTCGACCTCGTCGAGGACGCGCTCGCCGAGGTCGTACCCCGGACGAGCCAGCGCAAATGCCACGTGGGCGTGCAGGCACTTCAGATGCGCCGGCGAGCGTGAGCCTCCGATGCCGAGCTCGAGCGAGGCGCCTTCGTCGGAGCCGCGCTCATCTCCGGCGAGATCGCGCCTGAGCGCGCGCTGCTCCTCGGTCGCGCGCTCGAGCGAGTCGGCGAGATCGGGGTGGTCGGCGACGGCCCGACTCCAGCGCTCGACGCCACCGGCCGCCTCGAGCCGGGCGATGGCGGCGGCGAGGTGCGGGCAGGTGACCCAGAAGGTCGTTGGGAACGGCTCGCCGTCAGGATCGTACGGCTCCTGCTCGGTGACCGCCGGCAACCCGAACGGGCAGCGGACGACCACGCGACGAAATGCACGTGGTGGCCGCCCGAGCTGCAGCCCGACGACCGCTCGATCGTCCATGCGAGAAGACTAGGGCTGGCTCTCGCGTCCCGCGGTTCGCGCCTTGCGCCACGCCGGGATGCCCTTCACGACGAACAGTCGCTCACCGGGCTGCACGTATCCGAGTCGACGCGCCGCGCGCTCGATCGACTCGACCTGTGTCGAGTTCACGAGCCGCAGCTCGAGCTCGGCCTCGACGAGGCGCAGCGATTCCACCTCCGCGCGCCTGGTCGCGAGGTCGTTTCGCGTCTCTACGTACGAGGCGATCGGACGGTAGTACAGGTAGACGGCGATTCCGACGATTCCGATCGTCCACAGCAGCCGCAGGCGCCGTCGGCCGATCCGCACGCGCGCCTTCCGTCTCCTCGCAGAAGTCTTCGACGTCGCCCTCCCTGCCACGGCGACACGTTCGTCGCGCGGGCCGTGCTCCCTCCCGGTCCTGACGTCGCGCGGGCGCCGCTCGCAATAGAGGCGAGCGCGAGGCGCGCAGGACAGTACTCGACGTACGGACAAGCGCCGAGCGCGAAGCCTCCTGCCGCGAGCGGCGTCAGGCGCCGGCGGAGGGCGGCTCCGCCGCCTGTAAGACGGTGCCGGCGAGCGGCGTCAGGCGACGTCGACCTTGATCACGTTGGTGGAGCCCGGGATGTTCACGGCCGTGCCGGCTGTGAGGACGACGCGATCGCCCGCGTCCACGACACCGGCACGGCGGGCAGCGGCGATCGAGAGGTGCCAAAGCTCCTCGACGTCCGTCACCTCGGGGATCTCGAGCGGGGTGACTCCCCACTCGATGGCCATGTGCTGGAGCGAGGCGTGCACGTGCGTGAGCGCGACGATGGGCCGGCGAGGACGCAGGCGGGCGACCGCGGACGCCGTACGCCCGGTGAAGGTCGGCACGAGAATCGCCTTGGCCCCCAGCGCCTCCGCAAGATCGCAGGCTGCGTTCGACATCGCCCGGCCGACGGTCGGCTCCTCGAGAGCGGTCGGCAGCTGATGGCGGTACCCGAGGCTCGGCTCCACTGCACACGCGAGGCGGGCCATCGTGGCGACGGCCTCGACCGGATAGTCGCCCACGGCCGTCTCGGCGGAGAGCATCAAGGCCGAGGTCCCGTCCAGGATCGCATTGGCGACATCAGACGCCTCGGCGCGTGTCGGCTCGGGACGATGGATCATCGTCTCGAGCATCTGGGTCGCGGTGATGGCCGGCTTCCCGCGCTCGAGTGCCTCGACGATGATCTGCTTCTGGAGGAGCGGCACCTCGGCCGCGCCGATCTCGACACCCAGGTCGCCTCGCGCGATCATCACGGAGTCGGCGACATCGAGGATGGCCTCGAGCTGTGTCACGGCCTCCTTGAGCTCGATCTTCGCGATCACCCACGCCTGAGAGCCAGCAGCCTCGATACGCGACTTCAGGGCAGCGACGTCGAGGTGCGTGCGGACGAAGGACTGGGCCACGTAGTCGACCCCCAACCCGAGTGCGAAGTCGAGGTCAGCGAGATCCTTGTCGGTAAGCGACGGAACCGGGAGCGGCACGCCGGGGACGTTCACTCCCTTGTGCGGCTCGACGACTCCACCGGTCACGACCTCGCACAGCGCCCTTGCCCCTTCGAGCCGCTCGACCCGCAAGCGTACGTGCCCGTCGTCGATGAGGATCTCGTCGCCGGACTCCAGCACGGAACCGAGGACGTCAGGCGCGACCGGAAGGTCGCCGTCGCGACAGGCCTCCCGGCCGGCGACGGCGATCGACTCCCCCGTCGCGAGCAGCGCCGGCGCATCGAGATCTCCGATCCGGATCTTCGGGCCCTGGAGGTCGGCGATCAGCGCGAGCGGCCGCCCCGCCTCGGCCTGCACCGCACGGGTGCGGCGCGCGCTCACCTCGTGCTCCGGGTGCGTCCCGTGCGAGAAGTTGAGCCGCACGCCGTCCATGCCGGCCTCGACGAGGGCGGCGAGCGTGTCCTCGTCGCTCGATGCGGGCCCGATCGTCGCGACGATCTTCGTCCGGCGCTCTTGCTGCTTCATCGCCGCAGGCTATCGAGCACGGAAGGCGGCCCACCCTGGATACACCGCCTCGTCACCCAGCTCCTCCTCGATCCTCAGGAGCTGGTTGTACTTCGCCACGCGATCCGTACGTGACGGGGCGCCCGTCTTGATCTGGCCGGCGTTTACCGCCACCGCCAGGTCCGCGATCGTCGTATCCTCCGTTTCCCCCGAGCGGTGGGAGATGACCGTCGCGTAGCCGGCGCTCCGGGCGAGCTCGATCACGTCCAGCGACTCCGTCAGGGTCCCGATCTGGTTCACCTTGACGAGGATGGCGTTCGCGACGCCTTCCTTGATGCCTCGTTGCAGGAACTCGACGTTCGTCACGAAGAGATCGTCGCCGACGAGCTGCACTCGATCGCCGAGCAAGTGCGTCAGGCTCCGCCAGTCTTCCCACGCGTTCTCGTCGAGGCCGTCCTCGATCGAGACGAGCGGGAAGCGGTCCGCGAGCGACGCGTAGAAGTCGATCATGGCCGGAGCATCGAGCGTGCGACCCTCGCCGGGGAGGTGGTACGCGCCGTCGCGATATACCTCGCTCGCGGCCGGGTCGAGCGCGATCCCGATCCGCTCGCGATGCGCCGCCCGCTCCGCCGCCTCCAGGATCGCCTCGATCGCCGCCTCCGTCGACTCGAGATCGGGAGCGAACCCACCCTCGTCGCCGACCCCCGTCGCGAGCCCGCGTTCGTGGAGCACGGCCTTCAGCGAGTGGAACACCTCGGCCCCGATACGAACGGCGTCGGAAAACGTCTCTCCGCCCGCCGGCACGACCATGAACTCTTGAAGGTCGAGCCGATTCTGGGCGTGTGCGCCACCGTTGACGACGTTCATCAGCGGCACGGGCAGCGTGCGGGCACCGTCACCGCCGAGCCAGCGGTACAGGGGCTCCCCGGCCTCGGCTGCAGCTGCTTTCGCCGCGGCGAGTGAGCAGCCGAGAATTGCGTTCGCACCGAGCCGGCTCTTCGTGGGCGTGCCGTCGAGGTCGACGAGGATCCTGTCGAGCTCGCGCTGGTCGGTCGCATCCGCGCCACGGATGGCGCCGGCGATCTCCCCGTTCACGTTCCCGACCGCCTTGAGCACACCTTTCCCCAGAAACACGGCCGGGTCGCCGTCGCGCAGCTCGACCGCTTCGTGCTCGCCCGTCGACGCACCGGATGGCACTGCCGCGCGCCCGAGAGCTCCCGATGCCAGACGAACGTCGACCTCGAGGGTCGGGTTGCCGCGCGAGTCGAGGAGCTGGCGCGCGTGGACGTCTGCGATCGCACTCATGCGAGCGTCTCCTTCGCACGGTCGTAGTAGGCGTCCTGTGCAGCGAGGTCCAGGCTTCTCCAATCCACGCCCTCCGAGCCCGCGAGCTCGGCCGCGAGCTCGACCCGCTCCGTGAAGCGGCGCGTGGTCGCACGGAGCGCGAGCTCGGGGTCGACGTTCAGTCGCCGCGCAACGTTGACGGCGGTGAAGAGGAGGTCGCCGAGCTCGCGAAAGACGTCCTCATCGGGCTCCGTCTCGGGAGCCGGCTCGATTGCGGCCGCAACGGCCGACTCGAGCTCACCGAGTTCCTCGCGCACCTTTGCGAGCGGTCCAGCGAGATCAGGCCAGTCGTAGCCCGCCGCGGCGGCCCGCCGCTGGACTTTGCGCGCATGCAGGAGAGCAGGAAGCGACTCGGGGACGTCGTGAAAGATCCCCTCGCGCCCTTCCTGCTCGGTCTTCAGGGCTTCCCAGCGCTCGCGCACGCGACCCGGCGTTCGCGCGTCGGCGTTGCCGAAGACGTGTGGATGGCGACGGACGAGCTTCTCGTGCACGCCGCGAGCGACGGCCTCGAGGTCGCCCTCGCCGCGCTCCTCGAGCAGCAGCGACAGGAAGTAGATCTGGAACAGAAGGTCTCCGAGCTCGCCGCGGAGCGCATCGGAGTCGTGGGCCATCGCCGCGTCTGCGACCTCGTATGCCTCCTCGACCGTGTGGGGCACGATCGTGCGCTCCGTCTGCTCGCGGTCCCAGGGACACTCCCGGCGCAACCGCCGGGTCAGGTCCTCGAGGTCGAGCAGCGCCTCCGCGAGGCCCATGAGCGGAGAATCTACTCGGTCTCGGTGGGGGCCTCGGGGAGCTCCGGCGGCTCGTAGCCGGCTGCGTAGCTCACCTTGCCCTCGTAGTCCTTCCGAAGCTCCTCGACCCACGCCTGCATCTCCTCGTTGCGCTTCTGCTGGAGGAGGGTCGTCCGGATCGAGTCGCGGACCTTGGCAAGCGGCGTCGTCGTCGCCTTCCGGACCTCGGAGAGCGCCTCGATCACGTGGTACCCGTACTGCGTCTTGACGGGCTTCGAGAGCTCACCCTTGTCGAGCTCGAACGAGACCTTGTCGAACTCGGGGACCGTCTGGCCGCGGGAGATCGTCAACTTGCCCCCGGAATCCTTGCTCCCGGGGTCGGCCGAGCTCTCCTTCGCGAGCGTCGCGAACTCGGCACCGGCCTCGAGCTGGGCGTAGATGTCGTCGGCCTTCTGCTTGCTTGCATCGAAGTCGACCTCGCCGTCCTCGTTCTTCTCGGCGATGAGGATGTGCCGCACATCGCGAGACTCCGGGGTGCCGTACTGCGAGGCGTTCTCGGTGTAGTACTGGAAGATCTCGCCGTCGGTCACGTTCACGTCTTTCGTGACCTCGTCGAAGATCTTCTTCGAGAGCGCGGAGACCGCGAGCGCCTTCTCCCGGTACTGCTCGGCAGTGAACCCCTGCTGCTTCAGCGCCTTCTCGTACTCCGAGCGCTCGCCGTCGAAACGCCCCTTGATCACTTCGGCCTCGGCCGCGTCGACGTCCTTGTCGGTGACCTTGACGCCGAGATCTTCGGCCGCCTGCCGGAACTCCTCGAGCTCGACGAGGTATGCGACGTACTGCGTCTGGATGCTCTGGTACTCGGGCGTGCCCGCCTTCGGGAACTGCTGATTCTGCGTCTCGTAGCCCTTCTTCGCCTGCGCGATGAGCTCGTCAAGCTCCTCCTTCGGAATGTCCGTACCGTTCACGACGGCGATCGCGCTCGCAGGAACGTCGTCCGACCCGCCACCGCACGCCGTCGCGGCGAGCGCGACCGTCGCGAGAACGAGAGCGAGTGTGAGGCGCGCGACGATCATCGAAGCCCGTCCCTTATAGCCAAGGCGGTGTTAGGCAGGGGTTGCGGGCGGTTGAACGGTTGAGAGGTCATCGGCGGGACCGAAAGAAAAGGCCGCGGCTACGCGGCCACACGAGCCTGGACAATAGCATCGGGGAGCTCGAGCGCATCCTTGAGGCTCTCGACCCGCAATGAGACCTCCCGCTTTTGCGTCGAGTAGATGAGCGTCGGGGCGACGCCGACCAGCGAGCGAACCTCACTCGACCCGAGCGCAAGCGGCCCGACTGTGACGCGACCACCCCGGAACACGAGATAGTCCGCGCCGAGACGCGCCAGCTTGAGCTTGGCCTCCTGGATCGCGAACAGGTTCTCGACGGGCTCGGGCATCGGGCCGTAGCGGTCTTCCGTCGCCGATACCAGCTCGCGCAGCTCGTCGTCGTCCTCGGCAAGCGCGATCCGGCGGTGGAGGTCGATCTTGAGAGCCTCCGCGCCGATGTAGGACGCGGGGACGAAGGCGTCCACGCGAGCGTCGACCCGCACGGGCCGAGCTGCCATTCGACGACGGCCCGTGAGCTCGGCGACCGCCTCGTCGAGCATCTCGACGTACAACTCGAACCCGAGGGCGGCGACGTGCCCCGACTGCTCGCGGCCCAGGAGATCGCCGGCGCCGCGGATCTCGAGGTCGCGCATCGCGATCTGGAACCCGGCCCCGAGCTCGGTGTGGTCGGCGAGGGTCGAGAGGCGCGCCCGTGCCTCTGGCGTCAGCTCGGAGGCGTCGGGATAGAACAGATAGGCGTAGGCGAGGACGTCCGAGCGGCCGACCCGGCCGCGGATCTGGTAGAGCTGGGCGAGCCCGAGAGCGTCTGCGCGCTCGACGACGAGAGTGTTCGCCTGCGGGATGTCGATCCCCGACTCGATGATCGTCGTCGAGACGAGGACATCGGCGTCGCCCGCGAGGAATGCATGCATTCGCTCCTCGAGCTCCTTTTCCGACATCTGGCCGTGAGCAACGAGGAATCGCAGGCCCGGACAGCGCTCCTCGAGCTTCTCGCGCGCCTCCTCGATCGACTCGACGCGGTTGTGGAGATAGAAAGACTGCCCGCCGCGTGCGCGCTCGCGCTCGAGCGCAGTCGTGATCAGCTCCTCGTCGTACTCGCCGACCGTCGTGCGGACCGGGCGCCGGCCGACCGGAGGCGTCTCGATGATCGAGATGTCGCGGAGTCCGGACAGCGACATGTGGAGCGTCCTGGGAATGGGCGTGGCCGACAGCGCAAGCACGTCGACCTCGAGCCGGAGCGATCGCAGGAGCTCCTTCTGCGCGACACCGAACCGCTGCTCTTCGTCGAGCACGACGAGGCCGAGGTTCTTCGCGATGACGTCGCGGGAGAGGATGCGATGCGTCCCGACGAGCACGTCGACCTTCCCTTCCCGGAAGTCGGCGAGGATCCGCGTCTGGTCCGCCCGACTGCGGAAGCGCGAGACCATCTCGACGCGGACCGGGAAGTCACGGTAGCGCTCGCGGAACGTGTTCCAGTGCTGCTCGGCGAGGATCGTCGTCGGACACAGGACGAGCGTCTGGCGATCGTTCAACGCGACCGCGAAGGCCGCACGCACGGCGATCTCGGTCTTACCGAAGCCGACGTCGCCGCAGACGAGGCGGTCCATCGGCCGCGCCGCTTCGAGGTCTTCCTTCACGGCCTCGATCGCCTGCTGCTGGTCCTCCGTCTCGCGATACGGAAACGAGCTCTCGAGGCGCTCGAGCCAGTCGTTCGTCAAATCGAGCGCCAGACCGGGCGCCTGACGGCGTTGGGCATAGAGCGAGAGGAGCTCGCCGGCGAGCTCTCGCACGGACGCGCGCGCTCGGCTCTTGAGGTTCTGCCAAGCCTTCCCGCCGAGTTTCGAGAGCGTCGGCGCCTTCGCGTCGGCGCCTATGTAGCGCGAGACCTTCGCGATCTGCTCGTGCGGGACGTACAGGCGATCCTCGGCCCTGAACGCGAGGAAGAGGTAATCCCGCGTGACGCCCGCGACGCCCTTCGTCTCGAAGCCGAGCAGCCGCCCCACTCCGTGGTCCTCGTGCACGACGTAGTCGCCGACTCTGAGATCGGCGAAAGACTGAAGCGCGCGCCCGAGCCGGGTGTCGACGCGCGGCGGCCGCTTCCGGAACACCTGCGTGTCCGGCAGGAGCGCGAGGCCGAGATCGCGCCAGACGAAGCCGCGACGGGCCGGGCTGACGACGAATGCGAGCGACGGGTCGCCCGCCAAAGCGCCGATCTGGTTCTCGACGCTCGCCTCGACCTTTCGCAACATCCGCTGGGTGCGAAGAGCCTCACCGGGATGCGGGAAGGTGACGACAACCCGACGCCCCTGACGCACCATCGCAGCGAGCTCGTTCTCCGCCTCCGCAAGGCCGCGCGCGGCGATTGCAGGGCGTTGCGCCTCGAAGACATGCGGCTGCGAGCGCGGGAGCGAATCGAGACGTGCCGCTCCGTCGACGCTCGGCGCTCCCAGGCCCTCCTCCTCCCAAAGGCGAGTGACGTCGTCGAGCTGCCAGACGAGGTCCGGCGCCCGGTCGAGAAGAACGACGCGTTCGCCTTCGCGGTCCTCGGCCCCGAGGTCGGCGCCGGACACGCGCTCCCGCGCCGGAAAGATCGCGACTTCGTCGACCGGGTGCAGTGCGCGCTGCGTGAACGGGGAGAACGCACGAATCTGCTCGATGTCGTCTCCGAAGAACTCGACACGGACAGGCTCGCGTCCCGTGCTCGGGAAGACGTCGACGAGCCCGCCGCGGACCGCGATCTGGCCGCGCTCCTCGACGCGCTCGACGCGTTCGTAGCCGGCCAGCGCCAGCGACTCCACGAGTGCCTCGAGCCCCTCGCCGTCGGAACCGTCTGGAGTCAGGCGGATGACCGCGGGTCGATCCTCCTCCGGCGGCATGCCCTCCGCCAGCGCTCGCGCGGAGACGCAGACGAGCCCGCCGGCGCCCAGCACCTCGAGCGCGCGAGCGCGCTCACCGACCAGGTGCGCAGGTGGCTCGAGACCGGAGCCGAGCGCGACGCCACGGCTCGGCAGGAGGCCGACGCGGCGCGGATCGCTGTACCAGCCCACCGCTTCAGCCGTGTCGCGAGCTTCCTCGTCCTCCGTGAGAAGGCACACGAGCGACCGTCCGAGCGTCACGTGAAGAGCCGCGAGGAGGAGCGGAAGGGCAGGCTCTGAGACACGCGCGGCGGCTGGGAAGTCGACTGCGAACGCGCGAAAGCGCTCGCTCGATGCGAGCGCAACGACGAGGCCGGAGAGCGGCGAAGGCGTTGGGTCCATGCGGCAAGCGGGAATCGTGTCCCGCGAGGGTGATGGTACCGCGCGGCGTCCGAGGCTCACCGCGGGCGCCACACCCGGAACGACCCCCATGGGCACTCCCGTGTCCCTACTTCGACGGTACACGCGTCCGGGTCACGCGTGGGCAACGCGCGCGTCACAAGTGGATGAATCACGCTGTGCCCAGAAGAGGCCGCCCGCCCCGTTCAGTTGAACCTGCGCTGCGTCTCCTCGAGACCATCGACCGTGAGCGCCTCCACCGCATCGGCCGCGCGGAGAACGATCGCCTCCCGATCCTCGTGGGGCTCGAAGGGCGCAAGCACGAAGTCGGAGACGTCACGGGGATCGCCACGCTCGGGGCGTCCGACGCCGATCCGGAGCCGGAGAAAGTCGGGCGTGCCGAGCGCCTGCGCAATGGAGCGAAGACCGTTGTGCCCGGCGAGTCCCCCGCCCGCCCGGGCCTGAAGACGACCGAGCTCGAGGTCGACGTCGTCGTGCACGACGAGCACGTCCTCGGGCGCCACTCTGTAGAAGCGCGCGGCGGCGGAGATCGACCGACCAGACTCGTTCATGTACGTCTCGGGCTTGAGCAGGGCCACTCGCGACTCGTTCAAACGCGTCTCACTGATCCTGCCGTTGAACTTCGACTTGAACGATGCGTCTCGTCGGCGCGCGACCTCGTCGATGACCATCCAGCCCACGTTGTGACGGTCCCGTTCGTGCCGCGTCCCGGGATTGCCAAGACCCGCGACGAGCAGGTCGAGCGTCGAGGCGGTCTCGCCCCGACGAAGGAAGCGCACGACTACTCCTCTGACTCGGAGCTCTCGTCGGCGGGCGCTGCCTCCCCGACAGGAGCAGCTTCGCCCTCTTCGCCTTCCTCCGCGGCCTCCGCCTCGGCTGCTTCTGCCTCGGCCTCCTCGAGCTCGGCGAAGCCACGCGGCACCGAAACAGTGGCAATCACGGTCTCGTGCGGATCGTCGAGAATCGTGACACTATCGATCGGAGGGATGTCCGCGAGCCGCAGAACGTCGCCGACCTCCATGTGCGAGACGTCCACGGCGATGTGCTCCGGCACGTCGGTCGGCAATGCCTCGACGTGAACCTCGCGCGCAACGAGCGAAAGCATGCCGCCCGACTTGACTCCGACCGACTCACCGAGGAGGTGAATCACGACGGTTGCGTGAATCGGTTGATCGAGTCGGACCTCACGCAGATCGACGTGCGAGATCGTGCCCCGAATCGGATCCTGCTGGTACTCGGCGAGGATCGAGGGATGAACCGTCTTCTGCCCCTCGATGACGACATCGAGGATCGCGTGCAGGCCGGACGGCCCGGTTACCGCCTCCCGGAGGTCCCGCTCGGGGACGGAGATCGCCCGGGCATGACCCTTCCCGTACAGGACGCCGGGAATGAACCCCTGTGCGCGCAGCCTTCGGGTGCGGCGCGAGCCGAGGTCCTCCCTTTCACGCACTTCGAGCTTGAGCCTGTCTCCAGACACGGCGGCGGATTGTAGCGGCGACCGCTATCTAGCAGAGCAGCGGCTGCGGTCGAGGTCGTCGTGACCGAGGTCCACGTGTGAGTCATGGGCGAGCCGGCAATTCCGAGCCCAGCGCGGAGAGGACTGGCGTTCGCCGTCGCACTGTTCCCCGTGCTCGCAGGGTTGGTCATGAGGCGATTCACGCGGGCTACGAGTGCAACATCGAGAACGACGCACCGCTGCGGGCTCTTTCGACTTCCTCCTGTCGCCAGCAGTCGCGGCGGCAATTGGGGCCGTGGCCGGGTGGTCAACCTTGCGTCCGCGTGGACGCGGCCTCGCAGTCTTCGGGACGGTCGCCGGCGCGTTCGTCAGCTCGGCCTGGGTTTCTGGGCCTTCTTCACGCCCTCCTCACGGTCCCCGACGCGGCCTGCTATCGACGCGCATCGGGGCGGAGAACGCGGCCGACCAAGCCAAGCTCTGGCATGTGCGCGTCGTAACTCGGAAACAATGGGCCGACGGCTATCCCTTCCCTGTGGGTGGACGAGGCGGGCAGGCATCGATCGCGGTGATCGTGCTCGTCGGGGTCGCTGTCTTCTGGGCCGCGGTGCTTACTGCGGGTGCGCTCGAACCGGCATATACGCACCGGCGCGACTACGTCAGCACGCTCGCCGCCCACGGCGCCGAGCGTGCTGACGTCGCCGTGCTCGGGATCGTGGCCGCCGCCGGGTCCATGGTGGCGGCTTCCTTGCTCGTGAGGCCGCTCTCGCGAGTGGCCGCCATCGCGGTGGCTCTTGCGGGCATCGGATTCGTCGTCGTCGCGTTTACGCGGCTTGACTGTCCGAACGGCGCGGCCGGTTGCGCTCGTGGCGGCCGCTTCCAGGTCTCCGGGCCGACTGAGATCGGCCACTGGGCGGCGACGACGGTGTCCTCGGCTCTCCTGATCGGGGGAATCGCGCTGACCGGTGGAGGGCTGCTGCGCGGCGGCCGCCGTGGTGCGGGGATCGCGTCGGTGACGGCCGCGACTGTGACGGCAGTCGCATTCCTCGCCACCGGCGGCGACAACCCCGGCACGATGCAACGAATCGGCATCCTCGTGGCGACGAGCTGGCTGGCAGCGGTGGCCTTGGTCGCTGGAGCTCGGGCAGTCGACGAACGCCGTGGCTGATCCGGAGACCTCGCCTCGGCGATCCTCGCGCTCGACGGGGACGCGACTGAGCTCGCAGAGATGACGCACTTCAACGCGGCTAAGCGCCTCGATCACGACGACGATCGAGGACTGATCAGCCCAATAGAACATCAAGGTCGCGATAGCCATCGGTGCCGTCGCGCTTACGGCTATGACGAGCCGGGGCACGATCATCCCTTGGCCCAAGAGGGAAGAAAGGGCAGACTCCCTCGATCGAGGGAACGCGCGGCGGCGCGGCGCGCTTCTCCTACGACCGGGCGTAGGTCGGATCGGTCTTCAGCAGATCGAGATAGCCCGCGACACAACCCGAGGTCGCGATGTTGTCGAGCAGCGGGTCGGATGTGCTGTTGGGAAAGTACGGGAGCTTCGCCGCTACGTCATTGAGAGCAGAGCGCGAGAAAGCTCTGGACGGTGGTTCGCTCGCGTCGGCCAGGAGGCGTGACCACGGTTGTCGACAGAGCTTCCACTGGGCGTCGTAGCGCGACCATGCGAAGGCGGTCAAGTCCGCGGGCCGTCTTGTGTACGAGCTTGGTTGGCCCGTCTTGCGCACGAAGATCTTCGGCGTGCCGTTGGACGAGCCATCACCGTCGGGTCGTGACCGACGCAATGAGCATACGAGCGCCCCACCGATCACAAGCATCGATCCGAGCCCAACGATCGTGCCCTTGTCCTTCTTCGACCGCCTCGCCCACCACGCGGTGAGTCCGTGGTCATGTCAACGGGAGCGTACGACGCTTGGCTAGACGGAGCCACCTCGAGCGTGAGCGGGAGGAGAGGATGTTCGTAGAGGCGATAAGGGTCGATCCGGCGACACAGGCGGTACTCGCCGAGCTTGGGCGGTGAGCCGGATCGGTCACACGTCGCCGGTAACGACGATGCGCGTCTACGCGCACTGCTCCCGACTGGCGACTCGATGGCGGCCGAGGTGGTGGCACTGTGCTCGCGCGTGAGCGGTTTGCAGCGGGCGCAAACCCGCATGTGTGAGCGGCGCTTCTAGAACAGCTGGTTCTCGCCGCCGAAGATCGCGGAAACCGAGTCGTCGGCGAAGACGTTCATGATCGTCGCTGCAAGCAGGCCCGACACGCTCAATACCGTCAGGTTGTCCGGCTGCTGGCGCGCGTCGATGGGAACGGTGTCGGTCACCACGATGCCCGCGATGTCGTCGGCGGCGCCAAGCCGCTCGAGTCCCTCTTCGTTGAGGAGTGCGTGCGTGACGTAGACCCAAACTTCGCGCGCGCCGTGCTCCCGCAGAGCGCGCGCACCGGCGATGAGCGTCCCGCCCGTGGTCGTTACGTCGTCGCCAACGATGCAGATCTTGTCGCGCACACTGCCGGTCACCTCGGTCATGGACACCTCGTCCTGACCAAGACGCGTCTTGTTCATGATCGCGAAGTCGGCGTCGATCATGTGTGCGAAGCGCACCGCGTACTTCGCGCGCCCCGCGTCGGGCGCGACCGAGACGACGCCGTCACCGGTGAAGCCGAGGTCGCGGAAGTGGCGAGCGAACAGCTGTTGCGCCGTCATGTGGTCGACGGGGATCGTGAAGAAGCCCTGAATCTGGCCCGCGTGCAGATCCATCGTCAGCACACGGTCGGCGCCCGCACCCTGGATCATGTCGGCGAGGAGCCGGCTCGAGATCGGCTCGCGCGGCTTCGCCTTACGGTCCTGTCTCGAGTATGGAAACCACGGGATCACCGCCGTGATGCGTTTCGCCGACGCAAGCCTGGCCGCCTGGATCATGAAGAGCAGTTCCATGATGTTCTGGTCGACAGGGCGACACCCGGTCTGGACGAGAAAGATGTCAGCCCCGCGAATGGACTCGCAGTAGCGACAGTAGGTTTCGTCGTTCGCGAACGTGGTGAGCTCGATCTCGCCGAGCTCCACCCCCAGCTGTTCGGCGATTCTCGATGCCAGCTCGGGATGCGACCGACCCGAGAACACCATGAGCCGCTTCTGCGGCGCGAGAGGTATCGCATGGCCGGTGGCCATCGCTACGTCCGGGACACTCGCCGTCTCGAGCCCCGGCAGCGTCTGCTCAATCGTTCCGCTTTCCACCGCGTCCTTCCTTGTTCACCTGCTGGGCCCGGGCGATCGCCAGGGCGCCCGGGGGTACATCCTCTGTGATCACGGAACCTGCTGCAATCCATGCGTCGTCGCCTATCGACACGGGGGCGACGAACGTATTGTCGACGCCCGTCCTGACGTTGCTGCCGATGGTCGTCCGCTCCTTGATGCGGGTGTGGCCTTGGTTGGCGGTGATGTTGCCGGCGGCGATGTTGCTGTCGGGGCCGATGTCGGCGTCACCGAGGTACGTCAAGTGTGGGACCTTGGTGCGCTCACCGATGTGCGAGTTCTTCATCTCGACGAAGGTGCCCGCTTTCGCGCCGGCCTCGAGCACCGTCCCCGGACGGAGGTAACAGAACGGCCCGACGAGTGCGCCCTGCCCAACCGTTGCGTCGACGAGAACTGCGTGCGGCCCCACCTCAGCCCGGGACGCGACGCGCGACGCGCCACGGATCACAGTGAACGGGTGGATCACCGCATCCGGCTCGAGCTCGGCCTCCGCGTCGATCCACGTGCTCTCGGGATCCACGATGGTGACGCCGGCAAGCATGTGCGCCTCGTTGATCCGGTCGCGGAGCGCGGCTGCGGCCGCGGCCAGCTCGACTCGCGTGTTCACACCTTCGGACTCCACAGGGTTGCCTCCCTTGTGCACTGCGACATGCTCACCATCCGCGACGAGGATGGCCACGGAATCGGTCAGATAGAGCTCGCCTTGCGCGTTGTGCGGCGTGAGCCGGTCGAGAACCGGCCACAACTTATCTGCCCGGAACACGTAGATGGACGAGTTGACCTCCCGGACTGCACGCTCGTCCGCCGTCGCGTCGCGGTGCTCGACGATCGCCGCAAGTCCTCCGTTCTCGCCGCGAAGGACGCGCCCGTACTCTCTCGGATCGTCGGGCTCGAACGAGAGGACGGTCGCGGCAACGCCCTCTCGTCGGTGGGTCGCGACGAGCGCGCGCAGGATGTCGGCTGTGAGGAGAGGCGTGTCGCCCGAGAGCACGAGAACGTCATCTGCGCGGCCCTCGAGCTCAGGACGGGCGCAGCGAACTGCATCGCCGGTGCCGAGCGGAGACTCCTGCACCGCGACGGGCAACCCGTCGAAGGCGCCTGCCGTCGCGGGCGCCGCGACCACGACCAGCGGATCCACGCCGAGCTCGCGCGACGAATCGAGCACCCAGTCCACCATCCGTCTTCCGAGGATGTGATGCAGGTGCTTCGGCACGTCGGAATGCATCCGCGTGCCGAGCCCGGCCGCCATGACGACAGCTCCGAGAGTCCGCTCGTCGTTTGCACCCACGAAGGCTGGGGCGCCAGGATTCGAACCTGGGATCACGGGACCAAAACCCGTTGCCTTACCACTTGGCCACGCCCCACGGACACGTGCCGCTTCGGCCTCAAGGTTATCGGGCATTCGCGTGTTTCTTGCCGACACGACTGCGAAACGCACTTAACGACACTTGCGTGGGTGCTACGCAGATCCGGGCTGTAGGATCGCCCCTTCGGGGGGTAGCCGACACCGTTCGAGGGTTTTTCCTACGATCTGTGTAGGCTGATCAATCCGGGATGAGAGAGGGGGCGTCATGCCAGATCAAGCACTCACCGACCTCATGAGCGAGCTCGCCCGACTCCTGTCGGATCGCTCGTCGACACCGCGCAAGCGGGCGATGGAGATTGCGCATCGCAAGCTCCGCGCGACCGCCGAGGCACGTCAGTGGGACGAGGACTGGTGCGATCGAGTGCTGTTGCTGTTCCTGAGCCGCCAACACGCCTTGGTCGCAGCATGAGAGAGGACAGCCTGCCCACAGAACTGATGAACCTGAAGCTCGAGGGAACGGAGCTGACGAAGACCGAGCGGAAGGTGCTCCGGCTTCTCGCTCACGGCAACACGCTGGAGCGCACGGGACAGCTCCTCGGAACGAGCCGCGAGACCGTGAAGTCGCAGGTGCGCGTCGCGAGGGGGCGACTGCGGGCCAGGAACACGACGCACGCGGTCGCAATCGCCGTGAGCCTCGAGCTCATCTGATGCAGCGCGGCGTCGGCCCCACGTTCTTCCTCCCGAGCCTGGCCGCCGCCGGCGCTGCACTCCATCTGAGCAAGCAGCCGGCGGAAGCCGACTACGCCTCGCTCGCCAGCTGCATCAGCGAGCAGAGGCACCGGCATCCGTTGGACGATCAGCAGCAGGAGCTCGTCAACGCCATGTACGCATGCGGGATCTATCAGTGTCCGGTGGGCTAGCCGCATCGCGGCCGAGCCGCCAAGAGGAGTTCGGTGACGGACTACCGAAACCCCCGGGCAGGGCGAAGCCGTCCGGGGCACGGGACACACCGGGGCGCGCGCCTTTCGGCCAGGTCCTGCGTGATCAACTCATCGAGCGGGGATATACGACCGGGATCGGGAACCCGGACTGGTCACGTTTCGCTCTCGAGCTCGACGGCATTCGCTACGAGTCGCTGCGGAAGGCGGTTACGCGAGAGCGCGAGCCGTCCGTGAAGATCATGGAATCCTGCGCCAGTGCGCTCGGAGTCGACCCGGCGATCTTCTGGGAGTACCAGCTGGCGCAGGTGCGCCGCGGATTCGACCTGCGGGAGGTTGGCGAAGACGAAGCCTTCGCCAACCTCCAGCGCTGGCTTAGAGCCCGCTAGCCGGCGACAGGGCGAGCCAGCGACGTCCAGCCGCGCGCTTCGTAGGCGCGGCGAGCGTGTTCCGCCTCAGCGCGATCCTCGAACAGCCCGTACACCGCAGGCCCGGAACCGGTGACGTCGGCCCGGAAGGCCCCCGCCCGGATGAGCTCGTCCGCGATCGACGACGAGGCAAGGTCGTTCGGCGGAAGCGCGGCGAGGTCGCGCGGCGAGCGGACCGCCTCGAGTGAGCGCCGAAGCCTGTCGGCCCTGGCACCGAAGCCGGCCTCCCCGCCTCGCGCGTCGAAGTCATCGTAGACGGCACCCGTCGAGTCTTTCTCCGCGTCATCGAGTACGACGAGCAGGACGTGATAGTCGAGCGGCAACTCGATGCGCTCGAGCTTCGTGCCGTCCTCGGATGCAAGCTGCGTGCCCGGGTGCAGGAAGAACGGCACATCGGCCCCGATGTCGGCCGCGAGGCCGTGGAGCCGGTCCATCGGCAAGGGGTCGTCGAGGGTCTGGTTGGCCAGCTGGAGTGCGACTGCGGCATCGACGCTCCCTCCTCCGAAGCCCGCGGCGACGGGAATTCGCTTCTCGATGCACACCCGCCAGCACGGCTCGATCCTCGCGGTGCGCGCGAGCGACTCGAGCGCATGGCGCACGATGGTGTCGTCCGAGAATCCGTCGACGTTGAGTGAGGCCGCGGTTTCCAGAACAAGCTCGTCGTGGAGGTCGACGCGCTGGAGCACAGTCAGTACTTCGTGCTTTCCCGAGTGCATTCGCGGGCCGACGACGAGCGCGAGATTGATCTTCGCGAAGGCAAGGCGCTTCACCGGAGCGCTTCTGTGAGCCGGACGAATTCGAGCGGCTCGAGCTCTTCGGCCCGGGCGTTTGCCGAGTGTCCGATGGATACGAGCGCCTCCTCGACGCGAGTCCGAGGAGCGAGCCCCGCAAGTGCGATCGAGTTCGCGGCCGTCTTGCGGCGATGGGCAAATGCCGCCTCCACGAGCGTGCGAACATCGGCGATGGACGCGGTGTGCTCGCGCTCGAAGGCCACCAGCGCCGATTCGACCCGTGGCGGCGGCCGAAACACGGTCGGAGCGACGGCATGGAACCCGGTCTTCCGAGCAGCTAGCTGGACGAGCACCGAGACGGCGCCGTACGACTTCGTTCGAGGCTCGGCGAAGAATCGGTCTGCAACCTCGCGCTGCACCATCACGCACCAACTCGCCAGGAACGGAGCGCGCTCCAGGCTCTCGAGCACGAGCGGAGTGGCGATGTTGTAGGGAAGGTTCGCGACGAGCTTGCCCGGGGTCGGCTCGAGCGAGCTGAGGTCGACCTCGAGCGCGTCGCCCCACACGACATGGACGTTCGAACGCTCTCCCAGTGCCTCACAAAGCGCGGGCTCGAGCGAGCGATCGAGCTCCACCGTGTGGACGAGGCTCACGCGGTCCGCGAGATAGCGGGTGAGGACGCCGAGGCCAGGCCCGACCTCGAGCACGACGTCGTCGCCTCGGAGGCCGCTCATCCGCCCGATGACGCCGAGGATGTTCTCGTCGACGAGGAAGTGCTGGCCCAGCGCCTTCTTCGGCGTGATGCTCACGGCAACCGGAACGCAGCCGCCGCATTCGCGTGCGTTCGGGCGGCCAGAGCGTGGACCGAGTCGCCACGGACGTCCGCGAGCGTCCGCACGGTGTGAACGACATGGGCGGGCTCGTTGCGCTGGCCACGGACGGGCTGCGGCGCGAGAAACGGGCTGTCCGTCTCGACGAGGAGACGGTCGTCCGGCACTCCGGCGGCTGCGTCGCGGAGGTCCGCGGCCTTCGGATACGTGACGTTGCCGGCGAACGACACGTAGTAGCGACGCTCGATCGCCACGGGCAGGAGCTCCGGCGACGAGAAACAGTGGAGGATCACCGTGCCGGCGAACGGCTCGAGCGCGTCCGCCATCTCGGGATCGGCCTCGCGATTGTGGATGACGACGGGGAGCTCGAGCTCGTCGGCGATAGCGAGATGCGCGTCGAGGAGCCGACGCTGCTCGAGCGCGCTCGCGTGGCGGCGCACCGTGTCGAGCCCCGTCTCGCCCACCGCGACGGCCTTCGGGTGTGACAGGAGATCTCGAAGTTCGGCGGTACGCGCCGCGTCGGGCTCAGCGGCTCGATGCGGATCGATCCCGAGCGCCGCAAACACCCCTTCGTGCGTCTCTGCAAGCGCGAGCGCGGTGCGACACGAATCGATTCCGGTTCCGATCGTGACGATCCGTTCCACGCCCACCTGCTGCGCGCGCTCGAGGAGCGTCGCGGCAGGCTCGTCGCACGCGTCCAGGTGCGCGTGCGAGTCGGTCACGCAGCCGTCGTCGGCGCGTCGATCCGTGGGAAGAGCGGAGCGGCCGGAACGATGCCCATCCGCGCCGGCGTCAGTCCGTACGCGACGCGATCCCAACCGATATCCGTCGGTTCTTCGTCCAGTGCCTCCAGAAGCCGGATCGATGTCTCCGGCAGGTATGAGGCAAGGGCGACGGCCACGACTCGAAGCCCGTCTGCGAGGTCGTACAGCGTCCGTTCGAGATCGCCTCGCCGCGAGTCGTCCTTGGCGAGACGCCACGGCGACTGCTCCTCGACATGACGGTTCAGGGCCCGGACGAGCTCCCAGATCCGCTCCAGAGCGCTCGTGAGGTCGTACGCGTCGAAGCGGGAGGCGACGTCGTTCGCAAGATCGTCGACGAGGGCCTTCACCGGAGAGTCGTCGGCTGCGCGTGCTGGCAGATCGCCCCCGAGGAACCTGTCGATCATCGCGGTCGTACGCGAAAGCAGGTTGCCGAGGTCGTTCGCGAGCTCGCGCTCGTACCGCTCGTGAAGGCTGTCGATGGAAACGCTGCCGTCCTGGCCGAACGAAACCGATCGGATGCTCCAGAAGCGAACCGCATCGGCCCCGTACACGTCGACGAGATCGAGCGGGTCGATGACGTTTCCAAGCGACTTCGAGATCTTGCGATCGTCGAGAAGCAGCCAGCCGTGAACGAAGAGCTGATGCGGAACGTCGTAACCCGCCGACAGCAGCAGCGCAGGCCAGTACACGCAGTGGAAGCGCAGGATGTCCTTGCCGAGCAGATGCCTCACGGCGGGCCAGTACCTCGACCGGAGGTCTTCACGCGGTCGCGCGTATGAGAGCGCGCTCAGGTAGTTGACGAGCGCATCCGCCCAGACGTAGGCGACCTGACCGGGATCCCAGGGAATCGGCACGCCCCATGGCTGACCCGCGCGGCTGATCGAGAAGTCCTGAAGACCTCCCGCGATGAAGCTGCGAGCCTCGTTGTACCGAAACGACGGGAGAACGAAGTCCGGCCGCTCGTCATAGAGGGCAAGTAGCCGATCCTGGTACGCGGAGAGCCGGAAGAACCAATTCTGCTCTTCGATCCAGTCGGGGACCGTCTCGTGGATCGGACACCTGCCGTCGACGAGCTCGGCCTCCGTCTTGAACGCCTCGCACCGAACGCAGTACCACCCGGCATACACGTCCTCGTAGATGTCGCCCGCGTCGTAGATGCGTTGGAGGAACTCTTGGACGAAGGTCTTGTGCCCGGCATCCGACGTCCGGATGAAGAAGTCGTTGGTGGCGTTGACCCTACGCGGCACCTCCTGCCAAGCGCCGAGGATGCCGTCCGCGTACTCCTGAGGCTCGAGCCCTTGCTCCGCGGCCACCCGCGCGACGTTCGACGCATGCTCGTCTACCCCGGTGAGGAAGAAGGTGTCCTCCCCGCGCTGGCGATAGTGCCGAGCCAGGATGTCGGCAGCGATCGTCGTGTACGCGTGCCCGATGTGGGGCGTCGCGTTCACGTAGTAGATCGGTGTCGTCACGTAGTAGGCCATGGCCGGCAATGATAGGGAGTCGCTTGCGCGCGGCCCGCACGGCGAGAACGGCGGCTCCGGGAAGGGTGAGCCAGGCGAGGACAAGCGCGACGACGAGAGACGCCGAGAGCGTCCCTCCGACTTGCTTCTCCCTCGCCGAGTGGGCACGCGAGCCGGTGACGCCTCGGGACGGTCTGCTCGCCAGGTTCTGAGGACTGTGTGCTGTCGGTCGCAGTCGACGCTCGATGTGAGAGGGTGATGCCGGTCCACGCGCCGACGTCGACGCCGGGCGGGCCGAGTCGCGAGCCGCAGGCTGTTCCGGGAAAGCAGGCGCTGATGCGGCGGTGTCGAGTGATGAACTCCGTTTCGTCTCGGTGGGTTGAGTCGGCGTTGGACGCTTGCCGGCCCGTCCCTTGGAGCGCAGGACCTGAGGCGTCGTGCCCGAGGCGGGCTCATCGGAGTGCGTCGACGGCTCTGTCGGCACGATGGTCGCGGAGGCTGGCACGGGCGACGGTGTGGCCTCCACGGCCGTGGGCGCAGGAGCGGGAGCCGGCTCGGGGGCCGCCGGGGGTGGGGGTGATGCAGCAGGTGGTGCGGCAGCGAGCGGGGAAGGCGCCGGCTGGGGCTGCAGGGCTGGTGCGGGCGGCGCCGCGGGTGCCGGCGGAGGATTGGGGGTGGGTGCACTCCGCGGCGGAAGGAGCCCCAGCGGGTCGACGTAGACGTCGTCCGAACCAGCGACCCTGATGCCGAGATGGACGTACGGCACATCGTGCTCGGATTCGCCGGAGCCGCCGGCGTCGGCGATCGGATAACCCTCTGCCACCTGCATGCCCCGCCTGACGCGGAGCGGACCGAGGTGCGTGAGGGAGGCTTTGTGCTCTGCGGTGACGATCGTCACCGTGAGGCCGTGCGTCGGTACCTCACCGGCGAACGTGACCTCGCCCGAGACGGGAGCGAGAATCGCTCCGGAGTCGCCGCCCGCGATGTCGATCCCGCGATGCTGGCCTCCGGCGTACTTGTCGCCGCCGATCGAGAAGCCCCGAAGGATGGGACCATCTGCGGGCCACGTCCATGCCCAGGCTGACGGACCCGCGACGAGTGCCAAGAGGAGTACGACCCCGACGCAGACCGCCAATCTCGTTGCCCGACGAGCGAACATGCGCCGACGGTAGCGTGCGCCGGACGGCGGGGCAACGCAGATTGACTGTGTTGTTACAGGGTGTCGTCGTACAGGGCGTTCTTCGCCGCTCCCGTGAGCCGCGAGACCACCTCGGCGGCGGTCTTGCGTGTGGCACCCGCGCGAACCAGGTCCGCTACCGCCTCACGCGCCTCCTCGTCGACGCCTTCGTCGTGCATGGCCAGGGCCGGTCCGAGTACGACCGTGATCTCCCCACGGGGCGGCTCGGAGAATCGCTCCGCCAGCTCCTCGAGCGTTCCGCGCACGACTTCCTCGAACCGCTTCGTGAGCTCGCGGCACACGGCGGCACGACGACCCGGTAGCTGCGCGGCCAACACACTCAGCGACTTCGGCAGGCGGCGCGGGGACTCGAATGCGACGACGGCCCCCTCCCATGACGCAAGCGTCTCGGCCAACGCTCGCAGCTCTCGAGAGCGTCGGGGCAGGTACCCGACGAACTGATAGCGACCAGCTGTCAGGCCGCTCGCCACGAGGGCCGTCTCCACGGCTGACGCACCGGGGAGCACGGTCACCTCGATCCCGGAGGCCGCGGCGGCCGCGATCAGCCGCGCACCGGGATCGTTGACGCCGGGAAGACCCGCGTCGGACACGAGAGCCACCCGCTCGCCGCGGCGCAGCGATTCGACCACCCATGTGGTCCGCGCCGTCTCGTTGTGCCGGTGGTAGCTCGTGAGGCGTGCATCGATCCCGTGCCGATCGAGGAGGATACGCGTGCGCCGCGTGTCCTCGCAGAGGACGAGATCCGCCGCACGGAGCTCCTCGAGTACGCGCAGCGTGACGTCGTCGAGGTTGCCGATCGGCGTGGCGCAGATCGCAAGCGGCATCAGCGAAGACCGTCGAGCGCTTCGAAACCCATGAGCCCGGCGCCCACGGGCCCGGCTTCTGAGCCGAGCTCCGCGGGGACGATGCGCAAGGTCTCGTCCGCCGGCCGAACCGCCTCGCGGCGTGCCGCATCTCGTGCCGGCTCGAGGACCAGGTCGCCGGCTGCGGCGCCGAAGCCGCCACCCACGACGACGACCTCGGGATCGAAGCTGTTCACGAGCGACCCGACCGCGGCGCCGAGCGAACTGCCGATACGCGATAGGGCCGCTCGTGCCGGCTCCTCGCCGGCCCCCGCCCTCTCGATGAGGACGTGTGCGTCGGCATCCGGGCCGTACAGCTCCCTCGCCGCGCGGTCACCCGCATGAGCGCCGGACGCGAGCATCTCGAGATGTCCG
>JBMDXR010000028.1:0-44484 GCA_048594925.1 Gaiellaceae bacterium
TGGCGCTGGGGCTCGGAGGATCAGAAGCAGCGCTGGCTCCCGCCCATGCACACCGGTGAGGTGATCGGCTGCTTCGGACTGACCGAGCCGGACGCAGGCTCCGATCCCGCGTCCATGCGGACGCACGCGCGGCGGGACGGCTCCGACTGGATCCTGAACGGCGCCAAGATGTGGATCACGAACGGGACGATCGCGGACATCGCGATCGTCTGGGCGCGCACGGACGAGGGCGCCATTCGCGGCTTCATCGTCGAGCGTGACACGCCGGGCTTCTCGGCACCCGAGATCCACAAGAAGCTCTCGTTACGCGCCTCGGTGACCTCCGAGTTGGTGCTGCAGGACGTCCGTGTCCCCGACGAGAACGTTCTCCCCGGCGCGACGACTCTGCGCGGCCCCCTCTCGTGCCTCAACGAGGCGCGCTTCGGGATCGTTTTCGGGGCAGTCGGCGCCGCCCGCGCTTGCTTCGAATGCGCGCTCGAGTACGCCAAGGAGCGCATCGTCTTCGGCAAGCCCATCGCCGGCTACCAGCTCACGCAGCAGAAGCTCGCCGAGATGGCTCTCGAGATCAATCGCGGCCTGCTCGTCGCGCTCCACCTCGGGCGCATGAAGGACGAAGGGACGCTGCTCCCTGAGCACGTGAGCCTCGGGAAGATGGGCAACGTGCGCGGCGCGATCGAGGTCGCACGGACGGCGCGCACCGTCCTCGGGGCGAACGGCGTGACTCTCGAGTACCCCGTGATCCGACACGTCAACAATCTCGAGTCGGTGCTCACGTACGAGGGCACGCACGAGGTGCACACGCTCGTCGTCGGCCAGGCGCTGACCGGCGAGAGCGCCTTCCGCTAGTCCTCGCCGTCCCAGTAGTCGAGAATCGGGCCGGGGCGGCTCAGCAGGATGCGCTCGCCGCTCACGCTGCGCGCGCCGACCTTGCCGGAGTCCGGGTACTCGACGAGATCCGGAGCGAGCCTGCTGGAGAGCATGAGGACGCGGATCGGCGCAGCGGTTCGGTTCGTCACCTGATGCGCACCCGCCTTGCCGCGCGGAAACACGACGACGTCCCCTTCCTCGAGCTCCTGCTCGCCGTCCGGCGAGCGGAGAGTCGGCCTCCCGCGTACGACGATCAACCACTCCTCGTTCGCGTGGTGCAGGTGGTACGGCCAGAGCTTGTCACCGGGCTCGAGCTCGTACAGGCTCCCGCCGAGCAGCTCGGCGCCGAGGCGAGCGCCGACCCATCCGTCCTTGCTGCGCCAGCCCGGTCGGTCCTCCACGCGATCCCATTCGTCGCCGTGGAGGTTGTAGGTCTTCACGCGGCGGAGCCTAGAGGCAGAGACCGCGGAGCGCGACCTGGATCGCGGTGCGCTCGGCCGCGGCGACGTTGTCCTCCGAGTCCGGCAGCCGGCCCAGCACCCAGCCCGTGAGCAGTTCCTCGAGCCCGCCGTAGACGACCCAGCTCGCCAGGCGAGGGTCGAGATCCGGGCGGAACACACCTGACGCCTGCCCCTCCCGGACGATTCGCTCGATGATCGTGAACGCCTCGCCGATCTCGTCGACCTGATCGTGGAGCTGGTGGCTGCGGGCGACCTCGCGAACCATCACGGTGACGAGGGCTGGGTCGTTGCGCCAGGTTCGAAGGAGGATCTTGGCGATACCCTCGAGCTTCTCCTGAGCGGGCTCATCGGAGGCCTCGACGGCCCGGAAGCGCCCGATGAGCTCACCCCAGTTCTCGGCGAAGATCGTCCGCAGCACCTCGTCCTTCGACGCGAAGTAGTGGTAGAGGAGGCCGTGGGCGACCCCCGCGTCCTCGGCGATGTCACCGACACGGGAGCCGTGGTAGCCGTGCTCCGCGAACACGCGGATGGCGGCGTCGAGGATCAGCTTGCGCTTGTCTGCCTGGGCGATTGAACCGTCAGTCAACCGGGACGAGGATAGAGGTACGCTCCCGCCCCGTGCAACCGTTGTCGGGCACCCTCGTCGTGGACTTCACGCGCTACCTGCCCGGCGCGTACGCGAGCCGCGAGCTGGCGCGGCTCGGGGCGCGGGTCGTGCGAGTCGAGCCTCCCGGCGGCGATCCGATGCGGCCGACCGCGACGGCCTGGGACAGGGCGCTTCGGTCCGGCACGGAGTCGGTCGTGTGCGACCTGCCGGGCGAGTCCGGGTTCGCACGGGCCCTCTGTGCCCGTGCCGACGTCGTCCTCGAGGGCTTTCGCCCCGGCGTCGCCGAGCGCCTCGGCATCGGCCCCGAGGACGTTCCGGCAACGACCGTCTACTGCTCCATCACCGGTTTCGGAGGCCACGTGCGCCATCGGATGCGAACGGGCCACGACGTCAACTACCTCGGCTGGGCGGGCGTCCTCGCCGACACCGCACCGGCACTGCCGCCGATCCAGGTCGCCGACTTCGCAGCCGGCGCTCTGGGAGCGGTCACGCAGATTCTCGCCGGGCTGCTCGACCGCCAGCGCACCGGACGGGGCCCACGCATCGTGATCTCGATGACGCACCGCTCGCACGACCTCGTGTCGCACCGGCTCGGCGGGGAGCCTGTCCCGAGGCTCCTGACCGGCGGGCTGGCCTGCTACCGGGTCTATGCGACGGCGGACGGCCGCCACCTCACGGTCGGCGCGCTCGAGCCGAAGTTCTTTCGACGGCTGTGTGAGCTTCTCGGCCGTCCGAAGCTGGCCGATCGTCAGTACGAGGAAGATCAGGCCCCGCTCGAGGCAGAGCTCGCAGCGGTTTTCGCGACACGTACGCTCGACGCCTGGCTCGAGCACTTCGGCGACGAGGACGTCTGCGTCGGACCCGTCTGGACGCGCGAGGAGGCCGCTGCGGAGTTCGGCTCTATGGTGGACGCCACGGTGATCCCGCTCGGCGCGCACACCGACGCCTGGAGACGCGAGCTAGGGGTGACGTAGCCCGAGGGCCGCCGGGAGCGCGAGCAACGTGTCGATGCGGTCGAGCGCCTCCGGAAGCTGCCCATCGCGATCGAGGAGGATCGAGCGCATCCCCAGCGCGCGAGCGCCCTCGATGTCGTCCTCGTAGGAGTCGCCGACCATGGCCGCCTCCTCGGGCTCGACGTCGAGCGCGCGCAGAGCCGCGATGAAGATCGACGCGTGCGGCTTCACGCGGCCGTGCGCCCTCGAGCCTACGACCGCGTCGACGTCGAGCCCGTGGTGGGCTGTGAACTCGTCGAGGTTCCGCTGGCCGTTCGAGACGAGACCGATTCTGATCCCGTGGCGACGCAGCTCCCCGAGCGCCGGTAGCGCATCTTCGTACAGCGAGAAGTTCTCGTGCCGCTCCCACTCACGGACCATGTCCGTCGCGCAAGCCCGCGCGGCTCCCGGATCACCGCCCATGCCGAGCACGATCTGCTCCGTGAACGCGATCCAGACCTCCTCGTCGTGTACGAGCTCGTGATTTCGCTGCAACGTCTCGATTGCACCCGCGCGTGCATCGGCATAGCGGTGCGGATCAAGGGCGAGGCCATGCCGTTCGCCGAGTCGCCTGTACCCCTCCGGCCCGAGCTCAGGGCCCGGCCGGAAGAGCGTGAAGTCGACGTCGAACAGCACCGCTTTGAGCATCGATCGAGCATAGCCCTGCGTCCTTCGAGAGCCGGTACCCTTTGCGCGCTCGGGGTGTGGCGCAGCCTGGTAGCGCGCTCCGTTCGGGTCGGAGAGGCCCCCAGTTCAAATCTGGGCACCCCGATCGTTCCTTGGGGGAACCGATGGTTCCCCCAAGGAACCCCTCCTGTTCCGTGGCTGCCTATGAGCCACGGCTGGCCCCCCGCGGGCAGAGCCCGCCTCCGGCCACACAGCCGTTGCGCTGGGTCGAAGGGCCCGAGTATGCTCAGAGCGATGACGGATGCTTTCGAGAGGCGGGCTGCTTGACCCGCCCCGGCAGCAGATGACCCGGAGCCCGACGCGCGCGCACTGCGCCGGCGGGCTTTTTCTTTGCCCGAAGGAGGCACGATGGCCAACCACCTGACGCCCGAAGAGCTCGCCAAGGAGATGGGGATGGACCGCGACGAGGTCATCCGCATCTGCATCGAGGAAGGCGTGCCCATCTACCACGGCAAGATCGACAAGACGCTCTTCCAGGCATCGCTCGAGGCCGTCGGAACGGGAGCCGGAGCCTCGTCCCAGTCCTGAGCACACTCGGCTGACCCTGGGCCGAGCGGCCGTGGAGCTCGATCACATCCTGCTGGCTGCCCGCGATCTGGACCGAGCCGCGGAGTACCTCGAGAGCGAGCACGACCTGACCTCGTACGTCGGCGGACGGCATCCGCGCTGGGGCACGGCGAACCGGATCGTTCCACTCGGCGACGCGTACCTCGAGCTGATCGCGGTCGTCGACGATCGTACGGCCGGCGCCAGCGACATCGGTCGTTGGGTGGCGGAAGGAGCAAGCGACCGGGGCGCTCCGATCGGCTGGGCGGTTCGGCCACACGATCTCGACGCGACAGTCCAGCGCCTGGGAATGACGGCCTTCGAGGGCTCGCGCACAAGGCCGAACGGAGCGGAAGTGGCCTGGCGGATGGCGGGCATCGATCGTGCACTCCGCGAGCCGGCGCTGCCCTGGCTCATCGAATGGAGGGATCAGGCAACGCATCCGGGCGCAGCGGAATCGCCTGTCGACGCTGGCGTCGTGCGTATCGAGCTGGAAGGGGACTCCGCGTCGCTCGATGCCTGGCTGGGGCCGCACACCCTCCCGCTGAACGTACGGGACGGGACGTCAGGAATCACCGCGGTCGTCCTCGACAGCCCGCCGGGGACGATCACGCTCCGACGACGCGACTAGGCCTTGGTGCGAGCCTTGCGCGTCCGCGCCGGCTTCTTCTCGGCAGACTCGCCGTCGGATCGCTTCTTCGCGGCCGCGACGCTCTGCTTGAGGGCATCCATGAGGTCGATCACGGGCGCGACCTCCACGGGCTCCGGCGCGACGATCTCCTCTCCACGCATCTTCGCCTCGAGCAGCGCGCGCAGATCGCGGCGGTATTCGCTCGCGAGCTCCTCGGGCTCGAAGTCGCCGGCGAGGCTCTCGATCACCTGCCGGGCCAGGTCGAGCTCCGACTTCTTGACCGTCGTGTCCTCGACTGCCTCGGAGATCTCGGCCTGCGAGTACACGTCCTCGGCGAGGAACAACGTCTCCAGGGCGAGCGCGTCCTCCTTCGCTCGGACGAGGCAGAGGCTCTCACGACCTGCACGGACGAAGCGCCCGAGCGCCGCCGTCTCCGTCTCGCGCATCGCTTCGAGCAGGAGCACGTATGGGCGCCGCTGCGCGGGCACCGAAGCGGGAACGAGGAAGTACGTGCGGTCGAAGAAGATCGGGTCGACCTGCTGCTCCTTGACGAACCGCGTGATCTCGATGGAGCGCGAGTCGTCCGCGCGCTCGATGGCTTCGAGGTCTGCGTCCTCGACGATCACGAACTGGCCCTTCGTGACCTCGAAGCCTCGGACGATCTCGTCCTGGGTGACCTCGCGGTCGTGCGTCGGGCACCAGCGCTTCTGCTTGATCGGGGTCGCGCACTCGCGGTGGAGCAGGCGGAAGGAGACGTCCGACTGCCTCGCGGCAGGCTTGGTCGCCGGGGCCAGGCCCACGGGGATGGAGACGAGGCCGAAGCTCAGTGATCCGTTCCAGGTAGTCCGCATAGCAGGGCAAAACTCTAGAGGGACCAGGGAGATTCGTGCCCGACTGACGAATCCCTCTCGTCTAAGCTCAGAACCGTGACCGAGACGGCTGAAGCCACTCTCGAGGCGCAGCCGGGCGGCAAGCGCCGAACGATCGCCCGCCTCTGGCGCGACGCCGTGGAGGCCGATCGCCCCGGCCCCGCGTACCTCGTCGAGGCCGAAAACGGCTGGTCGGAGGTCTCGTGGGCGGACGCGGACGAGCGGGTGCGCGCGTACGCGAACGGGTTGCTCGCCCGCGGTGTGCGAAAGGGCGACAACTTCGCGCTGCTGGCGCGCAACAGCCTCGAGTGGGCGCTCGTCGACTTCGCGCTCGCACGAATCGGCGCAGTCGGCGTACCCGTGTACGCCTCTAGCTCGCCGCGCGACGTCGGCTACCTCCTGGCGCACTCCGAGGCGGTGGGAATCGTCTGCGAGGACGCCGAGCAGCTCGCGAAGGTCGAGGCGATCACCGACGAGTTGCCGGCACTCCAGCACGTCCTCACCTTCCACGACCTCGATGGGCTCGCGGCGCACGGGCGCGACTTCGCCGCGGGGAATCCGAGCGCGCTCGACGACGCGACGAACGAGATCGGTGAAGAGGATCTCTTCACGATCATCTACACCTCCGGCACGACCGGCCCTCCGAAGGGTTGCATGCTGAGCAATCGCAACTACTACGAGATGGCCAGCGTCGTGGATCGGATGGAGGAGACGTACTACCGCGAGGACGACGTGATGCTCCTCTACCTCCCACTCGCGCACAACTACGGGAGGCTGATGCTGCTCCTCGGAGCGCATGTCGGCTTCACGATCGCGTTCCTCCCCGACCCGCTGCGCGTCGCCGAGGCGCTTCCTCAGGTGCGCCCGACGCTCTTGCCGAGCGTGCCCCGTGTCTACGAGAAGGTGCACTCGGTCGTGCTTGCGCGCTTCGACGCGGCTACGGGGACGAAGAGGCGGCTCATCGACTGGGCGCTTCCCATCGGACGCGAGGTCAGCCGCCTCGAGAGCGAAGGCAAGCCGATACCTGCCGGGCTTCGGGCGAAGCATCGTGTCGCCGACAGGCTCGTCTTCAGCAAGGTGCGCGAGCCGTTCGGGGGGCGCCTGCGCATGCCGGGCTCCGGCGGCGCCCCGCTCGCCAAGGAGATCATCGAGTTCTTCGACGCCGTCGGACTCCGCATCTCGGAGGGGTACGGCCTCACCGAGTGCACGACCGCCGCCAGCACTAACCGCCCCGACGTCTACCGGTTCGGCTCGGTGGGGCAGCCACTGCCCGGCTTCGAGGTACGGATCGCGGAGGACGGCGAGATCGAGGTGCGCTCGGAGACGGTCTTCCAGGGCTACTTCAAGGATCCGGAGGCCACAGCCGCGGTGCTCAGCAGCGACGGCTGGCTCAAGACCGGCGACATCGGGAAGCTCGACGAGGACGGCTTCCTGCACATCACCGACCGCAAGAAGGACATCCTCGTCACCGCCGGCGGCAAGAACGTCGCGCCGCAGAACATCGAGAACGACCTGAAGACGTCGACGTTCGTCTCCCACGCGCTCGTCGTCGGAGACCGCCTTCCCTACGTCTCGGCGCTCATCACCCTCGATCCCGTCGAGATCAGCCGCTGGGCTGCCGAGAACGGCGTCGACGGCGATCCGGCGGCGCTCGCGGGCGACGAGCGTGTCCACGAGCTGATCCAGGGTGTCGTGGACGACGTCAACCGCGAACGCACACGGTTCGAGCAGGTCAAGCGCTTCGCGATCCTCCCCCGCGACTTCACGATGGAGGCCGGCGAGGTCACGCCGACCCTGAAGCTCAGACGGCGCGCCGTGCAGGAGCACTTCGCAGCGGAGATCGAAGCGCTCTACGCGGAGCCGCAGGTTGCGGAAGCGCAGAGCGAAGCGGCCAGCTAGGGCAGCCTTCTGGCGCCGTAGAACGAGCCTGCGCGCTCGGCGAGGCTCGAGATCTTCACGACGTCACCGGTGTGCGGTGCGTGGATGAACATGCCGTTGCCGATCGCGATCCCCGCGTGGCCCAGACCGCTGAAGAAGACGAGGTCGCCGGCGGCGATCTGGTCGAACGGGACGGAGACTCCGTAGCTGTACTGCGAGGCAGCGTGGTGCGGAAGCGAGACCCCGACCTGCGCGAAGACGTACATGATGAAGCCGGAGCAGTCGAATCCCGTCGAGGGGCTCGAGCCGCCCCACACGTACGGGACTCCGAGGTACTGCAGCGCGATCCCCACGACGTGGCCGTAGCGGGGTGCGGGGAGGTTCGGGTCGTAGACGGGCTCGGAATAGGAAGAGGGGTCGTACGTCTGTGCGATGTCCTGCGTGGCCTGGGCAGCCGCCTGCGCGGCCTGTGCCTGAGCGCGGGCCTGAGCTGCGAGAGCCGCCTGCCGTCGCGCCTCCTCGGCGCGCATCTCCGCGATCTCGTCCTTGACGGAGGTGAGCAGGCTGTTCTGCTCGGCGATCTGAGACTCGATCGACTGCTTCTGCGCGGCCTGCTCCGCGACGATCCGGGCCTGGTTCTCTCGTGCATCCTGGAGGTTTGCCCGCCGCGTCTGGACCTCTTTCCGGTACCGCTTGACCGTCCGGAGGATGTGGGTGTCCTGGCTCGAGACGCGCTCGATCGCGTCGAGCCGCGCGATGATGTCGTCCAGGCTTCTCGATCCGAGGATCACCTCGAGCGTCGAGTCGCCCTCGCCGTTGATGTACAGGTCGCGGAGGCGCTCGGCGATCCGGTCCTGGGCGACGACGAGGCTCTTCTTCGCGGCGACCAGATGCTTCGCGTTCGACGCAAGGTCCGTGTCGATCTCCTGCAGCTTGATGTTCGAGTAGTTCCAGGCCTCGATCGTCTGCTCGAGGTTCACGTTCAGGCTTTCTACCTCGGCCATGATCGCCTCGGCCTGGGCGCGCTTGGACGAGATCGTCTGCCCGGACGCCGATCCTGCGGCGAGCAGGAGCCCGGCGGCGGCTGCCGCAGCGAAAACGACTATCGGCGTCCATCCGCTTCGCGAGCCCCTGAGGACGGCTCGTGCTCGGCACCGAACAGACCCGCCGGTGGCGGTCTGGCCCGTCACAAGTCGGAGACCCTAGCAGCCCCTACGGACGCCTGCAACCGACAACTAAGCCAAAATGTCTGCAAAGAGGGCACATGCCGGGGCGCACGAAGACGTCCTGTGTTAGGGTCGTCGCCTCGTGCGAAGGGGAACGCGCAGGTGGGGACCGGCGCTTGCTGCGGTCCTGGTCGGATCTCTCCTGGGCGCCGGAGGCTCCGCCTTCGGTCAGCCGCAGGCTCCCCAGGCGTATCGGCTGAAGGTCGACGCCGTCGCCTACTACTTACCGGGAAAGACGGCTCTCGGAGTGCCCGCGCGCAAGGGCGTCGTGGCCGTCGACCCCGAGCTCATCCCCCTCGGCACCAAGCTGCACGTGCCCGGCTACGGGCGCGGGCTCGCGGCGGACGTCGGCTGGGCGATCAAGGGCCGGATCATCGACCTGTGGTTCCCGACTGATGCCCAGGCTCGCAGCTGGGGCCGCCGGACCGTCACGATCACGATCTACCGGTAGCCGTCCGCCGTCGGCGGGATCAGGTACACAGTCTCCCCGTGAGACGGACGTGTGTCGTGCTGGCGCTGCTCGTCGGCATCGCCGTGCCAGCGGGCACGGCCACCACGACCCAGGCGGCGGCCCCAGCTCTCGACGTTGCCCTCGGTGCTGCGCTCGATGCAACAGGCATCGATCCGGACGAGACTGCTGCGTTCGCGGTCGACGTCCGGACGGGCCGGAGCGTCTACGAGAAGAACGTACTCCGATCGCTGCTTCCGGCGTCCGCCGAGAAACTCGCCGTGTCGTTCACCGCGCTTCGCGTCCTCGGCCCGCGCTTTCGTTTCCGCACCGAAGTCGTCGGCGTCGGCGTCCGCTCCGGCCGCACGTGGAAGGGGAATCTCGGCCTCGTCGGATTCGGCGATCCGACGCTCGACCACACGGACCTCGACCGGCTCGCCCGGAAGTTCGCCGCCACGGGCATCAGGCGGATCGAGGGCCGCGTGCTCGGCGACGACACGCACTTCGACTCGCGACGTGACGCACTCGGCTGGAAGACGTCGTACCTCGGCTTCGAGTCGAGGCCGCTGTCGGCGCTCGCGGTCGCGGGTGTCCAGTTCAACGGGGCGAACGAGTCCGCCGCGGCCGCCGCGCGCGCATTCACGGAGGCGCTCGAGCGCCGTGGCATCGCCGTCACGGGGCGTGCGGGCGCCGGACGAATGCGGCACGACGCGCTCACGATCGTCTTCGACCTCTCCGACCCCCTGTCGGTCGTCGTTCGACTCGTCAACGGAGAGAGCGCGAACTTCGTCGCCGAGATGGTCCTGAAGGAGCTCGGAGCGACGATCGCGCCCCGCGGCTCGACGGCAGCGGGAGCGCGCGTCGTCCGCGCCACCCTCTCGGAGGCGGGGGTGCCGCTGGCGGGCGTCCGCATCGCAGACGGATCGGGCCTTTCCCGCTTCGACCGATTCACGGTTCGCGCGCTCGTCGACATCCTGCGCGCCGGTGCCGCAGACCCTGCGATCCGCGACACATTCGTCACGTCCCTCGCAGTGGCGGGAATCTCGGGCACGTTGAAGAACCGCCTCGGCGTGCGGCCGACCAAGGGGCGCGTGATCGCAAAGACCGGGACGACGCTGCGCGCGTCGGCGCTCGCCGGCTTCGTGCGCCGTCGCTACGTGTTCGCCATCCTCCAGAACGGGCGCCCTCTCCCCTACTGGACCGCGCGCGCAGCGCAGGATCGCTTCGTGACCCTGCTAGCCCGCAGCTAGAAGCCGGCGGAGGTCTTCCTCCGACAGCACCGGCACCCCCAGCTTCTCCGCCTTCTCCGCCTTCGAGCCGGGGCTCTCACCGACGACGACCCCGGTCGTCTTCTTCGAGACCGAGTCCGAGACCCTCGCCCCGAGAGCTTCGAGCGCCGCCCTCGCCTCCTCACGCGTCCAGCCCTCGAGCGTGCCGGTGATGACGTACTGGGAGCCGGTCAGGCGACCCTCCGGGGGCTCGTCGTCCTCCGCGACCGCCAACTGGAGACCGAGCTCCCGCAGCTCGCCGACGAGGGCCAGGTTGTCGGGGTCGGCGAACCACTCGGCGATCAGCTCGGCGCGCTCCGGCCCGATCCCCTCGACCTCCTCGAGCTGCTCGAGCGTCGCCGCGGCGAGGGCCTCCACGGTCCCGAAGTGCAGGGCGAGGCTGCGCGCGATCACCCAGCCGACCTTCGGGATGTTCAGCCCGAACAGGAGGCGCGAGAAGGGCTGCTCCTTCGAGCGCTGGATCGAGTCGTGGGCCCGCGTCGCCGAGATCTCGCCGAATCCCTCGAGCTCCGCGAGCTGCTCGGCGGTCAGCCGGTAGAGGTCGGGCAGCGAGCGGACGATGCCCTCGTCCCAGAGCTTCTTGATCGTGCTTCCACCCACGTTCTCGATGTCGAGCGCCCCACCGACCCAGTGATAGAGAGTCTCGAGACCGCGCGACGGGCACGCGCGGTTGGGGCAGCGGTGCATGACCTCGCCGTCGGGTCGCACGACGTCCGCTCCGCAGAGGGGACAGCGCTTCGGCATGCGCCACGGCTTCGTTCCCGGTTCGTGCTCGCCGGCAGGCCCGACCACCTGCGGGATCACGTCGCCCGCACGCTGGACGACGACGAGATCGCCGACGCGGATGTCCTTCCTCCGGATGTCGTCCTCGTTGTGCAGCGTCGCGCTCGAGACCGTGACGCCTCCGACGTGCACCGGCTCGAGCTCGGCGAGGGGGTTGAGGACGCCGGTCCGCCCGACGCGCACGTGGATCGCGACGAGCCGCGTCACCGCCGAGGTCGGGGCCCACTTGAACGCGCGCGCAAACCGGGGGCGCCCGTGCAGCGAGCCCAGCCGCCGCTGCTGGTCGAACGAGTCGACCTTGATGACGATGCCGTCGATCTCGTAGCCGAGCTCTGCACGCCGGGACTCCCAGGCGACGCAGGCGTCGGCGACCTCGTCCATGGACTCGAGACGCTGCGTGTCGGGATTCGTCCGAAAGCCCCGGTCGCGGAGCCACTCGAGCGCCTCCCATTGCGTCGTCAGCTCGTCCCCCTCGAGCACGCCGATCCCGTAGACGAAGATCGAGAGCGGGCGCTCGGCGGTGATCGCCGGATTGAGCTGCCGCAGCGAGCCAGCGGCCGCGTTGCGCGCGTTCGGCGCGGGCTTCTTCCCCGCGGCGAGCTGCGCCTCGTTGAACCGGGCGAAGCCCGCAAGCGGGAAGTAGATCTCTCCGCGGACCTCGACCCGCGCGGGCGGTGCCGTGCCGTCCGGAGCAAGCATTCGCAGGGGAATCGACTCGATCGTCCGGAGGTTCACGGTGACGTCCTCCCCCCGCTCGCCGTCGCCGCGGGTCGCGCCTCGGACGAGCGCACCGTCCTCGTAGACGAGGGAGACGGCGGAGCCGTCGATCTTCGGCTCGAGGACGAAAGCGATCTGCTCGTCGGTCCCGAGCCGCTTGCGGATGTCGTCGGCCCACTTCTCGAGCGCCTCCCGAGTCGTGACCTTCTCCAGCGATCCCATCGGGGAGAGGTGCTCGACCTTGCGGAATCCTTCCGCCGGTGGCGCGCCGACGCGCTGCGTCGGCGAGTCGGGCGTGACGAGCTCCGGGTGATCCTCCTCGAGGGACTGCAGCTCGTCGTAGAGGGCGTCGTACGCGCTGTCCGGGATCTCGGGATCGTCGAGAACGTGATAGCGGTAGAGGTGGTGCTCGATCAAGCGGCGGAGCTCGGCCGCCCTCTCGGCGGGGGCGACTGTCCTAGATGACACGGACGAGCTCCTCGGGCGAGCGCACGAACGCGTCCGGTTTCTCGGCGAGCAGCCGCTGGTCCGGGTGGATCCCGCCCCACCCGACTGCGACTGCGAACACGCCTGCCGCCTTCGCCGCGCCGATGTCGAAGGGCGAGTCGCCGACGTAGACCGCCTCCGAAGGAGTTCCGTCGAGCCTTTCGACTGCGAGGAGGACCGGTTCGGGGTCCGGCTTGTGCCGGTCCGTGTCCTCGTGGGCGATGACGACGTCGAACGAGCTCGAGAGCGCGGGAAAGCGGTCGAACGCCAGGCCGACGGAGCTGTGCCGCTTGGCGGTCACGATGCCGAGCTTCCTGCCATCCGCCTTGAAACCCGGCAGGAGTGCGAGCAGCTCGTCGAAGGCCTCGAGTTGCCCGTGCAGCCCGTCGTTGTGCTCTTTGTACGCGGCGAGGAGAGCAGCCGCGTGTTCCTTGTCGATCGCGCGCATCTGGGCGACGATGCCCTGTCCGCCGATCGTGACACCCAGCGCGTCGGGAGGAATCTCGCGGCCGAGCACCGTGCGGACGGCGTGCTGCATCGAGGCGAGAATGATCGGGCCCGAGTCGATCAGCGTGCCGTCGAGGTCGAAGAGGACGATGCGGAAGCGCACGCTTCGATGCTACTCAGTAGTCGACGCGCTCCAGGTAGAGACCCCAGGGGGGTGCCGTGAGCCCCGCGTCGGCGCGCGCGCCGCCATCGAGCAGGCCCTCGATTCGCGCAGGCACCGACGATCCCGATTCGAGCATCGTCCCCACGAGCGTCCTGACCATGTGCCGGAGGAAGCTGTCCGCCGCGATCGTGAAGTCGAGCCGGTCGCCGTCGCGCGTCCAGGCCGCTGCGTGAACGACCCTGCGGAAGACCTCGTGCTGTGTCTCGGCCGGGGTGAAGGCACGGAAGTCGTGCTCGCCGGGAAGGTGTGCGGCGGCCTCCTGCAGCGCGTCGAGATCCACTTCGCGCGGCCACCACAGCTCGCGCCGTGCGCCGAGCGCCGAGCGGGTCGGGCCCACCCGAACTCGGTAACGATACGAGCGCGCTCGCGCCGAGAAGCGGGCGTGGAAGCCGTTCGGAGCCTCGGCAGCCTCGA
Source organism: Gaiellaceae bacterium (assembly GCA_048594925.1). GTDB lineage: Bacteria > Actinomycetota > Thermoleophilia > Gaiellales > Gaiellaceae > GMQP-bins7. The sequence goes on from JBMDXR010000028.1 coordinate 13,572, forward strand.
GCACCGCGACATCGGCGGGCAGCACCGCGTTCAGTGCCTCTGCGCTCCTCGCCACCGGCGGTCCGCCGTTCGCGACGAGGCTCGCGACCTGTCCGGTGGCATGGACGCCGGTGTCTGTGCGGCCGGCGACCGCCAGGCCGTCCCAATAGGGGTAGACCGCATCGAGCGCCTCCCGGACGACGCTTTCGACCGTCCGCAGGCCGGGCTGGCGCGCCCAGCCGTGGAAGCCCGTGCCGTCGTATTCGAGCGTGAGCTTGAGGTGCACGAGGTGACATCATGGCGCCCGCATGTCGACCACTCAGCGCTACGACCTGTACAGCCCAGAGTTCCGGCTCTTCGCGAGGCGCCGAGCGGCACGACCGATGACCTCGTGAGTGCACTACGCCCTGGGCGGCTGCGGACACCGCGCTCGGCGGCCAGACGATCCGGCGCGGCCAGCTCGTCATCGCCGTCGTCGGCTCGGCGAAGCGAGATCCCGGGCAGTTCCCGAAGGCGGAGACCTTGGACGTGCAGCCGGACGCTGGAAGACAGGTCGGCTTCGGCCGCGGCCCGCACTACTGCCTGGAGCGCCGCTGGCGCGCCTCGAGACGGAGATCGCGCTGGCGACGCTGCGCGAGCGGCTGCCGGGACTTCCGGCTGGAGATCGCCGAGGAGGATCTCTACCGGAGGCCGATTCCACTCTTCCGCAGCCTCGCGTCGCTGCCGGTCGCCTGGGACGTCTAGCGTGAGACCGCGAGCGCTTCGTTCGCGGAGCTCACCGTGAGACCGGGCTGCGGCCCGCCGCCGATCACGAAGACCCGCCCACCGAGCGCCGCCACGCCGACGCCGTGCCGAGGGGTCGGCAGGTCCTGGAGGCGTATCCAGCGCCGGTCTGCGATCCGGTACGCGAGGACCTCCGCAATCGTCCCGGCCGGCTCCTCGCCGCCTACCGACACCACCTGACCGGCCAGCGCTGCTGCTCCGGTTCCTCCGCGTGAGTCCGGCACGGGCTGCAGCCGCCTCCAGGCCCGATCTCCCGGCTCGAAGCTCTCGAACGTGAGGAGGTTCGTATCGAGCCCGGATGTCCGGCCGGCGACGGCGTAGACGACGCCGGCGTACGCGGTGACGCCCAGATGCTCGCGCGGCGTCGGCCCGGGAACGACGGACCAGCGACGCGAGCGGAGGTCGAACGAGAGTGCATTGCGCCCGAGCCTCGTCACACCGCTCGTGACGCCTCCGGCCACGACGATCTTTCCGCCCGCAACCGCTGCGCCGGCTGCCGCCCTCGCGAACGGCATCCGCGGAAACGCACGCCACCGGCTCCCCTCCAGAGCGAACACGGTCCGTAGCGGCACGCCGGCGACGTTGTACCCACCGAGCACGTACACACGCCCTCCGGCACCCACGGCCATCGCATGATGGACGCCCACCGGGAGATCCGGAAGCCGCCGCCAGCTGTTTCGTGTCGGCGAATACGCGTCTACTCGCGGCGACGCCCCACGATCGCTCGTGAAGCCGCCGAGCACGACGATCTCACCGCCTACGGTGGCCGCCGCAACCTCGGTGCGCGGAAGCGGCATTGCCGCCCGCATCTCCCAGTCGAGGGCGGTGCCGCCCGCGCTCGCGACAAGCCCGAGGCCCGCGGCTGCCGCAGCGAAAGCGAGACCGGGCCTCATATAGGCTCCACCTCGAGCGTCAGCCCGTCGATCCCGCGCACGACGACGGAAGACCCTGCGCCGCACCCTTCCTCGCAACGCGCGCGCCAGATCTCTCCGTTGACCTTCACCTGTCCCTCGGGCGAGAGCTCGGCCACGGCAACACCGACCGCACCGACGAGCGCGTCGCCGCCGACGGCGGCCTTCCGCCGCTTCGACCACCAGAGGCCGACGCCGATCTCCGTGAGGTCGATGACACCCGCGACGACGACGGCCACCACTCCCCACGGCGACGGGAGCACGACGATCGCAAGCACGAGCGCGATCAGGAAGAGCACCTGCTGAGCGTACCCCCGAGCCGGGGAGAGCGGGCTACTCCTCGGGCGGCGTAGCTTCGGGCTCTTCGCTCCTGGCGCGGGCCGCTGCGAACGGCGTCGCCACGGGTACGAAGTCGACGAGCTCGAGGTAGACCATCTCGGCCGCGTCTCCCTGACGCGGGCCGAGGCGGACGATACGCGTGTAGCCGCCGCGACGATCCGAAAAACGCGGCGCGACCTCGGCGAAGAGCGCGTGCACGACGTTGTTCGAGCGAAGCGCGGCGAGCGCCTGCCGGCGGGCATGCAGGTCGCCGCGCTTGCCCAGCGTGATCATCTTCTCGGCGAACGGCTTCACGGCCTTCGCCTTGGCCTCGGTCGTCTCGATCCGGCCGTGCTCGATCAGGGCGCCCGCGAGATTCGAGTAGAGCGCCTTGCGATGGGCGGAGTCCCGCCCGAGCTTCTTGCCGGATCGCTGGTGCCTCACGGCCTAGACGAGCTCCTCGCCCTTCAGCGTCAGGCCGTGAGCGCCGAGCGCGGCGCGAACTTCCTCGATCGACTTGCGACCGAAGTTCGGGATCGCGACGAGCTCGTTCTCGGACTTCGACGTGAGGTCGCCGATCGTCTCGATGCCGACGCGCTTGAGGCAGTTGTACGAGCGAACGCCGAGCTCGAGCTCCTCGATCGGGAAGTTCTCCATCCCGTGCATGACCGGCGCCTCGGCGACTGACTCGGCCGCCTGCTCACCCAGGCCCTCGATCGCATCGAGGTCGGTGAAGATCGCGAGCTGGCGAATGAGGATCTCGGCCGCCTGGCCGATCGCATCGCGCGGCTCGATGGAGCCGTCCGTGGTGACGTCGAGAACGAGCTTGTCGTAGTCGGTCCGCTGGCCGACACGCGCCGCCTCGACTTCGTACGCGACGCGGCGCACCGGCGAGAAGATCGAGTCGATGGGAATGACGCCGATCGTGGTCTCCGGCCCGCGGTTCAGCTCGGCGGGAACGTAGCCCCGGCCGCGTCCGACCGTCAGCGTCATTTCGAGCTTGCCCTTGTCGGAGACGTGCGCGATCTCGAGCTCTGGGTTGAGGATCTCGAGGTCGGCAGGCGCCTCGATGTCGCCGGCTGTGACGACGCCGGCGCCCTTCTTGGCGATGTACACCTCGATCTCGGGCGAGGCGCCGTGCAGGCGGACGATCAGGTTCTTGAGGTTGAGGATGATGTCCGTGACGTCCTCGCGGACACCGGGGAGCGTCGTGAATTCGTGGGCGACGCCCTCGATCTTCACTGCGGTCACCGCGGCCCCCTCGAGCGACGAGAGCAGCACGCGGCGAAGCGAGTTCCCGAACGTGTGACCGAAGCCGCGGTCGAGCGGCTCGATCGCGAAGACACCGCGGTGATCGTCGGCGTCCTCGTGGACGATCTTCGGGATCTGGAAGTCCATCAGGCTGGTTCGAACTGCCACGTGAGTCCTTTCCTTTGGTGGTGCTAGTGCAGCGTGGTTACTTCGAGTAGAGCTCGACGATGAGCGATTCCTGCACGGGCGCGTCGATCTCGTCGCGCTCGGGCCACTTGAGTACGGTGCCCGTGAGACCATCGTGGTCGGCCTGGAGCCACGGTGCAACGGAGGCCGTGAGATCGGTCGCCTCGCGGACGAGCTCCGTGACCGGGCTTCCCGGCTTCAGCGCGATCACGTCGCCCGGACGGACGCCGTAGCTCGGGATGTTGACCCGACGGCCATTGACGTGGAAGTGTCCGTGCCGGACGAGCTGGCGCGCCTGTGCCCGCGAGCCCGCGAAGCCGAGGCGATAGACGACGTTGTCGAGGCGGGTCTCGAGCATTCGCAGGAGGTTCTCGCCCGACGCGCCGTGCCCGCGCGCCGCCTTCTCGTACGTCGTGCGGAACTGCTTCTCGAGCAGCCCGTAGTAGCGGCGCGCCTTCTGCTTCTCACGAAGCTGGAGCAGATATTGGCTCTGCTTGATGCGACCGCGCCCGTGCTCGCCCGGTGGATAGCTCCGGCGCTCGACGGCGCACTTCTCCGTGAGGCAGCGCTCGCCCTTCAGGAAGAGCTTCACGCCCTCGCGGCGGCAGACACGGCACTTGGGGCCGAGGTCGCGGGCCATCAGACACGCCTCCGCTTGCGCTGCCGTACGCCGTTGTGGGCCTGCGGGGTCACGTCTTTCACGCCGAGGATCTCGAGGCCGGCGGCCTGGAGCGAGCGGATCGCCGTCTCGCGCCCCGAGCCAGGACCCTTCACGAAGACCTCGACCTTCTGCAGGCCGTGCTCCATGCCTTTGCGAGCGGCGTTGTCAGCCGTCACCTGCGCGGCGAACGGCGTCGACTTGCGGGACCCCTTGAAGCCGGCCGAGCCGGCGGACTCCCAGACGATGACGTTCCCCTCGCTGTCTGTGAGCGTGACGATCGTGTTGTTGAACGACGTCTTGATGTGCGCCTGGCCGATTGCGATGTTCTTGCGGACACGGCGACGGGTGCGGCCGCGGGCAGCTGCTCTGCGCGGAGGAGCCACTACTTGGCCGCCTTCTTACCGCGCCCGACCGTCTTCTTCGGGCCTTTGCGCGTGCGCGCGTTCGTCTTCGTCCGCTGCCCGCGAACAGGCAGGCCGCGACGATGGCGGACCCCGCGGTACGACCCGATCTCGGTCAACCGCTTGATCGCCTGGCCACGGTCGCGACGGAGGTCTCCCTCGACTTCGAGCTCCCCGTCGATGTACGTGCGAAGCTTCGTGACCTCCTCGTCGGTGAGATCGCGCACTTTCTGATTCGGATCGAGCTCGAGCTCGCGGACGACTTTCTGCGCCGTAGAGCGGCCGATGCCGTAGATGTAGGTCAGCCCGATCTCGAGCCGCTTCTGTGTGGGGAGGTTGACGCCGGCGATGCGTGCCATGAGGTTTTCTAGCCCTGCCTTTGCTTGTGTCGGGGGTTCGAGCAGATCACGATCGTGCGACCGTGCCGCTTGATCACGCGGCAGCGCTCACACATCGGCTTGACGGACGGGCGTACCTTCATCGCTCTTCGTTACTTCATCCGGAAGGTGATTCGGCCGCGGGTCAGGTCGTATGGAGAGAGCTCGACCTTGACGCGGTCACCGGGAAGAATGCGGATGTAGTGCTTGCGCATCTTCCCGGAGATGCGGGCGAGGACGCTGTGACCGTTGTCCAGCTGCACCCGGAACATCGTGCTAGGGAGCGCCTCGACGACCTCGCCTTCGACCTCGATCTTCTCTTCCTTGACTGCCACTTTCGCGCGCGAACAGACCTTTCGGTTGGCGGTTTCCTGTGAGATCACGGCGCAAGCGAACGCCCGCACCGCGGCGGGACATCGTAGCAGAGACCTTCGCTTCTAGACCCCCACGCCGCCCGGAACACCGACGCGCGGTGTGAGGATCCGCGGCCCGTCGGGCGTGATCGCGACCGTGTGCTCGAAGTGGGCCGACATCGAGCCGTCCGCGGTGCGGATCGTCCAACCGTCGTCGTCCACGTGCACCTCTGGCCTCCCGGCCGTGATCATCGGCTCGATCGCGATCGTCATCCCCTCGGACAGTCGCGGCCCGCGGCCGGGCTCGCCAAAGTTTGGGATGTGCGGGTCCTCGTGGTAGTAGCGGCCGACGCCGTGACCGACGAGGCTGCGGATCACCGAGAAGCCCCCTCCTTCCACCACCGTCTGCACCGCGTGCGAGACATCGCCGACACGGTTGCCGACAATGGCCTCCGCGATCCCCGCGGCGAGCGCGTCCTGCGCGACGTCGAGGAGGCGCTGAGACTCGGTTTCGATCTCACCGACTCCGAAGGTGTACGCGCTGTCGGCGATGTAGCCGTCCAGTGTCACGCCCACGTCGATGGTGACGAGATCGCCTTCGCTGACGACGAACTGGTCCGGGATTCCGTGGACGACGACGTCGTTCGGGGAGATGCAGATCGCCTTCGGATACTCGCGGCCGCGCGGTCCATAGCCCTCCGAGGTCGGAATGCCGCCGTGCGCACGGATGAAGGCTCCGGCAGCGTCGTCGAGCACCTCGGTCCTCACACCCGGACGAAGCAAACCGCCCACGTGGGCGATCGTCTCGGCGACGAGCGCGCCCGCCGCGGCCATCTTTTCGATCTCACGGGCGCTCTTGCGGATGATCATGGGCGTGCCGCGACTCCCTCGAGCGCGTCCTGGATGTCGGCGAACACCTCGCCCATCGTCTGCTCACCGTCCACGATGACCTCGATTCCGGCCAGTTGGTAGCGGTCGACGACGAGTTCCGTGAGCTCGTGGTAGAGGCGGAGCCGATTGCGGATCGCCTCGGGCGAGTCGTCGGCGCGACCCTCCTTCTCGGCTCGCGCCCGCAGACGCTCGGTCGCGACCTCGTCTGACACCTGCAGCAGGATGACTGCGTCGAGCGGTTTGCCGATCTCCTCGAGCATCGCGTCGAGCGCCTCGGCCTGAGCCATCGTGCGCGGGAAGCCGTCGAGAACGAAGCCGTCCTCGTCGGCGAGACGCTCGCGGATGAGCCCGACCATGAGGTCGTCGGGCACGAGATCTCCGCGTTCCAGGATCGGGCGCACCTTTGCTCCGAGCTCCGAGCCGTCGGCGACCGCGGCGCGCAGGATGTCTCCCGTCGCGACGTGCGGAACACCGTAGACCTCTGCGATTCGCTTCGCTTGGGTGCCTTTTCCGGACCCCTGGGGCCCGAGAATCAGGATCCTCACGACTCTGGCCGCCTTCGGCTTCCGCCCGGCGAAGCCGGCCTACGCCGAACGCTGACGCCAGAAACGTGAGGCAGTGTCGTCCCCATCGCCTGGGTCGCCGCTACTTGAGGAAGCCCTCGTAGGAGCGCATCATCATCTGCGACTCCATCTGCCGCATCGTGTCGAGCGCGACTCCGACGGCGATCAGCACCGACGTTCCGCCGAGCGCCCCTGCACTGGCCTGCGAGAAGCCAGCGTAGGCGATGAAGAGGCTCGGGAGCACCGCGACCAGGGCGAGGAAGAGCGATCCCGGCAGCGTGAGCCGCGACAGGACGCGGTCGAGGTACTGCGCCGTCGGCGGCCCTGGGCGGATGCCGGGGATGTAGCCGCCGTACTTGCGCAGGTTGTCCGCCTGGTCGACTGGGTTGAACTGGACCGCCGTGTAGAAGTAGGTGAAGATCACGATCATGAAGCCTTCGATCACCAGGTAGATCCAGTCACCTGGCTGGAAGTACTCGTTGACGAAGTCGCGGGTCGCCGGGAAGTACTGCGCGACGGTCGGGGGGAACGCGAGGATCGCCGCCGCGAAGATGATCGGGATGACGCCAGCCATGTTCACGCGGAGGGGCAGGTAGGTCGATCCGCCCGCCGTCATGCGGCGCCCGACCATGCGCTTCGCGTACTGCACGGGAATCCGCCGCTGGCCTTCCTGGACGAACACGACCGCTGCGGTGATGCCCACAGCGATGAGCGGGAAGAAGAGCTTCTCCATGGGGCCGCCGTTCCACCACGCGGCGATTCCGAGCGGGGCGCCGACGAGGATCGAGGCGAAGATGAGGATGGAGATGCCGTTGCCGATGCCGCGCTTCGTGATGAGCTCGCCCATCCACATCAACAGGACGGTGCCCGCGGTCAGCGAGATGATGATCAGCACGAGCTCGCCCGCCCCTGCGTCGAGAGCGCCCTGGCTGCGGAAGAGGAACGCGTAGCCGGTCGCCTGCGCGGCGGCAAGAGCGACCGTTAGGTAGCGGGTGTACTGCGTGATCTTCGCGTAGCCCGCCTCGCCCTCCCGCTGCAACTCGCCGAGCCGCGGGATGACGACTGTCATCAGCTGGATGATGATCGACGCCGTGACGTACGGCATGATCCCGAGCGCGAACAGGGAGAACTGCGAAAGCGCGCCTCCCGAGAAGAGGTTCAGCAGGCCCAGGATCGTCCCGCCGCGGCCCGAGAAGTAGTCCTCGATCGTCTGCGAGTCGACGCCCGGCGCGGGAATCCACGAGCCGAGGCGATAGATCGCGAGGATCAGGGCCGTGAAGAGGACACGCTGGCGCAGCTCCGGTACGCGCCACGCATTCGCGAGCCACGAGAACATCGGCTAGCTGTCTGCCTCTTCCTCGGCTGTAGGAGCTTCCTCAGCCTCGTCCGCCTCCGGCGCGACGTCGACGTCGGCCTCCTCGGCCCCCGGCGCGGCAGCTACCGCCTTGTGCCGCTTCTTCTTGCGCTCGACCGGCTCGCGGAGCCTCGTCACCGTGCCGCCGGCCGCCTCGATCTTCTCTGCCGCGGACTTCGAGAAGGAGTGCGCGGTGACGGAGAGCTTCTTCGTGAGCGCGCCTTCGCCGAGCACCTTCACGTCGACGGAGAGCTTGGCGATGAGCCCAGAGGCCTTCATGGCCTCGAGCGTGACCTCGGCGCCGGCGTCGAAGCGCTGCTCGAGATCGCCGACGTTGACCGGCTGGTTGTGCGTGCGGAACGGCCCGATCGGCATGGCGTCCGCAGACGTATTACCGCGGAGCTTGCCCATGCGCATGTCGATCGGCATCTGGCCGCCCTCGAAGCCCACAGGCATCGTATGCGAGCCGGAGCGTGACTTCTGGCCCTTGATCCCGCGGCCTGAGTAACGGCCCTTCCCGGAGCCGAGGCCGCGGCCGACCCGCTTCCGGGCCTTGCGCGGCTGCGCCGGCTTCAGGTTCGAGAGGTTCAGCTCTTCGCTCATCGGGCTATTTCGTCTCCACGGTGACGAGATGGCGTACCTGCCGCAGCATGCCTTGCAGCTGCGGAGAGTCCTTGTGCTCCGCGCTGCGCCCGATCTTGCCGAGACCGAGTGCGCGCAGCGTGCCGAGGTGGCGATCGGACTGTCCGATCCCACTCCGAATCTGGGTGATCTTCATCGTGCTCACTCGGCCTCGACCTCCTCGACGACCTCGCCCGTGGGAGCCTGCTCCTCCTCGGTTTCGGGCGCGTCAGCCCTCGAGACCGGCAAGACCTCTGCGATCGTCTTGCCGCGAAGCGCGGCGACGTCCTCCGGCCGGACGAGCCGCTTCAGCCCGTCGACGGTCGCCCGCGTCATGTTGATCGGCGTCGTCGTGCCGAGGCTCTTCGCGAGCACGTCACGGATGCCGGCAAGCTCGAGCACGGCGCGCGTGCCCCCGCCTGCGATGACACCCGTCCCCTCGCTCGCAGGGCGCAGCACCACGCGGGCCGCGTCGAACCGACCGACGATCTCGTGCGTGATCGTCTGGCCGTGCTTGGGCACGGTGAAGAGGTTCTTGCGAGCGTCCTCGACCGCCTTCGAGATCGCGAGCGGAACCTCGCGCGCCTTACCGTAGCCCAGGCCGACACGGTCGACCTCGTCGCCGATGACGACGAGTGCCGTGAACGAGAACCGCCTGCCGCCCTTGACGACCTTCGCGACGCGGTTGATCTCGATGACCCGCTCCTTGAGCTCGCGGGCCTCTGGTGCCTCGGTCATGCTCAAAACTTGAGTCCTCCTTCGCGGGCGCCCTCGGCGAGGGCCTTCACGCGTCCGTGGTACAGGTAGCCGCCGCGGTCGAACACGCAGCGCTCGATGCCGGCCTTCTTGGCCTCGTCGGCGAGCGCCTTCCCGACTGCGTTCGCCCGGTCCGTCTTCGAGCCGGAGGCCCTCACACCCTTCCAGCTGGCCGAGGCGAGCGTGCGCCCGGCTGCATCGTCGACGAGCTGCGCGCTGATCCCGCGGTTCGACCGGAACACGACGAGCCTCGGGCGCTCGGCGGTGCCGGCGATCTTGGCGCGGACGCGGCGGTGGCGGCGCAAGCGCGCCTGTCGCTTGGTCAGCACGCTCATGCTCGCTTGCCCACCTTCCTGCGAACCTGCTCGTCGCGGTAGCGGATGCCCTTGCCCTTGTATGGCTCGGGCGGGCGCACCTTGCGAATCTCCGCAGCGGTCTGGCCGACCATCTGCTTGTCGATGCCCTTCACGATCACCTGCGTCGGTCCGGGCACGTCGAACTCGATCCCCTTCCGCGGCTTGACGACCACAGGGTGGGAAAAACCGACGGCGAGCTCGAGGTCCGTTCCCTTCAGCTGCGCCCGGTAGCCGACACCCTGGATCTCGAGGTGCTTCTCGAAGCCCTTGGTGACGCCCTCGACCATGTTGGCGATGAGCGTCCTCGTGAGGCCGTGCAGGGCGCGGTCTTCACCGCGCTCGGTCGGTCGCGTCACGACGATCTCCCCGTCGGTCTTCTCGATCTGCATGCGTGCAGGGACGTTCTGGCTGAGTTCGCCGAGAGGCCCGTTCACCTGAACGCGGCCGGGCGAGATCGCCACCATCACGCCGGCGGGAAGCTCGATGGGTTTACGGCCGATTCGTGACATCGCTACCAGACGAACGCAATCACCTCGCCGCCGACGCCGCGCTCGGCGGCCTGGCGGTTCGTGATGACTCCGACGGAGGTGGACATGATGGCGGTGCCGAGCCCGCCGAGCACGCGCGGAAGGCGATCCTTCCGGGCGTAGACGCGGCGTCCCGGCTTGGACACGCGCTTGAGATCGGTGATGACGCGGCGTCGATCCCGTGCGAACTTGAGCTCGACGACGAGCGTGCGGTACGGAAGAGGCTCCCCCCTGCCGTCCGTGGCCTCGACGACGCGGAAGTCCTTGATGTAGCCCTCGTCCTTGAGGATACGCGCGATCTCCTCCTTCATCTTCGAGGTGGGCATCGAGGCCGAGTCGTGCAGCGCACGGTTGGCGTTGCGAATCCTGGTCAGCATGTCCGCGATCGGATCGGTGAGCACCTCGTCCTCCTACCAGCTCGACTTCGTCATTCCCGGAACGGCGCCCTGGTGCGCGAGCTCGCGCAGGCAGATCCTGCAGAGCCCGAACTTCCGATAGACCGCGCGCGGCCGACCGCAGCGGTTGCAGCGCGTGTAAGCCCGAACCTCGTACTTGGCCTTCCGCTTCTGCTTGGCGACGAGTGACTTCTTGGCCATGTGGCTAACCCTGTTCCCTTCTCGAAGCGGCGAACGGGAGACCCAGTGCGCCCAGGAGGGCGCGTCCGGCGTCGTCCGTCTTCGCCGACGTTGTGATCGCGACGTCGAGCCCCCGAATCGCCGGAACCTTGTCGTAGTCGATCTCGGGGAAGATGATCTGCTCCCGGATCCCGATCGAGTAGTTGCCGCGGCCGTCGAACGACCCGGGGTCGAGACCGCGGAAGTCGCGAATGCGCGGCAGCGCGATCGAGGCGAGTCGATCGAGGAACTCGTACATCCGCGCGCCCCGCAGCGTGACGCGCGCGCCGACAGGCATGCCCTCGCGGAGCTTGAAGCTCGCGATCGACTTCGTGGCTCGGCGCACCTGGGCGCGCTGGCCCGCGATGACCGTGAGCTCGTCGATCGCGGCGTCGAGCGCCTTCGCGTCGGTCTTCGCCTCCCCCACGCCCATGTTCAGGGTCACCTTCGTGACGCACGGGACGTCCATCGGGGTGGAGACGCCGAGTTCCTGCTGGAGCTGGGGGCGAATCTCCTTCTCGTACCGCTCCTTCAGGCGCGGCACGTAGGTCTCCATGGTGGGCACACTCGTCACTTGTCGATCTCCTGACCGCAGCCTTCGCGCTTGCAGACACGGACGCGGACGATCTCGCCTTTCACTTCCTTCTCGGCGATGCCCACGCGCGTCGGGTTGCCGCAGACGGGACAGACGACCATGACGTTCGCGACGGGGACCGGCGCGGGCTTGTCGAGGATCCCGCCCGGCACGATCTGCGTGCCGCCCATGCGCGAGGAGTCGCGGATGGGGCGCGGCTTCGTGTGCCGCTTGGCGACGTTGAGGTTCTCGACGATGACGCGGCGCTCGGACGGGCGCGCCTCGATGACACGGCCGCGCTTGCCGCGGTCCTTGCCGGTGAGGATCTGCACCGTGTCGCCCTTCTTCACTTTCATCCTCTGAGCCATCTAGAGCACCTCGGGAGCCAGGCTGACGATCTTCATGAAGTTCTTCTCGCGGAGCTCGCGCGCGACGGGGCCGAAGATGCGCGTCCCGCGCGGGTTGGACTGCGGATCGATGAGGACGGCGGCGTTCTCGTCGAAGCCGATGAGCGTGCCGTCGTCCCTCGAGTAGGGCTTCTTCGTGCGGACGACGACCGCGCGTACGACCTCGCCCTTCTTGACCGCGCCCTGGGGCGTGGCCGTCTTCACGGTAGCAATGATCACGTCGCCCACCCGCGCGTAGCGCCGGTGGGAGCCGCCGAGGACGCGGATGCAGAGGAGCTCGCGAGCCCCCGTGTTGTCCGCGACCCGGAGACGGGATTCCTGCTGGATCACAGGTCGCTTCCCGAGTCGGTCGTGGCCGCACGTCGCGAAACGCGAGCAGCGCGAGAACGCAGGGAGCGCTCGTACCCGGAAGGTGCGGGTGCGACCGAGGACGCGGCGATGCGAGGCGTTGCAGCGCGCATGCGGCCGCGAGACGCGAGGGAGTCGACCGTCATCTACTTGGCTTCCTCGACTACTTCCTGGAGCCGCCAGCGCTTCAGGCGTGAGAGCGGCCGGGTCTCGACGACGCGGACGACGTCACCGAGCTTTGCCTGGTTCTGCTCGTCGTGCGCGTGCAGCCGTGTCGACCGCTTGATGACCTTCTTGTACCGCGGGTGCAGCTTCACGACGTCGACGCGGACGACGATCGTCTTGTCGGCGGCCGCGGACACGACCGTCCCCTGGCGCTCCTGACGGCGTCCGCGGACGTGCTCGGGCTTCGGTAGCCGCATGATGGGCTTCCGCTCGGCGGGCTTGACGCGCTTCGGCTTCGCGCGCAGACCGCGCTCGGAGCGCGGGAGGCGCTTCCTCTTGCGCTTCGGCTCGGAGACGGCTGCCGCTTCGGCAGGAGCCTCCTCGGCTTCCCCGCCCTCTTCGGCCCCCTCCTCACTCGGCTCGTCGCCGGGTGCCTCGGCTGCCTCGACCTCCGCAGCCGGCCGCTCGGCCGCGGGCTCCTCGGGAGCTTGCTCGGGAGCCGGCTCGGCGTCCATCGCAGGCTCGTCAGCGCCCCCTTCCGCCTCGGGCGCAGCCTCCTGGACCTGCTCGACCTGCTCGACCTCCTCGGTCTGCTCGGTCTCTTCGGTCTCGTTCACGTTCTCGGTCTCGTCAGCCATCTACTTTCCTCGGTCACGCTCGTTCTGGACGGTCAGGATGCGGGCGATCTCGCGCTTCGCATGGCGCAGCCTCGCGCTGTTCTCGAGCACGCCGGTCGCGGTCTGGAAGTGCAGGTTGAAGAGCTCCTGCCGCGTTTCGGCCATCTTGCGGTCGAGATCGTCGTCGGTCAGGGCTCGCAGCTCTCTAGCTCTCAAAGAGATCAGCCTCCCTGCGCACGAACTTCGTCTTCAGCGGCAGCTTCTGACCCGCGAGGCGCAGCGCCTCCTTCGCGAGCGGCTCGTCCACGCCGGCGAGCTCGAACATCACCCGACCGGGCTTCACGACGGCCACCCAGCCCTCGGGCGACCCCTTGCCGGATCCCATACGCGTCTCGGCCGGCTTCTTCGTATAGGGCTTGTCCGGGAAGAGATTGATCCAGACCTTCCCGCTGCGGCGGATCTTCCTGGTCGCAGCGATACGGGCAGCCTCGATCTGGCGGTTGGTCACCCAACCCGCCTCGAGAGCCTTCAGCCCGTACTCGCCGAACTGCACGGTCGTCTGCCCGGAGGACAGGCCGCGCCGGCGGCCACGGTGATGCCGACGGAACTTCGTCTTGCGCGGCATCAACATCAGCTCTCGCCCCCGGTCTCAGGCGTCGGCTCGGGCGCGGCCTCCGGTACAGGAGACTCCTGCACCTCGGGCTCGACGGCGGGTGCCTCGGTCTCAGGCGCTGCGGCCGCCTCGGGCACGTCGCGGCGAGGGCGCTGCCCCGGCCGGCCCCCACCAGGACGTTGGCCCCGCCGCTTCCGCGGGACGATGCCCAGCCCTTCGCGGTCGACGCCCCGTCCACGACCCTCGCGGGAGGCACCGAGGCCCTCCGCGGAGGCGCCGCGTCGCCGCCGTGCCTGATCCTGGTCGCCGAGACGAGCATCGCGCGCGCCTGGCGCGTCGTAGCCCTCCGGCATGATCTCGCCCTTGTTGACCCAGACCTTGACGCCGATCTTTCCGAAGGTCGTCGCCGCCTCGGCCTGGCCGTAGTCGATGTCCGCGCGAATCGTATGGAGCGGGACGCGACCCTCGGAGTACATCTCGCGGCGACTCATCTCGCCGCCACCGAGCCGTCCTGCTGCCGTGATCTTGATCCCCTGCGCGCCGGAGCGCATCGCCGAAGCGAGCGAGCGCTTCATCGCGCGCCGGAAGCTGACGCGGTTCTCGAGTTGCTCCGCGATCGACTGTGCGACGAGTTTCGCGTCGAGCTCGGGGCGCTTGATCTCATTGATGTTGATGTGGACGTTCTTCTTCGTGATCCCGTGGAGCTCGCGGCGCAGCGCGTCGACCTCGACACCGGATTTTCCGATGACGATGCCGGGACGCGCCGTGTAGATGTCCACGGTGATCCGCTGCTTGTCCTTGCGGATGAGGATGTCCGACAGGCCCGCGTGCGACAGCTTCCCGAGGATGTGCTCGCGGATGCGAACGTCCTCGAGGAGGTAGGCGGCGAACTCGGGCTTGCCCGTCCACCAGTTCGACTTCCAGTCGTGGATCACGCCGACGCGGAAGCCGCCGGGATGCACTTTCTGACCCATCAGGCTACGGCCTCCTTCTTGCGTCGTCGTGTTCTCGCCTTGGGCTGCGCCTCGGACGCGGGAGCAGCCTCTGCAGCACGCGTAGCCGCCCTCCGGCGACGAGGCGCCTGCACCTCGGGCTGCTCCGCAAGCACGAGCGTCACGTGGCACGTGCGCTTGCGGATCCGGTTGACCCGGCCGCGGGCACGCGGCTTCCACCGCTTCAGCGTCGGCCCTTCGTCGGCAAACGCCGCCTCGACCACGAGCTCGTCGCCGTCGAGGCCGTGATTTGCCTCGGCGTTCGCGACCGCGGAGCGAAGCACCTTGTCGATGTCCGTCGCGACCGCACGAGACGTGAACGCGAGGATCGTCCTCGCCTCGGGCACGCTGCGGCCGCGGATGTGGTCGAGCACGACACGAGCCTTGCGCGCGGACGTGCGCACCCACTTCGCCTGCGCGCGAACGCGCATCCGATCGTCCTGAGCCGTCGCCGTCAACGCTTCTTCACCTGCGTCGCGCGGTCACCGGCATGCCCGCGGAAGGTTCGAGTGGGAGCGAACTCGCCGAGCTTGTGGCCCACCATCTGCTCGGTCACGAAGACGGGGACGTGCTTGCGTCCGTCGTGGACCGCGATGGTGTGCCCGACCATCTCGGGGAAGATCGTCGACGCGCGCGACCAGGTGCGGACCATGCGCTTCTCGCCGCTCGCGTTCATTGCCTCGATTCGGCCGATCAGCCGTTCCTCGACGAAAGGCCCCTTCTTGGACGATCTGCTCACGTCTTAGCGCTTCCTTTCCTTGCCACGGCGCCGGCCGCGGACGATCAACGAGTCGGATTCCTTGTGCTTGCGCCGCGTCCGCTTCCCCAGGGTGGGAACGCCCCACGGCGTCACCGGGTGACGGCCGCCTTTCGTCTTGCCCTCGCCGCCGCCGTGCGGGTGGTCGACAGGGTTCATGGCAGAGCCGCGCACTGCCGGGCGCTTCCCGAGCCAGCGGCTGCGGCCGGCCTTCCCGCTCGCCTGATTCGAGTGGTCCGTGTTCCCGACCTGGCCGATGGTCGCGCGGCAGGTGAGGAGGACCCGGCGCAGCTCACCGGAGGGCAGGCGCAGAACGGCATGCGGGCCGTCCTTCGCGACGAGCTGGATGGCCGAGCCCGCCGAGCGCGCCATGCGTGCGCCCTGTCCGGGCTTGAGCTCGACGGCGTGGACGAGCGTTCCGGTCGGGATGTTCGCGAGCGGAAGCGCGTTGCCCGGCCTGATGTCCGCCTCCGGGCCCGACTCGACGGTCGAGCCGACGCGGAGTCGCGACGGGGCGAGGATGTACGCCTTCGCGCCGTCGGCGTAGTGGAGCAGTGCGATACGAGCCGACCGGTTGGGGTCGTACTCGATGGCCGCGACCTTCGCCGGAACCCCGTCCTTCGTCCGCTTGAAGTCGATGGTGCGGAAGCGCCGCTTGTGACCGCCACCCTGGTGGCGCGTCGTGATGCGGCCGCGGTTGTTCCGTCCGCCCTTCTTCGTCAGCGGCTCCAGCAGCGACTTCTCGGGCTCGGGCTTCGTGACCTCCTCGAAGCCCGAGGTGGCCATGAAGCGTCGGCCGGGGCTCGTCGGCTTGTACTTCTTCAGCGCCATCAGACTGCGGCTCCTTCGAAGATCTCGATCTCGTAGCCCTCTTTCAGCTGGACGATCGCCTTCTTCCAACCCGGCCGGCGGCCCTTGATGAACCCGCGCCGCTTGGGCTTGGACTGAACCTTGACGATGTTCACGCTCTCGACCTTCACGTCGAAGAGCTCCTCGACGGCGTGGCGGATCTGTGTCTTGTGCGCGTCCTCGTGCACCTTGAACGTGTACTTCCGGTCGGTGATGAGCGAGTAGCTCTTCTCCGACACCACCGGCGCGAGCAGGACCTGATTCGGATGCAAGCTCACTCTGCGGCCTCCTCCGTCGCGGCGCCTGCCCGCCCGAGGACGAGCGGCATCGCCGCCTCGCTGATGAGCACGGAGCGTGCCCAGACGAGCGACGCCACCTCGACCTCGCCCGGAACCGTCACGAGAACCCTCTCGAGATTGCGAAAGGACTTCACGAGCAGCTCCTCGTCCTCGTTCACGACCACGAGCGTCGGCCTCTCGCCCCAGCCGACGAGGAGCTCGGCTGCCTTGCGCGTCGACGGCGCGTCGAACCCGGAGCCATCGAGGACTGCAAGCGTGCCGTTGGCCGCGTGATCCGAGAGCACGCCCTTGAACGCGCTCCGTCGAGCCTTGCGGTTGACCTTCACGTCGTAGCTGCGCATTCCCGGCGCGAAGGCCACGCCGCCTCCGGTCCAGTGGGGCGCGCGAGTCGTTCCAGCGCGGGCTCGACCCGTGCCCTTCTGGCGCCACGGCTTCGAGCGCCCTCCGGCGACGAGGCCGCGGCTCTTCGTCCCCTTTGTGCCCGCGCGAGCCGCGTTCAGCTCCGCGCGCACGGTCTCGTGAACGAGGTGCGGCTTCACCTCGACCGCGAACACCGACTCCTCGAGCGCGACGTCCTGAGCATTGGAGCCGCCGATCACAGGTACCTTCGGTGCAGCCATCACGCGCTCCTGATCTCGAGCAGACCGCTCTTGGGGCCCGGGACCGAGCCTCGGACGAGCAGCAGGTTGCGCTCGGCATCCACCTCGTGGACGACGAGCCCGAGCTGGGTAACTCGCGTACCGCCCATGCGGCCCGACATCCGCATGCCCTTGAAGACGCGCGACGGATAGGCGGACGCACCGATCGACCCCGGCTTGCGGATGTTGTGCGATCCGTGCGACACAGGGCCGCGCGTGAAGCCGTGACGCTTGATCGTGCCCTGGTAGCCCTTCCCGATCGTGACGCCGGACACGCGGATCGGCTCACCGGGCTCGAAGGACTCGACGGTGACGGTCTCACCGACGGTGAGGCCGCTCTCGCCACGCAGCTCGACGAGATGTCGATGCGGGGCGACGCCGACCTTGGCAAGGTGGCCGACCTCGGCCTTCGAAAGCCTGCGCTCGTCGACGGCTCCGAACGCGAGCTGAACGGCGTCGTACCCGTCGACGTCGGCGGTCTTGACCTGGACCACGGGACAAGGGCCCGCCTCGATGACGGTGACGGCGGTCATCGCCCCGGTGTCGGCGTCGAAGACCTGGCTCATGCCGAGCTTCTTGCCCAGAATCCCTTTCAACAGAGCACGCCTTTCAGGTCCGTCTAGAGCTTGATCTCGATGTCGACCCCAGCCGGCAGGTCGAGCCGCATGAGCGAGTCGACCGTCTTCGGCGTCGGGCTGTGGATGTCTATGAGGCGCTTGTGCGTGCGCACCTCGAAGTGCTCACGCGAGTCCTTGTCCTTGAACGGGCTGCGGATCACGCAGTAGACGTTCTTCTCGGTCGGCAGCGGGACGGGACCGGTGATGGTCGCGCCGGTGCGCTGCGCCGTCTCCACGATCTGGGACGCCGAGCGGTCCACCTGCTGGTGGTCGTAGCCCTTCAGACGGATGCGGATCTTCTGCTGCGCCATGGCGAAGAGAAAGGGCGAGTTGCCTCGCCCCTACTGGATGATCTCCGTGACGACGCCCGCACCAACCGTCCGTCCGCCCTCGCGGATCGCGAAGCGGAGGCCCTGATCCATGGCGATCGGCTGATGCATGTCGATCTCCATGTTCGTGTTATCGCCGGGCATGACCATCTCCTGGCCCTCCGGCAGCTTGATGGAGCCCGTGACGTCGGTCGTCCGGAAGTAGAACTGCGGCCGATAGCCGTTGAAGAACGGCGTGTGGCGGCCGCCCTCGTCCTTCGACAGGACGTAGACCTCGGCCTTGAACTGCGTGTGCGGCGTGATCGAGCCGGGCTTCGCGAGCACCTGGCCGCGCTCGACCTCCTCGCGCTTGATGCCGCGGAGGAGCGCACCCGCGTTGTCTCCGGCCTGTGCGTAGTCGAGGGTCTTGAGGAACATCTCGAGGCCCGTCACGACGGTCTTCTCGATCTGCGGATGGATGCCGACGATCTCGACCTCCTCGCCGACCGTGAGCTTGCCCTGCTCGATGCGGCCGGTCACCACGGTGCCGCGGCCCGTGATCGTGAACACGTCCTCGATCGGCATGAGGAACGGCTTGTCGACGTCGCGGACGGGCTCGGGGATGTACGAGTCGACCGCGGCCATCAGCTCGAGGATCTTCGGCGTCCACTCCGGATCGCCCTCGAGCGCCTTGAGCGCCGAGACCTGCACGACCGGGATGTCGTCGCCCGGGAACTCGTACTTCGAGAGCAGCTCGCGGACCTCCATCTCGACGAGCTCGAGCAGCTCGGGATCGTCGACCATGTCGGCCTTGTTCAGGGCCACGACGATCGAGGGGACCTCGACCTGGCGCGCAAGCAGGATGTGCTCCCGGGTCTGCGGCATCGGACCGTCAGCGGCGGATACGACGAGGATCGCGCCGTCCATTTGGGCCGCGCCCGTGATCATGTTCTTGATGTAGTCGGCGTGACCGGGGCAGTCGACGTGCGCGTAGTGCCGGTTCTCGGTCTCGTACTCGACGTGCGCGGTGTTGATCGTGATCCCGCGCTGGCGCTCCTCAGGCGCCTTATCGATCGAGTCAAAGTCCGTCATCTCCGTGTTGGTGCCCGACTCCGCGAGGACCTTCGTGATCGCTGCGGTGAGCGTCGTCTTCCCGTGGTCGATGTGACCGATCGTGCCGACGTTGACGTGCGGCTTGGTGCGCTCGAACTTCTGCTTGGCCATCTGCTCCTATCCTCCGAGCTCGTTTCTTCCTGGGATTACGCTGTCTTCTCGCCGCCGACGATCGCCTCGGCGATGCTGGCGGGAACTTCCTCGTAGCGGTCGAATTGCATGGTGAACGTCGCGCGGCCTTGGCTCATCGAGCGCAGGTCGGTGGCGTAGCCGAACATCTCCGAGAGCGGAACGCTCGCGCGGATCGACTGCGACGTGCCTACCGGCTCGAGCTGCTCGACCCGGCCGCGACGGCCGTTCAGGTTACCAATGACGTCGCCGAGGTACTCGTCTGGCGTCACGACCTCGACGGACATGACCGGCTCGAGAAGCTTCGGCTTCGCGCGCTTCATGCCCTCCTTGAACGCCATCGAGCCGGCGATCTTGAAGGAGCGCTCGCTCGAGTCAACCTCGTGGTACGAGCCGTCGACGAGCTCGATCTTGACATCGACGACCGGATAGCCGGCAAGGATGCCGGAACTCATCGCCTCCTTGATCCCCTGGTCGACCGCGGGGATGAACTCCTTCGGGATCTTGCCGCCGACGACCTTGTCCTCGAACTCGTAGCCGTGGCCTGGGTTCGGGTAGAGGTTGACGATGACGTCGCCGTACTGGCCCGAGCCGCCGGTCTGCCGGACGAACTTGCCCTGGATCTTCTCCGCGCGGCTCGTGATCGTCTCGCGGTAGGCAACCTGCGGCCGGCCGACATTGCCGTCCACCGAGAACTCGCGCTGCAGGCGGTCGACGATGATCTCGAGGTGCAGCTCGCCCATCCCGGCGATGAGCGTCTGCCCGGTCTCCTCGTCCGACGAGACGCGGAACGTCGGATCCTCCTCCGCGAGCCGCTGGAGCGCCGTCGCGAGCTTGTCCTGGTCCGCCTTCGTCCGGGGCTCGATCGCAACCGAGATCACCGGATCGGGGAAGGACATCGACTCGAGCACGATGGGATCGGAGTCGACGGCGAGCGTGTCGCCGGTCGTCGTGAACTTCAGGCCTACAGCCGCGGCGATCTCGCCGGCGCCGATCTCCTCGCGCTCCTCGCGATGGTTGGCGTGCATCTGGAGGATGCGCCCGATCCGCTCGGTCTTGCCGTTCGTCGCGTTGAGCACGCGATCGCCGGCCTTGACCTGGCCCGAGTAAACGCGGAAATACGTGAGCTTGCCGACGTACGGGTCGCTCATGACCTTGAACGCGAGGGCCGCGAAGGGTGCCTCGTAGTCTGGGGGCCGGGTCTCCCCCGCCTCCGTCTTCGGGTCAAGGCCCTGGACGGGCGGAACGTCCAGTGGGCTCGGCAGGTAGTCGACGATCGCGTCGAGAAGCGCCTGCACGCCCTTGTTCTTGAGCGCCGAGCCGGCGAGCACCGGAGTGATCTCCCCCGTCAGCGTCCCGTTGCGCAGCGCGCGCCGGATCATCTCGGGCGTCACACCCGACTCGTCCTCGAGGTACGTCTCCGTGAGCTCGTCGTCGTACTCCGCGATCCCGTCGATCAGGTTGTGATGCCCCGCCTCGGCTGCCGCCGCGAGGTCGGCTGGGATCTCGCCAACCGCGAGCTCCGTCCCGAGCGCATTCGAATACGTGATCGCCTTCATCTCGACGAGGTCGACGACCCCCGAGAAGTGCTCCTCGCTCCCGATCGGCACGTGCATCGGCACGGGCCGAGCACCGAGGCGATCGCGCATCGACTGCACGGCCGCGTCGAAGTCGGCGCCCGTCCGGTCCATCTTGTTGATGAACGCGATACGCGGGACGCCGTAGCGGTCGGCCTGGCGCCACACCGTCTCGGACTGCGGCTGCACGCCGGCAACGGCGTCGAAGACGGCGACCGCGCCGTCGAGGACTCGGAGGCTCCGCTCGACCTCGACGGTAAAGTCCACGTGCCCGGGCGTATCGATGATGTTGATGCGATGATCCCGCCACTCCGCGGTCGTCGCAGCCGACGTGATCGTGATGCCGCGCTCCTGCTCCTGCGCCATCCAGTCCATCGTCGCTGCGCCCTCGTGCACTTCGCCCATCTTGTGAGTGCGGCCGGTGTAGTAGAGGATCCGCTCGGTCGTCGTGGTCTTGCCCGCGTCGATGTGGGCCATGATCCCGATGTTTCGGACACGGTCCAGCCCGACGGGTGTCGCTACCGCGCTCATCTCTCGATTACCAGCGGTAATGCGCGAAGGCCTTGTTGGCCTGCGCCATTCGGTAGATGTCGTCCTTCTTCTTGTATGCGCCGCCCTGCTGGTTCAGTGCGTCCATGAGCTCACCGGCGAGCTTCGCGGACATTCCCTTCTCGCGCCGCTCGCGGGCGTTCTGCACGATCCAGCGCAGCGCGAGCGTCCGTGCGCGCCTCTGGGGCACCTCGACTGGAACCTGGTAGTTCGCCCCGCCAACCCTCCGCGAGCGGACCTCGAGCACCGGCGTGACGCTCTTCACGGCCTGCTCGAGCACCTCGAGCTGCGGCTTCCCCGTCTTCTCGGAGGCGAGCGCGAGCGCGTCGTAGACCGTGCGCTCGGCGACCGACTTCTTGCCGTTCAGCATGAGCCGATTCACGAGCTGCGCGACAAGCAACGAGCCGTGCACGGCATCGGGCTCGATCTGACGTGGCTGGATCTCTGCACGGCGAGGCATCTGGCTAGCTCCTCGTCGCCTTCTTCGCGCCGTACTTGGAGCGCGCCTGCCTACGATCCGACACGCCGGCGGAGTCGAGCCCGCCACGGATGACCTTGTAGCGGTAGCCCGGGAGGTCCCTGACGCGCCCTCCGCGCACGAGCACGACCGAGTGCTCCTGGAGATTGTGGCCCTCGCCCGGGATGTAGGCGCCGACCTCCATCCCGTTCGTCAACCGCACGCGGGCGACCTTGCGCAGGGCGGAGTTCGGCTTTTTCGGCGTCTGCGTCATGACACGCGTGCACACACCGCGCTTCTGCGGCGCACCCCGGAGGGCCGGGGTCTTCGTCTTCGTCTTCGGTGTCGTCCGGCCCTTCCGGACGAGCTGGTTGGCTGTGGGCACGCGCTCGCTCCTACCGCAGGTCGATGGCTTTCCGATAAGGACACCGGCAGGCAGGCAGCGCCCGCCGGCAGGCCGCAAGATCGTAGCAAAGCGCGCTCGAAGCGGCACTGCCGACGGGCGACTGCGCCCCGTAGCCAAGCAGTAGGAGCCTGAATACAGTGCGCCTGGCGAGGAGGTGGTGACGGAGGATGGTGACCGGGGTCGTCGCGGCGTGCGTCGTGGTACTCGTCGGCGCGTCGATTCTGCTTGCCGTCGTCGATGCACGCGTCGGGGCATCGCTCACACCTGCGGTGATGACGTTGCCGCGGCAGAAGCCGGTCAAGACGTAGCCCCCTGCAGAACCGACGATCCGCGCAGGACGCTGTGGAAGCCCTGGAGCGTGCGGCCGTCGACGAATGCTCGCTCGCCGTCGTCGTCCTCGACGTCGACGGCCTCGGGGAGATCACCGAGCGCCATGGACGAGAAACCGCCGACTCCGTGCTGGGCGAGATCGCAGGGCGCCTGGACGAGAGCGCCCGACGCGGCTCGGTGCGCCGGCTCGCCGGCGACGAGTTCGCACTCGTCCTCCCCGCCTCGACGGCGAACGACGCGGAGGCGCTTCCGGGAGCGGTTCAGGCGTCGCTCGAGCCGCCGACGATGGTGGAGCGAGTCACCCTCTGCGCGGGCATCACGGAACTCGCCGAAGGGGAGGATGCACCTGCGCTACTCGGGCGCGCAGAGCAAGCCCTCCGGCAGGCCAAGCAGGTCGGGCGCGGCACCGTCGTCGTCGCCGTCCCCGGGTCGATTTCTCCGCGCGAACGCTGACCTTCGGCGTCCAGCTTGCCGAGTACAGTGCGGCCGGGGTACCTCGATCGAGGTTGCATCCCCCATTCGTGTGAGTAAAAGGAGAGTAGTTCCTACATGAGGCGGCTCGAGACGTGGCGACGACGCTAGTGGTCATCGCCGCGGCCATCCTGGTC
This sequence comes from Gaiellaceae bacterium, assembly GCA_048594925.1. Taxonomy (GTDB): domain Bacteria; phylum Actinomycetota; class Thermoleophilia; order Gaiellales; family Gaiellaceae; genus GMQP-bins7. The sequence continues at coordinate 36,827 of JBMDXR010000028.1, forward strand.
GCGGCGGTGCTGGTCGCCGTTTTCGTGAGCCGACGACAAGGCGCCACAAAACCGGACGTGGAGCTCGTTCGGGCCGTCGACGAGATGCGGAACAAGATGGACGAGCTCGCCGTGGACCTCGCGGAGGCGCTCGAGCGGGCCGAGCGCGAGAGCCGGAGGAACAGGCTCTTCGGCGAGCTCGGCGGCTCGATCGACCTCGAGGAGCTGATGGACCGCGTGCTCGATGCAGCGATGGAGATCCCGGGGATCGACGCGGGGATGATGGTCGTCGAGCGGCAGGACGGCGCGCCGGCGGTCGTCACGCGCGGCATGACCGCGCAAGAGTCGGCGCGGCCTCCCACCTCAGGCGTCGCCGGAACGCTGCCCGGGACGATCACCGTGAGCTACCGGTACGGCCGGGACCGCGAGGGAATCGACGCCGAGCTCATCCGCGGCGGAGCGTTCATCCCGCTCATGGGGCGCGAGCTCCGGCCCGTGGGAACGCTCTCGCTGTTCTGGCGCGACGCCGAGCATGAGCCGAGCAGCGCGCAGGTCGAGCAGGCGGAGAACCTAGCCGCCAGCTCCATCTCCGCGATCGAGAACGCACGTCGTTACGGGGAGGCCCGAAAGCTCGCCGAGACGGACGCGCTCACCGGGCTCTTCAACCAGCGCTTCTTCCAGGAGACACTGCGCCGCGAGGTGACGCGCGCGCATCGCTACCAGCGCAAGCTCACGCTCATCGTGTTCGACCTGGACGACTTCAAGTCGATCAACGATCAGGTGGGGCATCTGGCCGGAGATCGCGTGCTCGCGCAGGCGGCCGACCGACTTCGCGAGGCCGTTCGGTCCGTGGACGTCGCCTGCCGAATCGGAGGGGACGAGTTCGCCGTGATCATGCCGGAGTCGTCCGCGGAGGACGGCGATCAGCTCTTCCGGCGCGTGCACAACTCGATGCGAGGCACTGCTCTGGGGCCGGACGAACAGCGCCTCCGACTCTCCGGCGGGATCGCAGAGCTCATCCACGGCGACACGCCCGCGAGCCTCTTCGAACGCGCGGACGCCGCGCTCTACCGTGCGAAGGAGCTCGGCAAAGACCGGGCGGACGTCGCCCGGGCGGGGGAAGTGCATCCGGATCCAGGCTCGCGAACCGCAGACACGTAGCTGGCGGCCGGATCCGGTCGTCCAGCCCTAGCCGCGCGACGCGGCGACCGCCGACGGGCCCGTACGCCCGCGGGCCGGACGCGCCGTCGAGACGACTATTCTCGCCTTGGGGCCGACCGGTACCGACAGGAGGACGGCGCGCTCGGTACCGACGAAACGGGCCGCGCGTAGCGGCCCCGCACCCGGAGCGAGGACCCAGGCGGAGAGCGGCTTTGCAGCTTTCGGACGCTGGAGCCCGCGGATGAGGATGGCGGCGCGGCCGCCGCTGCCGACGGCCAGCACGAGTCGTCCTCCCGAGCCCGTGAAGACGATCCGTTCGGTACTCGGCTTGGCCAAGAGGGAGAGCACGCGACCCTCGACCGCGGGTGCGGTCGGTGGCACCGAGGCAGGCAGCTCGGCGACCTCGGGAGACGAGCTCGCGGTGACGACGGCGAAGGCGCCGAGCGCCATGGCAGCGACCCCCGCGATCGCACCGAGGACCGCGAGCACGATCGAGGACGGCCGCTGTGCTCTGGGGACCTCGACCGGCGCCCAGGCTGGACCCGAACCTATGGCGGCGGCGTCGGTCGCGGCCTCCTCTTCTCGAACGGCCACGCGCAGGGCGGGGATCTCGGGGACGGTCGCCACAGCTGGACAGAACGGTAACGAGGGGTCCTGTCGGATAGAGCGCGGCCGGCAGGCGTCACCGGAGGGTATTCCGACCGACCCGCCCGCTAGTAATAGTCGCGTGCCGGAGCTGGAGATCCCCACTGCCCTGGGCGCGGGTGCGCTCGCACTCGGCGTCCTCTGTCTGACGTTCTTCATCGTGTCTCTCCGTCGCATGCTCGGCCGGCACGAGGAGGTCGTGACGACGATGCTCCAGCGGTATGACCACCGCCTCGCCGAGTTCGCGCAGACCCTGACCGACGCGTTGAACCAGACGCTCCCGGCGCGGATCACGGCAGCGATTTCCGGTGCGCCACTCGACACGCCGGCGGTCGACGCGCCCGATCACTCGAACGTCGTGCGCGTGCTCGAGCTTGCGCGAGAGCAGACCGACGCCGACGCGGCCGTGGCCATCGTGGGCACGAAGCACGAGCCGATTCTCGCGACCGTGGGGCTCTCGCAAACCGAGGTCGCTCAGGTCGGGGGTCTGGGCGTTCCCGACTACCGCGGAGCTCGAGCGATCCAGGTCTCCTTCAACGGGGACGACCCGCCACAGGACAGCAATCCGATCCGCGGTGGCCTCGCCGTGCCGCTCCTCGACTCCCCCAGCGACCCGGGCATGCTCGCGGTGCTCACCCGGACTCCGGACCGTAGGTTCAGCGAGGTCGACATCACCTCGCTCGAGAACGTTCTCAGCATCACCCGCCCCACGCTCGAGACGTCGCTCGAGCTCCGTGAGCCCGACCCGGTTCCCGAGCGTGATCCACTCACCGACCTCTACGACCGCCAGGCCTTCCATGCGCTGCTCGACCTCGAGATCGGCCGGGCCCGCGGAAGACGCGAGCAGCTCGCGCTCCTTATGGTCGACGTCGATCGGCTGACGACGATCAACGCCCGCATCGGCCATCTCGCGGCCGACGGTGTTCTTGCGACAGTCGGGCGCGTCCTGAACGACGTCGCCGGCCAGCGAGACCTCCCTTGCCGCGTCGGGGGAGGTCGTTTCGGCGTCGTGCTCTCGCGCGCCGACAGCCGGGACGCGGAGCGGCTCTACGAGCGGCTTCAGGCGGCTCTTCGCGAGCGCGCGCTGCCCGAGATCGGCGTGGTCACCTTCTCCGGTGGGGTCGCCGAGCTGCTCCCCAACGACGATGCCACCGCCCTGATCGTGCGAGCCGATGCGGCGCTCGGGCTCGCGAAGAGCTCCGGTCGCGACATGGTCGTGACGGCGGCCAAGCGGCCAAACCGAGAAGTGGCCTAGCCAGTTCGCGAGGCGGCCCAGCGCGCCGCCTGGGGCTCGTGCAACGAGAGGAACGGCACGTACGCCGCGAGGCTTACGACGCCGAGCTCGGGGAGCCGATCGCGCTCGCAGACGAGCCTGCTCTCCGCGGCCTTCTGCATGCGGATCGTCCACGCCGCATACGCGTCGGCCCGACGCTCGGCGCGGAGCTCTCGAACGACAGCGGGGCGCGCAGCTGCCGACGAAAGGGCTGCGAGGGCAGTGGCGTCATCGGTCGCCTCGATCGTGAACGCGCCCTCCACGGTGCGAACCGTGGTGCGTCGACCCGTCGGGAGCCGGAAGACGATCTCCGGCGCGGACGTGGCCAGTGCGACGCCACGCCCCTCCGGAAGCCAGCTCGGCGCCGGCGAGACGACGACCTGGCGTGCGAGGACCGGCGCGAAGGTCGATCGGAAGCGGGCGACGTCGACGGACGACACCGAGGCGATGGGGAGACGCGCGAGAATGTCCTGCGACCGCAGCTCGTCTCCGATGATGCCGCGGGCGACCGCGAGACTGGCGCCGGACTCCGCCAGCGCTGCCCGAAACGCAGGTGAACTCCCGCCGAAGCGTGTGCGCACGATGCGACGCTCGAGTGCGAGCGCATCCGCCGGCGAGACTCGCGCCCGCTCGCGTTCGATCGCGCGCGCGACGAGCGCCGTGAGCGCGAGCTCTCGGTCTCCGGTCACCTTGGCCAACGCAGCGACGCCGGCTGCCGTGAGCGGGGTCGATCCGTAGACACAGCGCGTGCCGGCAGGCAGGTTCAGCTGTCCGGTCCGGATGTCGGCGTCGAGCTCGCGGCCGAGGATCCTCGGGGCGTCGCAGAGGCTCGCGTCGCGCGCCCACAACCACACGCAGGCGGCGAACGTCTTGTCGGGATCGCTCGATCTCTCGTTGCGCTGCGCCCAGCCCCACGACCAGAGATGGGAGAGCTCGAGTTCGCGGGCGACCTGGCCCGCGGCGAGCGCCTGCCACTTGGCGACGTCGAACCACCGCGAGCGGGGCTGCAGGCCCTCACGCCCGCCAACACCGGCCCCGGTCTGGAAGCCGATCATGATCCCGATCCGCGACGGCGGGATACCGATCGCGTTGAGCTTGGCCGCAGACGAGCGGTATCGAACACGGAGTCGCCGGGAACCGTCGACCGGCCCCTCGCGCCAGATGACGTTCGCGTTCGAGTAGTTCTCGAGGACGAGATCGGACACGGCCGCGACGGACCTCCACCACGGTGCGGCGTCACCACCAGTGAACGGCTCGCTTGAGACCAGCAGCGCGGGACGCGCTCCGCGCTCGGAGAGCCGCGCCACGAAGCGGAGCACGTTCGCGCGGTAGCGCTCGGCCGTCGGAGTAAGAGGGGTCGGCAGCGAGGCACCCCACATCTCGTTGAGCGCGATGAGCGGCGTCTGGCATCCGGAGACGGTCACCGCGTAGTCGAAGAGCGCGTCCGCGCGCTTCTCGATCAGCGCGGGGTCGGCCGGGTCGGAGGGGGTGCCGACCCGCTTCCGGAGATACATGTCCCAGTGGACCGTCCCGGCGCCCGCCGCCCGCGCCTCGGCAGCGAGCTGCGTACCCCCGGTCGCGACGACCACCCCCGGCCGAGCGAAGCGCTCTCGCCAGAACGTGACCGAGCCGTCGGCGAAGTCGATCCATGTGGGCTGGGCCTCCGAGAGCCCGCACGAGAGGGCCGCGTCAGCGCCTCGCGGCAGCGCGAGGATTGCGAGCACGGCGGCTGCAACGGCGACGAAAGCCCTGCACACGGGCATCAGAGGTAGCAGAAAGCCGCAGAGGAGGTGGGGTGAGACCTTCAAGGCCTCACCCCACCTGCGTTGGACTATTCGTCGTCAGCCGGCGGCTCGAGCTCGGCGGCTTCGCCGGTGTCGAGCGACTCGTCCAGCTGGAGGTCGAGGGCGTCGAAGTCGAACCCGTCCCCGTCCCCGATCTCTTCGAGCGCGGCGAGCAGCTCGGCCTCGGCCTCCGGCCGTGCAAACGTGACCGGGAGCGGCTCCGTCGGCTCGATCGCGATCTGCCGGTACTGCCTGAGGCCGGTCGCTGCCGGGATCAGCTTGCCGATGATCACGTTCTCCTTGAGCCCGTTCAGCCGATCGACCTTGCCCTCGATCGCGGCGTCCGTGAGCACCTTGGTCGTCTCCTGGAACGAAGCAGCCGACAGGAAGGACTCCGTGGCCAGCGACGCCTTCGTGATGCCGAGGATGATCGGCTCGAAGGTCGCGAGCTCGCCCTTCTCCTTCTTTACGCGGGCGTTCTCGCGCTCGAGCACGACCTTGTCGGCCAGCTGCCCCGGGAGGAGCGCCGTGTCGCCTGCACTGTCCACGCGCACCTTCTTGAGCATCTGGCGAACGATCAGCTCGATGTGCTTGTCGTGGATCTCCACGCCCTGTGACTTGTAGACCTTCTGCACCTCCTCGACGAGGTACAGCTCGGTCCGAGTCGCGGACGTCAGGAGGAGCAGATCGGCCGGATTGAGCGAGCCCTCGTTGAGCGGAGTTCCCGCCTCGATCATCTGACCCTTCGTGACGAGGAGTCGCGTGCGCCGCGGGAAGCTGTTCTCCCTGGGCTCGGGCAGCTCTCCGTCCGCGTCGAGCGCAGTCGGAGTCACGATCACCTTGATCGTGCGCTCCGCGTCCTCGATGTCGACCTTGCCCGCGACCTCGGCGAGCGTCGCCGCACCCTTTGGGTTCCGGGCCTCGAAGATCTCGACGACCCGCGGAAGGCCGTGCGTGATGTCCGACCCTGCGACACCACCCGTGTGGAAGGTGCGCATGGTCAGCTGGGTCCCCGGCTCGCCGATCGACTGGGCCGCGATGATCCCGACCGCGTCGCCGATCTCGGCCATGCCCCCCGTCGCGAGGAAGGTGCCATAGCAGAGCCGGCACAGCCCCCACTCGCTGCGGCACTTGAGCACCGAGCGAACAGGGATCGTCGCCGTCTCCGCGTACTCGCCGAACTCCTCGACGAGCCGGCGCAGGCCGCTCATCGTGATCTCGGCGCCCTTCTCGACGAGGACCGTCTTGCCGGGCTTTCCGTCCTTGATCGGCTTCGTGATGTCGACGGCCGCGACACGACCCGCGACACTCTTGTTGGGCGTGTCGTCGATGAGGAGCGGAGCGTCGATGTACTCCTCGGTGCCGCAATCCTCCTCGCGGACGATGACGTCCTGCGAAACGTCCACCAGACGCCGGGTGAGGTACCCCGAGTCGGCGGTGCGGAGTGCGGTGTCGGCGAGACCCTTGCGCGCACCGTGCGTCGAGATGAAGTACTCGAGCACCGTGAGCCCCTCCATGAAGTTCGCCTTGATCGGGCGGGCGATGATCTCGCCCTTCGGATCGGCCATGAGGCCGCGCATGCCGGCGAGCTGGCGGATCTGGTTGAACGATCCGCGGGCTCCGGAGTTGGCCATCATGAAGATCGGGTTCGTCTCCTCGAGGTTGTCCATCATCCGGTCGGCAACCTGGTCGGTCGCCCGCGTCCAGATGGCGATGATGCGCTCGTCGCGCTCCTCCTCCGTCATGAGGCCGCGGTCGTACTCCTTCCCGACCTTGCTGACCTCGCCCTCGAACTCCTCGAGGATCTTCTCCTTGTCGTCCGGAATGACGATGTCGTTCTTCGAGATGGTGATCCCGGCACGGGTCGCGAAGCGGAACGTCACCTGCTTGATGACGTCGAGCGCGGCCGCGATCGTGTTCGGGCCGTAGTGCTCGACGAGCTCGCCGATGAACGAGTCGAGCTCGCGCTTCGTGAGCGTCCGGTTCAGGAACGGATGATCCTCGAAGTCGCCTCCGGTCGCCTCGTCGAGCGCACGCTCGACCTCGTCGTTGAAGATGACGCGACCGGGCGTCGTCACGAGCACTTCGCCACTCCACGTGTACTCGATCGGATCCTGGTAGTCGACCGACCGGGACTCGAGAGCGAACTCGACGTCCTCTTCCGTGCGGAACCGCTTGAGCCCCTTGGCGCCGGTCGCTTTCGCGGCCTGCTCAGCGCTCATCGACTGCAGGTCGTGCTCGCAGTACGTGAGGAAGTACGCGCCGAGCACCATGTCCTGACTCGGCGTGGCGAGCGGGCGACCGCTCGCGGGAGAGAGGATGTTGTTCGCCGAGAGCATGAGAACCCGCGCCTCGGCCTGAGCCTCCGCGGACAGCGGAAGGTGCACGGCCATCTGGTCACCGTCGAAGTCGGCGTTGAACGCCTGGCAGACGAGCGGGTGGACCTGGATCGCCTTGCCCTCGACGAGCACGGGCTCGAACGCCTGGATCCCTAGGCGATGCAGCGTCGGCGCCCGGTTCAGCAGGACCGGGTGCTCGGCGATGACCTCCTCGAGGACGTCCCAGACCTCCGGGATCATCGACTCCACCATCTTCTTGGCGGCCTTGATGTTCTGGACGGCCTTCCGCTCGACGAGCCGGCTCATGATGAACGGCTTGAAGAGCTCGAGTGCCATCAGCTTCGGCAGCCCGCACTGATGCAGCTTCAGGTTCGGCCCGGCGACGATCACCGAGCGACCCGAGTAGTCGACGCGCTTGCCGAGCAGGTTCTGGCGGAAGCGGCCCTGCTTGCCCTTGAGCATGTCGGAGAGCGACTT
>JBMDXR010000029.1:0-2026 GCA_048594925.1 Gaiellaceae bacterium
GCGACCTCGCAGACCCACAGCGTGCGCATCCACTTCAGGCCCGGAAGCCTGCCCAGATTGTTCGTGTGCCATTCCCGGAGCTGGGGATTTTGCGATTGCTGGCCGACCATCGGGTTTCGCACGACAGCGTCGCTGAAGTGGTCGACCACGGCCGCGATCGCGAACACGCCACCAAGCCGGTCGTAAAGAGTCGGTTCCGCCATTCTTGCCTCCTAGATCGTCCAGACGGTTTCCTGGAAGCGTCCCCACTCGGTTCAGCGGTGGCTCATTCCATCGGTGGGAGACATCGCGCCCTGCCCGCTACTACGCCGAACCATCCGCGCTCGGATTCGCCTCGCCCGCAGCGAGCATCGTCACGCTGCCCCACGCGCTCGCGATTCAGGTCCACAGAGCCACCTTCTGTCGCAGACCGCTCGATCGTACGACGCGCGCTCTCGCGACCCTGTGATCTCTGTCACAGGTCGCCGCATCCGGGGCCGCCGCGCCGCTCAGCTCCGGCTAGGGCCGGGGCGCCAACGCGACGCAGTCGGGCGAGACGAGCAGCCGGTAGCTATGCCCCTGCCGCGCTACGAAGCCGTCGCGCCGCAGTTCGTCCAGAGACCGAGTCACTGTCTCGCGCGACGAGCCGACCATGTCGGCGAGCAGAGCGTGGCTGAGCGGGAAGTCAATCCGTACTCCGTCGAGCCCGACACGACCGTAATTGCGCGCGAGCTGCAACAGCTTTCCCCGCACGCGCTCGATGTGTCGCGTGCTACCGAAGGCCCCGATCGCTTCCTGCTTCTGCCCGAGTGTCACGGTTAGCTGCTCGAGCAGTGTTTTCGCGACGACCGGCAGAGCCAGCAGTGCGTCGAGCGCCTCCGGTGAGATCACCGTCAACTTCGAATCCACCAGCGCGGAGAGCACCTCCTCCGACGCCGGAGGCAGGACGACACGGCCGGGCCAGCGTCGCACGTAATGATCGAGCGATTCGTGCGTGGCGGTGCCACGCGGAGGACCACGAAGCCTCGCTCGACGATCAGGAGTGCGCCGGCCGGGAGCGAGGAATGGAAGTACGGCTCGCCGGCGAGGACGTCGATCGTCCGACACGCCGCCAGTATCTCCGCCGTTACCTCACGATCCGGCGAGGGCACCCACTCGAGCAGCCGACTCCCCGCATCGCCAATATCTTCCGCGTCCACGGCTTGTCAGTGTCGGCGAGAGCGCAACCTTACGCCGCTCCCCCCGCCCGATCGCGATCGCTAGCCTGGTCGCGGAGCGTGCTCGGGTACCTCCCCTGGCTCCCGCTCTGCGGTGCGAAGCAGCCTGAGAGCCGTGAGCGGGAAGAGCAACACCGACAGCAGGCCCGCCGCGACGAGCGCCGCATACGTGGCCGGGCGGATCAGCTCCAGCTGCACGCCGATCTGGCCCGCAACGACGAGGAAGCTGAGGGAGGTCGCCTGCAGCAGCCCGGCGGCAGCCGTCTGTGTCTGGGTCGCAAGCGGCCTGTACACCAACGCCGGCAGCCCGCGCGCCACGAGCAAGGCGCCAAGGAAGATCGGTACGCGCGCGATCGTCTCCCCGCTCGCGAAGAGCGCGTCCAGATCGAACCTCACCCCCGTCGCGACGAAGAAGAACGGGACGAAGACGCCGTAGCCGACTGCCTCGAGCTTCGCGCGAAATTGCGGATGCGTCATCGTTCGGTCACGGTCGACGAGCTTGATGATCGCGCCCGCGAAGAACGCACCGAGAATCGCCTCGAGCTCGAGCTGCTCGGCGAGCACGACGAAGACCGCGAGCACGAGGAACGAGGCTCGGATGCGGATCTCCGCCGTCGTGTCCTGAAGCCGGAGCAGTGTCGCCGAGAGACGGGTGGAGTGCACGGCGCCGAGGACTGCGACGCCGACGCCAAGAACGAACAGCCCGAACAAGCCGAGCAGCACAAGTCTCACGCCGACGCTGCTCGTCTCTTCTGAGAAGAAGAGCGACAGGAGGACGATCGTCGCGATCTCGGCGATAGAGGCGCCGGCCACGACGAGCTGCCCGAACT
>JBMDXR010000003.1:0-1653 GCA_048594925.1 Gaiellaceae bacterium
CCGAGATCGTCGAACATGCGCGCTCCTTCGTATCCCATCACCCTTGCGGTGCAACTGCGCCGTGATGTCGGCGGCATAGCGTGCCCATTCGGGGTGGTCGCGACCGCACTTCTCGATAGCCCACCCCAGCTCAGCGAACGACGAGTAGTAGAGGTTGAGCTCGACCGGGAATAGGAGCTTCCGCTTCGTGTAAGCGCGAATCTCTTCCTCCCAACGGACGCTCGGGTCCGGCGCGCCAAGATCTGCGCCGACCATGATCGAGGCGATGCGCCGAGCTTCAGTGGCCTGCGCGACGTCGATCACCTCCCAACTGGCTGAGGCTGAACGTTGCGTAGCCCGGCTTCACCTCGATCACAACGGTCAGCGGCTCGCCGTCCTCGGCAACCTAGGACAACCTCCGGCTCCGTGAACTGCGACCCCACTACGATCGAGTTGAAGATCGGCCAGAACGATGACCGCCCCAGCGGCGCGGAGGGGCTGCCAGCGGGACAGGAACGACACAAGCAGATCATCTCTTGCCGCGATCGGGAGGTGGATTGGCACGCGAGAGCTCGGAATCCGGCGAAGCGCGGCGCACTCACGGAGGAGGACACCAACCAGCTCGCCGCGAGAATCAGCGCCGAGATGCCGGGCGGCACCGTCGGCGTCGAGCCGATGATGGACGTACCCTCACCGCTCTTCGTGCTCGTCCGCTCCTGGCTCTAATCAGCCGGTAGCCTCGACGTCTTCCGGGTGTCGGGCCGCCTTCTCCTCCTCTCCTACTTCGAGCCGGACGACCTTCCGGCGTTGATCCGCGCCGTCCGCGCCACCCGGACGCCGCCCGACACCGGCGTCTACATCGGCAGCTACGGCGTCAACGGCCCGGCCAGCCGTCAGGTTCACGAGCTGAAGCGCGGGCGCTACGCCCCGATCTTCCCGATCAAGCCGACGTCGTTCTGGACGAGGCGGCGGGTCGAGGGCGCCGACGGGCCGTCGCGTGCGGGCAAGCTGCCGCCGCTCTCGTCGCTGCTGCGCTTGCCCCCGCGTGAGCGGGTTGCGTGGGGGAGGGAGCTCGGACGGCGCTTCCGCGACGAGATGCGGCTCGCGGAAGCGGAGGGGGTTCGCATCGACGCGTGGCAGCTCGACGAGCTCGTGTCAGAGCTCTCGGGCAGCCAGGGCCGGCAATGGCGTCAGTTCACGCGCGGCGCACTCCACGGCCTCAACTTCGGCCGCCTCGAGTTCGCGGACGGACCGCGGATTGGCTTCGTCTGGGCCTCGCTGCACGGTCTCCGCGTCGCGTCGTTGAACGTCGATGCCGAGCTGCGCGGGTTCTGGCGGGCGCTCAACTCGGCGGCGTTCGCGCTCGTCGGCGAGGAGTACACGTCCTTCACCGGCAATCCGGAGGTCCGTGCGCGCGAGTACGCGGTCACGCAGGTGCACCTCCGACGTACCCGTGGTGAGATCAGGCGGGGCCTCGCAACGCGCTACGTCGCCGGGATGACGCCGGGGTGGCATCTCGCGCCCGGGCTGGGCGGAAACGTCGCTCGTCTCCCGCGGGCGGAGGTCAACCGGTGGCGAGCGAAGTACGTCGACGAACGAGCACGGATCGGCGTCGCCGGCTTCGGCGCCTATCACTTCCGCTTCGAGAACAGCTCGGAGCAGGTGATGAAGGAC
>JBMDXR010000030.1:0-42752 GCA_048594925.1 Gaiellaceae bacterium
AGCGCCGGCCAGCGCAGCTCGAGCCGATCGAAGATCCAGCCGACGAGCAGCAGCGCGGCGACGATGCCGAAGCCGACGGTCATCACGAGGAACGCGATGCCGAAGCGCGTCTTCTCCGCGAAGGGCTGCAGGTCCCCGTATGGGAGGTCGGCGATCGGCAGCTGCAGAGCGTTCGACGCCCGCAGGACGAAGGCGGCGATGCCGACGTCGATTACGAGGAACGCCGTGACGACGCCGACGAGGTGCAGCCGTCGCTCGAGGAGCTCCGGGACGGGACCTCGCAGCACGACGAGGCGGACGACGAGCGGGCCGATCAGCAGCGCGAGGGCGCCGAACAGCGCCCAGCGTGCGACGTCGTCACGCCACGTGGCACCCGAGGCGCCTACCGCCTCGGTCGGTGGCGGCGCATCGACGCCGATCCCGAACGTGAAGACGCCCGCTGGCGAGTGACCGTCATCGCCGATCACGCGCCAGCGCACGGTGTAGCCCTGCCCCTGGACGAGCCGGGAGACGGGCGTGACGACGACATGGCCGTCGTCGAGGACCCGTGACGTGCCCGAGAGCGACATGCCGTCCGGTGCGAGGACCTGCACGCCGCGCGACGTGACGGTGACCGGCTGGTTGAACGTGAGCCGGATCTCCTTGGGCTCGGCCTCTAGCCGCGACTGGGTGGCCGGCTCGGCGCGCTCGAGTGTGACGTGCGCCAGGGCGATCGACGGCGCCGCGAGCGCACCGACCAGGGCGCCCAGCAGCGCGAGGGCGCGCATCACGGTCCTCCGAGCCCGAAGCGTCCGAAGATCGGCGCTGCGTCCCTGTCTGCGAAGAGGAAGACGGCCAGCATCACGAACGTGAGCGCGAACCCGGTTCGCCAGATGACCTGTCGTGGCCGCAGCGCCTGTCCGAGCGGGAAGAGCGAGACGAGCACGAGCATCCAGCCGATCGCGTGATGGAGGAAGGCCGAGCGCGAGTAGAGCCACGGGTCCGGCTCGTGCACGAGGAACGCGACGCCGGAGACGAAGAGCGCGAACGCCGGGACGAGCGACCAGAGCGGGCTGCGCAGCTTCCCGCGTACCACGGCGAGCTCCACCGCACCGGCGACCAGGGCGGCTTGCGCCCACACGGCGTGCGCGACCAGGTGCATCGTCGAGAAGGTCGAGAAGACGGTGATCACCCATAGCAGGACGCTCGACACGACCACCAGCGAGGGGAACAGGTAAGCCCGCCAAGCCCGCAGCCGGAATACCTCGCTGCCGACGATCACCTCCGCGAGGAGGATCAAGCCCACGAGCAGCGCCACCGCCGCCGCGAGCCAGTGGGCGCTCTCAGCCGGCGGTACCACGTTGCTCCTCAGCGTCGAGGTCCTCGACGAGCCCGGGAGCGATGAGGAGCGTGAAGACGAGCCCCACGAGGACGACGAGCAGCGGCGGTTGGAAGAGGTAGTCGTAGGGGCCTTGGCCCTCGCGATCCAGGAACACGATGCGATAGGGCTGCGCGACGGCCCAGACGAGACCTCCGAGCATCGTGAGCGGGCCGAGGAGCTGGACGGCGAGCGTCCTCCACGGGCGCCGTGCGAGGCCCTGTCGCGCGTCTTCCCTCGGGATGCTGGTCGCAATCTCGGAGCTCACCCGTACCTCCCGTGCGCAAAAGTCTTGCCGGATCGTTGCCTCCGGCGCAAGTCGACCCAGACGTAAGAAACGATTCACATGTCTGCACCTTTCCCGCCGGTGCCGATCGCGTCACACTCCCGGAGTGCGCAGGATCCTCGCCGTCGTCACCGTTCTCGCGACCACGGCGGCCGTCACCGTCGTCGCGCTCGCATCGACCTCCGCAGCCGGGCTCCCCTCGTACACGAACGGGTATGCGAAGTGGCCGCGCATCAACAAGAAGCCGTTCACGAGCACGGGCCCTCTCTCCACCGCCCATTCAGGCCTCAAGAACGTGTACGCGAGCAAGACGAAGGTCGGCGCGAGGTACCCGAACGGCACCGTGATCGTGAAGACCATTCGTGGCACAGGCGACAAGGGGCTACCCGACCAGGTCGCCGTGATGCGGAAGCTCAACGGAGGCTGGCGCTTCGTCGAGTACGAGCTTTCGGGCTCGCGGTACACGGTCCTCGCGCAGGGACAGCTCTGCCAGAGCTGTCACGCGCGGGCGCGCGCGAACGACTACGTGTTCACGAAGCGATAGCGGCGGCGACCCTCGGAAACGAGGGCGGACGACCTCAGCGACCAGCGGGCGCGGAGCGCCCCCGCTTCAGGTTTCGCGCGGTCGGCATCTTCGTGGTAGCGAGAAGCCGACTCGGCGCACTAGGTCGCGAGCTTCTTGCGCCGGTACGTCATGAACAACGCGACGATCCCGCCGAGCACCATCGGAAGGCCGATGACGTACCCGACGAAGTTCAGGAAATACATGAACAGGATCCCCGCGATGATCAGGCCGAGGCCGACGAGGTTGACAGGCCAGTTGTCCATGGCCGCACATTCGTCTCCGGTGGGCGGACTCCTCGTCCCCCTTCGGAGTTACGTGTCGTCGACGATCAGATCGCTGTTCGCCTGCGGCGCTGCCACGTCATGAACAGCGCGCCGACTCCGCCGATCAGACAGATCACGCCGATGATCCAGCCGACGAGACCGCCCACGATCATGAAGATGATGGCCGCGACGATCAGACCCAGCCCGATGATGTTGACTGCCATGCCGCGAATGTTCGCGGGCTCGGCGGACAGCCCTCGCCCTACCGGGGACGAACGCGCGCGAAGGCTTCGATCGCCCGCTCGAGCTGCTCGCGCTCGAGCGCGGCCGACATCTGGACGCGTATCCGGGCCGTTCCCTCGGGCACCACCGGGAAGCCGAAGCCGGTGACGAACACGCCCTCGTCCAGCAAGCGCGCCGAGAGCGCCATCGCCTCGGCGGTCTCGCCGATGATGATCGGGATGATCGCCGCCTCACCGTCGAGCGGTCGGTAACCGGCATCGGCGAGCATGCCGCGGAACGCCGTCGTGTTCTCGCGCAGGCGCGCGAGCAGCTCGGGCCGCTCCAGCATGAGCTCGATCGAGCGCAGGGCACTGCAGGCGACGGTCGGCGGGAGTGCGTTCGAGAAGAGCTGCGGCCGCGAGCGCTGCGCGAGGACGTCGCACACCTCCTCCGACCCGGCCACGTAGCCGCCGGCCGCCCCGCCGAGCGCCTTGCCGAGCGTTCCGGTGATGACGCCCACCTCTCCCAGCAGGCCGAAGTGCTCGACGGTCCCTCGTCCCGTCTCGCCCAGAACGCCCACGCCGTGCGAGTCGTCGACGATCACGACGGCGTCGTACTCGCGCGCGAGCTCGACGATCTCCGGGAGCTTCGCGAGGTCGCCCTCCATGGAGAAGACGCCGTCGGTGACGATCAGCTTCCGTGCCACCCGCGGCGCCGCCGCGAGCCCGTCGCGCAGCGCACCCATGTCCGAGTGCGGGTAGATGACCTTGCCGGCGGGCCGCGAGAGCCTGATCGCGTCTATGAGGCTCGCGTGGTTCAGCTCGTCGGTGAGGATCACCGTCGCATCGTCCGTGAGACTCGGGATCGCTGCCTCGTTCGCGTTCCAGCAGGAGACGTACGTGAGCGCGGCCTCGGTCCCGGACAGATCCGCGAGCGCTCGCTCGAGCGCGAGGTGCGGCTCGAAGGTCCCGCAGATGAAACGGACCGACGCCGTTCCCGCTCCGTAGCGTTCGAGGCCCTCGATCCCGGCCCGGACGACCTCGGGATGACCCGCGAGCCCGAGGTAGTTGTTGGACGAGAGGACGACGACGTCGCCACGGCCCTCCATCTTCACCACCGGGCCCTGTGGAGACTGCAGCGTGAGGAACTGCTTGTACGTACGCGCATCGCGGAGCGCATCGAGCTCCGCGCCGAGCTGGTGATCCAACGCTGCACTCACGGTGTCGCTCCGTTCGGTCGCAGGATGATCTTGCAGGCCTCACCCGACTCGAGCAGCGCGAACGCCTCCTCGTACCGCTCGAGCGGAAGCTCCGCGGTGATCAGCGGGCGAAGGTCGATGACGCCGTGCTCCAGCAGCCAGCGCGTCGTGTACCAGGTCTCCCAGATCTCGCGGCCGTTGACCGCGGTCACGGTGAGGTTCTTGAAGATGAGGGACTCGGCGATGTCGATGGTCGCCGGTCGCGAAGGGATGCCGAAGAGGACGACGTTCCCGCCGTGCCGCACGATCCCGAACGCGTCCTCGATCGCGCGCAGCGCACCGGACATCTCGAAGACGACGCCTACCCCGATGCCTTCGTTCTTCTCGTGGAACCAGGCCGGGACGTCCTTCACCTCGTCGACGTTGACGACGTCGTCTGCTCCGAGCTTCCGCGCGAGCTCGATGCGGAACGGCACGTGGTCCGACGCGAGCAGCCTGCCCGACCCGAAGGCCTTCGCGATCGCGATCGTGAACAGACCGACCGGCCCGCACCCGAGGACGGCTACGGCGCGCCCGGCGAGATCCTGGGTGGACGTCGCGAAGACGGCGTTGCCGAACGGCTCCTGCAGGCACGCGATCTCGGGCGGCAGCTTCGCACGGTCGTTCCGCCACACGACGCTCGCGGGCACGACGACGTAGTCGGCGAAGCCACCGTCGCGATCGACGCCGAGGATCTGCGTCTGCTCGCACATGTGGGCCTTCCCGGTCCGGCAGTGGAAGCACACCCCGCAGGTGACGTGACTCTCCGCCGAGACGTAGTCGCCCTCCGCGACGTCGCGCACGGCGCTTCCCGTCGCGACCACGGTGCCGCAGAGCTCGTGCCCGAGCGTGAGCGGCGGCGCGACGCGCTCGGACGACCACTGGTCCCAGCGCTGTATGTGCAGATCAGTCCCGCAGATCGACGCTGCCTCGATCCGGACGAGCACCTCGTCCGGCCCTGGTGTGGGTACGGGAACCTCCTCGAGCGTGAGCCCCGGTCCGGACTCGCGCTTCCGGATTGCGCGCATCGTCTCCACGGCGGGCTCATCCTGCCACGGCGGTGGCGGGCTCCGAGCGCGGTTACGATCGCGCGCATGCACGATCCGTCCGTGCAATCGGAAGAGGAGCTCGGGGAGCTCTACGACAACCCACTGGAGCGCCTGCAGCTCCTCGGCAGCGACGACGCGGCGATCGCCGCCTTCCTCGACGAGATCGACGTCCGCGGTCCCCGCGACAGGGAGATGCTGCGCGAGCTCGCGCGCCCCTCGCCGCTGGCGCGGCCCGAGCGGTTCGACGCGGACCATCGGCGAGTGCTCGTGGCTCTGGAGAGCGTGCGCCGCCACGGCCACCACGGCGCACGCGCCGGGACGCGGCTCCCGCTCCTCCGGACGCCCATCCGCTTCCTCGTCGAGCTGGTTGCACGCTACGTGGTGGTCTCGCACGTCAAGAACGTCGCGATGCACATGCGCAACCTCTACTGGCTGCGCGAGATGCAGTCGGAGAGCGGCTCGAAGGAGCTCGAACTGCTCCGCCCCGCCCGGTTCGACGCCCAGGCGCTCGTCGAGATCACGAAGAGCCGCGAGATCGGCCTCCCCACATTCGTCATCGGCGGGCTCCTGATCCCGGCGGGGCTGTCCATCTCGCGGCTCGCCGGCGGCACGACGAGGGAGTGGTGGATCGCGCTCCTCGTCGGAGCAATCGGCGTGGCCGTCGGGTTCCTGATCTCGTGGTTCGTCCTCCGTGGCGCCGCGCTCGCCGGCCGGCGCATTCGGTTGTCGCTCTCGCAGCCCCTGGCCGAGCTGTGGCGCACCGTCGGAAGCTGCGGCGAGCCTCCGCGGGATCAGTCGCGCCGGTTCGCCGTCGTCGCGATCTCGCTCACGCTCGGCGTCTGGATCGTGTTGCCGCTGCTCGTGACGCTGTCGCTCGCAACCTAGACGCCTGCGCGGAACGTCGCGGCCGCCCGGCAGACCTCACCCGCCGGACTGGTTGCCCGGGCGCGTATCGGTCTGGGCCTGCCGTGTCCGCGATCACGCTCCAAGGATCCGCTCGGAGGACGTGTGACTCGCGCGCCTCGAAACAGCACGCGTGTCGGGCGGCTGACGACGACAGCCCAGCGGACGCCGTTTCGGTTCTGGTCGACCTCGAACTCGACCTCGATGCCTCCGTCCTCGGGGCTCAGCTTGAGCTTCGACGAGCTCGTGTTCGTGCACGTGCCACGCACGATGACGTCGCCGTCCTTCGCGGACGTCGCTGGGATCGCAGCGAGCGCCGCCGCGGCGATCACGCAGGGGACGATGAGTCGTCTGGCATTCAGGCCTCCTTGTCCGACCGACCTTCTCACGTACTTGTCCCCGTCAAACTCGGATTCGAGCAGGTGGTAGCGTCGCGCGCGTGCACGGGTTCGAGTTGGCCGCGGTCGCCGCCCGGCTCGCCGCAGCGGGCGGCGGCTACGAGGTCGTACACGAGTCGCCCGGCCTCGAGATCGGCGTGTACGTGCTCGTTGCACCCGAGCCCGACCTCCAGTCGCCGCACGGTTTCGACGAGGTCTACGTCGTCCTGGACGGTGAGGGCGACATCGAGGTCGAGGGTGAGGCGCGGCACATGTCGAGGGGCGAGGCCGTGTTCGTCCCTGCTCACGCGGAGCACCGGTTCTCCGGATACGAAACGCTCTCCCTGCTGGTGATCTTCAACGGGCCGCACTCCGCGTCGAAGCGGTCATGAGCGATCGGCTCACCGCCGCCCGCGGCTTCCTCGCGGGCAACGCCCGGCTCCTCGATCGACGGCGCTCCGAGTTGTTCTTCGAGGGTGGAGACGCGGCGCCGGTGCTGGCCGCGCTCGGCGCGCACCGCAATGCCGACGGCGGCTTCGGACACGGCCTCGACCCGGATCTGCGCTCGCCCGCGAGCCAGCCCGCGGCGGCGTGGCACGCCTCGAGGTCTTCGCCGACGTCGCACCCGCCGTCGCGCCAGAGGCGGCGGAGCTCTGCGACTGGCTCGAGGCCGTCGCGCCACCGGACGGCGGGCTTCCGTTCGCCCTCCCGATCGCCGACCCCAGTGGGTGCGCGCCCTTCTGGGCCCAGGCCGATCCGGAGGCGTTTTCGCTGCAGATCACGCACATCGTCACCGCCTACGACAATCGCGTCGGCGGGCACGACCCTGCCGTCGCCCGCCATCCGTGGCTCGAGCGGGCGACGACGAGCTGCCTGGAGGGGATCGCCGGGCTCGAGGCTGCTCCCGAGGCGTACGTGCTCGGCTTCTGCATCCGGCTGCGCTGGACCTCGCTCCCGAGCTCGGGCGACCAGCCCGGGGCCCTCCTCGACGAGTCCGTCGTCGCAGCCGACCTCGAGCGGCTCGCGGACGAGCAGGGGGACGACGGCGGCTGGACGGTCGACTTCCGGAGCTACTCGCCGGCCGCGGCGCTCGAGTGGCGCGGCTACGCGACCGTGCGGGCGCTCACCGTCCTGCGCGGCAACGGGAGGATCCAGCGCTCAGCGCACGGCGACCGGCGTGCCGATGTCGACGAAGCGGTAGACACGCTCGGCCTCACCCTCGGGGAGCCGCACGCAGCCGTGGGACGCGGGGTACGACGGGACGTCCGGGGACTGGTGCGTGGCGATGCCTCCCCTGAAGTACACGGCGTACGGCATCCACACCTGGAACGGGACCGACCACGAGTACAGGAGCTTCGCGTAGACCTTGAAGTCGCCGGCCGGAGTCGACCATCCGGACGCGCCCGTCGACGCGTGGACGGCCCGAATGACCTCGCCGTTCTCGGCCATGAGCAGCACGCCGAGGTCACGGTGAATCTCGATGCGCCTCCCGGGGCGGCGCGCAGCGGGTCTCGGCCTCGACGCGCGGAAGAGGGCGACCTGGGTCCGCCCGGTCACCGTGGCGGTCCGGTCGAGCTCCTCCCAGCCCTGGAACGCGAGGAGAGCCTGCTCGGTGAGGTAGTCGAGGGAGCCGGTCACGTCCGAGCGATCGAGGAAGCCAAGCGCGGCGAGCCGAAGCTGAACGCCGCGGACGACGTAGAGATAGTCGTTCTCGCCGGTGTCGGCCTGCCACGCGCCCGGCCGCACGCCGAGCCGGACCATGGTCACGAACCGTCCTTCGGTCGCGACCGCGGCGAGCTCCTGGTCGCCGTGCGGCGCGAGCGTCGCTGCGATCTGCCAGAGCCGCGTGCGCTTCGTCTCGCGAGAGCCCGAGCCGAGCGTCGAGCGCGAGAAGCTGGCGAACCATGTCTCCCCGTCCGTACGAAGCGAGCGCAGGCGTGCGCCCTCGGGAAGAGCGCTGCGAATCCCTCTTCGACGCTCGAGCCGCGACGGCCCCTGCGTGAGCTCCCTGAGCGCCGCCTCAGCCGGAGCCATGCCCTTCGGAACGACGCGTTCGACGCGCGCGATCCAGCCGTTGCGCACGAACGCGACCTCGACGGTCTCCGGCGCACGCTTCGGCTCGAGGATCGCCGTCGCGGGAGCGGAGACCGCAGCTCGCAGCGAAGACGACGACTCGAGGTCGACGGCGAGCAGGCCCGCGAGTGCGAGCACGAGGACGACGAGCGGGATGCGCATCGGTGGGGGCGGTCCGGATTCGTCACGAGACGGGAAATGCCTGCTTGTGAGGCGGATGTACGTATCGTCGGCCCGTGCGGACCCTGAGCCTTCGCGAGCTCAATCGCGGGCTGCTCGCGCGACAGCTCCTCCTCGAGCGGCGGCGGCTGTCGGTGACGCAGGCCGTCGAGCGCATCGCAGCCGTGCAGGCGCAGTGGCCGCCGTCGCCCTACATCGGCCTGTGGTCGCGCATCGACGGCTTCGGGGCAGACGACCTCGTGCGCGCAGTGGCTCGAAGACACGTCGTGAAGGCCACGCTCATGCGGACCACGCTCCATCTCGTCAGCGCTCGCGACTACCTCGCCTATGCGGGGATCTTCCGCGAGAGCCGTATCCGAGAGCTCGAGCGGCAGCTCGACGCGCTCGGGGAGCAGGTCGACCTCGAGACGGAGGCGGAGCAGGTCGCCGTTCTCGCCGCCGAGAAGCCCCGTACCCGACCTGAGCTCCTGGCCTCGCTCGGGCGCCCGAAGCTGCGAATCGAGGACCGTCGCCCCTGGCTCGTCTGGTACGCGCTCGCCGCCCGCGCCGGGCTCGTGAACGGACCACAGTCCTCGGTCTGGCGGTCTCACACCGCCGGCGGCACCTTCGTGCCCGCACGCACGTGGCTCGGGGGTGACGGCGCATCAGGTGACGTCGCCGCCGGCCACCTCGTCCGCCGGTACCTCGCCGCGTTCGGGCCGGCGTCCCGGCCGGACGTCGCGAAGTGGACGGGCATGGCCCGAAGCGTCGTCGATCGAGGTCTGGCGCAGCTCGAGCTGAGGCAGTTTCGTGACCAGCTCGGGCGCGACCTGTACGACCTCCCTCGCGCGCCGTTACCGGCGGCTGACACGCCCGCCCCGCCGCGGCTCGTTCCGCGCTTCGACAGCCTCGTGCTGAGCCACGACGATCGAAGCCGCGTACTCGCCGACGAGTACCGCGCCTCGGTGATCCAGGGCGGCGAGGTCCTGCCGACGTTCCTCGTCGACGGGTTCGTGGCGGGCACCTGGTCGCTCGAGGGTGGCTCCGTCCGCCTGCGGCCGTTCGAGCCGCTGCCGCGCGGGACGCGCCGGGAGCTCGAGGACGAGGGGCGGCGGCTCGAGGCCTTCCTCCGCGCGGAAAGGCAATTGTGAGCGCCGTCAGACACTGGGGGTTCCGCTACCGCGCACACAACGGCGCCCCGCGCTGGGCGGTCGTCGTCGCCCCGGGGGAGTACGGCCCGGGAGCTCCGTCGCCGCCGCTGCCGCTCGTCGTCTCGCCCCACGGCCGCGGCGTCAGGGCTCGGACGAACGCGCGGATGTGGGCGAACCTGCCCGGAATCGGGAAATTCGCCGTTGTGTGCCCGGGGGGCATGGGACGCCGCCTGCCCCTGCACTCGTGGGGTTACCGAGGACAGATCGACGACCTCGTCCGCATGCCCGAGCTCCTCCGTCGGGCGCGGCCGTGGCTGAGGATCGATCCCCAGCGCATCTATGCGGTCGGCGGAAGCATGGGCGGGCACGAGACGCTCCTCATGCTCGCGCGGCGCCCGCGTGTCCTCGCCGGCGCAGTTGTCTTCGACTCGGTCACGGACTTCCTTCGCCGATACCACGACTTCGCGCAGCTCGGGGCCAAGGGAAGGTCGCTGCAGGCGCTCGCACGGATCGAGGTCGGCGGGACGCCCAAGACGCACGAAACCGCCTACCGCCAGCGCAGCCCGGCGAACTTTCTCGAGGAGATCGCGACCTCGGGCGTGCCGCTCCAGATGTGGTGGAGCAGCGCCGACGAGATCGTCACCGGCCAGCAGTACCAGTCGGGCAAGCTCTTCGCCGATCTCAACGCGCGCGGCACTCCGACCCGGCTCGAGCGGATCCGCGGCTCGTGGAGCCATACCGCGGCGAGCTACCGCGACCTCCAGCTCCCCGGCGCGGCGCGCTGGCTGGCCCTGCTGCCGGACCTCTAGACGCCGTTGTCGACGGTCACGAGGACGTTCGCCTCAGCCCGGTTGCCCGCGACGTCCCACACGCGCACACGCACGCGATAGCGCCCGTCCGTGTGACGCCGCGTATCCCAGCCTCCAGGGAAGGCGCGGAACCAGTAGATGCCGTCGCAACGGAGGTCTGCGTGCCGTCGCATGCAGCCGTTTGCAGGAAGGTTCTGCTCCGTTCCGGGCGCGAAGTGCAGCCCCGCCGGCTGGTCGAGCACCTGTTCCGCTCGGAACGCCTCGCGGCGCCTGACCATGCTGCCACCGGCCATGTCGTGGATCGTCACCGCGAGCCGGAAGGGATGGTGGGGCGCTGCCAGGTGCGGAAGATCCGCAAACCAGCCGGTGAACGACTGCGGGTCGTGCGTGCCCACGCGCACGTCAACCGCGCCGGACAGCCGATCGCGTGGGATCCGCCGCCCGGCCTGAGGGAGACGCGCGACCGAGCTCTGCGGACGACGCGCCCAGCCCGGACGCGCCACGGTGTAGAAGCGCACCTCGCGGATCACGGGCGGCGCCGTATCCACGAAGGGAGCGAGCTTCCCGCCGGGCCGCAGCGGGTTGACCCGGACCGGCTCGCCGGACGTGAAGATGAACTCGCTCAGGTGCACGTGCCAGTCGTCCGTGCACGTCCAGCCGATGTGTTGGCCCGGCGCGACGATCTCGCCGGTAAGAACGACGGGTTCCATGTGGCCGTAGCCGAAATGCCCGATGTGTGCGAACCCGCGCAGGTGGGGCGGCGTCGCGAAGCGCACGGGGCCGCCTTCGATCGCGTAGACACGATGCGTGCGTCCCCGCGGGTGCCCTGGCTCGGGTCGGTCGTCTCGGACGGCGATGTCGATCCCATCGTGGTAGATGGCGCCGAGTTCGGGATCGGGTCGCGGATCGAGGAACGAGCCCCGGATCGGGTGTTGCCGGTGGTGCGGACGTACCGGCCACCCACGCCAGAGGTCGTTATAGCCCTGGACGAGGTCGAGCTTCCCCGGGATTCTCTGCGGCACCTTGGGACTATGGCAGCAGTCGATCGCCGTGCACGATCGCCAACCCGGGGGGTCGACTACCCTGCCCGGCCTGAGTCCCCTCGACTGGCCAAGCGCCTCGGAGCTTCGCGTCGGGCTCGGCTGCATGCGGCTAGACCCGGACGACGTCGCGACGGTCTCGGCCGCGGTCGAGGCCGGTACCACGGTGTTCGACACGGCGCGTGCGTACGAGGGCAACGAGGAGCTGCTCGCACGAGCGCTCCGAGACGCTCCGAACGCGCGCGTCGTGACAAAGGGCGGGATGGCCAGGCCGGATGGCGCCTGGGTTCCTGACGGGCGCGCGAAGTCGATCCGGGCCGACTGCGAAGCGAGCCTGAGCGCGCTCGACGGACTCCCCATCGATCTGTACCTCCTGCACGCGCCCGATCCCCGTACCCCGTGGCGGACCTCGGTGCGTGCGCTCGGGAAGCTGCTCGACGAGGGCCTCGTCGCACGGGTGGGCGTCTCGAACGTCAACCGCGACCAGCTCGACGAGGCCCTCGAGCTCGCGCCGGTGGCCGCCGTGCAGGTCGCGCTGAGCCCCTTCGACGACCGCGCCCTGAGGGGCGGCGTCGTGGACCGTTGTGCCGATGCCGGCATCACACTGATCGCGCACTCGCCCCTCGGCGGGCCCCGGCGTGCAAAGAACCTCGGCCGCAAGGTGGTGCTCGCCGATATCGCCGAAACACGCGGCGTGACCGCTGCCGAACTCGCGCTCGCCTGGCTCCTCGACCTCGCGTCGAACGTCGTTCCGATCCCCGGCGCACGGCGGCCCGAGACCGCACGCTCGGCGTCGCGCGCAGCCTCGATCCGGCTCGACGAGGCCGAGCGCGAACGGCTCCGCTCAGCGCTGGGTCGCCCGCGTGCGGCGCGGACGACGCGGCGGCGCGACGTCGCGGTCGACGTCGTCCTCGTCATGGGAGCCCCCGGAGCCGGAAAGACCCGACTCGCCGAGGAGTACGTCGCGCGCGGCTACGTCCGCCTGAATCGCGACGAGCGCGGAGGCACGCTGCGCGCGCGCGCAGACGCGCTCGACGACGCTCTCTCGTCTGGGGCGCGCAAGGTCGTCCTCGACAACACGTACCTCACCAGGGCGTCCCGCAGCCACGTCATCGACGCCGCGGCGCGACATGCCGCGCCCGTCCGCTGCAGGTGGGTCGACATCCCGCTCGCGCAGGCGCAGGTCAACATGGTCGAGAGGCTCCTCGACCGCTTCGGCGAGCTCCCGTCTCCGGAGGCACTGAAGGCCGTCGCGCAGACGGAGCCGGGTCTGCACGCGCCCACGTCCCAGATGCGCACGTTTCGCGAGCTCGAGCCGCCGTCCGAGGACGAGGGCTTCGCGGACGTCGAGCACGTTCCGTTCGCGCGCACGCCCGCTCCGGCGCGCGCGGCGACGGGGGTGCTCGTGGCGGCCACCGTCGTCAAGCAGCCCGGCTGGCAACAACTCCTCGCCGAAGTCGAGCCGAGCGCACCGCATCTCGTCTTCGACTGGCGGCCCGGCGGCGCCTCGGACGAGCTCGTCGCAGTCGCATCCGAGGTCTCGGCCCACGTATCCGGCCCGGTCGAGGGGGCTGTCTGCCCCCACCCGGGCGGGCCGCCGGTCTGCTGGTGTCGCCCGCCGCTTCCGGGACTTCCACTTGCGTTCGCTCGGCGGCACGGGCTCGACCCCTCCTGCGCCGTGCTCGTCGGGACGAGCACGGCTCACCGCACGCTCGCCTCGACGCTCGGCATGCGGTTCGTCCATGGTTCGGAACGGGCTCGGCGGGGAAGTCCGTAGGGATGCGAAAGGTGTTCGTGAACGAGGGAGGACGGAGGCGACCTGCACGCCGTGGGGAGCACGCAGCTCGTCCATACACTCCCGACCGTGGCGGCAGCTGCGCAACCCCACGCCTCTCTCGCCCAGACCCGCACGAGGTTCGCGCTCAGCGACAGCGACAGCTCGGACTCGCGCTCGAAGTCGAACGTGTAGGCCACGAGCACCTGCGAGAGGAGCGCCGAGAAGTGCCGAGGCGGAGGGCTGCGCCTTTCGCGCACCGGCAGGTCCGCGACCATTCCGTTCGCGCTCACCACGATCGGGAAGCACTCGGGAAGGTCGACGTCGAGCTGGGACACAACTGCTTCGAGCGGCCGCCGCAGCTCGTCTATCCCGCGCGCGCCGAACCGGTCGCGCCAACGCGCCTCGATCTCCTCCTGGGAGCGGAGTCCAGATCGCTGCCCCAGCGCTTCCCCGGCGTGAAGCGGACGACCCACTCCGAGCGTAGGCCGCGCGCTGCCGTAGCCGTCCCTGCGTGTCTTCGATTCCGGCCCGAGCGCGACGTACCCCCACCGCTCCAACCGCCGAGCATGGAGCGTATGCGCGCCGTTGGAATTCCGGAGACCTCAGGCAGGTCCTCGACCGTGATTCCCTCTCCGACGTGGCGCAGCCCGTTCGCGCACATCACGAACGACGTCACGCGCGGCGCGTGACCCGACTCCCTGAGCGCAGCTCGAACGTTTTGTCGAGCTCGATCGTGAACGCCACGAGTGCGTGGGACAAGAAGCGTCGAAGCGGCGGGGAGCCCCTGCCCCGATCCGATCCTATGGTCGGTAGGCGGGCGCCCCGGTTGTTTTCGGAATCCGCTTCGAGTAGGCGTGTCCTCCTTTCGGAAGCCGCCTCCTCTTCTGCGACGAGAGCCTCGACGATCGACTCCTGAGCGGCGGACGTTGCCGTACAGCGACGCCCGGTCGGGTGACCGCCCGCTGGGTCGCGACTAGAGGAGGTCTGCGAGAAAGAGCAACAGGTAGAGGGCGACCGCCAGCCCGCCGATTCTGATCGCCGCGAGGGCGAGGCGCCGATCCTCAGGGACGTCGAGCTGCGTCCGGGCGATGACGATTCCGCCTGCCGCGAGCACGACCGGTAGCCCGGTCCAGAACAGCAGCAAGGTCAGCACGCTCAGACCGGAAAGGGCAATGGCGACGGTACTTGGGCCCGGCTCGACCAGGGTGAGCGCCGAAGGCACCCCCCACGCGAAGACCGCGAACGCCACGAGGGCGGTCATGGCCAGGATGGGGATGTATTCGCGTAGCCCCCCCTCCGCTACCAGCGTCTGGAGCGCCGGAGGGACAAGAGCCAGACCCGCGGCGAGGGCGGCGATTCTCGACTCGTCCCAATCCCTCGCCCTTTCCGCGAGGGAGACTCGCTGACGGTTCCCGAACATCGCCGGGACCTCCTCTTCGTAACGGCGCTCGCAGCGTCTTCGGTCGGGCGTCCTCCGTCATGCCTCCACTGAGGGGGTTGCGATCCCAACCGAGGGTAGGTGGAGCCCTGGCTCTAACGTGTGAGGGGCGGATCGAGAAGTCCCGCACAGTCGCACGGCCTCACGAAAGACGCATGTCCAGAGCGAAGCCGACGCCGGACTCGAACCGGGGACCCTTCACTGCGAGCGTTGATCAGCCGTCGTCGCGAGAAGCGCCGAGTCGCGTGAAGCCGCACGAATACAAGCAATCCGCGTGGTCGTGCTGACAGCCAGAGACCACGCACGGCGACTGTGTTGACCCCGCGTGGACCTCTGCGCGATGAGTTAGAGCACCGCTTCGAGGAATCTGCGTGTCTCGGGCCGCTGAGGGCTCGCGATGACTTGCGCCGGCGGGCCTTGCTCGATGATCGCTCCCTCGTGGACGAACACCATCCGCGAGGCGACCTCCCGTGCGAAGCCCATCTCGTGCGTGACGACGAGCATCGTCATGTGAAGCTCCGTCGCGAGCCGGCGCATCACGCCGAGAACCTCACCGATCAACTCCGGATCGAGCGCCGATGTGGGCTCGTCGAACAACATCACGTCCGGGTTCATCGCCAGCGCCCGGGCGATCGCGATGCGCTGTTGTTGCCCCCCGGAGAGTTGAATCGGGTAATGGTCGGCCTTGTCCGGAAGCCCGACCACGTGGAGCAGCTCGCGCGCGGTCGCCTCGGCCTCTTGCCGCGGCCTCCGGAGGACCGTCAAGGGCCCCTCCATGATGTTGGCGAGCGCCGATCGATGCGGGAAGAGGTTGAACTCCTGAAAGACCATCCCGGTGCGGATACGGAGCTGGCGAATCCGCTCCCGCTTCGCACGAGTTCTGAGTCCTCCGCCTTCGATCCGGATCCCGGCGACCTCGATCGTCCCGTGGCTCGGCTCCTCAAGGAAGTTGATGCAGCGCAGAAGCGTGCTCTTCCCCGAGCCGGAGCGCCCGAACAGGACGACGACCTCGCCCGCTCCCACCTCAAGGTCGATGTCCCTCAACACCTCGTGCGCGCCGAAGGACTTCCACAGGCCTTCGACTCGCAACTCGGCGTTTCCGTCCGGGAACCTCATGCTGCGTCTGCCGTCGCCGAGCGCTGTCCGGCAACAGCGACGCCCGCGGTTCCCCGGATGTACCCCTTGCTCAGCCGCCGCTCGAGCCTCAGCTGGAAGAACTGGAAGATCGTCGTCAGCCCCCAGTACATGAGCGCGGCGACGAGCAGGGCCTCCAGATTGCGGAAGTCGGCCTTGCCGACGAGCTGGGCTCGACGGAAGATCTCCATCTGGTCGATGCTCGCGCCCAGGAAGCTCACGAGCGCGGTGTCCTTCATCATCGCGATGAACTCGTTCCCGGTGGGCGGGATGATCACGCGCGTGGCTTGCGGGAGGACGACCTTGCGCATCTTCTGCACGTAGGTCATGCCGAGCGCCTCGGCGGCTTCGGACTGCCCGTGGCCCACGGATTGGATGCCCGCCCTGAAAATCTCGGTCATGTAGGCGCCGTAGTTCAGGCCGAGAGCGATGACACCCGCGGTGAGGACGTCGAGCGTGAGCAGATCGGCCCACGGGTCGCCGAGCGCGATGCCGATCTGCGGAAGGGCGAGATAGACGAGAAACAGCTGGACGATCAACGGCGTGCCGCGGAAGAACGACGTGTAGAAGCCGGTGATACCGACCGCGAGCGCGCTGTGGCTGAGGCGTCCCAGGGCACCCAGCAACGCGAGCGTGCAGGCCAGGAGGATCGAGAGGACGGCGATGACGATCGTCCAGGTGATGCCGCGAGCGATGAAACCCGCGTGCTCGCGCATCCAGGCCGTGTCGAAGTCGGCGGCGGCAAACAGCGCGACGAGTAGCGCGAGGATGACTGCCCAGACGAGGAAGAGCCTGAGGGTGAACGGGACGCGGGCCGAGTAGACCTCGAACGTCTCTCGCCGGCCCCGTCGAGGTGCCGGCCGGGGAGGCGGCGGCGCAGTGCGCCTGCCGCCCCTCTGGAAGCTCGTCGCCAAGAGCTACCCCCGGCTCACCTCACGACGCGGCCTCACGCGGCGCCGTGGTGAGGTCGGTGCCGTACCAGTTCTCGGACAAATCCGAGAGCGTTCCGTCGTCGTGCATCTCCTCGACGATCTCCGAGATCCGGTCCACCAGACGGTCCGGATCGAGCTGCGAGCTTCGGTCGATCGCGATCGCCAGCGGCTCGTAGTACAGATCCTGGCCGACGATCTTGATCGGTGAGCCACTCTTGATCGCCTCCTCGAGGGTCGGCAGCGCCGAGATGACCGCATCGAGCCGCCGTCCGTCGCCCAGCGAGAGATCTTGGATCGCGGTCGAGTCGGTGTCGTAGGTCTTGATCGTCGGATCGGTGATGTCGGACGGGATGCTCTCCGCCTCACCGGACTCGTCCTGGGCGACGTTGAGCTTGTTCTGCAGATAGAGGTCGTACGTGCAGCCGCCGCACACGCCGATCTTCTTGCCGTCGAGGTCGCTCGCATCGTTGATCGTCGTGTTCTCGTCATACACGGCTATGGCCGCGGGGGTGTAGTAGTAGGGCGGAGTGAAGCGCAGCACCTCGGCGCGCTCGGGGGTGATGGTCATCGATCCCACCGATACGTCCCACCGCCCGTTCCAGTTCCCCGCGATGATCGTGTCCCAGGCAGGGGCCCTCCAGGCGATGTCGACGCCGAGACGCTTCGCGATCTCGGTGGCGACGTCGATGTCGAAGCCCTCGTACTGGTTCGTTTTCTCGTTCAGCTCGGACTGCGGCGGGTAGGCCGGGTCGGTGGAGACCGTGAGTACGCCGTTGTCCTCGATCGACGCTAGCAGGTCGT
Source organism: Gaiellaceae bacterium (assembly GCA_048594925.1). Classification (GTDB taxonomy): domain Bacteria; phylum Actinomycetota; class Thermoleophilia; order Gaiellales; family Gaiellaceae; genus GMQP-bins7. The sequence goes on from JBMDXR010000030.1 coordinate 17,574, forward strand.
CTCCGCTGTCCTCGCTCCCGCCACAGGCGGAACCTCCGAATGCCAGCGCCAATGCCAGCGCCGTGGCGGCCAACGCGGCAACGCGTTTCTTCCTCATCGTTCCCTCCTTCCGTGCTCGACGGCGTGCCACGGGGCAGCCGCAGCACCTCGGCCGGAGCCGGTTCGACTCGGAGAGCGTACTACGGCTCGGTTGTGACGATCCGGCCCGTAGCTTTCGAGCGAAGGTCAGGTCATGTCAATGCACTCGCCGGTGCCAGCACCTCCCCGACCGAGACGTAGGGCGGGCGACTGTGGCGATAGCGTCCGAAGGGCGCCTTCGCAAGCGTCGGCCGCTCCCCGACCGTTCACGTCGGTCGTGCGCGAAAGTCCTGCAATTCGCGGAGAGCCGACGCCCGGACTCGAACCGGGGACCCCTTCATTACGAGTGAAGTGCTCTACCAGCTGAGCTACGTCGGCGGGCCGAGTGAGTGTAGCGGCGGTCGGAGGCGCCTAACCCTCTCCGCACGGGCGCGTCTGAGTCGGCATCAGGGGTCGCTTGCTTCCCGCAGCTTTCCTCGCCTGCGTCGCTGCCACGGCCGCGTTCGCGTCCCCGTCACGGCAAGACGCAGCCCCGAGCGCGTGCCGCCCGGCACCGACCGTCCCCGGCGTGACGGAGGGCAAAAGCGAGCCCGGCACCGTCGCACCGTCGATGGGAACGCTGCGCGTCGCGCTCCTCCTCGTCCACGCGGCGGATGCGGCCCCGGACGATCCGGCCGCGGTCGCTCGCGCCACCTTCGATGCCGCGGCGGCGTGGTTCCGGAGCGTCTCCTACGGCCGGCTCGACCTCCGCGTCGAGCCGACGCCTCGTTCGCTCGCGCTCCCGGCCACGTCCGCGGTCTACGCCACCGATGCGGTGCGCTACCTCCGGGACGCCGTGGCAGCTGCCGATCCGCTCGTCGACTTCTCCGAGGTCGACGCCGTCTACCTCTCGCCGGCGAGCCGTACGCCGGTCGGAGGCACGACCTCTGCGGTGCTGAACAGCTTCGGCGTCCGCGCGGACGGGAAGGAGGTCCGTTTCTGGATCCCGTTCGAGCCGGGCTTCGCCGCCGACGCGGGCGCGCCGGGCCATCTCCTCCACGAGACGGGACACCTGCTCGGGCTCCCTGACTTGTATGTGCGGCTCGTGCCGTCCACGTTCCATCGCTGGGACGTGATGGCCGCGCGCTGGCCGGCAGAGCTCCTCGCGTGGCACCGCTGGAAGCTCGGCTGGCTCGACGGCAGCCAGATCGTCTGCATCACCGGGCGGGGTCCTCGGACGGTGACGCTGACGCCGATCGAGCCCTCCGGCGGGATCAAGGCCGTCTTCGTCAAACGCGGGAACACGATCGTCGCGGTCGAGGTCCGGGCTCGCGAGGGGTACGACGTGACCCTTTGCGAGACGGGCGTGCTCGCGTACGCCGTCGATCAGACCCCGTTCAAGCGCTCGCCGGTCCAGCTGTACTCAGCGCAGAGCGACCGCGATCCGCCGCGCGACTGTTCCGCGAAGTGGAATGCGCCCTTCGACGTCGGCAGGAACGAGAAACGTGTGCTCAGGCTTGCCGGTCTCCGCATCGAGGTGCTCGGCAAGCGTGCGGGCGGCGCCTACCGCGTGCGCGTGAGCGCGGGCTGACCGCACGCGCGGCGGACGCGGACGAACAACGCCTCCATGGCGAGCGAGGGGTTGAGGTTGAACTCCTCGAGGGCGCGCCAGGTGTCTCGGACCACCTCGGCGGCGGCGACCGCTCCCTCCGCGGCGCCGGAAGCGACGTCTTCACGCACCTCGCCGAGCCGGTCGGCGTGGACGACTGCGCCCTCCGCGTCCGCGCCGACGACAACGAGGTCGCGGTACCACGACTCCAGGCCCTCGAGCCCGGCGAGGAGCTCGTCGCGCTCGACGCCGCGCTGCGCGCGCTTCACGCGCTGCTCGGCGTCACGCGCGGGGAGATCCAGCGTGTCGACGACCTCCTGCTCGCGCTCCCGGGCCTCCTCCCCCCTCTCGGCTGCAACGCCCAGCAGAACGCCGGCCGCCTCGCCCGGCTCGAAGTCGGGATCGAGGTAGACGGAGCGGGCGGCGGCGATGAGTGCGTCACGGCGTGCAGCCGCGCCCGGATCGAGCAGCCGCCGCGCGCGATCGAGCCGACCACCGGAGGCGCGGGCCAGCACGCGCACCTCGTCGTCGCCGCGGTCGGGAGCGTGAACCGCGATCCAGTCCCGTACCGCACGCTCGGAAAGGCGCCGGAACGGAACGAGCTGACAGCGGGAGAGGATCGTGGGAGGCAGCGGGCCGAGCTCTCGGGCGACGAGGACGATCACGGCGTACGGAGGCGGCTCCTCGAGGTCCTTCAGGAGCGCGTCCGCCGCCTCCTCGTTCATCCGGTCCGCATCGAGAACGAGGTACACGCGCCGATCGGCCTCGAACGGTCGCATGTGCAGGTCGTGGCGGAGCGCGCGGATGTCGTCGATCCGGATCATCTCCCCGAGGGGTTGGAGCAGGTACAGGTCGGGATGCGATCGGGACTCGACCCGGCGCTCGTCCCCGAGCAGCGCCGCAGCGAAAGCAAACGCAGCGGTCCGCTTGCCAACCCCCGGCGGGCCGTGGAGGAGGAACGCGTGTGCGCCGCCGTCGCGGAGGGCAGCCGTCAGCAGCCGCTTCGCTTCCGTCTGCTCAGGTACGGACGCGAAGGGATCCATACACCTCCTCGGCGAGCTCGTCGGCGGGACGCGTCGCGTCGAGAACGACGATCCGCTCGGGGAACCGCAGTGCGAGCTCGCGGTAGCCGGCGGCTGCGCGCTCGCGGAAGTCGTCTCCCTCACGTTCCAGCCGATCGTGATGGCGCTGAATGCGCGAGGCGACCTCGCTCGGATCGAGGTCGAGCAGAAAGGTGCGGTCGGGAAGCAGCTGCCCGACCGCGGCGAGGTTCAGCTCCAGCATGCGCTCGAGCCCAAGGCCGCGCGCGACGCCCTGGTAGGCGATGGACGAGTCCACGTAGCGATCGCAGATCACGGAAGCGCCGCGCTCGAGCGCAGGCCGGATCACCTCGTCGACGAGCTGGGCGCGCGCGGCGACGTACATGAGCGCCTCGGCCCACGAGCCGACGTGACCCCCGTGCAGAACGAGATCGCGGAGCCGCTCGCCGAGCTCGGTGCCGCCTGGCTCGCGCGTCGAGAGCACGTCGACTCCATCGGCGACGAGCCGCTCCGCGAGGAGCTCCGCCTGCGTCGACTTCCCCGAGCCGTCGAGGCCCTCGAAGGTGATGAACATCGGCTCCATCCTACGGCCGCCCGTAGGATGCGACCGTGCGGGCGATCGTGACCGGAGGAGCCGGCTTCATCGGCTCGCACGTCGTCGATGCGCTCTTGGCGCGCGGCGACGAGGTCGCGGTCGTCGACTCGCTCGTTCGCGGGAAGGAGGAGAACGTGCCCGCCGGCGCGGAGCTGCACGTCCGCGACATCCGCGAGCCGCTCGACGACCTCTTCGACGCGGTGCGACCCGAGGCCGTGTTCCACCTCGCGGCGCAGGTCGACGTGCGCATCTCCGTCGACGACCCGGTCGAGGACGCCGACGTGAACGTGCTCGGCACGGTACGCATCCTCGAGGCGGCGCGAACGCGCGGAGCACAGGTCGTCTTCGCGTCGACGGGCGGCGCGATCTACGGGGAGTGCGAGGAGCCGGCGCGGGAGGATACGGCGCTCGAGCCGCTCTCCCCGTACGGGACGGGAAAGCTCGCGGGCGAGGAGTACCTCCGTGCGTACAACCGCCTGTACCGGACGAGGCACGTCGCCCTCCGCTACGGAAACGTGTACGGGCCGCGCCAGGATCCGAAGGGCGAGGCGGGCGTCGTCGCGATCTTCCTGGGCGCGCTCGCGCGTGGCGAGCGCGCTCGCATCTTCGGCGACGGACGCCAGACGCGCGACTACGTGTACGTCGGCGACGTGGCGCACGCCACGACGTCGGCGGTCGGGCAGGACGGCGGTGTGTTCAACGTCGGCACCGGTCGCGAGACCTCGGTGCTCGAGCTCTACGAGACGTGCGCTCGCGTCGCCGGCTCGGAGGCGTCGGCCGACCACGCACCGGCCCGGCTCGGCGAGCTGCAGCGCAGCTTCCTCGACCCCGGGTTCGCGGCGAGCGAGCTCGGCTTCACCGCCATGGTGGACCTGGAGGACGGTCTGCGCGCGACGTGGGAATGGGTCCGCCAGCGGTGAACGTCCGCGGCCGCTTCAGGCCGCGGCTTTGGGATCTTGCGCAGCCGGAAATCCGCGCTAGCCGGATTTCCGGCTTTGCGCGGTGATGCTGCACCGGATCCGGGAAGCCTTGAAGGACTGAGGACGTGACGGGCGAAAACGATCGCCCGTGGATCATCCACTACCGGCCCCCGACGCTCTCGTTCGCCCGTGGCGGACCGCCGCCTACGTCGCCGCCATCATCGCTGCCGTCGAGCTCCTGCTCATTCTGCTCATCGGCGGCGGCAAGCTCGTCGGTTGGGCCTCGGCTCGGGTCGAGCTGGCCGCGCAGGAGCGCGCGCTCGCGCCGGTGCACAAGGCAAAGCGATCGGCCGTCACCCGAGAGCAGACGCCCATCCCCACGGCGAAGCGACCGCGCACCACAACCGTCGTCCTCGTCCTGAACGGCAACGGCCGGACCGGCGCCGCGGCGGCAGCCGCGGCGCGCGTGCACTCGCGCGGCTACAGGATCGGAGCGGTGACGAACGCGCCTGAGCTCGTGCCGCGGAGCATCGTCATGTACAAGCCGGGCTTCGCAGGCGAAGGAAGGCGCCTCGGCAAGGATCTGGGCGTGAGACTCGTCACACCGCTCGACGGCATGCGCGCCAAGGATCTGGGCCGCGCGCACGTCGTCTTCATCCTAGGCCCCTGAGCAGGGCTGTCCGTTTCTGCCCAGCCTGCGGTGCGGAGCTTCCGTCTCCGCCGCCGGTCACGTGCGCACGCTGCGGGACGACCCACTACCTGAATCCGTGGCCGTGCGCGAACGCGATCGTCGTCGAAGGTGACAAGGTCCTACTCGGCCGGCGAGCACACGAGCCGTGGTTCGGTCTGTGGGGATCGCCGGGAGGCTATTGCGAGGTCGGCGAGCATCCCGCCGAGACCGTCGTGCGCGAGGTGCGCGAGGAGACGGGATACGAGGTCGAGGTGACGGGCTACCTCGGCACCTGGGTCGACGTCTACGCCAACGACCCCCATGAGCCCGACGCAGGCGTCATCAACGTCGCGTACTACCTCGCGGCGCTGGTTACGGGCCGGCAAGGCGAGATCGACCCGGCGGAGGTGAGCCAGCTCGAGTGGTTCTCGTGGGACGAGCTGCCGGGCGACCTCGCGCCGCCCGGGACGCTCGATGCCGTCCTCGAGCTCGCTAGGACCCAGGGGCACAACCGCCTTCGTTGACCGCCTCGCGGGCAACGTCGAGCGGGCCGCCCTCCACCCACTGGCTCCCGGCCGGGTCGCGGGTGTATGCCTCGTTCAGATAGCGGTACGCCGCACACAGATTCTTCTGCACGTCGAACATGAAGATGCCGAGCGTGTACCACGGCTCGGGGTCGTCGGGCTGGAGCTCCACCGCCTGGATGTAGGCGCGCTGTGCTCGCCACGGAATCCCCTGACGCTCGGCGACGCGGGCCTTGGCGAACAGCGGATCGGCGGACACGGGGTTGAAGAAGCGCGCCCAGCGCGCGTCGTCGAGCGCACGGTCGAAGTCGCCGGCGGCCAACGCGCGCGTCGAGCTCCGCTCCGCGCGATCGGCGAGCCGCGGGAAGGAGAACGAGACGAGTGCGACGCCTGCGAGAAGGACGATCCCGAGAGCCAGGAGCGGTCCGCGTCGGCGGGCAGGGGCCGAACTCCGGCCGGCGCCGGCGAGGACTCCGAGCGCGACCATGGTCGGCGCGGTCACCGCGAGGAAGTCCCAGCTGTAGTCGACGAGCGCGTGGATCACGTAGGCGGCAGGCAGTGCTGTGAGCGCGAGAGCCGCGCCCCGCTCCGCACCCGATAGCCGGCGGAGCGAACAGACGCACGTCGCCAGGCCCGCCAGGATCAGCCCGACGAAGAGACCGAGCGCCGGAATTCCTCCGTCCGCGAGCTGCTGCAGGGGCACGCTGTGCGGCTGGATCACGTTCCGCACGTCGGGGCGGAAGCGCTTGCGGGCGATCTCGAACGTGCCGGCGCCCGCCCCCAGTGGTGCGTGCTCCGCGTACACGTCCCATGCCTCCTCCCACCAACACAGGCGGTTGTTGGGGTCGAGCGAGCCGAGGCGACTCGGGTCGTTGACGACTTCGGAGCAGTCTCGGCCGGAATTGACGGCGTCCGCTGCGGAGACGGAGACGACCGCACCGGCCGCGACGATCCAGACGACGGCCATCACCACGAGGCCTCGTCCGAGGCGCCGCCACGCCCTCTCCGTCAGCGACCAGGTCGTGCACCACGTGACGAGGCCGGCGACCACGACGGCGCCACCGACAGCGAGGAAGCCGAAGATCGTGCCGTCGGCGGCGCGATCGGATCTCGTTGCCACGTCCTCGGTCAGCGCGGGTCGCGTGAACGCCCAGGTTCCGACCGCCATCCCCGGAACGGCCGACACGAGGAGCATGAGGCCGGTCTGCACCCGCTCGTCGGCGAGGATCAGCCAGAGGGCCACGACGCCGACCCCTACGACCACGCCCGCGCGAGAGAGGGTGAGCATGAGGGCGAGCGTCGCGACGTAGAGAAGGACGCCACCGGCGACACGCACGCTCCTCCTGTGTGGTGGCGCCGTCCCGAGCCAGAGCCCGAGGACGAGCGCAACGTCCGCGAGCAGGGCGAGGGCGTTCCAGTAGCCGACCGGCTCGCGCAGACGCGCGACTCGGTCTCCGTCGGGATCGAGATCCGGAAAGACCTTCGCCACCACGGCCCACACGAGCGTCGCGCCGATGACGAGAGAGAAGAGGGAGGCCGTGAGCCGAGCGGCGCGTGCACGACCGACGGCCGCAAGGACGAATCCGAGCCCGAGGAACGCCGCGTACGCGACGCTCTTGTTGAAGGCGTCCCAGCTGCGATCGGCAACGATGGACCAGCCGACGGTCGCCCCCGTCCATGCAGTCAGGAGCACCAGCGCCGACAGCAGTCCAACGCCCGAGCGGCCGATCCGCGGCACGGGAAGCCAGCCGAGGGCCGCGGCGACGAGCCCGCCTGCGAGCAGGACCACGGCCGCGCCCCCGACGGGTAGCGTGCCCTCGACGTCCGATCCGTCGCCCGCGAACATCGCTCCCGCGAGCACGGCAGCGACCAGGGCGGCGAAGACCAGAGCGCCGGCTCCGGATGCCCGGCTCGAGGGCTCCGCGGCCGGATCCATGACCGGCGAGGCTAGCAGCGTCCTCGGTTCCTCCGGCCGAGGAGCAAGGTATGGTCACGAGGCGTCTAACAAATCGTTTACTCTGCCCACACCACCGGCTCACCCCATGTCGGAAGACTCTCGGCGGCCCAGGCTTCCGGCTTCGCTTCGTGAGATCTCACTCGTGACAACCCCCCTCTCCGCCCGCATCTATCTCGCGCTCGTGCTGGCCCTCGCCGCGGTCGCGGCGCTCTCCGTGACCAGCCCCGCCGGGGCGGCGACGCCGTGTGGAAAGAAGGTGCTCGCGGACTGGTTCGACAACGGACGCATCGACCGCCTTTACCCGCTCAACTGCTACGAGGAGGCGATCGACGCGATCCCGGACGATCTCCGCGATTACGCGGACGCCGAGGATGTGATCACCCGGGCGCTGCAGGCCGCTTTGAACGGCAATCTTGCTCCAGGGGGCCCGGATCCGACGCCGGGCGACGACGACTCCGGAGATCCGAACGGCTCAGGCTCCGGAGGCTCGGGCAACGATCCCTCGGATCCGGATGGCACCGGCACACCGCAGGCCGCACCGGGCGTCGACACGTCGGGGCCGTCGTCGGTGCCCATACCGCTCCTCGTGCTCGGCGGCATGTCGCTCGCACTGCTCGCCGCCGGCGGCCTCGGCTACGTCTCGCGCCGCCGCCAGGCTGCGAACGCCGACGAGTCGGGCGACGACACGCTGCTCTGAGGCGCGCGCCCGCCGCGAGGCGCGTTTGCCAGGCTGTGACGCGGGGTACGGGAACCGCGAGTCATCGTGGTTCGTCTTCGTCGTGCCCTCGTCGCTCTCTTGGTGGTCACGCTGCTCCTGAGCACGGCCGCACATGGGGCGTCGGCCTGCGCGACGGCAGTTCTGCGCGACTGGTCGGATGACGGTCGCGTCGCGCCGAAGTACTCGCTGCCGTGCTACGAGGACGCGATCGACGCTCTTCCGGCCGACCTCCGCGACTACACGAACGCGGAGGACGTCATCACCCGAGCGCTGAGCAGCGCGGTGCGCACACGAGGGCCGTCCCAGCAGTCCGTGAACGGTGCACGGGTGGAGCAGGCAGGCGGTGTCCCGTTGCTGCTCGTCGGCCTCGCCGGAACGGCGCTCGTCGTCGTCTCGGCGGGCGGCGTCGGGTACGCGATCCGGCGGCGCCGAGTCCTGCAGGGACCGGACGAACTCTCGAGCTGATACGGCGCGCCGCGGCCGGAGCCGCGTCGCGGGTAGAATGTGCAGTTCATGTGTTTAGGCCCATTTGCAGGGATTTTTCTGCAGGAACGTGACGTCCGGCTCGCCTCCTACCATCCCCTGCCCGCTCGCATGACGACCATCGCTCGGCCGGGCGGGGCAACGTGATGTCCCACTCGGTCCGGGAGGAACAGATGGCTACCGCGGAGCAGGCGCAGGTCACGGAGCAGGAGCTCGGCAACACGGTCGTCGAGGCTGAGGCGAGCGTGGCCCCGAGCCGCTACTTCACGGTTCCCGGTGTCGACCCGTTCGACACGATCGAATGGGAGCTGCGCGACGCCCACATTCCCGGCCGCGACGGTCCAGCGTTCGAGCAGAAGGACGTCGAGTTCCCGAAGTTCTGGTCGCAGACCGCAACGAACATCGTCGCCCAGAAGTACTTCCGCGGCCGTATGGCCTCCCCCGAGCGCGAGCGCTCCGTGAAGCAGATGATCGGCCGCGTCGTCGACACGATCGGCGGCTGGGGCCGCGAGGGCGGCTACTTCGCGACCGACGAGGAAGCGGACACCTTCGAGGCCGAGCTCAAGGCGATCCTCGTCAAACAGTACGCCTCCTTCAACTCCCCGGTCTGGTTCAACGTCGGCTTCGAGGCGCAGCCGCAGTGCAGTGCCTGCTTCATCCTCTCGATCGACGACTCGATGGAGTCGATCCTCGACTGGATCCGGCGGGAGGGGGTCATCTTCCGCGGCGGCTCCGGCTCCGGCCTCAACCTGAGCAGGCTGCGCTCGTCCAAGGAGCAGCTGTCGAAAGGCGGCCACGCGAGCGGACCGGTGAGCTTCATGCGCGGCGCGGACGCCTCCGCGGGGACGATCAAGTCGGGCGGCAAGACGCGGCGCGCGGCCAAGATGGTCGTGCTCGACGTGGATCACCCGGACGTCGAGGAGTTCATCTGGTGCAAGGCCAAGGAGGAGCGGAAGGCGCGCGTCCTCGAGCAGGCCGGCTACGACATGTCGCTGAACTCGCCCGACTGGGCCTCGATCCAGTACCAGAACGCGAACAACTCGGTCCGCGCGACGGATCAGTTCATGGAGGCGGTCATCGAGGGAAAGGAGTGGAACCTCACTGCCCGCACCGACGGCTCGGTCATCGAGACGACCGACGCGCGCGACCTCCTTCGCCAGATCGCCGAGGCCGCGTGGGAGTGCGCGGATCCCGGAGTCCAGTACGACACGACGATCAACTCCTGGCACACGCTCCCGAACACGGGGCGCATCAACGCGTCGAACCCGTGCTCGGAGTACATGTCGATCGACGACTCGGCGTGCAACCTCGCCTCGCTGAATCTCATGAAGTTCCGCCGGGAGGACGGCGAGTTCGACGTCGAGGCGTTCGAGCGCGCGGTCGACGTCGTCTTCCTCGCGCAGGAGATCGCGGTCGGCTACTCGTCCTACCCGACGCCGGAGATCAGCCGTAACGCGAAGGCGTACCGCCAGCTCGGGCTCGGCTACGCGAACCTCGGAGCTCTGCTCATGGCGCGCGGGCTCCCCTACGACTCGGACGAGGGTCGCGCCTACGCCGCCGCCATCACTGCCCTCATGACCGGGCGCGGCTACCGCAAGTCGGCCGAGGTCGCCCGGCGCATGGGCCCGTTCGCAGGCTACCAGCCGAACGCGGCGGCGATGATCGGCGTCATCGCGAAGCATCGCGCGGCCGTCGGGAACATCGACCATGCGAGCTCCGTACCGGACGATCTGCTGTCGGCCGCGCGACGGGCGTGGGACGACGCGCTCGAGCTCGGCGAGGTCTCGGGCTTCCGGAACGCGCAGGCGACCGTCCTGGCCCCCACCGGGACGATCAGCTTCATGATGGATTGCGACACGACCGGGGTCGAGCCGGACTTCTCGCTCGTGAAGTCGAAGAAGCTCGTCGGCGGCGGCGAGATCACGATCGTGAACAAGACCGTCCCGATGGCGCTAGAGGAGCTCGGCTACTCGCCGAACGAGAGCGACGAGGTCGTCGCCTTCATCGACGAGCGGAACACCATCGTCGGCGCGCCGTACGTGAAGCCGGAGCACTACCCGGTGTTCGACTGCGCCATCGGCGACCGCGCGATCCACCACATGGGCCACGTGAAGATGATGGGCGCCGTTCAGCCGTTCATCTCGGGCGCCATCTCGAAGACGGTCAACCTGCCAGAGGAGATCACCGTCGAGGAGATCTCGCAGCTCTTCGTCGAGTCGTGGCAGCTCGGCGTGAAGGCGATCGCGATCTACCGCGACAACTGCAAGGTCGCGCAGCCGCTGTCGAAGAAGGGCGACGCGGGCGCGACGACGCTCGCGCCCGTCTCGGGTGCAGTCGGCGCGCTCCCACAGCGTCGACGTCTGCCCGACGACCGGACGGAGGTCGGCCGCAAGTTCAAGGTCGGCGAGTACGAGGGCTACATCCACGTCGGCCTCTTCGAGGACGGGACGCCCGGCGACATCTTCGTCGACATCGCGAAGGAGGGCACGACCCTCGCGGGTCTGATGAACTCGTTCATGATCTCCGTCTCGCTCGGCCTTCAGTACGGCGTGCCGCTCGAGGTGTACGTCTCGAAGTTCAGCCACATGCGCTTCGAGCCGTCGGGGATGACGAACGATCCGGACATCCGCGTCGCGAAGTCCATCGTCGACTACATCTTCCGGTGGATGGGGAAGAAGTTCCTCTCGGCCGACCAGCAGGAGGAGGCCGGCATCCTCACGCCCGAGGTGAAGGCCCGGCTCGCAGCGGCATATGCCGATGCGGGCGAGTCCGCCGCCGCCGCCGCTGTGGTGCTCGAGCCTGCTCCGCCCGGCCAGACGGCCCTCTTCAATCAGTGGGAGGACGCCGTCGAGTGCGCCAAGTGCGGCGGCCGCATGGTGCGCACGGGGTCGTGCTACACCTGCCGCGACTGCGGCACGAACACCGGCTGCAGCTAACCGCGTCGACGGGCGGCCGACACACGAGCCGTCCCCGCTCGTGTGTTACGGGCTGCCTGATGTCCTGTGGGGCTTTCACGTCCTAGGTGTCGCGCGCGACCGTCGTGTTCTGCCCAGCCTGGGTAGCGGTCGTGCGCGAGCGGCCCGGGTACGGGACCCACTCCATCGCCAACGCCAGTCCCAAGAGCGTCACGACAGCTCCGACGATCACACCGGTGATCTGCAGCCAGCCGAACACGTTCCCCTCGCCGATGCCGAGCGGATCTGCGAGGGCCGCGGCAGCCGTTCCGGCAGCACCGATGAGCGCGATCACGATGCCGAGAGTTCTCTCTTCCAATGCCATGCGGTTCCTGGCACCCCTCATGCCCGTTCCCCAATCTCATCGCCGCGCACTGCGTGCGAAGAGACCGACCCACGTGGTGCTCGTCGTCGTCGCCGTCGTCGCGACTGTGGCGGCTGTCGTCTTCGCGGCGCTGTGCTTCACGAAGGACTCGACCGGCGAGACTGCCGCGGCCGAGTCGTGCGGCGACAGGTTGTTCGGTCATATCTCCGCGCTCGAGCGGAAGGACGCTACGAGCTGCGATTCGATCCGGCCTGGTTCACGATTGGGGGTCACCGCAAACACTGCGGCCGCCGAGGACGGCGTGGTCGAGCCGGGCGAGCCGGTCCCGAACGACAACTACCGCGTCGAGGAAGGCCACCGCCTCCTCTCGTACCTCGTGCCCTACGACGCGCACGTGACCGTTCTGGCGAGACAGAGCGACAACTTCTACTCGACTCCGATCACGGTCTCGGAGCTGGCAGCGCTGGTGCGCGGCGAGAGCCCCGTCGATCTCTTCGAGCCTCTCGACACGGGCCTCTGGATTCGCGTCGACATCGACACGGTGTGCGCGCTCGACCAGCAGTACCTGCCGTAGCCAGCCGTGCCCTTCGTGCCGACGGACGACGCAGTCGGCGCGTCGCAAGTCGACTACGCCTCAGCCCCCCGTCCAGGCCTTCGCCTGCTCGAGCTCGCCGGGCTAGAAGACCCGGATCTCGCCCGGAATCACCCAGCCGAATGCGGCGATTCCGTTGCGCTCCAGTCCCTGTCGGTCACGACCGCGAGACACTCCCACGACGAGCGGTACTTCAGCCCGATTGAACCCGCGACCTTCGCGTCCTCCCAGAGGGCGGCCATGTCGAGACCGTGGAAGTCGGGCGTCGTCTCGACCAGGCAGCCGAGCGTCTCGACGCGCTCCAGGCGCTCGCGCACCGGGCTCAGGATCTGGAGTACTCGTCGCGACTGATCCTCCCTGAGAGAGGGAACCGAGCGTGTCCGCCGGCATACCTTCTATCGGCTCGACCACGTGCTGACCCCAGCGCGGCTCGCCTATGCGCTGCGACCGTCGAGGGTCAACACGACGTTTCCGGTCTTCTGCCCGGTCTCGACGTACCGCGTCGCCTCGACGACGTCCTCGAGCCGGTACGTGCGATCGACGACGGCCCGGAACTGCCCCGCCTCGACGAGTTCCTTCAGGAAGAGGACGTCCTGCTTCCTGTACTTCGCCACGCCGAGAGTCACCTTCTTGTCTCCGATCCGCCGCGTCAGCAACGCCAGCAGCGGTACGTGCCACATGAACCCGAGGTCGGTGTCGATGTACTTTCCGCCCGGCTTCAGCGAGTGCCTGGATCGTCGGAACGAGTGCTTGCCCACCGCGTCGAACACGACGTCGTAGGTCTTCCCGTTCGCCGTGAAGTCCTCCCTGGTGTAGTCGACGACCTCGTCGGCCCCGAGCGATCTGACGAGCTCGACGTTCTCGGTGTTGCACACCGCCGTGACGTGCGCGCCGTAGTGCTTCGCCAGCTGCACCGCTGCGGTTCCGACGGAGCCGGACGCGCCGTACACGACGAGACTCGTCCCGGCGCGAAGGTCTGCGTGCTTCAGACACGAGAGCGCGATGCACGCTCCGTCGCTGATCGGAGCAGCCTCCTCGAAGGTCATCGCTCTCCCCATGTGCGCCACGGCGCCGCTCTCTCGGATACACGTGTAGTCGGCGTGCGCGCCGAATCCCTTGACGCCGAACACTCGGTCTCCCACTTCGAACTCGCTCACGGCCGCACCGACCGACTCGACCTCGCCGGCGAGCTCCATCCCGAGGATCCTCCGCTTCGGCCGGCGAAGGCCGAGGAAGACGCGCACGAAGAACGGCTTCGCTCCGCGCCAGCCGCAGTCCGTGCGGTTGACGGTCGTCGCGCGGACCCTGACGAGGACCTCGTCATCGGCGGGGACGGGCCGCCCGACCTCCTCGATGCGAAGGACCTCCGGAGGCCCGTACCGGTCGTACACGACGGCTCTCATCGCCGATCGCCGTCGACCGTGAGGACGACGTTCCCGGTCTTCTGCTGCGTCTCGACGTAGCGGGTGGCGTCGACCACGTCCTCGAGCGGGTACGTCCGGTCGATGACTGGCCGGTACTCGCCGGCCTCCAGCAGCCCCTTGAGGAAGAGAACGTCCTGCTTCCGATAGCGCGGCGGGAGCTCGAACACGACCTTCTTGTCGCCGACCCGCTTGTGCAGGAGCCAGAGGATGATGTTCCGGAAGCCGTCGGTGGGAAGGTAAACCCCGCCGGGCTTGAGCGAGCTCTTGCACCGCCTGAACGAGTGCTTCCCGACCGCGTCGAAGATGACGTCGTAGGTCTTGCCGTTCCTCGTGAAGTCCTCCTGCAGGTAGTCGATCACATCGTCGGCGCCGAGCGATCGCACGAGCTCCACGTTCTTGGTGTTGCAGACCGCCGTGACGTGCGCGCAGAAGTGCCTGGCGAGCTGTACGCCCGCGGTGCCGATCGAGCCGGAGGCGCCGTAGACGAGGACGTCCGTGCCCTCCAACCCCCCGACGGGACGGTACGCGTTGAGCGCCAACAGCGCCCCGTCGGCGACCGCGGCCGCCTGCTCGAAGCTCAGCCCTTCCGGGATCGGCGCCAGCGGCCAGCTCGTGGGGATGCACATGTACTCCGCGTGAGCGCCAGTACGGAGCGCCAGGTATGGCAGGGCGCCGAAGACGCGGTCGCCGACCTCGAACTCCGTGACGTCGGCGCCCACCGACTCGATCTCGCCCGCCAGCTCGTGGCCGAGGATCCGTCGCTTCGGCCGACGCAGGCCCGACTGGAAGCGCGCGACGAACGGCGTACCGGCGCGAAGATGCGCGTCCGAGCGCGTAACCGTCGTCGCCCGGATCCTGACGAGCACTTCGTCCGGCTCGGGAGCCGGCCGGTCGACGTCCTCGAGCCGCAGGACGTCGGGAGGCCCGTACCGGTCGTGGACCACGGCTCTCATGCCCTCACTTCCTCTCGTCGCGCTGGAATCGATGGATCGGGCCGCCGTGCCGCCACGCCCGACCGGCCCGATAGAGCTCGGCAGGGCGGCCGCCGCCGGGACCCGGCCGAATGCGACGCCCGGTCGGAATGACCCAGCCCTCCTCGGAGACGATGCTCCGACGGAAGTTCGCCGCGTCGAGCTGGACGCCCCAGATGGCCTCGTACACGGCCCGCAGCTCGGCGATCGTGAACGTCGTCCCCACGAACGCGGTCGCGATGCCCGAGACCTCGAGCTCGACGCGGACGCGCTCTATGGCGTCGCGCACGATCTTCCGGTGGTCGAACGCGAGCTCGAGCCTCCCGTTGAGCACCCTCGACACGGGGACGAGCCGGGCCTCCGCCGCGTCGGAGCCCGCCACAACGGCGCCGACGTCGCGCAGCACCGCGAGGTAGCCGACCGTCACGACGTTCAGTCGCGGATCGCGTCCTGGGTCGCCGTACGCGCCGAACTGCGTCAGGAGACTCGGGACGTCGACACCCGTCTCCTCGATCAGCTCTCTCTTGGCCGCCTCGTCGAGCGTCTCGTTGGGGCGCTTGAAGCCGCCGGGGATGGCCCACATGCCCTGGAAAGGCGCCTCGCCGCGACGCACGAGCAGCACGTGAAGCGCGCCCTGGGACATGGTGAGGATCACCACGTCCACCGCCACCGCGAAGGCCGGGTACTGCGAAGGGTCGTAGCCCGCAGGCGGCTCGCCCGCTGTCGGCGTCAGTGTCAAGCCGGCCTGCCTCGACGCACGCGACGGCCGTTTGGGTCGGTAGTGGGAGCGCGACGGAAGCGCTCGCCGCGGGCGAGGTGCTGGACGTAGTCGAATGGGAGCGCTGCGGGAAGCATCGGATCTCCTTTCAGCCTCCACGACGCGTTTTGGTCTTAACGACTATTACCTTAACCCCTGGTTATGGTCTTGTCAACCAAAACTTCGGGTCGAATACTCTCGCGCGGTGCTCTTTCGCCCCGACGCGCACGAGCCGCTGATCGCCGAAGCGTGGAATCCCGACCGGGTCCTCGAGGCGATCCGGACGATTGCGGCGGACGCGGAAGCGGTGTTCGACGACGGGTGGGAGGGTCACCCGCACGACGACACCGACACCCGATTCAGAACGATCTGCGTCGGCGGAGCCGGCGTGATCGACGCTCTTCGCCGGCTCCGAGAGCGAGGACTCGTCGAGCTCGGTCGAGACTACGTGGCCTACCTCGAGCGGTCGCTCGACGAGCCGGCGGACTTCCCGGACGACGATCCTCGGCGCAGCCTGTGGATGGGCGAGACCGGGATCCGACTCGTCCTGCAGCGCCTGGCGCCCTCGTCCGAGAATCTCGACGAGCTCGCGCGCCTGATCTCGGCCAACACGCGCGACGAGCGCTGCGAGCTAATGTGGGGCAGTCCGGGAACCATGCTCGCCGCTCGGGAGCTCGGGCTCGACGATCTCTGGGCCGAGGGTGCGGACTGGCTCCGAGCCCAACGAGGCCCCGACGCATCTGGGAACAGCACCTCTACGGCCAGCGTGTCCGGTATCTCGGCCCCGCGCACGGCTGGTCAGGCTGCGTACTCGCCCTCGGCCACGACACGTCTGCAGCCGAGGTCGCGCGTCGCTTCGCGGTCCTTGAAGATGGGCTGGCCAACTGGTCTGCGCTCGCCGGCGGCGATCTCGTTGCCCCGGACGGCTCGATCTGCACGCAGTGGTGCCACGGTGCGCCGGGAATCGTCACGGCACTCGGAGACCTGCTCGACGAGGACTTGGCACTTGCCGGCGCCGAGCTCGTGTGGCACGCCGGACCGCTGGTCAAGGGCGCGAACCTCTGCCACGGGACGGCCGGGAACGGGTACACATTTCTCACGCTCTTCGAGCGCACACGAGACGAGCTGTGGCTCACGCGTGCCAGAGCGTTCGCCATGCACGCGATCGCTCAGGTGGAGCACACGCGCGCGCAGTACGGCCGCGGCCGCTACACGCTGTGGACCGGCGATCCGGGAACCGCCCTCTACCTCGCCGACTGCCTCGAGGGCGGCGGCTCGCTCCCGCTCCCGTAGGTGGATCGCTGCATGAGGGCGCTCGACCTGATCGCGGAAGTCCTCGGGAGCAGCCCGACGAAGATCGTCGAGATCGATCACGGCTACGACTTCGAGGTCGTGATCGTCGACGACGACTGGGTCTTCCGCTTTCCGCGGCGTCCTTCCGTCGACGAGTCGCTCGAGCTCGAGATCGTGCTGCTCCCGACGCTCGCCACCGCACTCCCGGTGGATGTGCCCTGCTTCGAGCACATCTCGCGCTACCCGCTCTTCGTCGGCTACCGGATGATCCGCGGGAGGCCGCTCGTGGACGAAGATGCCGCGGGCGTTCGCGCGTTCCTCGAAGCGCTCCACGTCTTCGACCCAGTCGGGCTTCCTCTCGAGCGCACCGACTGGGTCGAGGCCTACCGCAGGCAGTGCGCCGAATTCGAAAGGCTCGTCCTTCCCCTCCTCGACGCGGGCCGGCGTGCAGAGGCAAGGCGGCTCTTCGGAGAGGCCGAGACTCTGGTGGGCTTCGAGCCGGCGCTCGTTCATGCCGATCTCGGCCCGGAGCATCTGCTCGTACAGGGCGGCCGTCTCGCGGGAGTGATCGACTGGGGAGACACTCGCATCGGGGATCCCGCCCTCGACTACGCCTGGCTGCTCAATGGCCCGTTCGCGAACTGGGACGTCGATCCCGATCTCCGCCGGCGCGCCCGCTTCTACCATCGGCTCGGGCCGTGGTACGAGGCGCACTACGGCCTGTTCACGAACCAGCCTGACCACGTCGCGCGCGGCCTCGCAGGCATCGGCGACGGGCTCTGACTGAGCGCGCGGCGGCGACCCGGCCCTTCGGTAGGTTCTGGCGATGGCTACCCGGGAGGCCGCCTGTCACTGCGGGCAACTGCGTCTGGAGGTTTCGGGCGACCCGTTCGTCGTCGGCATCTGTCACTGCCTCGCCTGCCAGCGTCGGACGGGCAGCGCCTTCGGCATGCAGGCGGGTTTCACACCGGATCAGGTGCAGGTGGTCGGTAGCTACGGCAGCTACACGCGCATTTCCGACGAGGAGGACCGGAAGCCGCACGACTTCCACTTCTGCCCCGAGTGTGGCTCGCAAGTGTTCTACACGGAACCGGACGAGCCGGACCTGATCGTCGTCTCGGTCGGGTCGTTCGCTGACCCGTCCTTCCCTGCGCCGACCGAGGAGGGGTACTCCTCACGACGACATCAGTGGCTGGCCGCGCCCACGATCGGACGGCCGGACGGTCAGTGACGCAGCGCTGGAAGTCGATGCGCATCACGGCCCGCCGCCGCGTCGGGTGGCCGACCTCGGCGAACCTGGCGGCCTCGAAGATGCTTCGACTGCCGGGTGGAGCTCGCCCCAGGTGACCTCCTGTCCCGGCTGCGTGAGCATGGGATGGCCTCGAGGGCACGAGCTCCGCGTTCGCGGCGAGGTCGACGCCTAGCGCAGGAACGGTGACCATGAGCAATGCCCAAGCCACCCGGAGGGACACATGCTGATCACGAGAAACGCCGTCGACGCGTTGCCGGGCCGAGCGAGTGGTTCACCGGCACCGTCTACATCGATGCGGTCGCCACGCCCTCGGACGCCTCACGCCTGAGCGCGAGCAGCGTCCACTTCACTCCTGGCGCTCGAACGGCCTGGCATACGCACCCGAACGGCCAGACCATCTACGTCACCGAGGGTCTTGGGCTCGCGCAGCGCCGTGGAGGGCCAGTCGAGATGATTCGGCCCGGTGACCGCGTCTTCTTCGAGCCCGGCGAGGATCACTGGCACGCCGCCCCGCCCGGTTCATGACCCACCTCGCGATGCTCGAGGTCGGCGAGGACAGCGCTCCGGCGACGTGGGGAGACCACGTCACCGACGAGGAGTACGGCGCCGCTCCGCCGATCGACGCCTGACTCGTCGACGCCGACTGTCGGGCGTCAGGACGCCAGCTCCGGATGCCTGACACGGATCCGGTGCAGCAACGCTCGAGGAGCTACGTCTCGGTGTCACGCGCATCGCCGGAACCGACTACGGACTCCGTGGCGCAAGTTGGCTCAGCCACTGGGGCAACGCGACACTGCAAGCGACGCGGTATCGACAGGCACGCGTATTCGTTGCCGGTGACACGGCGCATCTCTTCCCTCCGCTCGGGGGGCCTCAACCTCGGCTTGCAGGACGCCACCAATCTCGCCTGGAAACTCGGCGCATGCCTCCGCGGTTGGGCCCGAGACGCTCTGCTCGACACCTATCACGGCGAGCGGCACCCGGTCGGAGCAGAGGTCGTGGATGACACGCTCGCGCAGATGTCGCTCGTCGTCAAGCGCAGCTCCGCCGCGAGCCCGCAGCCCACTGGCCCTTCGCCAGCCACGACCACTTCGTGCTCGAACACAGGAGCATTGTCCGCCCTGATAGCGAAAAGGAGAGGCGGCCAGGAGGCCGGCTCAGCTCTCACCTACTGCGCCATCGCGGCGATGGGATTGAGCTCGAGCAGGAGCTCGCGGAGCGCAGCGAACCGCTCGGGTCCGAGCCGCTCGGTCCAGGCGGTCTCGACCTCGGAAACCGCGTCCCGTATCACGCCGACCACCGCGATGCCGCGTGACGTGAGGGCGATGCGCTTGGAGCGCAGGTCGTCCGGATCGGGGTGACGCTCGAGATAGCCGAGCCGCTCGAGCTCGCCCAATAGGTAGTTGAGGGCCTGCTTGCTGATCCGCAGTCGAGTCGCCAGTTCGGAAGGCCGCGCGCCCTGGGGCCCGGGGTACTGGAAGACGGTCAGATACGCGGCATCGAAGTCGTCGAAGCCGCTCGCGTGCAGGCGCGCGAGCATGTGCTGCTGCACCGCATCCCACGGCATGCGGAGGAGGGCGCCGATGAGCGGCGGCCCAAACGGCTTCTGCTCGGTACCCGAGTTAGTAAAAGAACTTGACGAACTGTTGGTGTCCATGTATCGTAAAGTCACTTTACCAGCTCGAACGGAGGAGGAGGCACGATGGCCCCCAACGTGCGCGAAGAGATCAAGGTCGGAACCATGGCGATCCGGTTCCTCGTCGAGGGGGAAGAATCGGGAGGTTCGGTCGCGATGTTCGAGTTCGACGTTCCCGTCGAGACGAAGGTCGCGGCCGCACACAGCCACGACGGATACGAGGAGACGATCTACGGGCTCGCCGGGGTGCTGACCTGGACGATCGAAGGCACCTCGATCGACGTAGGCCCCGGCGACGCGCTTCTCATTCCGCGCGGAGCTGTTCACCAGTTCGACAACACGGGCGACGTCGACGCGAAGGCGCTTGCGATCGTGACACCGGGAGTCCTCCGCTCCGATTACTTCCGCGAAGTCGCCGCAGTCCTCGACGCCGCGGCTGGCGGCCCGCCCGACTTCGCGGCTCTGGGCGAGGTCATGCGCAGGCACGGACTCACTGGGCCGAGTGATGTCGCACCGCATCTCGAACATCACACGGACTCCTGAGGACACTTCTTCGGCGATCTTCCCGACGGGGAGGTCGCTCGAACGCGTGCCCTGCTCGAATCCGACGCCAGGCGAGCGCGAGTGAGCAGTGTCCTCTGAACTCGCCGACGACCGGCCCAAGGGCTCGCGGCGCGCGACCCGATAGCGTCCTCTGCGTGCGGGTCACTGCTGAGGCCGCTCGTCGCTTCCTCGTCGCGCGCCACACGCTCGCGCCGGCGCGCTCGCTCAACGGAGGGCCTGACGCCGTGCTCAAGGTCTTCCGGCGACTCGGCTCGATCCAATTCGACCCGCTTGCCGTTGCCGGGCGGAGCCACGACCTCGTGCTGCACGCACGCGTGACCGACTACGACCCTGCCTGGTGCGACCTCCTCTACGAGCGCCGCGCGATCTTCGAGGCGTACAACAAGGGACTCTCCTTCGTCCGGGCGAGCGAGTTCCCGTGGTTCCGCGGAAACTTGAGCCGCAACGCGCCGCGCGTCCTCGCCGAGAACGCCGAGGTCGCCGAGCAGGTGCTCGAGCGGATCCGCGCCGATGGGCCGCTCTCGGCGCTCGACTTCGAGCACAAGCGCGGGACGATGACCGACTGGTTCGGCGTGCCAACCAACACCGTTCGTGCCGTACTCGAGGCATACGCCGTGACGGGCTTGCTCGGCCTCGCGCGACGGGACGGCACCCGACGCTACTACGACCTCCTCGAGCGGCTGCTTCCGGCCGACGTCGTCGGGCGCGAGGTTCCGCTCGAGGAACAACTCCGGCACAAGCTGCTGTCGCGATATCGGGCCCACGGTCTGCTCGGCGTCGGCGGCGGCGGAGACATCTTCGGCGGTCTCGGCCCCGCGAAGCCGGATCCGTGGTGGCCGGAGTATCCGGGGCGGACGGCGATGCGCGAGGAGCTCCTCGCCGACGGAGAGCTGGTTCCGGTCGAGGTCGAGGAGGTGCGCGGGAAGCGCTTCGTTCTCAAGGAGGAGGTCGAGCTGCTGGAACATCCGCCGGAGCCGCCGCCCTCCGTCGCATTCCTACCCCCGTTCGATCCGTTGGTATGGGACCGAGCTCTCCTCGGATCGCTTTTCCACTTCGACTACGTGTGGGAGCTCTTCATCCCGCCGGCCAAGCGGCGTTGGGGCTGGTACGTGTTGCCGATGCTCTTCCGCGACCGCCTCGTCGGCCGGATCGAGCCGCGTATCGACCGCACTGGCGGACACGTGCACGTGCTCGACCTCTGGTGGGAGGACGGCTTCTCGCCGCGGCGCACCGACTGTTTCGTCGACGCGATGCGCGACGCGCTCCGCGCGTACCTGCACTTCGGAGGCGCGAACCGCCTCGAGTGGGCACCGCACCTCGCGACGGAGAGGCGACTGTTTCTCACCCGCCCGTAAGGCCGCTTACTTCGCACTTAGCGTGAGCTCCCCTGACTGCGCGAGCGAGCAGGAATGTCGCTTGAGAGAGGCGCCGGCTAGGACTCGGCGAGCCGTATGGCGACCTGCACCACTGGCAGGAACGGATCATCGCGATCGGGTCGCGTCGGTTCGCCTTCGCGGAAGAGCCGATCGACAACGATGCGCATGATGAGCGCGCGGACGAGGAACTGGGGGAAGTCCTCGACGTGCGCTACCGCACCGAGAAGTGTCTCGTCCGCGCCCTCCCACACGAGGGCGTCGGCGACCACGATTGCCGACGCATAGGCGGTCGGACGCCAATACGGAGAGAAGTCGATGATCGCGGGCGGCAGCTCCGCGGCAAACAGCACGTTGCCCGTGAGGTCCCCATGTATGAGTTGGCTCGGCGCGTCGACGGGACGACACGTGGCCACAAGACTCGGAATGTGCTTGATGTGTATGAACGGATCGGCGGATACGTCTCCCCACGCAACGCAATCTCCGATCGCCCAGGGATCGGTACGGCGACCGACGAAGCCCGGCGCGGGAAGCTCGGCCAGCGCGCGGTGGAAGAGCTCTCCTACCGTGATGATCTCGGGCCACCTGCGCTCCTCGTGCCGACCGGCCACAAAGTGCCAGGCACACCAGCCGTCGCACGCGAACTCGCCGGCCAGAGTGGTTTGCGGCAGCGCCACACGAAAGCCGCCTCCGGTGATCGACGCGAGGACGTCCAGCTGCCAGTCGAGCGGCGGCTCGCCGTCGTCGATCGGCCTCAGAACGAGGTCACCGACGCGCCACGCGTTGCCCCGGCCTCCCTCGAGCGGAAGGGGACGAGAGCTGCCACCAAACGCCGCGATCACAGCTTCTGGAGGCGGGAACATCACCGGCGGAACCTACCGCCTTACGGTCGACGGTCAGAGCGGAGGTTGGGCCTCGAATTGCAGCGCAAGCACACGGACTGCGATGAGTTCGCGAGCGTCAGCTGGTCTCATTGGCAGAACGGAGGAGGCCACATGGGCAACGTGGTTATCGACATGAGCATGTCATTGGACGGCTACATCGCGGCTCCCAATGACAATCCGGAGCAGGGGCTAGGCGAGGACGGGATGAAGCTCCACAACTGGGCGTTCGACGATCCTTCGGTGTTCGAGCGGGTGTACGGCAACCTCGTCGAGGAAACGGGCGCCGTGATCATGGGTCGCCGGAGCTACGACAACTCGATCGAGGCCTCTACCGCGAGTACCCGGACGGAACGTCCTCGTACTACACGGACATCGTCGTGATGAACGTCGACGGGAGCCGGCGCCGAGCGGTGACTCCCATGGGGTTCTACGAAGGCCCTGTCTGGTCGCCGGACGGCGCCCAGCTCGCCTTCGTTCGCTATCGAAGAGACAACGCCGACGTGTACGTCGCCAACGCCGATGGGAGTGGGAAGCGCAGGCTCGCGCACGCAATCTCGTACGTCCCCAATCCGTTCGGCGCCGGCAAGGGCGGGCACGCAACTCCCGCCTGGTCGCCGGACGGACGGAAGATCGCGTTCATGAGCAACCGTGACGGCAGCGAGGAGATCTACCTTGTGAACCTCGACGGCAGCGGGCTCGTCAACCCCACGCGGAGCCGCGGGAGAGACAACAGACCGATGTGGTCTCCGAACGGGCGGCTGATCGCATTTCGCAGCGATCGCGACGGGAACGGCGAGGTCTACGTCATGAATGCCGACGGATCCGGAGTTCGGCGCCTGACCCGGAATCCGGCGTCCGACGGAGGACCGGTATGGTCACCCGACGGGCGCAAGCTCCTCTTCGTGAGATTCCGCCACGGCAACTCGGACATCTATGTCATGAACCGCGACGGCAGCGGGCAGCGAAACCTGACGCCCGAGGCGAGGCCGGCCCGCATCGCGCGCGACGGCTCACCGGCCTGGTCCCCCGACGGACGCTTCATCGCATTCCTCAGCGAGCGCGACAGCACTGGGAGGATCTACGTCATGACAGCCGACGGACGCGAACAGGGAGCACTGGGCACGTTCGTCGACGACTTCTACGCCGTCGGCAGGATCTCGCGCGCCGCCGGAAATGTCCGATTTTCCCTGAGCGTGCCGAGGGCGCGCCCGCAATGGGAGAACGCGGGTGTTAGCGAATGTTCCTTGAGAAGGATTGCCCGCCCCGTCGCCTCGGCGGCCCGTAGGCAACTAGCGAGACGCGAGCACCTGCGATTCGGCGCGTTGCCAAACAGCCAGCAGCGAACTCGCAAGACGCCCGGGCTCAATGCGGTGTGGCGGGTCGAAATGGTGGCGGTCGGGGAAAGTCTCGAGTGTGAAGTCGGGGAAGACCGATGCCAGTCGCTCGGCCATGCGACCGAAAAAGACGGGGTTGCTGCGGCCACCGAGGGCGAAGTAGACCGGACGGTCGAAGGCTCGAAGCGCTTCGAGGTCGAGGTCACCGCTGTCGAACGCGTCGATCAATGCTCGTGTACCTGCGGGCCGCTTCGCCATCCACGGCGGCGGTGGGCCCGCGGGAGTGGACGGCGACTCGACACCGGGCGCGAGCTGAAGTCGGACAAACCCGGCCATGAACTCATCGGGGGGCAAGCGTTCGAGCGCCCGGAAGCGCTCCGTCAGCCCATCCTCCTCGGGCGTCCTTTCATTTCCGGCCCATGCGGGCTCGAGGAGGCCGAGGCTCAGGAGCCTCTCGTGGTGCACAGCGGCGAAGGCGAGCGACGAGGCACCCCCGCCCGAGTAGCCGACGAGATGGAAACGGTCGAAGCCGTGGGAGTCGGCGGCTCGCAGAATCCCGTCCACCTCGTTTACGAGGCTAAAGCCCGGCGGTGGGCGATCCCCCGCGTACACCTCGAGATCCTTGGTGAGCGCATCGATTTGCTCGCCGAGCACCTCGAGTAACGATGCATACGCCGGCTCGGCGGGCAACACCGCACCCGGCAACAGTACGACGGGATGGGGGCTTGCCATGGACGCGATCGTACTGCCAGGCGCCGTTGCGCTCGGCTGCCCGAGCGTGTGGGAATGTCCCTTGAGGCTGAACCGGAGCCGGGCGTGGAGCGAAGGTAAGTCCTGGGCTCCAGAGGTGGAGGGTCTGGCACCGGGATCTCTGCCCATTACGCTCCGTGGGCCATGCGCGACTATCACTTCACGCCGGAGAGCTACCTGTCAATGATGCGTGAGGCCGTACCTGGCTACGACCGCCTGCAGGACGAGACCTTGGCTGCGACGGGCGTGGGTGCCAAGTCGGTCCTGGAGCTCGGGACTGGGACGGGTGAGACGGCGCAGCGGGTTCTTGACCGTCACCCCGACGCGCAGCTAGTCGGCATCGACGCGAGCCCCGGAATGGTCGAGGTCGCCCGTGTCAGCCTGCCCTCCGATCGAGTCAAGCTACTCGTAGGCCGACTGGAGGATCCCTTGCCGGAAGGGCCTTTTGACCTCGTCGTCTCGGCTCTTGCAGTTCATCACCTCGAAGGCACAGGCAA
>JBMDXR010000031.1:0-2459 GCA_048594925.1 Gaiellaceae bacterium
GAGGGACGGAAGCTCGGCGAGCGCCCGCTTCGCGACCGTTCGGATCGCCGGCACGCTTGCTCCGTAGTGCTCGAGCTCGCTCTTCAGGTACGCCTTCTCCTGCGCGGCTCGCTCCGAAACCGCCGCGCCACGAAGACCGGCATCGATATCGGCGACGACGCCGACGGTCTCGGCGTTGCGCGCCACCTCCTTCGGAGGAAGGGCGTCGAGTCCGGTCGGAGTGAACGTGGCCGGAGCCGGGACGCCCCTCATCGAAGAACGCCGGCGATGTCGAGCGTCGAGAGGATCCCCAACGGCCGTCGCTCCCGATCGACGACTACGAGATGCGTCGTGGCGTGCTCCGTCATCAGCTGTGCCGCGCGCTGGATCGACTCGCCCGGAGTGATCGTCAGCGCGGCGGTCGCCGCGGCTGCGCCTGCGGTCTGCTCGTGCAGGTCTCGGACGCTCGCTGCGGCCACGAGATCGAGGTCGGACACGACACCCCACAGGGATCCCGCCTGCTCCAGGTCGTCGACGACCACGACGCAGTGGACGCGGTGCTCCGACATGATCTCGGCGACGCGAGCGAGCGAGGCCCCCCTCGAGCACGTCAGAACGCCATGATGCATCGCGTCGCCGGCGGTCAGGCGTGCAGACCTCGGAACGAGCGCTTTGCGGGAGGACGTCTTGGCCTTCATCGAAGCTCCTTCCGATCGAGTGATCGGGATGAGCCCAGCATCGATGTGGGCGGTGCCCCCTGCGTCGGTGGTCCGCCGGAGGCGTCGTGCGGAGAACTACGTGACCTCCGTGCTCCCGAGCCCGTTGCGAGGAAGGAGCACACGACGTCAGGCCGCCACGGGAACGGGCGCGAGGATCCGTTGCGCCAGCTCCCCCAGCCGGGTCGAGTAGCCCCATTCGTTGTCGTACCACGCGACCACCTTCACCTGGGTCCCGTCGACGACGGTGGTGAGGGGAGCGTCGAAGATCGACGAATACGGCGACTTGACAATGTCCGACGAGACCAACGGCTCGTCGCTGTACTGCAGGATGCCTTCCAGCTCGCCCCGGTCGGCGCGATCGCGGAAGAACGAATTGACCTCGTCGACCGACGTGGGCCGCTCGCTCTCGATGGTGAGATCCACGAGCGATCCCGTCGGCACCGGAACCCGGACCGCGAAGCCGTGGAGCTTGCCGGTCAGCGTCGGTAGGACGAGCCCGATCGCCTTGGCAGCTCCGGTCGACGTCGGCACGAGATTGGCCGCGGCCGACCGTGCGCGGCGGTAGTCCTTGTGCGGCCCGTCCAGCAGCATCTGGTCGCCGGTGTACGCGTGCACCGTCGTCATGACGCCGTGTCGGATGCCGACCGACTCGTGCAGCAGCTTCGCCACGGGCGCAAGGCAGTTCGTGGTGCACGACGCGTTGGAGACGATGTCGTGCTGGTCAGCGTCGTAGTCCTCGAAGTTGACGCCGAGCACGACCGTGACGTCGGGCTCCTTCGCAGGAGCGGAGACGATCACCTTCTTCGCGCCCGCCTCCAGGTGCTTCGCCGCGTCGGCCCGGCTCCGGAAGCGACCCGTCGATTCGATGACGACGTCGACGTCCAGCTCGTCCCACGGCAGATCGGAGGGATCGCTCGCGGACGGCACGGCAATCGTCTGGCCGTCGACGACGATGCCTCGGTCGACGGCGCTCACCGTACCCGGGAAGCGGCCGTACACGGTGTCGTGCTGAAGCAGATGGGCGAGCAGCTGTGGATCGGCGAGATCGTTGATCGCGACCCACTCGATGTCCGCGCCCGACTCGACGGCCGCGCGGAAGGCGGCGCGGCCTGTGCGACCGAAGCCGTTGATGGCAACCCGGACACTCATCGGTCCTCCTCTGTAGAAGTCGTTCACGACGCTAGAAGCGGTCCGTGCGCACGCCATCCGCGGGCGCACGGAGGCGGGATGCGGAATCTCCGCGCCTGGACGGTCTCCCTCACCCGCGGGGGGAGCCAGCCCGCAGCGCGGCCCCACGGCGACGCAGCATCGCCTTGCGCGCCTCTTCCGCGAAGAAGACGAGGGGCGCCCACGGCTGCCGTAGTCCCCCGCAAGGTCGCTCGGTGTTCGTCCCTACGGCCGCCGGCCATCGGAGCGAGGCGGAATCAGCAGAGCGACGCTCGTCGATGCCGCGGCCTTGAATTCGCCGGACAGGTACCCGAAGAGAAGCCGTAAAGACCCCTCCTGATCTGGAAGATGCGGGACCTGAGCTCGTCTGCGGGCACGTCCAGGTTGAGCAGAGGACTTACCTGGACGTCGCTCAGCAGGCGCATGCAGACAACACCCGACACGGGGTCGAGACGAAGCCCCGGGTCCTCGAGCTCGGAGCTCAGCTCCAGGAGATCGTCGGCGACCGCGGCGACGCGCGCCTCGAGCTCCTCTCCCGGGTCCCGAACCCAATATCGCAGCTGTGCGGCGTACGTGCGGCGCCTGCGCATGGTG
>JBMDXR010000032.1:0-52289 GCA_048594925.1 Gaiellaceae bacterium
GCTCAATGCGTTCGAAAATGCCGTCGGGGCTCAGTCGGACACGAAGCTGACGTCTGCCGCCGCGGCAGCCCCGTCGAGAGCGCGAACAGGATCCGGGCAGTGCTCCGCCGTTGAGCTGGCTTAGGCGCCCCTGTGCTCGCGCTCGGGGGCACCGTCCGCGAGCTCGACGAAGCGGCAGACGGCGTTCACGAGCTGCAGCTGGTCGACGGTCTTGCAGTCGGCGTCGAGCAGGCGCGGGGCGCACACGAGTACGACGCGGCACTGTGCCCGCGAGGTGGCGACGTTGAAGCGGTTCCGGTTGAAGGCGAAGCCGATGCCGCGCGGCGCGTACTCGGCGGTCGAGCTTGCCATCGAGACGAGAACCACGGGCGCCTCCTGCCCCTGGAACTTGTCCACGGTCCCGACACGTACACCCGAGGGGACGCGCTGGACGAGGCGCCGCACCTGGGCGTTGTAGGGAGCGACGACGAGGAAGTCGCCCGGGTCGAGCGGGCGCGTGACCCCGTCAGAGTCGGTGAATGGCGTCCCTAGCAGCGCACGGACCTCCGCCGCGACCGCGTCCGCCTCCTCCCACGAGGATTGGCTGCGTCCCTCGTGCTCGGTCGGGATGACCACGAGGCCGTTTCCGGCCCCCAGCGACCTCCGCTCGGCCACCTCCGCAGGCAGGAGGCGACCCTCGTAGTAGGCCCCCGACGTGAACGCGCAGATCTCGGGCCGTAGGCGCCACGTGCGCTCGAGGAAGATGCCGCGCTCGGGCGGCACCGTCTCGTTCGAGCCGAGCAGGTGCTGCAGCACCGACACCTTCGCCTCGTCGCGCTGGGCGCCCTGCGAGACCTGCGGGAGCTGGTTCGGGTCGCCGAGCAGCACGAGGTTGCGCGCGGTCGCGCCGACACCGAGCACGTCGGCGAGCGAGACCTGGCCTGCTTCGTCCACGAACAGCGTGTCGAGCTGCCCCTCGAAGCTCTCGCGCGCGAACAGCCACGCCGTGCCGGCGAGGAGCTGCAGGTCGTCCACGAGGAGCTCCTGCCACGAGTCGGCGCTGTCGACGAACTGCCCCTCGAAGCGCGACTCCTCGTTCCCGCTCGTCGACTTCTTGCGCCCCGTGAACGCGAAGCCCTGCTCGCGCGCCTCGCGCTCGATCTCCTCGAGCAGCTTGTTGATCGCCTTGTGGCTCAGCGAGGTGACGCCGACACGCTTGCCCTCCCGCAGCAGCGCGACCGCCATCTTCGCTCCCTGCCACGTCTTCCCCGAGCCGGGCGGGCCCTGCACGAAGACGTAGCTGTTCTCGATCGTGGAGACCGCCTCGACCGTCGGCAGGTCGAGACGCACACGCGGGAGCTCCCGCTCGAGGACGGCGCGCACCGCCGCCGACGGTGACCCGCCCAGGTAGCGCTGCGCCAGCCGCGCCAGCGCCCCGCGCTGCTCGCGGTCGTGGATCGGCGGCGGCGGAATCAAGGCCCGCGGCACCGGCTCCTCCGCCCGCTCCTTCGACCGCCGGAGCGTCACCAGACCCTGCTCGTCGTCGACGGTGACCGAGTAGCTCCTCTCCGTCGCGGGATCGACCGCGTCCCCGCCGATCTTGTGCTCCTGCTCGGGGAACGAGAACGTGTAGACGTGCGAGCCCTTGTCCGGCTCGGGCTCGCCGACGAGCTCGAGCCCGCCGATCGTGTCCGTGTCCTCGATCAGCTCCTCGTCCTCGAGCTCCAGGTGGAGGAACCACTCCCACCACTGCGGCTTCGCCTCGCGGCGGTGGTAGTCGAGAAGCTGCGCGAGGAGCCACTGCGCGTCGCCCTCCTCGGCCGAGCGCACGAGCAGCGCGTTGCGGAGCAGCGCCCGCTCGTGCGGCATCTCCTCGTCGGGAAGCTCGGGCAGGACGGTCGGGCGCCACGGGAGACCCGGCGGGCGCCGGCTCAGGAGCCACTCGTGGAGCGCGACCGTCGAGCGACAGTCCTCCTCGTTGTAGGCCTCGATCTCCCGCAGGAGCGAGTCGTCGCCCGACTCGAGCCACTCCTCGAAGCGGACGGTCGACTCGTCGCCGCCGGACACCTCGGCCGTGCGCTCGAACCCATACAGCGCCTCGATCGCCTTGATCGAGTAGCTCTCGACCGACGCGCGGAGCGCCTGCTTGACCACGCGGTAGAGGTCGACGAGGACGTCATTGCGGAGGAAGTCGTCGACCTCCTGCTCGCGCGTCCCGTGCTCGCCCATAAGCCGGCGAAGGGCGCTTCGCTCGTAGGCGGCGTAGTGGTAGACGTGCGCGCCCGGGTGGCGGCGCCGGCGCTCGACCATCCAGTCGACGAAGCGCTCGAAGATCTCGCGCTCGCCGTCGCGATCGCGCGCCCAGGCGGCCTCGTAGCGCACCTCGCCGTCCTCGTCGCGGTAGCACCAGCCGAACAGGTACTCGAGCCCGCGCGCCGGCTCGTAGAACGGGTGCCCCTCGAGGTCGAGCCAGACGTCGCCGAAGTCGGGCGCCGGGAGGAGCCGGTACCCACGATCCTTCTCGTGGGGGAGGTTGTCGACGCGGCTCAGCCCGGTCTCGCGCTTGTACAGCTGGAGCTCCGCCTGGTGGCGGATCCCCTCGAGCGTCTCCGCCCGCATGCCGTCGACGAATGTGTCCGGCGCGAGGGCGCCGAGCGCCGCGAGTGTCGGGATCCCGTGTTCCATGAGGTCCTCGGCCTGGCTTCGGCGAAGCCCCGCGACGAGGACGAGGTTGTCGTCGTCGCGGAGCTGCTGCTTGCAGAGGTGCCGGAAGTCGCAGAGCCCGCAGTGGTCGCACGGCCACGGGTACGTCTCCGGCTCGGTGGTGAGCGCTCCGAGGAACCGCGCGCGCGCGCGCCGATAGTAGGCGATGTGGTCGGCGAGGCGGAACGTCGCGCGCTCGCCGGTGCCGAGCTCGACGTGGAAGCGCTCGGGCAGCCGCCGCTGGATCCGCCCGAGCTGCTCGGAGTAGAAGCAGAGCTGGAGCACGTGCGCGGGCTTGGCCGAGCGCGCGAGCTTCGTGTCCACGGCCTCGTAGGTGCCGTCCGGCTGGCGCTCGAGGAAGTCCGCGAACCCGCGCCAGTTGCCGTCCGCGAGGTACGGCTGGTAGATGACCTCCGCTGTGGCGGCTCGGACCGCGTCCTCGGTGAGGCGCCGCGCCTCGTCGGCGTCGAAGTCGGGGTCGTCGAGGGTGGGGATGCGCACGACCGTCTTGCCTTCGGCCGTGAGGCGCGCGAGGTACGCGGCCTCGTGCTCGTCGCCCTTGCGGCGGATGAGGTCGCCGTGCGTGTCGTCCACGTATGGCCGCTCGAGCTCTCCGCGCTGCACGCGGAGCTCGAGGTTCGTCAGGTGCGGGCAGGCGAGGTGGGCCGAGAGGTCCGAAGGGGAGAGGAGCAGATTGCCGTCTGAGCCGAGGTGCACGTTGTCAGTATCAGCCGCTCAACGGCTGCGGCTTACGAACGTCCGCTCCCGGACCGCGCGCACAACCTCCGTGGTGAACGGCGCAGCAGCGATCAGATCACCAGCCGGCGGACAGCGTGTGCGACCGCTTCTTGCGCGCCAGGCTTGAACACCGCCATCGGCGCGCCGATCACCGGCCGAGTTTGCCTCGACAGGTTGTCACGCTGAAGTCGCCCAGCCATCCACGTGCGGACGTGCTGGTGATCGGGAATCGGCGGCTCGTCGCGGTGCACGCGAGCGACGAGTTGCTACGCCCTCGGCTCGAGGCTGCCGGCCTCACGATCAGCCGGATCGAGCACGGGCCTGTGCGTTTCCGGTACAGGGACGTCGTCGACTATGTGCAAGCGTCGATCGACACTGCGGGCGCGCTCGCGATGGCGTTCCGCGAGTCGCCGGAGGAAGAGCGCGAGTCGATGCAGCAGGAGCTCACCGGGGCGTTCGCACCGTTCCCCGTCGACGGCGGCTACGCGCTGCCCGGCCGCGCCCTCGTCACGCTCGCCACCCGACGTGCAGCACATGGCGGGCTCACCTCGCCGTACGTCGAGGTGAGCCCAGGATGTCGCCCGCGGAACTTCGTCACCTGTCCATCGTCTGTGCCTCCTTTCGTCCGTTCGCGTCGCCTCCACCATGCGCCTCCTCCATGAGAAGCGCTTGAGGTTCCGCTAAGAACTCCCGAAGGAATGACGCGCGAGGAGCTCCTGCAGGAGTGTTTCGGCACGGCGGACTTGCCGCCGGGGGACGTCGTGCTGCAGGTGAAGTCGGGCGAGAACGTGCTCGGGCACCTCGACCTCTACTGGCGTGCGGTCGGAGTCGGCGACGAAGACGTCGACGTGGCCGCGATCGGCCAGGTCGCGACGGATCCGGCGGTCCGAGGCCTCGGGCTCGCGAGCGCGCTCGTGCGGACGGCGCATCGGATCGCCGCCGAGCGCGGTCTCGAGTGGGCAGCTCTGTTCGGTGTCAGATCGCTGTACGGCCGGATCGGCTACCGCACGCCGCGTGATCCGCCCAGGCCCGACTTTCTCGTGTGCCCGCTCGTCGACGGCGTCGAGTGGCCGGTAGGCCCGATTGACACGCGAGGCGAGTGGTGAGGCTGATCCGGGGTCGCTGGGTTCGGCTCGTTGGCCAGTGCCTGAACCTCCGAGTTGATCTCGGCGCCGAACAGGAGAGCGGCGCTCGTCAGCCACAACCAGACGAGCGTGACGACAACCGCGGAGAGCGTCCCCCAGCTCTTGTCGTAGGAACCGAAGTTCGCGGCGTACAGCGCGAACCCGGCCGATGCCAAGAGCCAGGCCGCAACGGCCGTCACCGCACCCGGTGTGACGAGCTGCCATCTTCGTTGCTCGGCATCTGGGCCGAGGTACAGGACGACGGCGAACGCAAAGAGCAGACCGCCGACGAGAACCGGCCACTGGAGCGTCCACCATGCCCACGCGGTCGCGCCCTCCGCGTCGAGGGCGGAGCCGAGCCAGCGTTCGAGATGCGGGCCGAGCACGAGAAAGCAGAAGACCAGCGCTGCGCCCGTGAGGAGAAGTGCCACGATCGCCAGAGCGATCAACCGCCTGTGCAGGAAGCCGCGGCCGTCGAGCCGGTCGAACGCCCGTGTAAGTCCCTTCATGAGGTTCGTGGCGGCGGACGTCAGCGTCCAGATGGCCAGCGCCAGGCCCCCGACCGTCATGACGACGCCGCCGCCACGCGAATCGATCGAGCGCTCGAGGCTGTCGCCCAGGAGGCGGGCAGCCTCCGCAGGCATCACGGTATCGACGCGCCCGACGAGGGACCGGACCGTCTGCTCGTCAGCGACAAGCGAGAACAGTCCGAGAACGACGAGCGCGAGGGCTGGAATGGCGAGAAAGAGCGAGTACGCAAGAGCCTGTGCCATCGTCGCCACGTCGTCCTGTCGCGATTCTGCGACCGCGCGACGGAGGACGATCACGGCCTTCTCGAGGTTGGCCTTCACGTACTGCCATGTTCACCAGCTCACTCTTTGCCAAACGGTTATTCGCGCGGACTCGAAGACGCCGCCCAGATGTTGATCGAGCTCTCGGTCGCGTGGCGGTCGATCTCCTCGAGCTCGTTGTCCGTGAAGTCGAGCCGGTCGACCGCGGCGAGGTTCTCCTCCAGTTGGGCGACGCTCGAGGCGCCGATCACGGTGGATGTCATCCGCGGATCGCGGAGCACCCAGGCGAGCGCCATCTGCGCGAGGGTCTGGCCGCGGCGCGCCGCGATCTCGTTCAGCGCTCGGATCTTGGCCAGGGAGTCCTCGTCGAGGAGGCTCGGCGACAGCGAGTAGTCGGCTCGCGAAGCGCGCGACCCCTCGGGGATGCCGTCGAGGTACTTGTCCGTGAGCATGCCCTGGGCGAGCGGCGAGAAGGCGATGCAGCCGACGCCGAGCTCTCCGAGCGCGTCCAGCAAGTCGGGCTCGATCCAGCGGTTCAACATCGAGTACGAGGGCTGATGGATGAGGAGCGGCGTGCCGAGCTCGTCGAGGATCGCTGCGGCCTCGCGTGTCTTCTCCGCCGAGTACGACGAGATGCCCGCATACAGCGCCTTGCCCTGGCGGACGGCGGTGTCGAGCGCGCCCATCGTCTCCTCGAGCGGCGTCTCGGGGTCGAAGCGGTGCGAGTAGAAGATGTCGACGTACTCGAGGCCCATGCGCGCGAGGCTCTGGTCGAGGCTGGCGAGAAGGTATTTGCGCGAGCCGCGGTCGCCGTACGGGCCGGGCCACATGTCGTAGCCGGCCTTCGTCGAGATGACGAGTTCGTCGCGGAACGGCCTCAGGTCCTCGTGCATCAGCTTCCCGAAGTTCTCCTCCGCCGAGCCGTATGGCGGCCCGTAGTTGTTCGCGAGGTCGAAGTGGGTGACGCCGAGGTCGAAGGCGCGGCGCGCGATGGCCCGGCTCGTCTCGAACGGGCGGTCGTGGCCGAAGTTCCACCAGAGGCCGAGCGAGATGGGCGGGAACTCGAGACCGCTGCGTCCACAACGGCGGTACGTCACACGGTCGTAGCGGTCAGGTGCCGGCTGGTACGGCATGCGCGCGAGGATAGTCGCACCCTGAGCTCCCCCGACCGAGGGATAGGCCGCCGGCCCGCGCGCGAATAGACCATATCCGGGAGAGTCGAGAAGGAGGTGGCAAGGGGGCAGCCACATCGCAGTCACACACCGCAGTGGCCGCAGCTGCGGATAGCGGCCTTAGTCGCTAGCTAAGGGGGAGTTTCGGATGAGTGCAAGAACGGCCAGAGCCTGGCGTTGGCGCCGGGTCTCGGTCATGGTCCTTGCCCTACTACTGACAGCCCTTCCGGCGTGGGCCGGTTCGAACAGCACCACGCTGCCGAACGGGGCGCAGCTCTCCGTGTCGCTGGACAATCCGGCGGACGGGACGGAGTTCCTGGCCGACGGTGCGCCGGTGGCCATCCCCGTGAGCGGGACGGCCTCGATCGGCGTCGGTCCGCCGCAGGCGACGTTCGTCTACGTGTTCGACGCTTCGGGGAGCACGCTCGACCCCGGTGGTGCGTGCGGGACGATTCTCGCGTGCGAGAAGACGTTCTTCACCGGTCTGAACACCGCCGCTGACAACAGCGGCTCGGTCAACCAGATCGGGATCGCGGTGTTCGGCGCAGATGCCGTCACCGCAGACGTGACACCCGCCGGAGGGGACGATCCGCTCGGAGACCCGGGCGACGGCAATGCGGTGTTCAACTCGATCAGCGTGGGGGCCGGCTACCAGGTCGCGCAGTACACGCCGAAGAGCGGCAGCTCGGTTGCGACGAACTTCGGGGCGGCGTTGAACCAGGCGCTGAGCATCCTCGGCTCTCCCGGTGTCGACGCGAAGAAGTTCCTCGTCTTCGCGTCGGACGGCGAGAGCAACGCCGGCGGGCTTGCAGCGTTCAACACTGCGGTCGCCAATCTCACGGCGACCGGCACGGTTGCAAACTCGATCGCGATCGGGGAAGGCTCGAGCTGCGCGGGGGGCACTGACGGCACGCTCGACGCCATCGCCGTCAACGGAGGTCA
The DNA here is from genome assembly GCA_048594925.1 of Gaiellaceae bacterium. Classification (GTDB taxonomy): domain Bacteria; phylum Actinomycetota; class Thermoleophilia; order Gaiellales; family Gaiellaceae; genus GMQP-bins7. The sequence continues at coordinate 7,450 of JBMDXR010000032.1, forward strand.
GTGCTTCGAGGTGGACGATCCGAACCAGCTGCCGAGTCTGATCCCGAATCTGATCGGCTCGACGCTCGAGAAGGTCGAGCTGACGGTCGACGGTGGGGCGCCGACGGTGCTGACGACCGTCCCCGCGACGCCCGCGGCAGGTCCGGTCAGCGTCACGTGGGCGACGAACACGGCACCGCTCGGGCCCGGAAGCCATCAGCTCTGCGCGACGGCCTTCGGATCCGACGTCACCGGCGGCACCGCGAACACGACGACGTGCGTGACGATCGAGATCTTCGATCTCGTCCTCTCGCCGCCGACCGCAACGAACAACCTCGGCGGGGGAGACGACAGCCACACCGTGACCGCGACGCTGCTGGGACCGGCCGGTGAGGTCGACGGCTACACCGTGACCTTCGCGGTCGGCGGCCAGAACGCCGCGACGGCGGTCGGCGCCTGCGTGCCGGCGTCCTGTCAAACGGACGCCGCCGGGCAGGTGCAGTTCACCTACACCGTTCCCGTCGCTCCGGGGAGCCTGGGCACAGACACGATCACCGCGAGTGTCATGCTCAACAACCCGACGGGCGCGACGGACACGGAGACCGTTCAGAAGGAGTGGGTGGACACGACGCCGCCCGTCGTCTCCTGCCAGCCGACGACGAACCCGTCGGGGAAGAACGTCCCGCCGGCTGGGAACAACCCGGCGAGCGGACAGAACCCGGATGGGTTCTACATCCTGCTGGCCACGGATCTCGTCGATCCGAATCCGGAGATCCGGGTCGCCGATACGGGCAGCAGCTTCGTCGCCGGCCCGTATTCGAGCGGGACGAAGATCAAGCTGACCCAGGCGCCGGGGGCGACTCCGAACGCCAAGCCTGGGCCGGGTGACATCGACTGGCACATCACCCTCAAGGGTGACGCGATCGTCATCGCGACGGACGACTCCGGCAACAGCGCCAGAGTCCTCTGCCTGGTTCCGCCTCCCCCCAAGTAACGCGGGGGCCGAACGAGCTGAACGAGAGGGCCCGCGAAAGCGGGCCTTCTCGGTCGGAGCGATGAGTTTCCTCGCCAGCGCGGATTGAACGGGTGACAGCTCGGAGAGGAGACGAAATGGCGGACGTGACGTTTCGCGAGATGGACGAGATGGACGCCATCCACGGCGGTCTCGCTCGGCGGGCTCGGGCGGAGCTCGGAGTGACAGCGTGGGGTATGCAGGTGCTCACGCTTCCCGCGGAGTGGGACGGATATCCGGAGCACGACCACGGGCCCGAGGCGTTCGACCCCAATCAGGAGGAGGTCTACATTCCGCTCGAGGGCTCGGCGACGCTGGTCGCGGACGGGGCGAGCTTCGAGCTCAGGCCGGGAACGATGGCGCGCGTAGGTCCGCAGCAGCCGCGCCGGATCCTTCCCGGCCCGGACGGAATCCGGCTCGTCGCGCTCGGCGGCAGGCCGGGCGCGTACGAGGCCGGTGCGTGGACGGAGATCGGCGCCGATCCACCGGGCACGGGGGAGTAGCCTGGCCGTCATGGCGACCGATGCCCTGCTCGTCGCGGCGCGAAGCGGCGACCAGCAGGCGTTCGAGCGTCTGCTCGAGCCGCATCGGCGAGCGCTCCACGTCCACTGCTACCGGCTGCTCGGCTCGCTCCATGACTCGGATGACGCGATGCAGGAGACCGCGCTGAGGGCGTGGCGCGGTCTCGACGGCTTCGAGCCACGCGTACCGTTCCGGGCGTGGCTCTATCGGATCGCGACGAACGTCTGCTTCCGGACGATCGAGCGCCGGGCTCGTCAGCCCGAGCTTCTCGATCCCGAGGAGGAGGAGGAGGTGATTGCGAGCTACCTCCAGCCGTACCCGGATCGGCTGCTCGAGAGCGAGGTGGAGGAACGCGAGTCGATCGGGCTCGCGTTCGTGAGCGTCATGCAGCTCCTTCCTGTGCGCCAGCGCGCCGCGCTCGTGCTCCACGACGTTCTCGGCTGGTCGGCGCGCGACGTCGCGGAGCTGCTCGACGACAGCGTCGCGTCCGTGAACAGCGCGCTGCAGCGGGCTCGCCGAAAGCTCGAGCAGGAGCGCACCGCCGGGCGACTGGCGCGAGATCACACTCCCGCGTCGCCGGAGGTCGAGGCGCGAGTGATGGGGAGGTTCGTCGAAGCCTGGGAGTCGGTCGACGTCGACGCGATCGTCGAGCTCTTGCGCGACGACGCCGTCTTGACCATGCCGCCGGACCCGATGCGCTTTGCCGGGGCCGCGGCGGTCGGCGAGTTCTTCCGGACCGTGCCCGCGGACGGAGACCTGGAGCGCATCCGGCTGGCTCCCACACGCGCGAACGGTCAGCCGACGCTCGCAGCGTACTTCGACGGTCAGGCGTACGGCGTGATGGTGTTCGCGTTCGACGGCCATGCGGTCGCGAGCATCACCGGCTTCGCCGGCTATCCCGAGCTGTTTCCGGAGCTCGGTCTGCCGCTTCGGCTCGACGCGCAATAGCGTTCTCACGCGTGACGTTCTGGCCCGGAGCACCGTATGAGTACACGGCTGCGGCGGGTGGCTTCGTCTTCGCTGGGAGGGCGCGGGTTTCGGCGACTCGTCGAGGCGACGATCTACGTGGTGGGAGAGGAACGCGCCGACCTCGTGCGCGTGTGGAATGTCGTGTCGCCGCGCCTGGGCCGGGCGCCGAGCACGCGGCTCGGGGTCCCGCTCCTCGGCTATCGGACCAGCTCGTCGAGATCGAGGCGATCGCCCACCAGGCGCCCGGCGGGACGACGTAGCGGTTAGCCGCGGGTCTCCGCAACGGCGCGGCGCGCCTCGATCTCGTATGGGTTCGACCGGTACCGCGTCGTGATGTGCTTCCAGGCCACGTGCAGCGCGCGGTGCTGTCCCTGCCAGATGTGGCAGAGCTCGTGCGTGACGAGGTCGTCGGACGCGGCCCCGCTCTTCAGCACGATGGTCCGCCAGAAGGCGTAGCCGTGGTAACGCCGGAACCCGGGAATCCGGAAGAACCCGGGAGCGACGAGGATGCGGACGCGCTCCGTGCGCACGGGCTCGGGGTAGAGGTCGAGGGTGTCGAGCCTGGCCTTCGCGCGCGCGAGGGCCGGGGCGAAGTCGGCCTCAGGCACCCAAGGCCGGCGAGAGCACCATCACGGGGCTTCCGTCCTGTGCCTGGAGGTAGCTGTAGGTATAGAGCCTGGAGCGGGTGAGGCGGTCGATCACGCGGCGCTCGTCCTCCTCGATCTCGCCGATGCCGGGCGTGAGCGGGGCGGTGAGCGTCTCGTTCAGCGGGTGGGAGAGCTCGGCTCGCGCGTCGCGTCGCTCGAGAAAGACCGCCGTTGCAGCCTGCCCGTCGGGACGTGGCGGCAGCAGCACGAGCGTCGAGTCGATCCCGTCGAGGTACTTGAACGAGTAGAGGGCGATCTCGAGCGCCTCGCGCCGCAGGAGCTGCCCGCGCTCGAGCGTTGCCTTTCCCCCCTTGATGGAGCAGGCGCTGCCGAGGCCGCACAGCGTGTACATCACCGTTCCGTTCGCGTTCACCGTGTCGATGTCGTCCGCCTCCGCACGGCCGCCACTCGTGTCCGGCTCGATCGCGAGAGCGCGCACCTGGAACGTCGATCCGTCGGGGCCGGTCACCGTCGGCGGCCCCGCGTACGTCGCGGCGACGAGCGCGTTGCCGCTCGGGAGTCGGTACTGATCGCCGACGTGGTCCCCGATCTGGGCGGCGCGCCGCTCGGTGCTGCCCGTCGGCTCCCATGCAGACCACGCGGGTTCGGGCTCGGGGCCTCCCTGCCCGACGAGGACGAGGAGCGCGCCCACGCCCGCGCCCGCGATGATCGCAAGGACGATGTACAGGGCCGCGAAGCGGCTTCGGTAGGCCAGGCGCCGTGCGCGGTCGGCGCGCGACTCCGGGCGGGGCGTGACCGCGGGGCCCGCGGCCTTCGCCGGCACGGGCTTGGCGTCTGCCGCTGCCTTGCCCATCACATCGTCGGCCACGAGCTCTCCTCGGACAGATCGACGTCGGGGATCGTGATCTTCGCCTCGTCGAGGAGGTTCAGGAGCTCGTCGCCGAAGAGCTCGCGCCGGGCGGCCAGCACGTCCGCGATGTGCTCGACCGCCTCGCGGTTGTGAAGGACGAGGTTGTACGCCGCCACGTACGCCTGGCCTACGAGCTGCGCGACGATCGCGCGCTTGTCGCGGTCACCGAGGACGTTGCCGATCGGGTTCTCCTGGAAGGGCCCCCCGCCACCTGTGCGATTGACGATCTGGATCCCGATCTTCTCGAACCGCTTGAGGATGCGCTCGCGCGCCTCGTCCTCGGTCTCGTCCTCGCGCGGCTTGACCGCGAATGGCTCCGGCCCCATCGCCGAGGCGCCGACCATGTACGCGGCCTGCGCGGTCACGCTCATGACATCGCCGCCCACGCCGTTGGAGTTCTCGCCGTAGAAGACCCGCTCGGCCGCCATCGCCCCGAGCGCCCAGACGAGCCGGGCGAACTCCTCGCTGCGGAAGCGGCTGAACCGCTCCTCCTTCTCGAGCGCCTGGTGGTGTCCGAGCGCTCCCCCTCGCATCCGGATGGAGAGCCGTGTTGACTCCGCGCCCTTCAGGTAGACGTGGCCGGCGGCGGCATGGCCCGCCTCGTGAATTGCGACGGCACGGCTCTCCTCCGGTATGTACTCGATGCCGACTGCGGTGCCGGCCTCGAGAGTGGTCATGGCTTCGACGAGGTCGTCCCAGTTCAGTGCCTCACGGTTCGAGTGGTGCGCGATCGTGAGCGCCATCGACGTGACCTGCTCGAGCATCGCGGGCGCATAGCCGTTCGTGATGCGGGCGATCTCCTCGCGCCGGGCGGACTGGTCGAGCTCCGGCGCGTGCGCGACCTTGCCGAGGTACAGGTCGAGGACGTCGAGGCGATCCTGCTTCGTGGGCGTCCGGAACCAGACGTGGCGGCCCATGCGGCCCGGGCGCGTGAGCGCAGGATCGAGCCGGTCGACCGGGACGTTCGTCGCGCCGATGAAGTAGATCTGCTCCTTGCGCGGCCGCGCCGCCGGCAGGCGCAGCGACATGCGGCCGATCCGACGCGGGACGATGTAGATGCCGTCGAGGAACGTGTTCAGCTTGCTCGTGACGAGCTTCTTGAAGAACGGCGGGTTGTCGATGCCGTCCATGACGACGAGCAGCTGGTTCAGCGCGAGCGAGCCGCCGCCGCCCATCCCGCCCGGAAAGATGAAGTTGACGGCCCCGTTCAGCCGGCTCATGAGCGGCGACGGCCCGGGCGATTGGGGCGCGCGCTCCGCGAACAGGCGCTCCCGCCAGCGACGGTTCTCGAGGATGAGGTCCCCGGAGGGGTTGAGCGCGCCGAACGGTCCGTAGAAGAGGTAGTCGTGCACGTCCAGCGGGCGCGAGCCGCCTGCGGCGTCTCCGAACGCGGGGTTCAAGGCCTGTCGCCGCATGCCCACGGCGTCGATCTCGTCGATGAAGACGATGCACTGGCCGCCCCACTTGCGCGCGAGCCGCTTGGCGCGGCGCGCGAGGACGCGGACGACGATGGCGTCGATGCCGATGAAGGTCGCGGCGAAGCCGGAGCCGGGGATCGAGATGAAGGGTGAGTTGAAGCCGGTGGCGAGCGCCTTGGCGAGCATCGTCTTGCCGGTACCGGGCGCGCCGAGGAAGAGCAGCCCACGCTCGCGTTTCCCGCCCGCGCGCTCGAAGGCCTCGCCCGACTGCCAGATCGAGACGACACGACGCACCTCCTCCTTCGCCTCGGCCTGACCGCGGACGTCGGCGAGCTTGACGCCCCACTCCGCATCTCCGGGCTCGAAGGCCTGGATCTGCGAGAGGTTCATCAGCAGCAGCGGGCCGAAGAGGATGACGAAGTTGAAGATCATGTAGAAGGGGAAGATCACGAGGAGCGGCAGGACCGCGACCAGGTACTCCGCGATTCCGAAGAGCCAGAAGAACAGGACGACGAGCCCGACGACGATCGCCGTCTTGAGCCAGAACCTCCAGAACCACACCCGTCGCCGGGCGACGACGTCTTCCTCGCGCAGGCGCTGACTCTCGAGGCCGAACAGGCTCGGCCTCGGGATCATGCGGTGGAAGAGCAGGTCGAAGAGGCCCCGGAAGCACACGACGATGAGGAGCCCGGCGAGGATCGACCAGTACCACGCCCAGCCTTCGGACTGGTTCAGCCAGACGACGACGGCGGGAGCGGTGAGGAGCGCGACGACAGTGGCTGCGCGCGTCAGTCGGCGCCACTGGCTGGCGAGCTCGGCCGAGCTCTCAGCCTGCCGGAATCCCCCAACGGGTTGGGCTTCGGTCGCCACCTTCGAAGTGTAGGGACGGCTGCCTCGCCGGAAGGTTTGCGGCGGCTGCTAGCGTCGAGCGCATGTCCAGAGCGGCTATGACGACGAGCCAGGGGACGATCGAGCTCGAGCTCTTCGACGAGGACGCCCCGAAGACGGTCGACAACTTCACGAACCTCGCGGGCGAGGGCTTCTACGACGGACTCGTGTTCCACCGCGTGATCCCGGACTTCATGATCCAGGGCGGGTGCCCGCGCGGTGACGGGACGGGTGGCCCTGGGTACCAGTTCGAAGACGAGTTCAACGACCACCCGGTCGCGCGCGGCTACCTCGCGATGGCAAACGCGGGTCCGAACACGAACGGATCGCAGTTCTTCATCGTCACCAAAGACGAGGCACCGTGGCTCGACGGCAAGCACACGGTCTTCGGCCGTGTGACGTCGGGTCAGGACGTCGCCGACGCGATCTCGTTCGTCGATCGGGACGGCGACGACCGGCCACTCGAGCCGGTCGTCATCGAGTCGATCACCGTCGCCTGACGCGAAGGCCGTCGCGGCGACGGTGGACGCCGCCCACCTGCTGGCCAAGTGACACAGTGTCACAAGAGCTGTTTCCGTACACCGCGCTTGTCTAGGCTGCGACGCGAGTGGAGCTCGAAGGCAAGACGGCAGTTGTCACGGGTGCGTCGAGCGGCTTCGGGGCGGCAACCGTCCGCAAGCTGCGCGAGGCCGGCGTCCGCGTCGTGGGCGGTGCGCGGCGCGTCGAGCGGATCGACGCCGATCTCGCTCTCCCGCTGGACGTGACCGACGAAGCGAGCTGCGTCGGGTTCGTCGAAGGCGCCGTGGCGGATCTCGGCGGGATCGACATCCTCTACAACAACGCGGGGCTGGCGCTCGGCCGCTACCCGTTCACGGAGTCGACGCCGGAGGACGAGGCGACGGTGCTGCACACGAACGTGGACGGTGCGATCCGGATCACGCGGCTCGCGCTGCCACACGTGCGCGACGGGGGGCACATTCTCTTCACCGGCTCGATCGCCGGCCGGCAGGCGTACGAGAACGCCGCCGTCTACGTAGCGGCGAAGTTCGCCTTGCGCGGGTTCGTGTATGGACTCCGGGAGGACCTCCTCGGCCGCCCGATTCGCATCACGACGGTCGACCCGGGGCTCGCGGAGACTGAGTTCTCGCTCGTGCGGTTCAAGGGCGACGTCGAGGCGGCGAAGGCGCCGTACGTCGGAGTCACCCCGCTCACCGCCGACGACGTCGCCGAGTGCGTGCTCTTCACGCTCACGCGCCCGCTGCACGTGAACATCGACGAGATGGTGATCAAGGCGCTCGCGCAATCCAGCGGCGGCCGCATCCTCCGCAGCGAGGCGTAGCCCTTTGCTCACCATTCTCGAAGGATCGACCTTCTGCATCTGCGACGACCGCGGCGACATCGCAGAGCAGACGAGCGGCTTCTTCGCTCATGACACCCGCTTCCTCTCGCGGCTCGTGCTGCGGGTGGGCGGTGCCGCGCCGCTGCTCCTGTCGTCGGGTCGCGTCGAGCACTTCCAGGCCGCGTTCTACCTCCGGAACGGGACCGCGAACGGCCGGCTCCCGCGGGACGCGATCTCGATTTCCCGCGAGCGCTTCGTCAGCTCGGGAATGCAGGAGAAGATCACGCTCCGCAACGAGTGCACGCAGCGCCTCGAGCTGGAGGTAGCGCTCGAGGCGGAGGCCGACTTCGCGGACATCATCTCCGTGAAGCTGCACGACTTCTCGCTCGGTGACCCGGAGCTCGCGCAGCCCCTGCCACCCCCGGCACCGGCGATCCACGACGAGGCGCGGAGCCTGGTGTCGATCGTCGATCCCCGCGGCGATCTCGGCACGCGGCTCGTCTTCTCGAAGCCCGGTCGCCTCGAGGGCAACGCGATGACCTTCGCGTTGACTCTCGAGCCCCACGAGCACTGGGCTGTGAACGTCGACGTGCTGCCATGGTTGCAGGACGACGTCGAGACAGTCGAGCAGCTCGACGACGAACGCGAGACGGTGGGCGACGTCGTCGCCGCGTGGACGCTCCGGGTGCCGCGAGTACGCGGCGGTTGGGAGAGCCTGCGTCGCGCGTTCGACCGCTCGATCGCCGACCTCGCGGCCCTGCGCATGCGCACCGGTGACAATCGGCGGCCGCTGTTCGCGGCGGGAATGCCCTGGTTCATGACGGTGTTCGGGCGCGACACGGCGATCACGTCGCTGCAGACGCTCCTGCTCGGGCCGGAGATCGCGATGGGAGCGCTCGAGGCGCTCACCGAGCTACAAGCGCAGATCGAGGATGCGGCGATCGATGCCGAGCCGGGCAAGATCGTCCACGAAGTGCGCCGGGGCCGCTGCGCCGAGACCTGGTTCCCGCGCTACTACGGCTCGGTCGACGCGACCCCGCTCTACCTCGTGCTGCTCGCCGAGACGTGGCGCTGGACCGACGACGCCTCGTTCGCGCAGAGGTTGCGCCAGCCGGCCCTGGCCGCGCTCGAATGGATCGACCGCTACGGCGACCGCGACGGAGACGGCTTCGTCGAGTACAGCAGGATGGTCGACCTCGGGCTCGCGAACCAGTCGTGGAAGGACTCGGGCGACTCGCAGCGCTTCCAGGACGGCTCCTTCGCCCAGGCCCCGATCGCGGCCGTCGAGGTGCAGGGCTACGTGTACGACGCGAAGCGGAGCCTGGCCGAGCTGGCCCGCAAGGTCTGGCGTGAGCCTGCTCTCGCCGACCGCCTCGAGCACGAGGCCGAGGAGCTCCGGAAGCGCTTCGACGAGGCGTTCTGGATCGACGAGCGCGCCGGCTTCTACGCGCTCGCGCTCGACGGGAAGAAGCGGCAGGTCGACTCGCGCTCGTCGAACATGGGGCACCTCCTCTGGAGCGGCATCGTTCTTCCCGAGCGTGTCGCGCGGACGGTCGACCAGCTGCTCTCCGGCGAGCTCTGGACGGGCTGGGGTATCCGGACGATGGCGAGCGACGCGGCGGCCTTCAACCCGATCAGCTACCACAACGGCACGGTCTGGCCGCACGACACGGCCCTGGCCGCCTGGGGGCTCGCGCGACACGGCTACGTCGCGGAGGCACGCCGGATCGGGCGCGCGCTGATCGAGGCTGCGGGGCACTTCGACTGGTCGCTCCCGGAGGTCTTCGCGGGCTACGCGCGCGACGCGACGCCGTTCCCCATCGCGTATCCGACCGCCGCTCGCCCGCAGGCGTGGGCCGCCGGCACGCCGATCCTGCTGGTCCGGGTGCTCCTCGGCGTCGAGCCTGATCGCGAGCGGCAGCGGCTCGTCTCGACCGTGACCGACGAGCTTCCGAGCTGGCTCGACGGCCTCCGCATCGAGGGCGTTCGGGCGTACGGCCGCACGTGGACGGTCGCCGTCGACCGCGGCCATGTAACGATCTCGGAAGGCGTATGAATGCGATGAGGAGTAAATGCCATGCGGTCGCGAAGCGACCGCCTTTAGGGATCTTCGCGCGAGGATTCGCGCGAGCGAATCTCGATCGCGCGCAATGAGGGTCGGCATCGTGTGTCCCGTCTGGTTTCCGGTCCCGCCGGAGGCGTACGGTGGGACCGAGCGAGTCGTCGCGCTCCTGGCCGACGGTCTCGTCGACGCCGGCCACGAGGTCACGCTGTTCGCATCAGGAGACTCACAGACGCGAGCGCGGCTCGAATCCGTGTTCCACACGGCGCCGAGCGAGTGGATCGGCCACACGTACTGGGAGATGCAGCACGTACTGCTCGCGTTCGGCCGAGCCCATGACTTCGACGTCGTCCACGACCACACAGGGATGCTCGGGCTCGCTTTCGGCGGGCTGATCGACACGCCCTTCTGTCACACGGTGCACGGGCCGCTCGACGGCCAGCCCGGCCGGATGTACGAGCAGGTGCTCGAGCTCGCGCCCAAGGCGAAGCTCATCTCCATCTCGATGAATCAGCGGAAGCCGAAGGAGCATCTCCCCTGGATCGGGAACTGCCCGAACGCGCTCGACCTCTCCATGTATCCGTTCCGGCGCAAGGCGGGCGGCGACTACCTCGTCTTCCTCGGTCGCATGAGCCCGGACAAGGGCGCGCATCGCGCGCTCGCGGTCGCGCTCGAGACGGGCATCCCGCTGAAGATCGCGGCCAAGTGTCGCGAGCCGCTCGAGATGCGCTACTTCGACGAGTTCATCCGGCCGCACCTCGGCGGCTCGATCGAGTACGTGGGCGAGGTCGGGCACGCCGACAAGGTCGAGCTCCTCATGGGCGCCAGGGCGCTCATCTCGCCGATCGACTGGGAGGAGCCGTTCGGGCTGATGATGATCGAGGCGATGGCCTGTGGCACTCCGGTGCTCACGACGCGACGCGGGGCCGTCCCCGAGATCGTCGACCACGGCCGAACGGGGGTGATCGTGGACAACTACCGCGACATGGAGGATCCGGCGCTCCTCGAGCTGGCCGACTCGCTCGATCCGGTCGTGATTCGACGCGAGGTCGAGGCCCGCTTCTCGCCGGAGCACATGGTCGCGAACTACGTCGCCGCGTACGAAGCGACGATCGAAGCCACTGCAAGCTGAGGCCGTCGAGCTCCGATCCCCGGCCTACGTTGTGACACTGTGTCATGAGGGTCTGGCACGGCTCACGATGTTCGTCCAGACAGTTGCTTGTGACACTGTGTCACTTGCCTGGTAGCCGGTGAGACCCGTTCACACACACCGCCTCTCGGCCCCGCGGTGACGCGTTGAGGCTCCGCTCCCAGTACGACAGCGAGATCTTCCGGCTCGCGATCCCCGCGCTGGGCGCGCTCGCGGCGGAGCCGCTGTACCTCCTCGTCGACACCGCGATCGTCGGCCACCTCGGCCGCGAGCAGCTTGCCGCGCTCGGCATTGCCTCCGTGATCCTCGGCAGCCTCTTCGTCGTCTTCAACTTCCTTCAGTACGGCACGACCGCCCAGGTCGCGCGCGCGAGTGGGGCGGGCGAGGAGGCGACGGCGCGACAGCTCGGTGCGCAGGCGATCTGGCTCTCGCTGGCGGTCGGGGTTGCCGTCTCCGCACTGCTGGCGGTGCTCGCCGAGCCGTTGGTGGCTCTCGTGGGCGGCGACGGCGAGGCGGCCGACTACGCGGTGACGTACCTGCGCATCGCCGCCTTCGGATTTCCGGCGGCCTTCCTGGCGCTCGGCGGCCAGGGCTACCTCCGAGGGATCGCGGACCTCCGGACGCCGCTCGTGATCGTCATCGCAGGAAACGTCGCGAACGTGATCCTCGAGGTGCTGTTCGTCTACGGCTTCGACTGGGGAATTGCGGGCTCGGCCGCAGGGACTGCAGTCGCGCAGCTCGGCATGGGAGCGGCGTTCGTCGTCGTGATCGTGAAGGGGCTCCGCGGTGGAGAGGCGCGCCCGCGGCCGGCGCTCGCCCGCCGGGTGCTCGCCCTCGGGAAGTGGATCTTCATCCGGACAGCCGCGTTGACGAGTGCGTTCGCGCTTGCCGGCGCTGTCGCGGCGCGGTTCGGGGACGAGGCGATCGCCGCGCACCAGATCGCGTACCAGCTCTTCCTCTTCCTTGCGCTCGTGCTCGACTCGATCGCGATCGCGGGGCAGATCATCGTGGGCAGGGAGCTTGGCGCGGGACGTGCCGAGCGCGCCTACGCCGCCGGGGAGCGGATGATCTGGCTCTCGATCGGACTCGGCGCCGTGTTCGCGGTGGGGATGCTCGCGCTCACCGAGGTGCTCCCGCGCGTCTTCACGAGTGACGGCACCGTCCTCGACGAGACGGCGCTCCTGTGGCCTCTCTTCGCGCTCATGCAGCCGCTCGCCGGCGCGGTGTTCGCGCTCGACGGCATCCTCATCGGCGCGAGCGACGGTCCCTTCCTGGCCATCTCGATGGTGGCTGCATTCGTCAGCTGCGCGACGGTCCTGCTCGTCGCGCTCGAAGCGGACTGGGGGATTCGCGGCGTCTGGGCCGGGCTCGTCGTCCTGATCCTCGTCCGCCTGACGCTGATGACCACGCGGTTCCGTCGAGGCCGGTGGCTCGTCACCGGCTGGGCGTGAAAGGACTGCGGCGCGCGGCTCACGCCGCGGCCCCGGGACTTTCAGCCCTCCTGCGCCGCGCCGGCCAGGGCGAGCGGCCGCGCGCCGGCGTGCTTGACCGCCCACTCGAGCGCGACGTCGGCGACCTCTTCCCAGCCAGGCTCGCCACACGTCCAGTGCGAGCGGCCGGGGAACTCGTGGTAGTCGGTGATGGTGTTGGACGTGTAGCGCTTGGCGTTCGACTTGTCACCGACGGCGGCATGATGTGGTCCTCCCCGCCGGCGATGAACAGCAGCGGAGCACGGCCGTCGTCCTTGTAGTTCACCCAGGTCTCCTGATGGCCGGGCTTGAAGTTCGCGATCAGGCCGTACCTCCAGACCCAGTTCCCCGGTGCCGGGATGTGGTACCGGTCGTAGACCTTCCGCGAGTCGTCCTCGCTCAGCGTGTTGGCAGAGGCGTAGTGGAACTCCTCGGGCGTGAAGCCAACGGCCTTGTGCCGGTTCGCCGGGTTCTTGAGGATCGGGAAGAGCGACTTGATCTGCGACGGCGGGCTCACGTGGACGCCCTCGGTCGGCGCGGAGTCGATCGCCACACCGACAGCTCCGCAACCGTGGTCGAGGAGGATCTGCGTGAGCGTTCCACCGAACGAGTGGCCCATGATGATGGGCGGCTGCTCGTAGATTGCGGCGGGAAGGAGCCACGCTACACGAGGCGTTGGTGACGGTCTCGTAACCTTCTGGCGTGAACGTGCTCGGCGGCGATCTCGAGCCGTGCTCGCTCGACCCCGTCACCGGGTTCTTCCGAGACGGCTACTGCCGGACGGAGGGCCGCGATCCGGGCTTCCACGCGGTGTGCGCCGTCATGACCGAGGAATTCCTCGAGTTCTCGAAGTCGGTCGGGAACGACCTCTCGACTCCGAGGCCGGAGTGGATGTTTCCGGGACTCGAGCCCGGCGACCGCTGGTGCGTCGTCGCGGCGCGCTGGCAGGAGGCGTTCGAGGCCGGTGTCGCCCCGCCTGTCGTGCTCGAGTCGACACACGCGGCGGCGCTCGAGTTCGTCTCCCTCGACGACCTCGAGGCGCACGCGCATCGCGAATGACGTTCGCGCCCGACCTGTCCATGTTGACCGAGACCGAGCGCTCGTGTCTCGAGCGGTACCTCGAACTCGTCGCCGAGACGCTCGGGCAGGTGGAGGTCTTCGTCTACGGCTCGGTCGCGCGCGGCGAGCCGTGGCCGCAGGGAATGCCGATCCGGTCGGACCTCGATCTCATGGTGGTCACGCCCGAGCCCGTGCCGGCCGACCTAGCCGGCGTCCTCGTTGACGCGACGATGCCGTTCTTCCTCGAATCGGGGCGCCAGCTCGGACCGGTCTTCAAGACGAGGGACGAACTGGCTCGGCCCAAGAGCGAGCGTCAGGCCGAGTTCCTCGAGCAGTTCCGGCGGGACGCAATCCGGATCTACGGCTGAGCTCGTCAGGCGCGGCTCGCGGCTGCAGCCTCCCGACGCTTTCGCCAGTAGCGCTCGATGCCCTGGAAGTGGTGCCAGTACGGCCCCGCGAGCTCGTAGCCGTCCACGAGCTCGGGGTCGGTCTGCGCGACGTCGAAGCGCGCCGCGGCGATGAACGCATCCTCGTCGATGCCGTCCTCGACGCGTTCGCCCCAGCGCCCGAGCGTGTCGCGCAACGTCGCGAGATGGTCCTGCGCGTCGTCGAAGACGCCGAAGTGGACGAGCGCGAGATGGGCGGGAGCGCGCCGCTCTATCTCCTGGATGGTCTGCTCCCACGCCTCGAGGTCGAGTTCCGGTGGTGGGCAGGGCGGCATCACGAAGCGGGCGCCCTCGAGCCGAACGCCCGCTGCATCGCCGGCGTAGAGCGTTCCCTCCTGGTCGAGGTACGAGACGTGATGCCAGGCGTGGCCGGGCGTCGGGAAGGAGTCGAAGCCGAGGATGCGATCGCCGACGACGTGGATGTTCGACTCGGGCACCGGCGCGAGCTCCCCCCAGAGATCGTCGAACGCGGTCCCGTAGAGCCGCCTGGCGCTGGCGTCGAGCTTCGCCGGGTCGATCAGGTGCGGTGCCCCGATCTCGGAGACGTGAACCTGGAGCCAGGGGTTCTGCCGCACGAGCGCTCCTGCCGCTCCCGCGTGGTCGAGGTGGATGTGCGAGAGCAACAGGTGCCTGATGTCCATGAGGTCGAGCCCGCGCTCGGCTAGGCCGGCCTTGAGATGTGGGATTGTGCTCGTCGGCCCGCAGTCGAAGAGGCCCGGGCCGTCCAGGGTCTCCAGGAGGTAGCACGCGACGATGCCCGGCGCATGGAGGTGCAGGTCGATCGGATCTGGCGCCACGCCCTGGATCTTAGGAGGGCGGCGGTGCTAGCCGGCGAGCGCGGTTTCCAGGTCCGCGACGAGATCGTCCGCCGACTCGATTCCCACCGACAACCGGATCAGCGTGGGCGGGACCGCGAAGGGGGACTCCGCGGTCGACGCGTGCGTCATGCGTGCCGGGTGCTCGATGAGGCTCTCGACACCGCCGAGACTCTCGGCGAGCTTCCAGATCTTCGTCCGCGCGACGACCTCGACCGCCTCCACCTCGTCCTCGAGGAGGAACGAGACCATGCCGCCGAAGTTCCTCATCTGCCGTGCGGCGATCGCGTGGCCCGGATGCGAGGGGAGACCCGGATAGAGCACCCGCTCGACGCGGGGATGACGCTCGAGGTAGGCCGCCACCGCGACGGCGTTCGCGCAGTGGCGATCCATGCGCACGGCGAGGGTCTTCACGCCGCGCAGAACGAGCCAGGCGTCGAACGGGCCGGGAATCGCGCCCAAGGACTTCTGCAGGAAGGCGAGGCGCTCGGCGATGGCGTCGTCGTTCGTCGCGACGAACCCGCCCACGACGTCCGAGTGCCCGCCGAGGTACTTCGTCGTCGAGTGAAGCACCACGTCGGCGCCGAGCGCCAGCGGCTGCTGTAGATACGGCGTCGCGAACGTGTTGTCGACGACGACCAGCGCGCCCACCGCGTGCGCGGCCTCCGAAGCGGCGGCGATTTCGACGATGTTGAGCGCAGGGTTCGTCGGCGTCTCCAGCCAGACGAACCTCGCGCGCTCGTCGAGGTGCTCGGAGAGACCGGTGGACAGCTCCTGCGGCGAGAGGAACGTGAAGCGGTACCCCTTCGGCTCGTAGACCTGCGTGAACATGCGGTAGATGCCGCCGTACACGTCGTTCACCGCGACGACGTGATCGCCCGGCGACAACAGGTGCATGAGCGTCGTAGCAGCCCCGAGTCCGGACGAGAACGCGCGCCCGTGCGCGGCGCCCTCGAGCGACGCGACGCACTCCTGGAGCGCGGTCCGCGTGGGGTTGGCGACGCGCGCGTAGTCGTAGCCCTTGTGGACGCCGACCGCCTCCTGCACGTACGTCGACGTCTGGTAGATCGGCGTCGTCATGGCGCCCGTGGTCGGGTCCGGCTCCTGGCCCTCGTGGATCGCCCGAGTCTCGAAGTCCATCGCGGCGGATGCTACTGAGGCGACAACGAGCCTTTGTGACACTGTGTCACTTGGCAGTTCCGCGTCGGACCCGTGGTGGCGCCGAGCCATGCCGCGAGGCGCTCCAGCGCCTCGTCTGCGCGGGACGCGTCCCCCCAGGCGCCGAGCACCTCGAGCGTCTTCGTCTTGCGATCGAAGCGTGGCTCGATGCGCCGTCGAGGAGCTGCGCCCGCACCGCGATGCGTCGCGCCTCCTCCTGCGCCACGAGCCTCATGCCGGCTCTACCTCGTGCTCGAGTCGCCAGCGAACCTCGGCCCCCTCGCCGGACTCGACCGGAGCCGGCTCGGTCGGCGGGTGCATCTCGAGCCAGTCCGCGTAGCGGTTCGCAAGCGGCGCGGCGGTTACGCCGTGCGCGAAGACCGAAAGCCCAACCGTGACGAACGCCGTGGTCAAGATCAGCCCGTCGTTCGGCAGGCCGCCTTCCTCGACGACGAGGAGTGCGAACACGATGGACGCGGCACCGCGCGGCCCGAACCAGCCGAGGAAGGCTACGGTCGGACGGCGTGCGCCGCTGCCCACCATCGCCGCCGTGACCGGGACCATCCGGATTAGGGTCAGACTCAGAACGGCATAGAGGGCGACCTCCCAGCTGAGCTCGCGGATTGCGGGGCCGAGGAGCACGGCACCGAAGACGATGAACGTCAACGCCGCGAGGATCGCGCCCGCCTGCTCCACGAGGTACGAGACGTCGCCGCCGCGGTGCCGTCTGAGCCCGCCGAACACGAGCCCGCCGACGAACGCCGCGATGAAGCCCGAGCCGCCGATTGCCTCGGCCAGCCCGAACGCGAGCCCTGATCCTGCCAGCGGGACGATCTGGAGCCACGGGTCGGAGACGAGCCGGCGATCGCCCGCGTAGACGACAACCGCTGCCGCTAGCGCCCCCGCGAGCACTCCGCCCACGATCCCGTACCCGATCTTCTCGACGACGAGCTCGACTGCCTTTCCGTGTCCGATCGCTCCCTCCTCCGCCTGCGCGAGCGCGAGCGCCACGAGGAAGAGCGGGACGCAGATCCCGTCGTTCAGGCCGCTCTCGACGTTGAGGCTCTGGCGGACGCGTACCGGAAGACGCCGCAACGTCACCACGGCCTGCCCGAGCGCGGCGTCGGTTGGCGCGAGGATGATTCCGAGCACGAGCGCCTCCGGCCAGGCGAGGTCACCGAGTGCCACGACGGCAATTGCGAACCCTGCGACGAGCGTGAGCGGGAGACCGATGCCGAGCAGTCGCGCCGGGACCCCGAGCTCCCTTCGCAGCGCACCAAGGTCGATACGCGAGGCGTCCGAGAACAGGACGACGGCGAGCGTCGCTTCCGCCAGCACCTTGACCTCGGCTCCGGTCGCCGACGGGTCGACGAGGTCGAGCGCCTCGACGCCGAACACGAGCCCCGCGGCGGTGAACACGATCGGCGCGGTGGTCGACGTGCCCTCGATCCGAGCAGAGACGGCCGCGAACCCCAGGAGGACGACGGCGACTATGGCGAGCTGCCAGTGCACGGACCGCGGAGCTTCGCAGAGGTCAGCGAGCCACGTGCTCCAGCCCGGCCACACGCCGCAGCTTGTCGAGCGCACGATCGAACGCGTCGTCCAGCGTCGCCGAGCGGCGAACCCCCGGCTCGAGGTGGAACGCCTTCACGACGAGCATGCCTGCCTTCCGCTCGGTTTTCAGGTCCGCGCGTCCGACGATGCCGTCACGCCAGAGAAGCGGCAGGACGTAGTAGCCGAACTGACGCTGCGGCAACGGTTTGTAGACCTCGATCAGGTGGTCGAAGCCGAGCACTCGACGCGCGAACGGGCGGTCCCACAGGATGTTGTCGAATGGAGAGAGGAGAACCGCCGCGGTCGGGCGAGGCGGGTCGAGGTCGGTCCCCGCAGCGACGAAAACGTCCGCCTCGCGGTCCTCGACGCGCAGGCGCTCGAGAAAGCCCTCCGCGACGAGCGCGTCGACGTGCGGACGGATACGCGCAGCGCCGCCGCGCAGCCGCCAGTGCTCGACGATGCCGGCCTCGGTGAGCGCTCCACGAGCCCGGATCGCACGCAGGGCTAGCTCCCGGTCGCGTGTGTGCCCATCGGGAACCGGCGCGTCCAGGACCTCCTTCGGGATCACCCGCTCGGCGAGGTCGTAGAGCCGCTGGAACCCGCTGACGCGCCCCGCGATGACGATCTCACCCGAGTTCCAGAGCGCCTCGAGCACGATCTTCGCCGGCTTCCAGCTCCACATTCCACCGTCGCCCTTCCCGTCGAAGTCCCGCGAGGTGAGTGGCCCACGCTCGCGGATCGCGGCGAGGACTTCGCGGGTGAGCTCCGGGTGCTCCGCGGTGGCGTCGCCACGCCACGGGTGGTGGCGCGTCATCCGGAGACGGAAGAGCGGCCACTCGTCGACCGGGATCAGGCACGCCTCGTGGGCCCAGTACTCGAAGACCCGCCCTCTGCCGAGGAGCGTCGAAACGGTCTCGCGCGGGTACGCGCCGACGCGCGCGCCGAGCGTGATTCGATGACTGCGCTCCACCGCGGTGATGGAGTCCAGCTGGACGCACGAGAGCGCGCGGATCGTCTCCTCGACTTCGCGGCGAGTCCCCTTCCGTGATCGCGTCGCGTATCCCTGCGCTCCGATCACGAGGCGGCGAAGCGCGGTCAGCGAGATCGTGCGCATGCCGAATTCCTACCGGCACGGTATCCCGTTACGGTGGCGCGGTGCCCGTCTGGGATGCCGAGATCGCCATCGACGAGCAGCTCGTAGGCGCACTGCTCGCCGAGCAGTTCCCCGAGCTCGACGCGAGTTCCGCGCGCCTCCTCGGCGAGGGCTGGGACAACAGCGTGTGGGTCGTCGAGGAGATGTGGGCGTTCCGGTTCCCGCGCCGTGAGGTCGCCATCCCGGGCGTCGAGCGCGAGCTCACAGTGCTCCATCTCATCGCGCCGCTCGTCTCCGTTCCGATCCCCGTTCCGCAGTTCGTCGGACGTCCGAGCCGGCTCTTTCCCTGGCCGTTCTTCGGGGCGCCGCTGCTGCCCGGTCGCGAGCCGGTCGAGGCAGGGGTCGCCGACGACGATCGGACGACGCTCGGCGCCGAGCTAGGCCGCGTGCTTCGCGACCTGCATGCGCCGGCCTGTCGAGCCACCGTGGATCCGGACGACGCACTGCCCGTCGATCCCAACCGCAGAACGGACATGCAGACCCGCGTCCAGGTCGCCCGGGACTGGATCACGGACCTCGAAGGCCTTGGCTGGCATCCGCCCGCCTCACTCGAGGCGCTGTTCCAGTCGGCGCTGGAGCTCCCGCCGGCCAGCGCCGATGTGCTCGTCCACGGCGACCTCCACGTACGCCACCTGCTCGTCGACGACGGGGCCCTCTCCGGCGTCATCGACTGGGGCGACGTCTGCCGAGCAGACCCCTCGGTCGACCTCATGCTCGTCTGGAGCTTTCTGCCGCAAGCCGGCCGCGAGGCGTTCTTGCACGAGTACGGGCCGGTCGACGACGATCGGGCGCTGCGCGCACAGGCGCTCGCGGTGTCACTCTGCGCCGCCCTCGCCGCATACGGCAGACGCGAGGGGCACGCGCGGCTCGAGCAGGAGTGCCTCGCCGGCATCGAGCGCGCACTCGTCCCGTGAGTGGCTGGCGTAAGGCGCAAGCCGTGCTGCTCCTGCCGTTCACGGTGACGGTCGTCGTGCCCGCGCTGATTCTCTGGTGGTCGGGTGAGACGCACGTCGCAATGCCTCTTGTGCTGCTCGGGCTCGTGCTCCTCGCGATCGGCCTCGTTCTCGTCGTCTGGACGATCCGCCTCTTCTCGACTGTCGGAGAGGGCACGCTGGCGCCGTGGGATCCTACGGCGAAGCTCGTCGTCGTCGGCCCGTACCGGCACGTCCGAAACCCGATGATCAGCGGTGTGTGCTTCGTTCTGGCGGGCGAGGCCGTCGCCCTCGGCTCACCGCCGCTCGGCCTGTGGTTCGCCGCCGTCGCGGGCGTGAATGCCGTTTACATCCCGCTCGTCGAGGAGCCCGGACTCCGTCGCCGTTTCGGCGAGCGATACGACACCTACGCTGCGAACGTCCCGCGCTGGGTTCCGCGCCTGCGCGCCTGGAATCCCTAGTCGGGGACGCGGCCCTCGAGGATCGCGGCCAGCCGCTCCACGTCGATGTTCCCGCCCGAGACGATGCAGACGACCCGGCCCTCTCCCGCACGCCCTGCGAGCGCGGCGGCGACGGGAAGCCCGGCCGCGCCCTCGCCGACCACGCGTGCACTCTCGAGCAGCGTGCGGACCGCGGCCGCAGCGTCGGCGAGCGTGATCGAGAAGGCGTCCGTAACGAGCGGCTCGGCGTGTTCCCACATCTCCGGGAGCAGCGCTCCCGAGCCTGCGCCGTCGATGAACGACACGGTGTACTCGATCGTCGTCGGCACGCGCCCGTTCGCGATCGCTGCCGTGACCGGTGCTCCGGTCTCGGGCTCGCAGACGTAGATCCGCGTGTCGGGGCGCAGCGCCTTGACGGCGCTCGCGATACCCGTCGTCAGCCCGCCGCCTCCCCACGGAATGAGCACGGCGTCGAAGCCGTCGAGGTCCTCGACGAGCTCGAGGCCGGCCGTTCCGTTCCCGGCCATTACCGGCTCGTCGCGCACGGGATGGACGACGTAGCCGTCGACCCCGTCGACGCGTCCGGCCTCCATCGCGGACCACCATTCGTCCCAGCTCCGCCGCTCGATCCGGCCGCCGAGGCGCTCGACCGCCGCGAGCTTCGACATCGAGGCGTTGTGGGGTGCGACGATCGTCGCCGGTACGCCGAGCTCGCGGGCCATCCACGCGACGCCCTGCGCCATGTTCCCGGTGCTCGTCGTGACGAGGCCCTTCGCCAGCGCCTCGCGCGGCGCGCTCAGCACCGCGTTCGCCGCGCCGCGCAGCTTGAAGGATCCGATCGGCTGGAGGTTCTCGAGCTTGAGCCAGATCTCCGCTGGTGCGTCGTCCACGTGAAGCCGCACGACCGGCGTGCGGATGACGGTCCCGGAGATGCGCTCGCGGGCTGCCTCGATGTCCGCGAGGGGGATCAGAAGTCGACCTCGACGCCAACGCCTAGGTCCCGGGCGCGACGGACGACGAGCTCCGCGGAGGCGAGGTCCTCCACGGCGATCCCGAGGGACTCGAAGATCGTCAGCTCGTCCTCGTGCTCGCGGCCCGGATGCATCCCCGCGAGCACTTCCCCGAGCTCGGCCTTGATGTGTTCGGGGCCGATCGCACCTTCTGCGGCGGCGAGGACGAAGTCGCCGGCCTCGTTCTGGCACGACTCGCGGCGGTCGGTGAAGAACGAGGCGCTCGCGACGGTCTCGGTGTCGAGCTCGCGCGTCGTAGGGAAGCAGGAGCCGACGGCATTCACGTGAGCTCCGCGCGCGAGCCAGCGCTTCTCGATGATCGGATCCCGCGCGGCTGTGGTCGTGCAGACGACCTCGGCACCGAAGAGCGCTGCGTCGACCGAAGGTGACACTGTCGCGCCGACCTCGCCCGCAAGCTCCTCGGCGGCTTCCAGCCTGCGCGCCCAGATGCGGATTTCGGGATCGTCGAGCACGGCGCGCAGCGCGTGGACGTGCCCGCGCGCTTGCGCGCCGGATCCCAGGATCGCGACGCGCTCGGCATCGGGCCGCGCGAGCGCCCGCGTGGCCACCGCCGACACGGCGGCCGTCCGGATCTCGGTGATCGGGGCGGCGTTCATGACCGCGAGCAGCTCGCCCGTCTCACCGTCGTGCAGCAGGACCCCGCCCATGTGCGTGTCGAGGCCGCGGGCAGGGTTCGTCGGGACGACGACGATCTCCTTGAGGCCGTAGGCAGGCGAGGGCTTTCCACGGTAGGCGGGCATGAGCCCAAGGAGCGTGTCGGCTCCGTCGGGGCGCAGGATCGACCGCAGCGGGTTGTACAGCTCTCCGCGCGCGAGGCCGGCCAGGACCTCCGTCATCCCGTCGATACAGGACTCCATGTCCAGGAGGTCGCGGACGTCGCGCTCCGACAACACGATCATGCGAACAAGCCTCGCAGATGGGCGTGGTCGCCAGGAGTCAGGTCGAGCGCAAACGCCTCGCGGACTGGCTCGAGCTGGTCGGCCCGGGTCGGGCCGACGACGACGGCGGTCGTCTCGGGAACGCCGAGGAGCCAGGCAAGCGCCAGGCCGGCCATCGAGACGTGCCGCTCGACGGCCTCCCTCTCGAGCGCTTCGAGCGCGTCGAACACCGCCTCGGTCGCGAACTTGCGATAGCCCTCCGGCCGCTGTGTCATGCGCGAGCCCTCCGGGTAGCTCTCGCCGCGCCGGTAGCGACCGGCGAGCCAGCCGCCCGCCAGCGGACCGAACGCCTCGTACCCGAGGCCATGCTCGTGACAGACCGGGAACACGGTCTCCGCATCGCCCTGGTCGAGCAGCGAGAAGGAGTTCTGCACCCACTCGAAGCGCGCGATGCCTTCGAGCTCCGAGATCTCGACCGCCTCGGCCAGCTGCTCGGCCGAGAAGTTGGATGCGCCGACGGCGCCGACCTTTCCCGCCCGAACCACCTCGTCGAAGGCGGACAGGGTCTCCTCGATCGGCGTGCCCGGATCGAATGCGTGCGCCGTGTACAGCGGGATCCGCTCCAGACCGAGCCGCTGCAGACTCGTCTCGAGCTGCCGCCGGATCCGGTGACGCGAGAGTCCGCGATCCTCCCCCTCCGCCGTCGGATTGAAGGTCTTCGTCTCGATCGTGATCGCGTCGCGCACCGTGGCATCCTTCTCCGCGAGCCACTCGCCGATCCAGGTCTCGCTGCGCCCGCCCCCGTACGCGTCTGCGGTGTCGAACGTCCGGATGCCGAGCTCCCAGGCGGCGTCCATGATCCGAAAGGCTTCGTCCCGCGGGATTCCCCGCCCGAAGAACGCAGGCGCCGAGCCGACTCCCCCGAAGTTCCCGCATCCGAGGATCACGCGGGTGACCGCGATTCCGCTCCGCCCGAGCTCTCTCGTCACCATCTAGGCGGGCCCGGGAGCGGGCAAGGGGCGAGGCCCGGTGAGGCGCGCCAGCAGGAACACACCGAGAAGCGGCCCGAACGCACAGACGACGAACACGCCGTCGTAGCCGACGGCGGAAGCGACTGCTCCAAGGCTCAGAGCGCCGACGAGGAAGCCGAGCTCCGTGAACGCGCTGAACGTCCCGACGACGGAGCTCCGCTCGCTCGGCGGTCCGGCGTTCACGGCCAGCGTCATCAGGGACGGGAACGCGAGCGCGTGGCCGAAGGCCACGACGATCGTCCCGACGAACAAACCGGCGGGGGCGTTCCAGAGGCCGATCGCGAACAGGCCCGCCGCGATGAGCGTTAGCGCCGTTCGAGACGTGCGCTTCGGGCCCAGCCGGTCGGGCACCCGGCGCGCGAGGACTCGTGTCGTGACGACTACGGCGGAGAACACGAGGAAGACCGAGCCTGCGCCCTCCAGTCCCAGCTCGCGCGCGTACAGGGCGCCGAACGTGCCGAGGCCGGCGAAGCCGAGGACGGTGAGCGCGAGCACGAGGCCCGGGCCGATCGCGGCCGGATGAACGAGCCGCGCGGTCGACTGCTCGTGGGCCTCCTTCGCAGGAGCGGTTTCGGGGAGCGAGAGCCCGATCAGCCCGGCAGCAAGGCAGCAGGAGGCGGCGAGCAACCAGACGGCGTCGAAACGAGTGTCACCGAGGACGAGCTCGCCGAGCAGCGGCCCGAGCGCGAGGCCGCCCCACAGGCCGAGGCTGAAGAGGCTCAGCGCCTCACCGCGTCTACGCTCGGGCGCGAGGTCGGTGATCATCGTCGCCGCACCGACGAGGAGCATCGCTTCCCCGGCACCGGTGAGGAGCCGCAAGACGACGAGCAGCGCGAGAGAGTCGGCGACGACGTAACCGGCGACCGACACCGCGGCGACGACCCCGCCTGCCACGACGAGGATCCGGCGGCCGCGGCGGTCGCCGTAGCGGCCGGCGACCGGCTGGCAGACGAGGACCATCGGGCTGACTGCGGCGACGGCGAGCGCGACGCCGAAGCTCCCGACACCGAGTTCGTCGTCCGCGTAGACCGGGACGACCGCGAGCAGCATCCCGATCGACATGCACAAGGCGAACTCGGCCAGCATCGTGAGGACGAACGGCCTCGTGAGCACGCGATCCTGCTGCATCACACGATCCAAGCAGATCGCACTCATCGTTCTGTCTGATAGAGCACGCCCGATGGCGCCACGCTCGGAGGTCAAGGAACGCTACGAGGTCCGACGGGAGGCCGCCTCGGTCGCGATCTGCGCGACCGTTGCCCTCACGCTCCTCGCGCTGCTGAGTCAACGCGAGGGCTGGGAGCTGATCGGCCTCTCCTGGTGGATCTGGCTCGTCCTTGCCCTGCCGGGGTTTCTTCTCTGCCTCGACCTCTGGATCGGCGCGCGTGGAGTAGGGCTCGCGGGGCAGCGCACGACGGCGTTGGGGTTGCTCCTCGTGATCGTTCTCGGCAACGTGATCGGGGTGGGCCTGCTCGTCTCCGGGCTCGTCTCGGCGAGCGCCGAGGACCTCGGAGGCGGACAACTCCTGTGCACGGCCGCCGTCATCTGGTTCGCCAACGTCGTCGTCTTCGGGCTGTGGTTCTGGGACGTCGACGACGGCGGCCCGTTCGAGCGCGCGAGACACGAGCGCTCGACCCCGGACTTCCAGTTCCCTCAGGACGAGAACCCTGAGCTCGCGAGGCCGGATTGGGGGCCGAGCATCTGGGACTACCTGTTCGTGTCCCTCATGGCGGCGAGCGCGTTCAGCCCCACCGACGCGATGCCCCTGACACACAAGGCGAAGCTGCTCGTGGGAGTCGAATCGACGGTCTCGCTCGTCATCGTCGTGCTCGTGACGGCCCGGGCGGTGAACGTGCTCGGCTCTTAGGCGCGGACGAAGACTAGGAGCTCGGAGAGATAGCCGTGGGCGAGGCAGACGACGGTGTCCGCGCCGCCGTAGTAGACCGACAGCCGATCCGCTTCGCCGTCGACGAGCGCCGCGCACGGGAAGACGACGTTGGGGACGTCTCCGACCTGCTCGTAGACGGCATGCGGCGCCAGCAGGTAGTCGCGCCCGCGGGCGAGCACCTTCCACGGCTCGTCGAGGTCCAGCAGCGCTGCCCCCATCGAGTACACGAAGCCGTTGCACGACGTCAGGACGCCGTGGTACAGGACGAGCCAGCCCGCCTCGGTCTCGATCGGCGTGGGCCCGGCTCCGATCTTCGTCGACTGCCAGGTCAGCGGCACCGTTCCCATGACGTGCCGGTGGCGGCCCCAGTGCATGAGGTCGGGGCTCTCGGAGTAGTAGATGTCGCCGAACGGCGTGTGACCGTCGTCGCTCGGTCGGCTCAGCATCGCGTAGTGGTCACCGATCCTGCGCGGGAAGAGCACGCCGTTTCGGTTGAACGGTAGGAACGCGTTGTCGAGTTGGTGGAACGTCTCGAAGTCGTGGGTGTACCCGACGCCGATCGTCGGCCCGTGGTAGCCGTTGCACCACGTGACGTAGTACCGGTCCTCGAGCCAGGTGACGCGCGGGTCGTACGCGTACAGGAACCTCTCCTGGATCTCGCGCGCCCGGTCGTCGGCGGGGACGAAGGCGATCGGTTCGTGATCGATCTCCCACTCGATTCCGTCGGCGCTTCGGCCGGCATGGACGTTCATCACGCGCTGCGTGTCGTCCACGCGGAACACACCTGCGAACCCGTCGCCGAACGGCACGACGGCTGAGTTGAAAATACTGTTCGCCCGCGGGATGTGATCGCGCGGGATGATGGGATTGCGGCTCGAGCGCCAGAGGACGTCCCGCGAGCCGGCCGGACGATCCTCCCACGGGATGACGGGGAGCGTGCTGTCGACGTCGGCTTGTGCGTTGGCTCCGAGGCTCGTCAAGCGGCAGCCTTCCCGTCGGAGCCGAGGGCGACGAGATGGTCGGTCTCCACTTCGACGAGCTCGACGCTCGGATCCGGCCCGGGAGCTGCTCCGTTCCCCTCCGTGGGCGAGGCGCCGAAGTCCGCCTCGAGGTCGGGCCACTTCTCGTGGAGCTGCGGAACGGAGGCGAGGAGCGACTTCGTGTACGGATGGATCGGGTTGTCGAAGACGAGGCTAGTCGCACCCATCTCGACGACGTTCCCGCGCCGGAGGATCATCGTCTTGTCGCTGATGTAGTTGCCCAGCGAGAGGTCGTGCGTGATGAAGAGGATGCCGAGGCCTCGCGACTTCAGGTCTCCGAGCAGGTTCAACACGTCGATGCGTGTCGATGCATCGAGCATGCTGATGATCTCGTCGGCAACGAGCAGTCGGATGTCGAGCATGAGAGCGCGCGCGATGAGCATGCGCTGCAACTGCCCGCCGCTCAGCTGATGTGGGTACTTCCCCAGGACGTCGCCCGGGTTGAGACTCACGGCCTCGAGCGACTTCTCCAGCTTCGCGGCCCACTCGGTCGAGCCGAGCCCTGAGAAGTACTCGTTGCGGAGCATCGTGAAGACGCGGTCAGCCTTGAAGATCGGGTTGTACGAGCTGAACGGATCCTGGAACACACCCTGCACGTCGGCGTAATACGCCTTCAGCGCACGCCCGCCGAGCGCGGAGATGTCGACGCCGTCGAACAGGATGGTCCCGCGCGTGACACGGAGGAGCCGCAGGATCATCTTGCCTATGGTCGACTTCCCGCTGCCGCTCTCGCCGATCAGCGAGACGACCTCGCCGGGCCGGACCTCGAAGCTGACGTCCCGGACGGCGAGGAGCTCACCGCTGCCGAATGCTCCGACGCGGTAGGCCTTGCAACAGGTCTCGAGCTCCAGCATCAGGCTGCCGCCTTCCAGCACGCCGCCGCATGGCCGGGGGCGACCTCCGCGAACGGCGGCTCCTCGCCGCACTTCTCGAAGGCGAGCGGGCAGCGCGTCCTGAAGCGGCAGCCCGTCGGAGGCTCGAGGAGAGAGGGGGGGCGACCGGGGATTCCGCTCAGCCGCTTCTCCGCGTAGCGGACTCCGACCTCGGGCAGCGACGAGAGGAGCATCCGCGTGTAGGGATGCACCGGCGCCCCGACCACTGTGTCTGCGGGTGCCTTCTCTGCGAGCTTGCCTGCGTACATGATGAGGATCGTGTCTGCGATCTGATAGAGGACCGAGAGGTCGTGCGTGATCACGATCACGCTCTTCACGAAGCCGCGGTCGCGGAACTCCACGAGCAGCTCTGCCACGGCTCGTTGCGTCGAGACGTCGAGCGCGGACGTCACTTCGTCGGCGATCAGGAGCGAGGGATCGAGAAGCGACGAGAGCACCATGACGACGCGCTGCTTCATCCCTCCCGAGAGCTCGATCGGGAACCTGTCGAGCACGTCGTCGCGCAGCCCCACGAGGTTCAGGCGACGCTTGAGCTCCTGCACGACACCGTTCAGCGGGATGTCTCGCGACGCGAGGAGGTCCGTAGCGACCGTCCCGATCTTTCGCGTCGGATTGAGCGCGCTGAGCGCGTACTGGGGGATGATCGAGACCTCCTTGAAGCGGAAGGGATTCATCTTCCGGTCGTCCCAGATGGGAAGCTCCGTGCCGTCGAGGTCGACGCGACCGCCGACGTAGCGCATCCGCGCATCCATGCGGATCAGGCTCTTGCCCAGCGTCGACTTGCCGCACCCGGACTCCCCCGCGAGACCCATGATCTCGCCGTCCCCGATCTCGAAGGTCGCGCCGTCGACTGCTTTCACGTCGCCGCGGAGCGACTGGTAGTAGACCGTCAGCCCGTCGACCTTGAGACTCATCTCACGTCGCCCTGAGCTTCGGGTTGAAGATCTCGTCGAGCCCGACGTTCATGACGTAGAGACCACCGACGATCGCGATGATTCCGATGCCCGGCGGCACGAACCACCACCAGCTCCCGAGAAGCAGGGCGCTCGAGAGGAAGGCGTTGTTCATCATCAGCCCCAGCGAGACCTGCTCGGACGGCCCGAGGCCGAGGAAGTCGAGCGAGGCGCCGATGAGGATCGCGCCTCCGAAGAGGAGGATGAACATCATGAGCAGGTACGAGCTCATGTTCGGCGCTATTTCGGTCGCGATGATCTGACGCGTTCCTCGCCCGCTCAGCCGGGCGACGTCCACGAACTCTCGCGTCTTCAGCGAGAACGTCTGTGCTCGTACAGCCCTCGCCGCCCACGGCCACGACGTCAGGCCGATGAGGATCGCCTCGGTGGTGTAGCTGTGCACGTCGACGTACGCAGCCACGATGATGAGGATCGCGAGCGTGGGAATCACGAGAACGACGTTCGTGAGCATGTTCAAGACGTCGTCGACCCAGCCTCCGCGGTAGCCGGCGGTGAAGCCGATTGCGGCCCCGAGGAGCCAGGCGATAGCGCCGCCGACGACACCCACGAGGAAGGCAGCTCGGAGTCCGTACACGAACTGGGCGAACACGTCCTGTCCGAACGACGTCGTACCGAACCAATACTCCGATGACGGCGGCTCGTCGGTCGGCCCGCTGAACTCGAGCGGCGTGTTGTCGGTCAGCAGCGGGCCGACGAGCGCGAGCGCAAAGAAGGCGAGGACGATCGTGAGGCCCGCAACGAACTTCCAGTTGCGGAGCGCGAAGTAGATGAATTCGGACCGAGCGCGAAGCGGCACCGCGACGACCGGCGCGCCTCCTCCCGGAGCGGTGGTGACCGTGGTCTCGAGCGACGGCGCCGGCGCACCCGTCGTGACCACTGCGACGTCGCGCGGCTCCGAGACAGCCATCACGCTCCTCCCTGCATCCCGACCCGAGTTCGCGGATCGATGAAGACGTAGGCGATGTCGATGATCAGGTTCGCGAGCAGGACTCCGACGATGAGGAAGAGGAAGATTCCCTGGATGAGGAAGTAGTCGCGGTTCTGGATCGCGGTCAGGGTGAGCGTCCCGAGGCCCGGGTAGGAAAAGACGATCTCGACCACTATGGCACCCGCGACGACGGCGCCGAGCGCGAGCGCGAGGCCGGTGATCTGCGGCAGGAGCGCATTCCGGTACGCGTACTTGCGCACCAGCTTGGTGGGGGCGCCGAGGCTCGCGAGGTAGTTCGAGTAGTCGGCCTCGAGCTCGTAGATGATCATGTTCCGCATCCCGATCGCCCAGCCCCCGAACGCGACGAGGAACAGCGCGGAGAAGGGCAATATCCAGTGCTGCAGGAAGCTGCGGACGAACTCCAGCGACCACGTCGGTTGCAGGGACAGGTCGTATGCGCCTCCGACAGGGAGGACCGCGAGGGTGGTGGCGAAGACCCACGCGAGGATGATTCCGAGCCACATCTGCGGAGTCGCCGTGAGCACGTAGCTGACCGGCAGCACGGTGTTGTCGAGCGCCTTCCGCCGGGCCGCGAGCGCGCCGACCTTGTTGCCCGCCCAGAAGCTGAGCAGGATGGCGGGTACGAGCAGCGCGAGCGTGTAGGGGAGAGCGCCCATGATCAGCTCCGAGACCGGCGTCGGAAAGTGCGCGATGCTGAGCCCCAGGTCACCGTGGAACAGCGCCTTCCAGAAGTTGACGTACTGCTCCCAGATCGGCACGTCGAACCCGAATGCCTTCGTGTAGTAGCTGGTCAGCGCCTCACTCGAGCCCGGTTGTGCCTGCATGCGCGAGAGGAGGCGCTCGATCGGGTCTCCGGGCATGAAGCGCGGGATCGCCCAGTCGATCGTCACCGCGACCCAGAACGTCACGACGTAGATCAGGATCTTCCGGGCGAGGTATCGCTTCACTGGAGCTCCTGGTTTCCGTAGCCGGTGCGTGAAGCAGCACCCCTCCCGGATGTCCGGGAGGGGTGCTGTCCGTTCACTTGGACCGCTTTCGCTACCTGTTGTTGGCCGGCTTCAGATGCGTGAGCATGTCGATGCTCGTCATCTGCCAGTAGTTCCGCCACGAAGCCGGGGTGTACTGGCCCTCCTTCGCGGACGGCCAGTTCGTCCAGTACTTCGTGTTGAACATCGCCCACATGCCGTTGTACCAGAGTGGGATCACCGGCAGATCCTGCAGGAAGATCTTCTGCAGCTTCGACATCTGCGCCTTGTACGCCTTCGTGTTCGTCGACGGGATCTTGTCCAGTCCGTTCGTGAGGCTCCAAGCGGTCTGATTCGCGTACCGCTCGTAGTTCATCGTCGTCTGGTTCTCCAGGATCGGCAGCCGATAGATGTACTGGTAGTACGTCCACGGCGTGTTCGAGTACTGCCGATCGTTGCCGAGGAGCAGATCGAACCTCGCATGCCCACGATCGTCGACGAGCGTCCCGTACTCCGGGAACGCCGGCGTGATCTTGATGCCGACCGCCTTCGCGCTATCCGCGATGACCTGGATCGAGGTCATCCAGTCGGACCAGCCGTTCGGGCAGATGATCTGGAGGTCGATCTTCGACCCGTCCTTGTTCTCGACGAAGCCGTCGCCGTTGGTGTCCTTGTAGCCCGCGGCGGCGAGGATCGCCTTCGCCCGCGTCGGGTTGTACGAGAACCCGTACTGCTTGACGACCTTCTGGTCGATCCACTTGTTCCAGATCGGAAGCAGGCCCGTCGGGCTCGCCTTCTCGACGAGGCCCTGGTAGGCCTTGCTGAGGATCTGGTTCATGTTGATCGAGAAGGCGAGGGCCTTCCGGAACTGCTTGTCGTCGAGCGGCTTCTTGGTGGTGTTCGGGAACAGCCACGTCGTGTTCGCGCCGAGGTGGTACGGCGCCTTGTCGAAGTACGTCTTGGCGCCGCCACTGATCGCGGCCTTCGGTGCGAAGTTGTTGAAGAGGTCGATGTTCCCGGCCTTGAAGTTGGCCAGTGCGGCCGCGTTCGAGGCGTTGTGGATGTCGACGATGTACTGCGGCGCGACCCTGAGGCCGAGCGCCTTCGTCGCCCACCAGTTCGGGTTCTTCTTCCACACGACCGTCTGCGAGGCTGCGGAGGCGCCGGACTGATAGAGGTACGGCCCGGTCCCGACGATGTCGTCCGGGAAGAACAGGTTGTCGGTCGCGATCTGTGTCTTCGTGTACTTGCTGAAGACGTGTTGCGGGACGATCGCGACGTTGAACCGGTAGAAGTCGAACTGCTGGTAGCCGGGCCTCCCGGCGAACGTGAAGACCACCTTGGTCCCGAGGACCCGGGTGCTCGTGAGACCCGTGTCGGCCCACAGCGGGCGCTGCGGGTGCGTCACGATCTTCGCGAGATCGAAGCTGTACTTCACGTCTCGCGCGGTGAGCGGCTTCCCGTCACTCCACTTGACCCCGTTGCGGACGGTCAGCGTGTAGGTCGTCTTCGACGTCCACGTTCCGTTCGTGGCGAGCCACGGGATGAACTTGTCCGCGAGCGGGTCGTAGCGGAACGCGGTCTCGTACGCGAACCCGACGAGACCTGTGATGTAGTCCCAGTTCTTCGCCGGATTGAGGTCGTTGTTGGGAGACCATTGATTCCCGCTCATGTAGAGCGTCTGAGCGCGAGGAAGCGCGAACGCCGACTGCTCGCCGGCTCCCGCCCCCGCCACCCCGAGCGAGGTGGCAGCGATCGCGGCGACGAGAGCGAGCACGCCGGCGCCGATCGCCTTCCCTCTCTTACGTGTAGACATTGCTGTCACCCTCCTCTCGTGACCGCGCCCGCCCCTCAGCGTCGACGTGAGACGACCGGCTGAAGGCGGAAGCGCGTCTGCCTCCGGTGCCCATCAGTTCTTTCCCAAGGTTTGCTCTGTGCACGTCTCCCTCCATCAGTGGCAACCCTGACTCGGGCGGCGGAAACTGCTGACGCCGTTCCCCCGGGGTCCGCGCAAGCCAGACGCGGGGCGCGCACGCATCCGCTCCGTGCGTAGGCGTTGTCGGAGGGCAGTGCCTGCGAACGGATAGCTGGCGCGGACCCGCGTGGGGGCTTCGGCGGACGACATCGTCCGTCTCCGACTTGCTGCACTTTGCATGCGCACGCTAAGTCCATCACTTATCCGGTTAAGTGTCAACCGCTCTTGAACAAGTGAGCGCTGCACGTGGCGTCCGGACTACCGGACGCGTGCGGGGACAGCCCGCGGCGGTCCAGTGCTGCCGCGAGGCGTGAGCTCGCTCCGAGGAGACTCCACGTCGGTGACGACGCCGTCGTCGATCACGTCGAGCAGATGGCGAGTCGCGGCAATTCCGAAGCCGGCGATGTCTCGCGTGATCGCCGTCAGCGGAGGATGCACGACCTGGCTGATGAGGGAGTCGTCCCAGCCGACGATGGACACGTCGTCCGGGACGACCAGGCCCATCTGG
This sequence comes from Gaiellaceae bacterium, assembly GCA_048594925.1. Classification (GTDB taxonomy): domain Bacteria; phylum Actinomycetota; class Thermoleophilia; order Gaiellales; family Gaiellaceae; genus GMQP-bins7. Next base: position 39,465 of record JBMDXR010000032.1, read on the forward strand.
TGTGCGACACCCAGGCCTGTGACGGCCAGAAGGTCGCTGTCGAAGATGATCGCGCTCGGGCGATCGGGCGACGACAGGAGCCTGCGGGTCGCCTTCGCGCCGCTCTCGGGCGAGTAGTCGGTCGTCGTGATCTCCGGACGGAGCCCGAGCTCCTCCATCGCCTCTCTGAAGGCGTCGGTTCGCTGCATCGTGTGGACGAAGTGACTCACCCCGGCGACGTGGTCAATCCGCTGATGACCCAAGGCTGCGAGGTAGCGAACCGCCTCAATAACAGGAGATCTCTCGTCATGCCAGACCGAAGGCAAGGTGCCTCCTGCGACCGGACCGCCGACGACGACGGCTGGCAGTCCGATGCGGACGAGCTCGTCGACGCGAGGGTCGTCCTCGCGCAGATCGACCATCAGGACGCCGTCGACCCGGCGCTCGCCCCACCAGCGCCGGTAGACCTCGATCTCGTCGGCGACGCTCTTCACGAGCTGGATCGTCAGCGCCATCGACCGCGACGCGAGCTCGGATTCGGCACCGGCGAGGAACTCCATGTAGAAGGGCTCGAGGGCAAGCGTTTTCGCCGGCCGAGCCATGACGAGGCCGCAGGCGTCCGCGCGCGCGGCAGAGAGCGCTCGCGCTGCACGGTTCGGATACCAGCCGAGCTCTCGGGCGATGGCGAGGATGCGTTGGCGAGTCTGCTCGGAGACCCCGGGGCGTCCGTTCAGCGCGTACGAGACCGCACCCTTCGAGACACCCGCGCGGTCTGCGATGTCCCTGATCGTCACTCTGCCCGGACTCTGCTCCGACACGGTCCTCCTTGCCGGAGAGGCTATACGTCGTATCATTTCTGTACCGGTTCAGTTATGGAGCATACCCTCACCGACATGAGACGGCGCTTTCCACCCGACTTCCGCTGGGGAGCTGCGGTCTCTGCGTACCAGGTCGAAGGCGCCGTCGACGAGGACGGCCGGGGAGAGAGCATCTGGGACCGCTTCACCGCGACGCCCGGAAAGATCCTCGGCGGAGACAGCGGCCGCGTTGCCTGTGACTCGTATCACCGCTACCGGGAAGACGTGCGTCTCATGCGAGATCTCGGGCTCAACGCGTTCCGCTTCTCGATCGCCTGGCCACGTGTCGTGCCGGACGGTCGAGGCGCGGTGAACGAGGCGGGCCTCGATTTCTACGACGCGCTCGTGGACGAGCTGCTCGCGGCTGGAATCGAGCCCTTTGCCACGCTCTACCACTGGGACTTGCCGCAGAAGCTCGAGGACCTCGGCGGCTGGCCGGTTCGGGACACGGCGGAAGCGTTTGCCGAGTATGCCGACGTCGTCGTCGCCCGGCTCGGCGACCGAGTGACTCATTGGATCACGCAGAACGAGCCATGGGTCATCGCGTGGCTCGGGTACGCGACGGGTCAGGACGCTCCGGGGCGGAAGAGTCTGGCGGACGCCGTTGCGGCAGGACATCACGTCCTCCTGGCCCACGGACTGACGGCCGAGGTCATCCGCCGGGCGGCTCCCACGGCACAGGTTGGGATCACCATCGACCTCATCCCCATGCATCCGCTGAGCGACTCCCCGGCCGACCGCGAGGCCGCGCGGCTCGAGGACGTCATGCGTAACCGCTGGTTCCTCGATCCCGTCCTGCTCGGCGCGTATCCCCCGGACGGTCTGCGCCGCTTCGACGGCATGCTTCCCGCTGGCGCCGCGGACGACATGCGCACGATCCGGGCGCCGCTCGACTTCCTCGGCGTGAACTACTACCGGCGGCACATCGTCAAAGCGGCGACCGACGGGTCCCCGGTCGTGGTCGATCCGGCAGGGGGCGAGATCACCGGCATGGGCTGGGAGGTCTATCCGCAAGGACTCCGCGAGCTCCTCGCACAGCTGCACGACGAGTACGCGGTACCTCCGTTGTTCGTCACGGAGAACGGCGCTGCCTTCGAGGACGCGCGGACGAACGGCACGGTCGACGATCCTCGCCGTCGCTCGTATCTCGAGCGGCATATCCGAGCGATCGCCGAGGCGATCGAGGACGGCGTGCCCGTGGCCGGCTACTTCGTGTGGTCGTTGCTCGACAACTTCGAATGGTCACGTGGGTACTCGCAGCGGTTCGGCATCGTCTACGTGGACTTCGACACGCTCGAGCGGGTGCCGAAGGCGAGCTACGACTGGTACCGGGAGTTCATTCGCGCCCAGTCCGCGTCTGCGCCCCGTTCGTAACACCGCGTTATCGTTCCGCGACGTGTCGGAGGGGATCAGCCTCCAGGAGCTCCAGCTCGCCGCGCGCAACCACGGGATGCCGCTCGAGGCGCTGCACTGGGACCTGACCCCGCTCGGGCTCCACTACCTGCTGACCCACTACGACATCCCGCTCGTCGACGTTTCGACGTGGCGGCTCGATGTCGACGGCCTCGTCGAGACGCCGCTGTCGCTCTCCCTGGACGACATCCGCGCGCGTCCAGCCATCGAGCACGCCGTGACGATGGAATGCGCCGGCAACGGGCGCGCGTATCTCGATCCCCACGTCACCAGCCAGCCGTGGCTGCTCGAGGCCGTCGGGACTGCGAGCTGGCACGGCACCTCGGTCGCAGGGCTGCTGGAGGACGCGGGCGTCCGCGACGCCGTCGTGGAAGCGCTGTTCACCGGCCTCGACCGCGGCCTCGAGGGGGGAGAGGAGCAGGTCTACGCCCGGAGCCTGCCTCTCCGCGAGCTGCTCGAAGGCGACGCGCTCCTGGCCTACGAGGTGAACGGCGTGCCGCTTCCGCCACAGCACGGTGCTCCGCTTCGGCTGGTCGTGCCGGGTTGGTACGGCATGACTAGCGTGAAGTGGCTCGCTCGGATAACGCTCGTCGACGAGCCCTTCGACGGGTACCAGATGCGCGAGTCCTACCGGCTTCGACTGGGAGAGGACGAGCCGGGGACGCCGGTCACGCGCATCGCGCCCCGTTCGCTGATGGTGCCTCCCGGGATTCCGGACTTCCTCAGCCGCGACCGGGTGGTCGCTCCCGGTCGCTGCCCCATTCGCGGGCGTGCGTGGTCCGGCGAGGCGGAGATCGTCGGCGTCGACGTGTCGACCGACGGCGGCGCCTCGTGGTCGCCCGCGGAGCTCGAGCCGGGCGATCTCGGCCGCTGGGCGTGGCGCTCCTGGCGCTTCGCCTGGGACGCGTCGCCCGGCGAGCACGTGCTCTGCTGCCGTACACGCGACGCCGCCGGGAACGAGCAGCCGCTCGAGCCGCCGTGGAATCTCGGCGGCTACAAGAACAACGCGGTTCAGCGTGTGACTGTGACGGTCGGCTAGTCCCGGCGCGCCACCCAGGCGTGCCGTCCGATCGCCGCGAGCGAGAAGACAGCCACGAAGGCGATGAGGCCGCCGACGAAGACGAGGATCCAGGTAAGGAACGGGATCGCAGTTGCCAGGCGACGACGACGACGAGCACTCCGAAGGCGGCGAGCAGCACGCCTCGCACGACTTCGCCGGCCGATTAGGGAGTACGGGAGTCTCGTCCTCGACCTGGCGAGTGGAACGCCGGTCCTTGCGGGTCGTAGAGGACGAGGTCGTGCTTGCGCGCGAGCTCGACGATCGTTTCGAGGACTTCGCCGTCGACGCTCCAGCGGACGCTCAGCGATGACGAGCCGGTCGGAAGCCTGGGGCGAGTCCGCGCCCAGCGGGTCCCACCGCTCTCGAGCTCCTCCTCGGTGAAGCGTCGTGCGGAGGGAGGAGCTCCATCAGCTGGGCGAAGAAGCGCGTGACGTCGTCGCTGGCCTGGAAGACGGACTCGTCCTCGAGCTCGAGGAGCCGCTCCGCCTCGTCCGGGTCCGTCACGGCAGGGGACTTCCAGGCGAACAGGCTCATGCTCACGCGCTGGAACGCCAGTCCGGCGACGCGACACCATCGCCGGCGCCTATCGTCCCGGCGTGCTTCGGGGTCTTGCTCCCGTTCTTCTCGTAGCGGCAGTGCTCGCGACGATCGCCGGCCAGGCGCGGACTGCGGCGACGGCACCGCTTCGCCTCGACGGAGTCCCGTTCGAGCCTGAGCTGGCCATGACGTCAGCCCAGCGCCAGCGTGGGCTGATGTTTCGAAGGAAGGCACCGGCCGACGGGATGCTCTTCGTCTTTCCCGAGGTGTCGACCGGTGGCTTCTGGATGAAGAACACGCTCGTCCCGCTCACGATCGCGTTCTACGACTCTCGCGGGAACCGAGTTCGCAAGCTCTCGATGACGCCGTGCCGCACCGCCTCCTGCCCGATCTACGACCCGGGGCGGCGGTATCGCTTCGCGCTCGAGCTGCGGGCATCCGATCCTCGTGCGGCCCGGCAGATCGGCCCGCTGGCCGAGCTCAGGCGACTGACGAGCGCATCGAGCTGATCGTGCGGGCGCTCTGGCTCGCGTTCCTCGTCGCAGTGATTGCGCTGCCGGCCGGCACGGCGCAGTCGCGCCCCGTCGTCGTGCTCGATCCCGGCCACGATCTCCGGGCCAACCCCGCAACGGAGCCGATCGGCCCGGGCTCGTCGACGTGGAAGATCAAGGACGGAGGGGGCACGCACGGCGTGGTCTCCGGCATGCGCGAGGCGGACCTCACCCTGCGCGTCGCGCTGCGCCTGCGGGCCTTGCTCGAGCGGGCCGGCGTGCGCGTCGTCATGACTCGGACGAGAACGGCGGGAACGAGCATCGGCAACGTCGCCCGCGCACGAATCGCGAACCGCGCCGGAGCAGCTCTGTTCCTTCGGATCCATGCGGACGGCTCGACCGACCCCGTTGCACGGGGGACGCACACGCTCTACCCGGCGCTTCGCCGAGGCTGGACCGACGACGTCTATGCGGCGAGCGAGCGGGCGGCCCGGATCGTGCAGAGGGATCTCCGAGCCGCGCTCGGCTTCCCCGACCGAGGCCTCCAGGAGCGCTCGGACTTCACCGGCTTCAACTGGGCCGACGTCCCGGTGATCCTGGTCGAGTTGGGCTTCATGACGAACCCCACCGAGGATCGACTGCTCGCGACGGCCGCGTACCAGCGCCGCGGCGCGCTCGGGCTGTGCCGGGGGACGCTCCGCTTCCTGGGGCGCAGCCTCGAGGCCTGCCGTTGAAGATGCATGCCGACGAGGTCGAGACCGACGCCTCGCTCGTTCGCCGCCTGCTCGAATCGCAGTTCCCGCACTGGGTGGATCTCTCGATCGAGCTCGTCGACTCATGGGGAACGGACAACGCCCTGTATCGGCTCGGAGACGAGCTGGTCGTTCGTCTGCCTCGCACGCCGCGGACGACGGAGGCACTCACGAAGGAGACCACGTGGCTGCCGCGGCTGGCGCCCCTGCTGCCGCTCGCAGTTCCGACCCCCGTAGCGGAGGGCACGCCGACAGACGGGTACCCCTTCGCATGGGCCGTGTACAGCTGGATCCGGGGCGAGGACGCGACCCGGGAAGCCGTCGGCGATCTTCGCCAGGCTGCACGCGATCTCGCTGACTTCGTCGCCGCGCTCCATGAGATCGATGCCACGGGCGGGCCTGTCCCGGGCGATCACAACGTGTTTCGCGGTGAGCCGCTCTCCGCACGAGACGCGGCGACGCGCCGTTCCATCGACACCCTGGGCGACGCCATCGATGCCGGGGCTGCAACGGCTGCCTGGGAGTCGGCTCTCCGGGCCCAGGAGTGGCAGGACGCGCCCGTGTGGATCCACGGCGATCTCGATGCACGCAATCTGCTCGTGGAGGACGGACGACTGGTCGCCGTGATCGACTGGGGCTGCCTCGGCGTGGGCGACCCGGCGTGCGACTTCATGGTCGCCTGGAAAGCGCTCTCCGCCGAGACGCGAGACATCTTCCTGGACGGGCTGTCGGTCGACGAGTCGGCGCGGACCCGGGCTCGAGGCTGGGCGCTCTCTCAGGCCGTCAATGCTCTGTCGTACTACACGCTCGAGACGAACCCCGCGCTGGTGCTCGAGGCTCAGAGGTGGATCGGGCAGGTGCTGGGCGACCACCCCGCGCACAGAGCCGCCGCGAGCTAGCGCCAGTCGACCGAGACGACCTCGACCGGCGCCTCGAGGCCCTTGAGCTCCTGCGACCTCGGCGCCGAGACGCGGTAGGTCGTTCCGGCGCCGTCGAGCGTCTCCGCGCTGACGAGGATCTCCCCTGCCGACGCGGCCGCGCCAATTCGCGAAGCGACATGAACGCCCTGGCCGCCGTAGTCCTTGGCGTCGGCCCCGGTCCGGAACGCCTCTCCCGCATGCGCTCCGATACGCACGTCGGGAGCGACGATCTCGGCCGCGAGGGCGCGCTGGATGCCGACCGCTGCTTCGATCGCGGCCTTCGGATTTTCGAACGAGGCGAAGAAGCCGTCGCCGGTCTGCTTGACGACCTCGCCGCCACTCACGGCGATCTGCTCCCGAACGAGGTCGTTGTGGCGCGCGAGCAGGCGCTTCCACTTGTCCTGCCCCAGCGTCGCGAGGAGCCTCGTCGAGTCGACGATGTCCGTGAAGAGGAAGGTTCTACGGGCCTCGACGCGCCCGAGCAGCTCCTTGACGCGAGCCTCCTCGAGTCGGGCGCCGAGCTTCTCGAACGTGGCGAGTGCGCCTTCGAACTCGACGGTCGCGGCGTGCTCGTCTCCCGCCCGCATGTACGCAGTCCCGAGGAGCTTCCGGGTACGTGCGGTCTCATACGGCGCTCCGACGCCGTGCCACACGTCCCGCGCGTGCCTCAACGCTGTGATCGCGGCATCCCACTCCTTGCCGGCAAGGTGGATCTGGCCCCGAAGGAAGCTCACGGTCGCGTCGAATGCCGCGGCCCGGCGGTTGCCGATCTTGTACGCGTCGACGGTCCGCTCCGCCTCGTCGGTGGCAGATTTGGCGGTCTCGAGGTCGCCGGCGGCGATCGCGATCTCGACCTGGGCTGGGAGGCGTCGAAGTCGGAAGAGCGGATCCGTGCTGTCCGCGAGCGTCCTCGAGATGCCCGCGACGGCCGCGTCGATCTTCCCCTCGGCCAGGCGAAGCAACGAGAGGCCGGGCTGAGGCTCACGCCCCATCTCGTTCGAGATGCGGTACGACTCCTCGGCTCCCGCGAAGTCGCCGCGCTGGCGCCGGAGCTCGCCGATCTCGTAGTGGCCGCTCGCCGTGATGCTGCGGTCGAAGTCCTGCAGCTCCTCGCACGCCGCCACCGCCTGGGCCTCTGCTGCCGGCCAGTCGCCCCTGAGCCGGAGAACCTCCGCGCGGTGTATCCGGCAGGCGCCCGGGAACCCCGAGACGTCGAGCTTGTCGCACCAGCGGTTCGCGGTCTCCGTCCACTCTGCCGCCCGCCTCAAGTCGCCGAGGTCCTGACACGTGCTGATCGTCATGCAGTAGACGATCCCGGCCGAGTGTGCGCGAAGGTCGCCGCACATCGCCGACGCGGTCGCCTCGTCGAGCAGCGCGAGGCCTGCGTCGATGTCACCGGCCTTGATGCGCGCGCGTCCCTTCCCGGACAGCGCGAGCATCTGCACGTCGCGGTCGCCGACGCGTTGTGCGAGCTCGAAGGCTTCGTCGAAGCTCCGAACCGCGGCCTCGAGGTCGCCCTCGGCGAAGAGCTTCGTGACCCCGTGCGTGAGCAGGAGCCTCGCGTGCTCGGGCGCCTCGTCCACGCCGGCGAGGAGGCGCTCGGCCGTCGCGAGCCAGCCGCCCGCGACCGCGAACGAGCCCCGGCCCTCGTAGTCCCAGCTGAGCGTGAGCGCCAACCGTGCCGCGCCGAGCGTGTCGCCGTCCGCCGTGTACGAGGCATACGCGCGCTCTCGCAGATTGATGGCCTCGTCGAGCTTCCCGCTCCACCAGGCGGCCTCTCCGTAGCTCTCGAGGTCCGAGGCGGTCAGATCGTGCTTGTCGACCGACGAGTACGCGCCGTAGGCAGCGCGCCACGCCTGCCGCTCCGCGGCTGAACGCGCGTCGTCGAGTGAGTCGAGCACGTGTGACACGAGCCCACATTGTGGTCCTCAGCCTGACCCGAATGCCAGTCGGTAGCGTGCCCGCCCATGAGCGACGAGACGAAGAACGACAAGGACGAGAAGAAGCCGGACCACGAGCCGCCCGCAGGTGCCGAGACCACCGCGAGCTGGGGCCGTGGACGCAAGGCGATCCAGTACACGGCAACCGGAAAGTGGACCGTCCTGCGCAAAAAGGAAAAGCCCGCTGCGGAGATCTTCTCGGTCTCCTACGTCGCGGCCGGCGACGATCGTGCGCGCCCGGTCACGTTCGTCTTCAACGGCGGCCCCGGAGCGTCCTCGGCGTACCTGCACATGGGCGCCGTCGGGCCGCAGCGGGTGGACTTCCCGTCGGACGGCACCTTGCCCGCGATGCCTGCCCGGCTCGTCGAGAACGAGTCCTCGTGGCTCGCGTTCACCGACCTCGTATTCGTCGACCCCGTCGGAACCGGCTTCAGCAGGGTCATCGAGCCGGAGAAAAAGGGGGACGGGAAGGACGCCAAGCCTCCCGAGGACGCGCCCGATCCCAAGGAGTACTTCGGGTACAAGCGCGACCTCGAGTCGCTCTGCGAGTTCATGGGCCGCTGGCTGTCCGAGCACCGCCGTTGGGGCTCGGCCGTGTTCATCGCAGGGGAGAGCTACGGCGGGTACCGCGTCGGTCGTCTCGCCCGGATTCTCCAGGAGACTGCAGGAATCGGGCTGAACGGTGCGATCCTCATCTCGCCGGCTCTCGAGATCACGGGCCTCGCGCTCACCGATTACGACGTGCTCGGCTGGGTCGATCGCGTGCCGACCATGGCCGCTGCCGCGGTCCATCACGGGAAGTCGCGGGCCTTCAGAAAAGGGACGTCACTCGACCGCGTCCTCCGTGAGTCGGAGGGCTTCTCGACGGGTGACTACGCGACGTTCCTCACGCGCGGCGCGTCGATGCCCGCGCGGGAGCGCACGCGGATCCTCTCGCGCCTGGCCGACATCGTCGGCCTGCCGTCCGAGATCGTGCTGAGGGCGGAGGGCCGCGTGGGAATCTTCAGGTTCGTCAGAGAGCTCCTGCGCGACGAGCGAAAAGTGCTCGGTCTGTACGACACCACCATCACCGCGACGGACCCGTTCCCCGATCGCGACGAGTTCACGTGGCCGGATCCGACCCTGTCGGGGATCAGCCCCGCCTACACGATGGCCGTGAACCGGATGCTGCGGTCGGAGATCGGCGTCGAGACCGATCGCGAGTACACGCTCCTCTCGTACGAGGTCAACACCGCCTGGAAGGACGACACGCAGCAGCACGCATTCGCTCCCCCTCCGGGCGCGACGGACGACTTCCGGTACGGGATGGCGCTGAACCCGCACATGAAGGCGTTCATCACGCACGGGCAGTACGACCTCGTGACGCCGTACTTCGCGAGCGACCGCCTGCGGAATCTCATGCGCCTCGACCCGCAGATGGCGGACAGGCTCTCGGTGCAGCACTTCGGCGGCGGGCACATGTTCTACGCGTGGGAAACGAGCAGGAAGGCGTTCACCGCCGCCATCTCCGCCTTCGTCGCCGGCGCGGCCTAGGCGTGTTCTGCGACGTATTCGGCCGCAAGCCGCTTGGGCGCCTGGATCAGCCACGCGTCCTCGAGGCGCTGCCGTAGCTCCTCGCGGTCGATCTGGTCGAGCCGGATCTGCACTGCCGGGAAGCCGCGGTAGTGGGGGCTCGTGAAGTAGACGTCGGGGTTCGCGTCGAGGATCAGCTCCTTCTCGTCCCGCTCGACGCGGACCGCCAGCCCGCCTCCGTCGCGCTCGCGCCCCGCCCAGGCAAAGCCCTTTCCGCGCACGGAGTACGCCGTCCGCTCGCCCGTCGACTCCTCGACCTCGGGGAAGCTGAGGGCGATCTTGCGGACCGTCTTCCAGTCGGCCATGGGCGGAGCGTAGTGGCCGGCTCCAGGGCCGGATCGGCTTGGTCATCCTCGCCCCTGCCACCGCGAGCCCGTCCGGAAAGCGAGATGTCGACGCACTCGGGGGTTACTGTCAGCGCGGTGACGGAGATGCGCTTGTACGACCTGCGTGACCGTCGAGCGGATCGAGTGCCGGTCGGTCTGCGGCCTCGAGGTCGGCGACTACTTCGAGGTCACCGAGTCGAGCCGCGTGCGAATCCTCGACGGCAGGCACTTCTGCCTGTACGCGATCCAGGCCGTGCTTCCGCTGCTTCCGGCAAAGATGCGACAGCTTCCGAGCGAGGACTGGCTCGAGCGGGATTCGCTGGTCGCCTGCCCGACCCGGACGAGCGGCTCGTGATGCGGATCGAGCGGATCGGCGAGCGCACGCTCGTGACCGAGGAGCTCGCCTAGATAACACGCGAGCCGGGCATCGGCGTCCGCACGAATCAGGCGCCGGACGAGTACGAGGTCTCGCTCGGCGTGCCGAGGACGCGGGAATCGACGTCCTTTCCGCCTACCACGACCTGCTCGATCAGCCCGCGATCGGCCCGCTGCTGCTGATGGCTCGGGTGACCGAGCGCATCCGCCTCGGTCCAGCAGCTCGGCGGGAGTGCCGATCCCGATCTCGTCCCTATCGCGCGGCTGGATCGCCAACCCGCACGTGAAGGTGGTCGTCGGCTCGGTCAGCGTCGTCGACGAGGACGGCGAGGGCGCTCGGGCCGCCGTCGGGCCCTACCCGCACGACGCTCGCCGGCTTGGACCTCATCAGCGAGCGCGTCCTTCCGCTCTCACGCGCGCGTGGCCCGGTGCAGCCGGATCGATCTCGAGACGCCCTTCAACGGGACGTCGCCGATGAGCTCGTAGCTGACGTCGGCGACTTCGGCGTGCCGTCTCGCCTCGTCGCTGACGAGCACCTCGTGCGGGCGGGCGAAGTCCGCGATCCGCGAGGCGACGTTAACCGTTCGCCCGAAGTAGTCGCCTTCCTGGGCGATCACGGCGCCGGCGTTGATTCCCACGCGAGCAGGCATGGCGACCTCGCGCTCCGTCTCCTCGACGAGCTCGAGCCCGCTCACGATCGCGCTTGCGGGGTCGCTGTAGTGGAACATGACGCCGTCGCCGAGCCACTTGACCGGTCGTCCGCCGTGATTCGTCGAGGCTCGATGCACGATGGCCGCGAGGCACGTCGCGATCTCGGCGGCCGCCTCGTCGCCTCGCTCCTCCGCGAGCTCGGTGTATCCCGTGAGATCGAGGAACGCGATCGCGGGCGGCTGCCGCTCCTGCCGCGGCACGATCCCGCGCTGCTCCATCAGCTCCTCGGTGACGCCGACGATGTAGTCGAGCACGGCGTGCTCGCGATGTCTGCCCTGGAGCCATGGCACGAGGCTCCGGACGAGCTGCGTGAACCCGGCGGCCCTCTCGTAGATGAGGCTGTCGCGCTCGGCCATGGTGAGGTCGAACCGATCGATCCGCTGCCGGACGGCAACGTCGAAGAACTGCAATCCCGATGCCACCAGCCGCTGAATGGTCCCGCCGTAGACGCGCGCGAACCGGGAGAGCTCGTCCTCGTCCGCGAGGTCGAGCTTCGTCACGAGAAGCTCGAGCGCGGCACCGTCCTCGTCTCGAACACGATCGTCCCTCGCGGGGGGCAGTCCGAGCTCGCGACTGAGACGCCGAAGGAGCTCGGGCGAGCGTTCCAGGCGCGCGCCGAGATCTTCGAACGTCTCGCGCCTCGGCTCGGGGTCGGGGAGGAACAGTCCCAACGGGAACGAGAAGTCGCCCGCTCGCACCCCCTTTGCGACGTCCTCGAGCCGCACGCCGGCCTCCTCGAACGAGGCCATCAGCCGAGCGACGTGCACGTCGGACGGGGGATAGAGGCCGTCGTCCTCGCCGCGTGAGAGGAGGCCGAGCGCCTCGATCCGCGCGACGTCCGCGAGCGGGCACGGGACGAGGTCAGCGAGCTCCTGCGCCGACACCCGAGGCATTCGACCCGACTCTAGCCGGACGCAGAGTGAGCCGGTCCGCCTACGATGGAACCTTCATGCAGTCGTTGGCTGCCACCTCGTCCGTCGCGGAGCAGCTCGAGGAGTACCGCGTCGAGCTCACCGCGTACTGCTATCGGATGCTCGGCTCGGTCGAGGCCGAGGACGCCGTGCAGGAGACCTTCATCCGCGCGTGGCGCGGTTTCGAGCGCTTCGAAAGACGCTCGGCGCTTCGCTCGTGGCTCTACAAGATCGCGACGAACGTCTGCTACGACATGCTCGAGGGCAGGAAGCGGCGCGCACGCCCGATGGACCTGGGACCGGCGGCCGAGCCGATCGTCGAGAACCTGCGCACGCCCGACATGCTCTGGATCGAGCCGATGCCCGATGGCCGCGTCGTGCCCGAGGGGGATCCGGCCGAGGTCGTCGCGGCGCGCGAGTCCGTCCGCCTCGCGTTCGTCGCCGCCCTGCAGCAGCTCCCGCCGCGTCAGCGCGCGGTCCTGATCCTCTGCGAGGTGCTGCGGTGGAAGGCGGCGGAGGTCGCGGAGCTCCTCGAGACGAGCGTCGCCTCCGTCAACAGTGCTCTGCAACGCGCGCGCGCGACGCTCGAGGCGAGCGACGTCTCACCGTCGACGACGGCTCCGTCCGTGGATTCCGCCGACGCCGACCTCCTCAAGCGCTACGTCGAGGCGTTCGAGCGCTACGACATGGACGCGCTGACCTCCCTGATCCACGAGGACGCGACGCAGTCGATGCCACCGTTCGACATGTGGCTCGCAGGCCGCGACGACATCCTCAGCTGGTGGGTCGGCCCCGGCAACGGCTGTCGCGGCTCACGCGTCCTGCCCGTGGAGTCCGCCAACGGCGCGCCCGCATTCGGCCAGTACAAGCCGAAGGACAGTGGGGACGGCTACGAGCCGTGGGCGTTGCAGGTGCTCGAGATCGAGGACGGCCGGATCGTCGAGTTCACGTTCTTCCTCGAGACCGAGAAGCTCTTCCCGC
>JBMDXR010000033.1:0-57176 GCA_048594925.1 Gaiellaceae bacterium
ACTACGTCCCGGCGAGCGACAGCGACTATCAGACGCGGCTCGGTGAGATCGCGCACCAGGTCGTGACCGACCTCAAGGCGCCCGACCTGATCCTGATCCAGGAAGCGGAGGACCAGGACATCTGCGAAGTCGTCTCGGGCGCCCTTGCCTGCGGCTCGACCGAGGACCGGGACGGCAAGCCGGACACGCTTCAGGAGCTCGCGCTCCGCATCTCGACGCTCGGCGGGCCGGCCTACGAGGCCGCCTACGACCGCGACGGGGCGGACGACCGCGGGATCGTCTCGGCGTTCCTCTACCGGCGGGACCGCGTGGAGCTCCTGCCGGCGGCTTCCGACGACGCGGTGCTCGGCTCGACGCCGGACGTCGTGTACGACGGCGCTGCGAAGTCATACAACGCTGACGTCTCCAATCCGAAGGCACTCAACGCGGACATGCCCGACCGGGTCGACCTGAGCACCGGCTTCGACGGGACCGACGTGTTCACGCGAGCGCCGCAGGTCGGCCTGTTCCGCATCTGGCGTGTCGCGGTCGGGATCGGGTCGTTCTTCGACCTCCACGCGGTCTCGAACCACTTCTCGAGCACGCCGAACGCGCGCGGCGGACCGCGCCCCGAGCAGGCGCTCTACAACGCGCGCATCGTCGACGCGCTCCAGGACGACGATGCGGACGTGAACGTGCTCGTCGGCGGCGACCTGAACGTCTTCCCGCGGCCGGACGACCCGTTCTCGCCGGGCCACGCGCTCTTCCCGTCCGATCAACTCGGCGATCTGTACGACCAGGGACTCGCGAACCTCTGGGACGAACTCGTCTCCGAGGTCCCCGAGAGCGCGTACGCGTACGTGTTCCAGGGGCAGGCGCAGACGCTCGACCAGCTGTTCGTGACCCACGCGCTCCTGCAGAAGCTCCAGCAGGTGCGGGTAGCCCACATCAACGCGGATTGGCCGGCCGACTTCGTCGGCGACGGCCCGCGCGGTGTGAGCGACCACGATCCGACCGTTGCGCGCTTCGACCATCTCGTTGCGCTTGGACGCGGGAGATAGCTGTGGTATTCGTCCGACTCGTGGGAGAGGAGGGGATCGAGCACGGCTCGGGCCACGGCGCGATCCCACGGATTCGAGGAAGGGGAATCGGCACATGAGACGTTTGCTGGTGTTCATGACGATGGCGCTTGCCTGCGCGCTCGTACTCGTGTCGCTCGGTGGCGCGGCGCCGCCGCCGAGAGTGCACTTCTGGCTCACCGTGCTGCACAACAACGACGGCGAGTCGCAGCTCGTCAATGCCCCGGGCCAGCCGGACTTCGGTGGCATCGCGCGGTTCAAGACGCTCGTCGACCACCTGAAATTCGACTCACTCGAAGGGGAAGAGGGCGCGAAGCGTCCCGGCAAGGACGGCGTCGTGATGCTGTCGTCTGGAGACAACTTCCTCGCAGGCCCGCAGTTCCAGGCGAGCCTGGACAAGGGAGTCCCGTTCTACGACTCGATCGGGCTCGGTCTCGTCGGCTACGACGCGATGGCGCTCGGGAACCACGAGTTCGACTTCGGCCCCGAGGTGCTCGCCGACTTCATCACCGGCTTCCCGAGCGGTATCCCGTTCCTCAGCGCCAATCTCGGCTTCGCCCAGGAGCCCGATCTGCAGGCGCTCGTGGATCAGGGTCGGATCGCGAAGTCGACGGTCGTGAAGGAACGCGGTGAGCTCATCGGCATCGTCGGCGCGACGACGCCGTTGCTGCCGGCCATCTCGAGTCCGAGGAACACCACGGTCGACCCGAATGTCGTCAGCGCGATTCAGGGACAGATCAACGCGCTCGAGTCGCAGGGGGTCGAACAGATCATCCTGATCAGCCACCTGCAGAACGTCAACGAGGACCTCGCGCTCATTCCCCAACTGAGCGGCCTCGACGTTGCCATCGCCGGCGGCGGGGACGAGCTCCTCGCCAACGAGGGAGACCTCCTCGTGCCGGGCGACGTTCGAAACCCCGCGTTGCCCTACCCGCTCACCGCCACGAACGCGGACGGAGCGAGTGTGCCGGTGACCACGACGTCGGGCGACTACAAGTACGTGGGGAAGCTCGTCGTCGGCTTCGATACGGACGGGAACGTCATCGACATCGACGAGGCCGCGAGCGGACCGGTGCGCGTCGCAGGTGGGAGCAACCCGGACGCTGTGGCTGCGGATCCGACTGTCCAGGCGCTGGTCGTCGATCCGGTCGTGGACTACGTCGCCGACCTGGCGGCAAATGTCATAGGGCAGTCGCAGGTCGCGCTCGAAGGGCGCCGCGGCCCGACCCCGCCCGGCGTCCGCACCGCCGAAACGAACCTCGGAAACCTCATGGCGGACGCGCTCCTCTGGCAGGGACAGCAGCTCGCGGGCAGCTTCGGCGTGGATCCGCCTGACGTCGGGATCCAGAACGGCGGCGGGATCCGTAACAACAACCTGATCCCGGCCGGGCCGATAACGGAGCTCACGACGTTCCAGATCGCGGCGTTCTCGAACTTCGTGAGCGTTGTCCCGAACGTCCCGCCCGCGCAGTTCAAGGAGATCCTCGAGAACGCCGTCTCGAGGGTGCCGCTCGCGGACGGACGCTTCGCGCAGATCGGCGGCTTCGGGTTCACGTATTCGCTGTCGGGCACTGCGCAGGTGGTGAACGACGCGGGCACCGTCCTCACACCTGGGACGCGTGTGAAGGACGTCACGCTCGACGACGGAACCCCTATCGTGGTGAACGGGATCGTGCAGCCCGGGGCGCCGTCGGTGAGCATCGCCACGAACGACTTCTCCGCGCGCGGTGGCGATCAGTACCCGTTCCGCGGCGCACCCTTCACGACACTCGGAGTGACGTACCAGCAGGCGCTGTTGAACTACATCGTCGGACCGCTCGCTGGTCTCATCACGGCTGCCGACTATCCGGAGGGCGGCGAAGGCCGGATCACGGCTCTGCCTTAGAGACGGGGCGGGGGGCGCGGCTCGTTCTCGCCGCGCCGCCGGCTACCTCATTCGATCTGTCAGTTCGCAGGCACCGTCACGTCGATCCAGACGCTGCGGTGGTCCGACGTCGGGAAGCCGCCCACCAATCCCCACGAGGCAGAGCTGAAGACGCCGGTCAGGCGGAACAGGGGATCAGACTGCAGCGGCCAGAAGACGCCTGCGTCGACGAGCTGCAGCGTCTTTCGCGGTAGGACGTAGTCGGCCCGCAGGTTTCCGGGTGCCCCGTCCGCGAAGTCGGCCGTGTCGAAGCGTGGGTCGCTGCGGTGGCTCGCGTTCGCTCCGCCTTGGAGCGCCGTGGCCTCGACCGCTCCCGCGCTCTCAGGCGTCAGCTTGGTGTTCACGAGAGGATGCTCGGTCAGCTGCTGGATCGCGCCGGGGATGCTGTCGCCGTCCAGCGGATCCGAGTTCTGGTCGCCGGCGATGACGAAGAGCTCACCCGGCTTCAGGCCGCCGCGCACGCCGTTGTCGTCGTAGATGTAGTCCGACTTCCCGGGGCTGATGTAGTCCGCCCAGAAGCGGATCTCGTCGTGGTTGCGGCGCCCGTTTCGGTCCTCGGGTCCGTCGAACACTGGCGGGGTCGGATGAGACACGAGGTAGTGGACGGTCTTGCCGCCGATCTCGATCGGCACGTCCCAGTGGCTCTTCGACGAGAGGCGCAGGATCTCGACCTCGTCGGCCGAGTAGAAGGGCGTCGGGATCAGGTTCCCCGGCATGTCCTTCCACTTGAAGAGTTGGAACGTGCGGACGTTGTCGTGATCGATGGGGTAGCGCGAGTACACGACCATCCCGAACTGCCCCGGGAAGGCGCCAAAGCCGAATGCGTCGTTCCCGCCCCCGATGGATCCGCTGTTGTCGAGGTCCATGCCGGTGGGCACGCCCGTGTTCGAGGGCGCGATGAACGCGTAGGGGTAGTCGATCGGCGTCGCGCCGTTCTGCGAGACCTCGAGGAAGTTGTCCCGGAAGAGGTCCTCGGGCCCAGGATCGCCGTCCTCGTTGTCCAGCGGATCGAACTCGTTGATCAGCAAGACGTCCGGACGAATGCGCTGAACCACCTCGGCCACGTTCTTCGCTTGGCGTCGGAACTGGTCGTCGACGCTGGGATCCGCGAGATGTGTCGCGAGCAGGCCCGCCGACGCGCGGTTCAGTGAGGCGTTGAACGTCCCGAAGCGGACGTCGGCCTGCGGTGCAGCTGCGGTGGCCGCCGTGGACACGAGCACCAGCGCTACCACCGCCGCGATAAGCAGTCGTCTCATCACTCCCCCTCCTCGTTGGAGACGCGGTGGTCCTACCAGATGCGGGCGGCACGGGCAGTCCCCGGCCCGTAAAAGGTCTTGCCTACGGTCTTTCGAGCGCGTGCGCGAGCGCGACGTCGATCGTCGGCAACGAGAACTCGAAGCCGGCGTCGAGCAGCTTCGCCGGGAGCACGCGCGGTCTCCTGATGAGCACCTCGACGCCCATCTGGCCGTACAGCGCACGTACCGCGAACTCCGGCGCAGGGAAGATCGTCGGCCTGCTGAGCGCAGTGCCAAGAGCCTTCGTGAACTGCTCGTTCGTCACCGGGTTCGGGGCACACAGGTTCACCACGCCCTCGAGATCGCTGCGGAGCGCGAAGGCGTAGGCGGCCGTAACGTCGCCCAGGTCCACCCAGCTCCACCACTGCTTGCCGCTCGCGACCCGTCCGCCGAGGCCGAACCTGAAGAACGGCAGCATGCGCTGGAGCGCGCCGGCATGCTTCGCGAGGACGATGCCTTGCCGGAAGTTGACGACGCGGATCCCGGCGTCGCGCGCGGGCTGGGCGGCCGCCTCCTTGGCGCGTCCGACCTCCGCAAGGAAGCCTTCGCCCAACGCCGATTCTTCGGTGAGGATCTCGTCTCCGCGACCCCCGTAGACGTCGATGCCGCCCGCGCAGACGAAGGCTGACGGCCTGGGCTCGAGCGTGGCGGCTGTGGTTGCGAGCAGATGCATCGAATCGACATGGGAGTCGAAGATCACGCGCTTTCGGGAGTCGGTCCAGCGCTTTCCGACGTTCTCCCCGGTCAGGTTCACGATCGCATCGATGCCGTGCAGCGTGCCCGGGTCGAGCTTCCCGGCCGCCGGGTCCCAGGCGATCTCGTTGGCGCCACGCGCCTCGCGCCGCACGAGCCGGACGACTTCGTGGCCCTCCGCCTCGAGCGCCGGCACGAGCGCCGAGCCGATGAAGCCGGAGGCGCCGCTGACGACGACCTTCATGCCTCGATTCTGGCAGCTGGTCGCCCGAGCTCGCTGACTAAGGTTGGCGCGTGCCGCCGGATCCCGTCGCCGAGCCGCGCATTCGGGATGGGGTGCGCGCGGCGCTCCCGCTCGCTCCCAGCCCGATCCTCTTCGGGCTCTCCTACGGTGTGCTCGCGGACGCCTCGGGGTTCGGCGCCGCGGCCGCGGTGGTGATGTCTGCGACGACGTTCGCCGGCGCCGCGCAGTTCGCGTCGATCTCGGTCCTGGATGCAGGGGGCACAGTCGCGGCGGCGGTGCTCGCTGCCGTCTTCCTGAACGCGCGCTACGTCGCGATCAGCATGACGGTGGCTGCGATCTTCCCGGGCGGCAAGCTTCGTCGCCTCGTCGAAGCGCAGGCGATCGTGGACGAGTCGTGGGCGCTGTCCGGTCGCCGCGGTCGCTTCGAGTGGCCGATTCTCGTCGGCTCGGGATTGGTGTTCTACGCCCTCTGGGTCGGCTGCACAGCGGCGGGTACCGCGATCGGTGGTGTGCTCGACGATCCGAACGCCCTTGGACTCGACGCGGCTTTCGCTGCGCTCTTCCTCGCGCTCGCGTTCCCGTACCTCCGGGAGCGCAAGGCGCGCCAGGCGGCCGCGCTCGCCGCGGGCATCACGCTGGTGCTCACACCGTTCACGCCGGCCGGTGTGCCGATCATCGCCGCGGCTGCGGCCTGCCTGCTCGGGGTGCAGCGCTGATGGAGGCCTGGATCGTCGTCGGTCTGGTCGGTGTTGCGACCATCGCCTTCAAGGCGGCCGGCCCGGTCGGCAT
The DNA here is from genome assembly GCA_048594925.1 of Gaiellaceae bacterium. GTDB lineage: Bacteria > Actinomycetota > Thermoleophilia > Gaiellales > Gaiellaceae > GMQP-bins7. Next base: position 6,004 of record JBMDXR010000033.1, read on the forward strand.
CGGTCGCCGCGAGATGCCGCCGCGTGTGCAGTCCTTCGTCGAGCTTCTCGCACCGGTGATGCTCGTCGCGCTCGTCGTGACGCAGACCTTCGGCGGCGACCAGGAGATCGAGGTCGACGCTCGCGTCGTCGGCGTCGGCGCGGCATTGGTCGCGATCGTCCTGAGAGCGCACGTGATCGTCGCCATGGCGGCCGCCGCACTCGCCACAGCGCTCGTTCGTCAAGTTGCCTAGCAGCGGCGGCGGAGCCGCGGACTAAGGGATCTTCGTGCGACCGGAATCCGCGGTTCAGCCGATTCCGGTTCTGCGCAGGACTTGTCCGGCTCGCCGTCTAGGAGCGTCGAGGCGCGCCGCCGCGCCAGAACACGGCGGCGGCCGCGATCGCCTCGGCCACGAGGCTCGCGAGACCGATCACGAAGAGCCACATTCGAAGGTGCCGCATGCCCCAAGGCATCGGTCTCGAAAGGTGCCGACTTGAGATGATGCAGCCGCTGAGCAGTCGGTCGCGACGCCGCGGCGAAGCCGCCGCTTTCCGGGATTCTCGCGCGAGGGGAATCCGGGCTCGCGGACTACGCTCTGCGCACTAGCCGGGTGGGCGGAAGACCGCAAAGGGATCCGTGACCTCGAGGCGGTGGGCGCGGAACCGGAAGAGCTCCGCAGGTCGCCCGCCCGCGGGGCCGTGAGCGCGTCGCCGGCCCACGGCCTCGATGGCGCCGCGCCGGACGAGCACGCGCTTGAGGTTCGTCGCGGAGACCTCGTAGCCGAGCGCGGCCTCGTAGACGTCCCGAAGCTCCGCAAGCGTGAACGTCTCCGGCGCGAGCGCGAAGCCGATGTTCGAGTACGAGAGCTTTCCCCGGAGGCGCTCCCGTCCGGCGAGGACGATCGCGCCGTGGTCGAACGCGGTCTCCGGCAGCGCGTCGACGCGGTGCCAGCGCGTGTCCTCCGGAACGTGCGGATCCATGCCGAGCGGGACGAGTCCCAGGTACGCGGTCGCGAGCTCCCAGCGCTCCGGATGCCGCGCCGGGTCGCTCCACGTGCCCAGCTGCTCGAGGTGAGCAACCTCGCGGAGGTCGACCTTCGTGGCAAGGTGCCGCAGGATCGAGTCCTCGAGCGTCTCGTTGCCGTCGAGCGTGCCGCCCGGCAGCGCCCATGCGCCCGAAAACGGCGCGCGCGCACGCTGCCAGAGGAGCACCGACAACGCTGCATCGCGCACCTGAAACACGGCCGCGAGTGCGACGTGCGCGGGAGACGGTGGTGGGGTGGTAGACTCTGCCACGAGGTTATCGACTCAGAGGCGAAAACTACCATGAGCGAACCCGGAGATACAGGCCGCGACGCCGAGCTCGCGCTCGTCGTCGTCGGCGGCGGCGTGGCAGGCCTGTTCGCGGCGCTGTGCGCCGCGGCCGAGGGCGAGGTGCTCGTGCTTACGAAGGGGCCGCTGCTCTCCTCGACGAGCCTGCTGGCTCAGGGCGGGATTGCCGCCGCGGTCGGGGAGGACGACTCCCCGGAGCTCCACGCGGAGGACACGCTTCGCACGGGCCGTGGCATCTGCAGGCCGAGCGCGGTCTCCGTGCTCACGGACGAGGCACCGGCGCGCATCCGCGATCTCGTGGAGCTCGGCGTCGAGTTCGACGAGGGGCTCGGTCTCGAAGGCGGACACAGCCGACGCCGCGTCGTTCACGCGGGTGGCGCAGCGACCGGTGACCGCGTCGCTCGAGCGCTCGCCGAACGCGTGCTCGCGCATCCGCGGATCCGCGTCGCCGAGGGCGAGGGGATGGTCTCGATCTGGAGCGACGGCGACCGGTGCATCGGCGTCGTCACGGATCGTCGCGCCGTCGCTGCACGCGCCACACTGCTGTCGACAGGAGGTGCCGCAGCTCTGTGGGAGCGGACCACGAACCCCGCAGGTGCCGTGGGCGAGGGAATGGCGGCCGCCTACCGGGCAGGCGCCGGGCTCGCCGACCTCGAGTTCGTCCAGTTCCATCCGACCGCCCTCGTCGACTCGACCCTCTTGCTCTCGGAGGCGCTTCGTGGCGAGGGCGCGCTCCTGCTCGACGAGCAGGGGAACCGCTTTACCGACGAGCTGGCTCCACGGGACGTCGTTGCGCGAGAGATCGCTGCACGTGGGACCGTCCTGCTCGACCTGCGCGCCATCGACCGCGGCCGCTTCCCGACGCTGATGGGGAATCTCGTGGATCAGGGCTACGACCCGGCACTGGCGCCGATCCCGGTGGCGCCGGCCGCGCATTACACGGTCGGCGGAGTCCTCACCGATCTCGATGGGCGCAGTGAGCTCGCAGGCCTGTACGCGGCCGGGGAGTGCGCGGCCACCGGCGTGCACGGAGCGAATCGGCTCGCGTCGAATTCCCTGCTCGAGTGCCTCATCTTCGGCCGGCGGGCTGCATTGGCTGCCCTCGCGGAGCCCGGGTTGCCGAGCCGTCTCCCGGAGCCGGCCGTGTCGCCGCCACCCGAGCCCGTGACCCCGGAGCTCCGCGCGGCGCTCTGGCGCGACTGCGGGCTCGTCCGCGACGCCGCCGGCCTCGAGCGGCTCCTCGATGCGCCGCACCTCGTCACCAGGCTCGTCGCGTGGACCGCGCTGACCCGCGAGGAGAGCCGAGGCTCGCACTTTCGCGTGGACATCCCGGCGGAGAGCGAGGCCTTCGAACGGCACGTCGTCGTGCGACCGGGCTCCGAGCCCTCCCTCGAAAGATGGCTGTAGCAACCGACACCGTCGAGCGGATCGTCCACGCCGCCCTTGCGGAGGACATCGGAGCAGGCGACGTTACGACCGAGGCGATCGTCTCCGACGAGGCAGTCGGAGCGGCTGACCTGCTCGTCAAGGAGCCGGGCGTCGTCTGCGGTGTGCGTGTCGCCGAGACCACCTTCCGCGCGCTCGACCCGGAGGTCCGGTTCGAGGCCTTCGCCGCCGATGGCGACGTCGTCGATGCGCCGGCCGTCGTCGCCCGCGTGTCCGGCTCGCTGCGCGCGATCCTCACCGGAGAGCGCGTCGCGCTCAACTTCTTGGGTCGACTCTCGGGCATCGCGACACTCACGAAGCGCTACGTAGATGCGGTCGAGGGCACCGACGTCGCAGTCCTCGACACGCGCAAGACCACGCCGGGGTTGCGGCCGCTCGAGAAGTACGCCGTCACAGCAGGGGGCGGTCGCAACCATCGCTTCGGCCTCGACGACGGGGTGCTCGTGAAGGACAATCATCTGCGGGCAGCAGGCTCGATCCCAGCCGCCGTCGAGCTCGTCCGCGCCGCCACGGATCTTCCCGTCGAGGTGGAGTGCGAGACGCTCGCTCAGGTCGCGGAGGCGCTCGACGCGGGCGTCGACGCGATCCTCCTCGACAACATGAGCCTCGAGGAGTTGCACGAGGCAGTCGCGCTCAATCGGCGGCGGGCTCGGCTCGAAGCATCGGGCGGCATCGATCTAGAGACGGTCTGGGCGATCGCCGAGACCGGGGTCGACGAGATCTCCGTCGGCGCGCTCACGCACTCCGCCCGCTCGCTCGACGTCTCCCTGGAGCTGACATGACCACAACACACATCAGCACGATGCAGGAGGAGATCCGTGCACTCGCCGCCGAGCGGGATGCGGTGATCCTCGCTCACAACTACCAGGTACCCGAGGTGCAGGACGTCGCCGACTTCGTCGGCGACTCGCTCGGGCTGTCCCGCGAAGCTGCGGCGACGGAGGCCGAGGCGATCGTGTTCTGCGGCGTTCACTTCATGGCGGAGACCGCCGCGATCCTCAGTCCGCAGAAGACCGTCCTCATCCCCGACCCCGAGGCTGGCTGCTCGCTCGCGGCCTCGATCACCGCCGATCAGCTCCGCCAGTGGAAGGCCGAGAACCCAGGCGCAGTCGTGGTCTCGTACGTGAACACGAGTGCCGAAGTGAAGGCGGAGAGCGACTACTGCTGCACCTCCGGCAACGCGAAGGGCGTCATCGAGTCGATCCCGAAGGACACGGAGATCCTCTTCCTGCCCGACATGTTCCTCGGCCTGTGGCTGGAGAAAGTCACGGGGCGGAAGCTCCGGATCTGGATGGGCGAGTGCCACGTCCACGCCGGGATCCGCCCGCAGGACATCACGCGCTGGCAGGCAGACGCGCCCGATGCCGAGCTCCTCGTGCATCCCGAGTGCGGTTGCGCGAGCCAGTGCATGGCCTTCGGAAACGAGACGACGCACATCCTTTCGACCGAGGGGATGATCAACTTCGCGCGGTCGTCCCCGAAGAAGCGGTTCCTCGTTGCGACCGAGACCGGGATCATCCACAGGCTGAACAGGGAGGCCCCGGAGAAGCGCTTCGAGGCAGTCTCCGAGAAGGCGATCTGTCGCTACATGAAGATGATCACGCTGCCGAAGCTGCGCGACTCGCTTCGCGACTGGAAGTACGAGGTCACGGTCCCGGACGAGATCGCAGAGAAGGCAAGGGGCGCGATCGATCGGATGGTCGCGATCTCGTAGCAGGTTTCGAGAGTCGCGCCTCGGGTCAAACCGGACCTGATGCGCGAATCGACGAAGCACGGCCCTCGCCTCGACGAGGCGCTCGAACGCGAGACGCGCTCACTGGAGCAAGGCGCGCCGATCGAGGCCCATACGCGTGAGGGTCTCGAGAAAGAGGGCCCGGCCGACGACGAGCGAGACGTGGACGTGAACACGGCTCCGCCGGGCCCACTCGGGAGCGATCCCGTCGAGGCACGGCGCGAGCTCTCGCGCCATCCCAGGCTCTCGGCCTTCCCGGCGAGTCGTGACGAGCTGCTCGCCGAAGCCGCGGGCCAGCATGCGCCCGTGGCGGTGCTCGACGCGCTCGGCAGGCTGCCCTCGGAGGCCACCTTCAGCACGGTGCACGAGGTGTGGGCCGCACTCGAGGGGTACGCGGACGTGCGCGACGCCGCCGCGCACGATCCGCTCACCGCGGGCGACCGCTAGCTGCGCCGGCACGGCGGCGTATCGGGCAGCTGAACGTCGGGCCAGCGGTCACGACGCGATCCGCCGCGTGGAGCCGCGCCAGGAAGGACGCGCCCGCCTTCGGAGGATCTACCGCTGCGGCGTCAGACGGCGCGCACCGAGTGCACCGGCGGCAGCTTTGTCGCCGCCGTGAACCAGGTCTTGCCGGCATCTCCGGACCCGAACACATCGCCGGAGGTCGCGCCGAAGTAGAGGCCCAGCGATGACCCCGAGCCCTCGCCGCAGAACGCCTGGCGCAGAATCGTGAGAAAGGCGTTCTCGGAGGGAAGGCCGTCGCCGTGCTCGATCCAGGTCGCGCCCGCGTCCCGTGTCTCGTAGACGCGCACGCGGCCCTCGGGCGTCACGCGGTCCAGGTCGGCAACGAGCGGGATGACGTACGCGCTGTCGGGATCGGCGGGGTCGAGCACCATCGGGAACCCGAAGTCGGAGGGTAGGCCGTCCGCGATCGAGACCCAGCTCTCGCCGGCGTCGTCGGAGCGGTACACGCCGCCGTGGAACTGCATGAACAGACGGTCCGGTTGGGTCGGGGCGCGGTGCATGTTGTGGACGCAGAGGTCGATCGTGTCCTCGCGGGCCTCCTCCGGCAGGTAGCGGGGGTAGAGGCCCTTGTTGCCGTGGCGCCACGTCTCCCCGCCGTCATCCGAGAGCCAGACGCCGACCGCGGAGATCGCAAGCGCGATCCGAGACGGATCGCCCGGCCAGGTCGCGATGGAGTGCATGCACATGCCGCCCGCGCCGGGGCTCCAATCCGGGCGGGTCGGCTGATTCCAGAAGCCCTCGTTCAGCTTCCACGTCTTGCCTCCGTCGCGGCTCTCGAACAGGACGCCCGGGTCGCCTCCGGCATAGAGCAGGCCGTCCTCCTCGCCGGGGACGACGCTCCACAACCGAGTCATCGCCTTCTCGGCACCCTCGGGCAGCTCGATGCCGTCGGCCTGCTCCCACTCGCCTGCGAGCTGGTCGGAGTAGAAGAGCTTCGGCCCGTAGAACGGCGACGTCACGGCTGCGAAGGTCCGTCCGGTGCGCGGATCGCGCGTCGCGAACTCGACGGGCTCCCCGGCGAACGCGCGCGACGTCACCGCGAAGGGCGTGGCGGCCTCCCCCTCGAGCACGAACAGGCCCTTCTTCGTTCCGACCAGAAGCTCAGTCATCTCATCCTCCCGAGATCGCGGGCAGGACGTGCAGCCGGTCCTCGGGACCGACGCTCGTGTCCTCCCGGCCGCATTCCTTGTTCACGAAGACGTTGATGTGCTCGCGGATCAGGCCGCGCTCGTCGAGGATCCAGCCCCTCACGTCGGGATGCTCTCGCTCGAGCGCGCGGAGCACCTCGGCAACGGTCGAGCCCTCGAACACGAGCTCCCGCTTCCCGCCGGCGAGCTCGGACAGCGGTGCTCGGAGCCTCACCGTGGGCATGCATCGATCCTAGAGCGCATTACGTCTTAGACGGCGAACGACGGCAGAAGTAATCGACCGTCAGGCTGATGCCACGAGATCGCCATCTCCGGGGCGTGCGCGGTGCCGTCGTGAATCAGTCGCGGTCTCGCTCCCAGACGATTGGCGGGTTCAGGCACTCCTCGATCGTCGTCCAGATCGAGAAGGTGGGGGCGAACTCGTATCCCTCGACGGCCAGGTTCGCTCCGTGGCGAACACCGACCTCGTCGATCTCCGAGAAGAGCTCGCCAGCCGCGAAGCGGGCGAAGACGTCGGCGGCACGCGGCTCGATCCCGATTCCGACGAGCGCCAGCAGCCCCTTCTTACGCCCTGGGGTCGCGCGCGGTCGTAGTCGGCGAGGGTGCAGTAGTCGAGGAACGATCGCCGTGTCGCGAGCCGCGCGAGTGCCGTGCCCAACGCCCCAGTACCCACGACGACGATCCGCACGGCGGAGGCGTTCTACACGAACGACCCGAAGTTGTGGCCTCACCTTCGGCGGCGATACGCTCCTGGCGATTTCATCGAACGGAGGTCGGACGTGAGCGTCGCGGTAACGCAACAGAAGCAGTTCATCGGCGGGGAGTTCGTGGACTCGACGTCGGGAGAGACGATGGAGGTGCTGAACCCGGCGACCGGCGAGGTGATCGCCGAGGTCCCGCGGGGCACTGCGGAGGACGTCGAGCGCGCGGTCGCCGCGGCCAGGAAAGCGTGGGACGAGTGGCAGCGCAAGACGCCGAAGGACCGCATGGAGCTCCTGCTGAAGCTCGCCGACGTCATCGACGAGAACGCCGAGGAGCTGGCGCGGCTCGAGTCCCTCAACGTCGGGAAGCCGTGGTGGGTGGCCGTGGACGAGCCAGGCGTCATATCCGACAACCTGCGCTTCTTCGCCGGCGCGGCGCGCAACCTCGAAGGCAAGGCGGCGACCGAGTATGTCGAGGGGTACACCTCGATGATCCGGCGTGAGCCGCTCGGCATCGTCGCCGGAATCTGCCCCTGGAACTACCCGCTCTTCATGGCGATGTGGAAGATCGGGCCCGCGCTGGCCGCAGGGAACGTGCAGATCATCAAGCCGGCCGAGCAGACGCCGCTCACGATGCTGCGCTTCGTCGGGCTCGCGCAGGAGGTCATTCCGCCCGGCGTGCTGCAGGTCGTCACGGGGGACGGGATCCCGGTCGGCGACGCTCTCGTCCGGCACCCCGACATCCGGCTCGTCTCGCTGACCGGAGACACGGCGACGGGCAAGATCATCGCGGCCAACGCGGCGGAGACCGTGAAGCGCGTCCACCTCGAGCTCGGTGGCAAGGCGCCGATGGTCGTCCTCGACGACGCGGACCCGGCGACCGTCGCCGAGGCGATCAAGATCGGCGGGTACTTCAACTCGGGCCAGGACTGCACGGCGTCGTCGCGCATCCTCGTGAGCGACAAGATCTACGACGACGTCCTCTCCGCGACCGTTCAGGTGGTCGAGTCGCTGACCGTCGGTGACCCGGGAACGGACGACGAGATCGGCATGGGGCCCGTCATCTCGGCCGAGCAGCAGGAGCGTGTGCTCGGCTTCCTGGAGCGCGCACTCGACGCGAAGGCGACGATCGTCACGGGTGGCGAGGCGCTGGGCGATCGCGGCTTCTTCGTCAAGCCGACGATCGTCACCGACGTCGCACAGGATGCGGAGATCGTCCAGAAGGAGGTCTTCGGCCCGGTCGTGACCGTGCAGCCGGCGGCCTCTGACGACGCTGCGATCGAGCTGGCGAACGACGTGCGCTACGGGCTCGCCGCGTCGGTCTTCTCCGAGAACGTCGGCCGCGCGATGAACGTTGCCGCGAAGCTCGACTTCGGCACCGTCTGGGTCAACGAGCACCTCTTCCCGCTCACGTCGGAGATGCCGCACGGCGGCTTCAAGGAGTCGGGCTACGGGAAGGACATGTCCGTCTACTCGATGGAGGAGTACACGCGGATCAAGCACGTGTGCGTGAAGCTCGCCCAATGACGACCGCCAGGCCGCTCGCAGTGCATGGCGCGCCTGAGGCGGCGCTGATGGCGGCGGGCCGGAGGGCACGATATGGGTGATACGGGCCCGGAGAGCACGGCGCCGTCAGCGGCGTCAGTCGTCGGCGAAGCCGGGCTTCGCCCGGCGGGAGCCGGAGGCGTCCAGGAGCGCCAGGCACCCGACGTGCGGCTAGAGAAGGTCGTCAAACGCTTCGACGAGACGGTCGCCGTCGACGGGATCTCGCTCGAGATCCCGTCCGGTTCGTTCTTCGCGATGCTCGGCCCATCGGGGTGCGGCAAGACGACGACACTGCGGATGATCGGCGGCTTCGAAGAGCCGACCGAGGGGCGGATCTTCCTCGGCGATCAGGACGTCGTCGGGCTCCCGCCGTACAAGCGCGACGTCAACACCGTCTTCCAGAGCTACGCGCTCTTCCCGCACATGTCCATCGAGGACAACGTCGCCTTCGGACTCGAGCGAAAGCGAGTTCCGAAGGCGCAGCTCAAGGGGAGGGTCGCCGAGATTCTCGAGCTCGTCGGCCTGTCCGGGTTCGCGAGGCGGAAGCCGAAGCAGCTCTCGGGCGGCCAGCAGCAGCGCGTCGCCCTCGCCCGAGCTCTCGTGAACCATCCCCGCGTGCTGCTGCTCGACGAACCTCTCGGGGCGCTCGATCTCAAGCTGCGCAAGAACATGCAGATGGAGTTGAAGCGCATCCAGCACGAGGTCGGCATCACCTTCGTCCACGTCACGCACGACCAGGAGGAGGCGATGACGATGGCCGACACGATCGCGGTGATGAACAGCGGCCACATCGAGCAGCTCGGTCCGCCGACGGAGCTCTACGAGCACCCGGAGACGGCGTTCGTCGCAGGCTTCCTCGGCGCCTCGAACCTCCTGCCCGGGAGGATCGAGGGCCCGGACGCGATCCGCCTCGAAGACGGCACCGTCGTCCGCGCGACAGTGAACGGGCGTTCGGGGGAGGTGGCCGCCGGCGTGCGACCGGAGAAGATCACGATCGGGGCAGGCGGCGGCGCGAACGAGCTGCCCGGGAGCATCTCCGAGACTGCGTACATCGGAGTCGCCACACAGGTCGTCGTGCGGACGGCGGTAGGCATCGTGCAGGTGTTCACCCAGAACCTCGACGCGGGAGGACGCGTTCCCGCTCCGGGGACAAACGTCGTCCTGAGCTGGTCGCCGGAGTCGACGTTCGTCGTCGATCGGGACGGCTCGGTGAGCGAGGAGGAGGACGAATGAACCCAAGGCTGACCCGAAACGAGCTGCTGCGGCGTGGCGCCGTCGGCGGCGCGCTCCTGGCCTTCCCGTCGATCCTCGCGGCATGTGGGGGCGGCGACGATGACGGTGGCGGCGAGGCAGGCGAACTGAAGGACGTCCTCAACTTCGCGAACTGGCCGCTCTACATCGACGTCGACAAGCCTACGTCCCTGCAGAAGTTCACGCAGCAGACGGGGATCAAGGTCAACTACTACGAGGAGATCAACGACAACGCCGAGTACTTCGCGAAGGTGCAGGGGCCGCTCTCGCAAGGGAACGGCATCGACCGCGACATCTTCGTCTTCACGGACAACTCGCGCTTCCCCGGTCTGCTCGTCAACGAGGGCTGGGTCGAGGAGCTCGACAAGGACCTCATCCCGAACATCGTGAACCTCGTCGACGCGCAGGCGAGCCCCCCGTTCGATCCCGACCGCACGTACTCGCTCCCATGGCAGTCCGGCATGACCGGAATCGCCTGGAACGAGGACGTCACGGGTCCGATCACATCGGTCCAGCAGCTGCTCGAAGACCCGAAGCTCGAGGGGAAGGTGACGATGCTGCAGGAGATGGCGGACTCGGTCGGGCTCGTCATGCTGCAGAACGGGGACGATCCGACCGCAGTCACCGACGACTCGTTCAACAGCGCCATCGCAACCGTCCAGGCCGCGGTGGACTCCGGCCAGATTCGCCGGTTCACGGGGAACGACTACGCGCAACCGCTCGCAAAGGGCGACCTCGCAGCTGCCGTCGCGTGGTCGGGCGACCTGGTGCAGCTGCTGGCGTCGAACCCGAAGCTCAAGTGGGCGATCCCGGAGGCGGGTGGGATGATCTGGACGGACAACATGCTCATCCCAGCCGGAGGCAGCGCGCCGACTGCGTCGACGTACATGAACTTCGTCTACGACCCGGTCGTCGCGGCCCAGATCGCCGCCTACATCAACTACGTGACGCCCGTGAAGGGCGCAAAGGAGGAGCTCGCGAAGACCGACCCGGAGACGGCGAACAACACGCTGATCTTCCCGGACGACGACACGCTGTCGCAGGTGAACCAGTTCGACTCGGTGGCCCTCGACAACGAGGAGTACATCACCCTCTGGCAGGGGGTCCTCGGCCAGTAGCTCGCTGCTGACACCGTGGGAAGCTTCTTCCATCGTCATCCCGGGCTGACGCCCTACCTGCTGCTCACGCCGGGGTTGCTCTGGCTTGCGGTCTTCTTCCTCGTCCCGCTCGGCTTCCTCGGGTACCAGTCGCTCCAGTCGGGGATCTTCCCGAACTTCGAGTTCACCTGGGAGTTCTCGAACTTCACGGAAGCGTTCTCCGACTACCGGACACAGCTCGGCCGCTCGTTCCTGTACGCGGGAATCGCCACGACCGCCGCGCTGCTGCTCGCGTACCCGCTCGTCTACTGGATCGCGTTCCGCGCAGGGCCCTGGCGCAACTTCTTCCTTCTCCTCATCGTCGCGCCGTTCTTCGTCACGTACCTGATCCGGACGCTCGCGTGGCTCAACATCCTCGCGGACGAAGGACCCGTGGTCGGGATCCTGCGCACGCTGCACATCCTCGGCGAGGACGGGCGCCTGCTCGCGACGACGTTCGCGGTGGTCGCAGGCATCACCTACAACTTCCTGCCTTTCATGGCGCTGCCGATCTACGTCTCGCTCGAGCAGGTCGACGCGCGGCTGATCGAAGCCGCGAAGGATCTCTACGCCTCGCCGACGCAGGCGTTCCTGCGCGTGACGCTGCCGCTCTCGGCGCCAGGCATCGTCGCCGGGACGCTGCTCACGTTCATCCCTGCGGCAGGCGACTTCATCAACGCCGAGCTCCTCGGCACGCCGAACCAGGCGATGATCGGAAACGTCATCCAGGCGAAGTTCCTCGAGTCGCTCGACTACCCGACGGCAGCGTCGCTCTCGTTCGTCCTCATGGCGCTCATCCTGGTGGCGCTCCTCGTGTACGCGAAGGTCGTCGGGACGGAGAAGCTCACGGGATGAGTCGCGCCTGGAAGCTCGTCACCCGCAACGCGCTCACCGTCTACGCGATGATCGTCTGCCTCTACCTCATGCTGCCGATCGCGGTGGTGATCCTCTTCTCGTTCAACGCGCCGAGCGGCCGCTTCAACTACGTCTGGGAGGGGTTCACCTTCGACTACTGGCTCGACTGGGACGCGCCGATCGGTCTGCGCGACTCCGTCATGACCTCGATCGAGATCGGCCTACTCGCGACGCTGGTCGCGACGGCCCTCGGAACACTCATGGCGCTCGCGATCGTCCGGCACCACTTCCGCGGCCGTGGTGGGTCGAACCTCCTCGTCTTCCTTCCGATGTCGACGCCCGAGATCGTGCTCGGCGCATCGCTTCTCGCCCTCTTCCTGCAGCAGAGCGCGATCTTCCGGCAGGGCTTCTGGACCATCTTCATCGCGCACGTGATGTTCATCGTCAGCTTCATCGTGGTGACGGTGAAGGCCCGGCTCATCGGGTTCGACCGGCACCTCGAGGAGGCCGCGATGGACCTCGGTGCGAACGAGGTGACTACCTTCCGAAAGATCACGCTGCCGCTCCTCGCGCCGGCCATGCTCGCCGCCGCGCTCCTCGGCTTCGCGCTCTCGATCGACGACTTCGTCATCACCTACTTCGTCGCCGGTGGGGAGCAGACGTTCCCGGTCTACGTGTGGGGCATCGCGAGAGTGTCGGTGCCGCCGCAGGTGAACGTCGTCGCGAGCGCGATCTTCATCGTGGCGATAGCCATCGCGCTCGGCAACGTCATCTGGCAGTACCGGGCCGCCAGACGAACACGAGGAGCCGTGACCTGACCACGTCAGCGCCGACCCAGCACGATCTCCAGAGGCTCGCGGAGAGAGCGCTCGGATTCGGGGTGCAAAGACTCGAGCTGCGCATCATCCCACTTGGGACCAACACGCGCTCCTGCCCGCCACTCATCTGAGCTGACCCTGTTGCGCCGAGCGGTCAGGTGACGGCGAAGACGCGCCATTCGCCGGGCACGCCCCTGAGCTCCTGCGGTCCGCGGTCCGCGAAGTCGATCCCCGACCCGACGACGAGGTCCTTCACCGTGCTCGAGACGAGGACCTCGCCCCCCCGGCGAGAGCGGCGATCCGAGCGCCGATGTGCACGGCGATGCCTTCGGGCGCCGAGCCCGCAAGCTCGATCTCGCCGGTGTGGAGCCCCGCACGGATCTCGGGTTCGAGCGCGCGAACTCCTCGTTCCCGTCCGTGCTGGAGGCGAGGGCGCGGAGCCCCAACCGCTCGCGTCCCCAACGCGTCGCGTATCCCTCGACAGTGCATCTCGCGCGGGAGCTGCGGCGAGATGCAGCTGTCGCCCCTCCCGTCCGCCGACCCGCGATAGCCGGATGTAGCCTACGGCTCGCATGGCGACTTCGGTTCTCGACGCGACCTCGTACCAGACGCTCGCGAAGGACCACCTCTGGATGCACTTCACCCGGATGGGCGGGTACGCGACCGCGGACGTCCCGATCATCGTGCGCGGAGATGGCTGTCATCTCGACGACGCGAGCGGGAAGCGCTACCTGGACGCCCTCGCGGGCCTCTTCTCGGTGAACATCGGCTACTCCTTCGGCGAGGAGATCGGCCAGGCGGCGCTCGAGCAGATGCGCGAGCTGCCCTTCTACACGAACTGGTCGTACGCCCACCCGCGCGCGATCGAGCTCGCGGCCGAGGTGGCGTCGTTGGCGCCCGGTGACCTGAACCGCGTGTTCTTCTGCTCGGGGGGCTCCGAGGCCGTCGAGTCGGCCTGGAAGCTCGCTCGCCAGTTCTACCTCGCGCGCGGCGAGAAGCAGCTTCGCGGACTCGTGACGCCGGGAGCGCGCGCAGGGGCAACGGACCAAGGGGTCGAGACGATGCACGACGCGATCGTGGTCGCGGCCGCCGCTCGGGCGCCCCGCCGGTACAAGGCGATAGCGCGCCACATCGCGTACCACGGCACCACGATGGGGGCGCTCTCGATCAACGGCATCCCCGCGATCCGGACGCCGTTCGAGCCGCTCGTGTCCGAGGTCCGGCACGTCTCGAACACGAACCGCTACCACCGCCCTCCCGAGGAGACCGAGGAGCAGTTCACGCGGTTCCTGCTCGACGAGCTCGAGCAGGCGATCGTGGCGATGGGCCCCGACACGGTGTGCCTCGTGCACATGGAGCCCGTGCAGAACGCCGGCGGCTGCTTCACCCCGCCGGAGGGCTACTGGCGCGGGGTGCGCGAGATCTGCGACCGCCACGACATCCTGCTCTCCGCGGACGAGGTCATCACCGGCTTCGGCCGGATCGGGTACTGGTTCGGGTCCGAGCGCTACGACATCCGCCCGGACATCGTCACTAGCGCGAAGGGTCTCTCCTCGTCCTACGCGGCGATCGGCGCGGTCATCGCGACGGATCGCGTCATGGAGCCATTCATGGGCGAGACGTCGATGTTCTCGCACGGAATCACGTTCGGCGGGCACCCGGTCATGAGCGCGATCGCCCTCAAGAACATCGAGATCATGAAGCGCGAGGGCATCGTGGACCACGTGCGCTCGACCGAGGATGCGTTCCGCTCGACGCTTGCGCAGCTCCTCGACGTTCCGATCGTCGGCGACCTGCGCGGGACCGGGTTCTTCTACGCGATCGAGCTCGTGAAGGACAAGGGCACGCGTGAGACGTTCTCGGACGAGGAGTGCGAGAAGCTCCTCCGGGGCTACCTCTCGAACGCGCTCTTCGACGCCGGACTCATCTGCCGGGCGGACGATCGCGGAGATCCGGTGATCCAGATCTCGCCGCCGCTCGTCGCCGGTCAGGCGGAGTTCGACGAGATCACGTCGATCCTCGGCGAGGTATTGACCGAGGCGACGTCGCTCATGCGTTAGCCTAGACGCCTCACTCCCGAGCCCAGGGGGTCGGCATGAGCGTCGGGCAGATCGGATCGGCGCAACACCTGCTCGCGCAGGTTCCGCTGCTGGCGGGCGCGGACGGCGAGACCTTCGACGCGCTCTTCGAGCACCTCCGGGCTGTGCGGGTCCAGGCCGGAGACGTGGTGATCCGCCAGGGGGAATCGGGAGATCGCCTGTACCTCGTTCGCAGCGGGCGCCTCCGAGTGCTCGTGGAGCAGGAGGACGGGCCGAAGGTCGTGCGGGAGCTGGGTGCGGGTGCCGCCATCGGAGAGCTGGCACTCCTGACGGGCTCACCCCGATCCGCGAGCGTCGAGGCGGTCCGCGACAGCGAGCTGCTCGAGCTCGATGCGGACGTGTTCCACGAGCTGCTCGAGCGCGACTCCGGCTTTGCGATCGCAGTGGCCCGCGCGCTCGCGTTCCAGCTGCAGGCAAGCGGGGAGCTGTTGCCGCCGACCGTACGTCCGTGCGTGATCTCCGTCGGCGCTCTCGGGCCCGGCGGCGCCGAGGCGGTGGCGTTCGCGACTCGGCTCGCCGCTGCGCTCCGACGGTTCGGAAGCGTCGCGATGCTGACGTCCGAGGACTGCGGCGACGATCATGCGGAGGCGCTCGATCGCGCCGAGCGGGAGAACGTGCACGTCGTGCTCGCGGCAGTCGGAGACGACGCGTGGAGCGCGTTCTGCTCGCGGCAGTCCGATCGCCGCGTCGTGCTCGTCGATACGGATGCGGAGCCCGCGACGGCCGCACCCGGGGACATCGATCTCGTCTTCGCCGATCGTGTCTCGCGCGCCCGCCTCGTGTCGCTGCTCGACGAGCTGGCGCCGCCCCGAGCTCACCATCGCCTCGATGCCGACGGGAGCGACGCGTCGGTCGCGCGTGTGGCCCGTCGGATCGTCGGTCGCGCGCTCGGCGTCGTCCTCTCCGGCGGCGGCGCGCGCGGCTACGCGCACATCGGGGCGATCGAGGCTCTCGGCGAAGCCGGGTTCGAGATCGACCGGGTGGGCGGGTGCAGCATCGGCTCCTTCATCGGCGGCATGCACGCCGTCGGCTTCGACCCGGGGGAGATGCGCGACCGCTGCCGCGCGGAGCTCGTGCGCCGCTCGCCGTTCAACGACTACACGCTGCCGCGGGTCTCACTGATCCGCTCGCGCAAGGCAGCGCGGATGCTCGAGCGCGTATTCGGAGACCGGATCGTCGAGGAGCTCCCGACCTCGTTCTTCACGGTCAGCGCAGATCTGCTCGCGAGCCGGTCCGTCGTCCATCGTCGAGGGCTGGTGCTCGAGGCCGTCGGCGCGAGCATGTCGATCCCCGGGTTGGTCCCGCCGGTTTCCCGACCGGGACACCTGCTCGTCGACGGCGGCGTCTTGAACAACCTCCCGGTCGACGTCATGGCCGCGGACGACGAAGGGCCGATCGTCGCGGTCGACGTGATCCGGCGACTCGAGGAGCTGGACGAGTCGATCGCGCCGGCGCTTCCCTCGATCATGGAGACACTCTCGCGCGCGACCGTCCTCGGCAGCGTCGAGCGCGCGGAGCGCAATCGCGGGCTCGCCGACCTCGTCGTCAAGCCCGACGTCCAGGACGTCGCCCTGCGCGAGTTCTCGGCACTGGATCGTGCCGTGGCCGCGGGACGCGAGGCGATGCTCGGCGCGCTCGAGGCGGGCGGAGCGGAGAAGCTCCGCGAGAGGCTCGCCGCTTCTCTCTAGGCGTTGCGGGCGCAGCGGAAGCCGGCGAACGCCTCACGGCGCTCCGGGCTCTCCCAGCGACGGAAGGACGTTCGCGCGACGAGGGCGTCGGTCGCCCAGGAGCCGCCCCGAAGCACCCGCACGTCGTCGCCGAAGTTGACCTCGGAGCACTCGGGATACGGGAACGGCAGAAACCCCGGATACGGCTGGAACGACGACGAGGTCCACTCCCAGACGTCTCCGGCCATCTGGACACAGCCCACAGGGCTCACACCGCCCGCGTACGAGCCGGCCGGGGCGGGGCAGAAGCGGCGGCGGTCGAGGCTCGCCTCGAAGCCCATCCACGCCTGACCCCACGGGTATCGGAACTTGCCCTCGCGGTCGTGCCAGCTCGCTGCGCGCTCCCACTCGATCTCGCTCGGGAGGCGCTTGCCGACCCACCGTGCGTATGCCTCGGCCTCGTAGAACGAGACGTGCTGCACGGGCTCCCAGGGCGTGATGGGCTCGCGCTTGCCGAAGCGGACGCGCTCCCAGCCGTATTCCGACCACTCCCAGTACAGCGGAGCGTCGACGTTTTCCCGCTCGCGCCACTCCCAGCCCGCGTCGCTCCAGTTCTTCGGCGAGCGATAGCCGCGAGCCTCGATGAACTCTGCGAACTCGCCATTCGTCACCGGGGAGCGGTCGATACGGAACGGCGGCAGATCGACCTCGTGCGGCTCGAGCTCGTTGTCGTACGCCCAGGGCTCGTACATGGCGCCGAGCGTGAACACGCCTCCCGGAAGCTCGATCTCGTCCGGGCCGCCCGGCGCGCGATCCGGAGAGGTCCCGTCGGTCACCGGGTACTCGCCGTTCATCCGGCACTGCAACGCCTCGAGCATCGACTCGTGCGACTGCAGCTCGTTCTGGACCACGAGCCCGAAGACGAAGCCGCGACGGACGAGGACGTCGGGTGCCTCGAGGTCGATCCGCTCGAGCACGTCGAGCGCCCGCTCCCGCACGTCGGCCGCGTAGGCGCGAACGGCTGCGGGATTCAGCGTCGGAAGCTTCGTCCCGTTCGAGCGCTCGCGGCGGAAGGCGTCGTAGACGTGCTCGTGGGCGTCGGGGATCGGGCGCTCGCCGGCGACGGTGCGCAGGATCCACAGCTCCTCGAACCGGGCGACGTGCGCGTAGCTCCACACGAGCGGCGGGACACGGGGCGAGATCGTCGCCGCCATGCCCTCGTCGGAGACGGGCGAGAGTAGCTGCTCCGTCGTTGCGCGCGCACGCTCCAGCTCGTCGCGGATGTCGTTGCGAGTCTCCACGATCGCACTGTGGCCGACGGGTCGGCTGTTGGCAAAGGGCCGAAAGGGGGATAGCCTTCGCCGCTCGCAACTGGAGAGAGGAGCCCGGAGGAATGAGTGAGAGCCAGAATGGCGCGGTCGTCGTCGCCAGCAGAGTGACGCGCCGCTACGGTGAGGGCGACACTGCCGTCGACGCGCTGCGCGGGGTGACGGTCGAGATCGCACCGAGCAAGGCGACCGCCGTCATGGGGCCGTCGGGCTCGGGCAAGTCGACGCTGATGCACATCCTCGCCGGGCTCGACAAGCCGACGTCCGGCACCGTCGGGATCGCCGGGACGGAGATCACGTCGCTCGGCGACAACGATCTGACGAAGCTTCGCCGCGAGCACATCGGCTTCGTCTTCCAGTTCTTCAACCTGCTGCCGATGCTGAGCGCGAAGGAGAACATCCTCCTCCCGCTCACGATCGCCGGCGAGAAGCCGGACGACGCGTGGTTCGAGCAGCTCGTCTCGGACGTCGGTCTCGGCGACCGCCTGTCCCATCGACCTTCGGAGCTCTCCGGCGGCCAGCAGCAGCGCGTCGCCATCGCGCGTGCCCTCATCTCCAGGCCGACTGTCCTGTTCGCGGACGAGCCGACCGGGAACCTCGACTCGGCGACCAGCGCGGAGATCCTCGAGCTCCTGCGCCGGTCTGTCGACGAGTACGGCCAGACGATCGTGATGGTCACGCATGACGCCCGCGCGGCGGCGGCCGCGCATCGCGTGCTGTTCCTCGCGGACGGCGAGATCGTGCGCGAGCTCGGCGAGTGCGACGCCCACACGATCCATTCGGTGATGGAGGAGCTGGCGACGGGTTGACCAAGGTCGCCCTCCGCGGCCTCGCGGGGCGGAAGCTTCGCGCAGTTCTCACCGGCATCGCGATCGTCCTCGGCGTCGCGATGATCAGTGGCACCTACATCCTCACGGACACGGTCCAGCGGGCTTTCAACAACCTTCTGGTCGACTCGTACGCGGGCACTGATGCCGTCGTGACGGGCAAGGGCCTCGACATCTCGATCGACGGGGAGAAGCCGCCTCCGCCGCCGGTCGACTCCTCGCTGCTCGACGCCGTGCGCGGCGTCGACGAGGTCGCGCTCGCGACCGGCAGCGTGCTGGACGAGAGGAGCACCAAGATCCTCGACGAGAAAGGTGAGCCCGCGAGCTCGGAAGGCTGGCCGACGCTCGGGTTCGGCATCGACACCGATCCGGCCTACGATCGGTTCAACCCGCTCAACCTCCTCGAGGGTCGGTGGCCCGCAGGGCCGGACGAGGTCGTCATCGATTCCGGGACGGTCGACGAGCAGGGCTTCGAGGTCGGCGACACCGTCGAGATCTCGACGCTGCAGCCGAAGCGCGGTTTCGAGCTCGTCGGTGTCGCGCAGTACGGCGATGTCGAGAGCCTCGGAGGCTTCAGCTTCACGGTGTTCACCGTACCCACCGCTCAGGAGCTCCTGGGGCGCGAAGGGCAGTACGACGTGATCTCCGTCGCCGCGCGCGAGGACGTGTCCGAGGACGAGGTCGTCGAGGCGATCGCCCCCGTCCTGCCCGATGGTGCAGAGGTCGTCAGCGCTACGGCCGAGGCTCAGGAGCAGGCGGACGAGGTGAGCGACTTCACGTCCATCTTCAGGTACTTCCTCCTCACTTTCGGCTTCATCGCCCTCTTCGTGGGCGCATTCGTCATCTTCAACACGTTCTCGATCACCGTCGCCCAGCGCACGCGTGAGTTCGCGACGCTGCGCACGATCGGCGCGTCGCGGCGTCAGATCCTCGGTTCCGTAATCCTCGAGTCGCTCGTGATCGGGCTCTTCGCCTCGCTCGCCGGGCTCGCGCTGGGTCTCGTCCTGGCCGAAGGCATCGAGGCGCTGTTCGGGAGCCTCGGTGTCGATCTCCCGAGCGCCGATCGCGTCTTCGCCACCAGGACGATCGTCGTCTCGCTGATCGTCGGCATCGGCATCACGCTCCTCGCGGGCCTCTTCCCTGCGATCCGGGCGACACGCGTGCCGCCGATCGCCGCCGTGCGCGAGGGCGCGACGTTGCCGCGCTCGCGGCTCGCCCCCTTCGTGCCTTGGATCGCGTTGGTGGTCGTCGTCGTGGCGCTCGTCGTCCTCGGACGCGCGATGTTCGCCGACGAGCTGGGCACCGCAGACCGGCTGCTGTCGATCGCCGCCGGCGTGCTGCTCCTCTTCCTGGGGGTGGCGATGCTCTCGTCACGCGTCGTACGCCCGCTCGCCATCGTCTCGAGCCCCATCGGCCGCTGGGCGGCGTTCGGGCTGACCGTCCTGGCCTGGCCGTTCTTCCTCCTGCCCTACTGGCTCCAGCGCCACGGTGTGTGGGGCCCGGGATCGGCCCTCGGCCGGGTCGGCGCGTTCCTCGCCGGAGCGCTCCTCAATCCGTTCCTGCTGCCGATCGTGCTGTTCATGTGGCTGCGACGGGCGGTGACGAGGTGGGAGCCGGAGTGGCCCGCGGAGTTCCCCGGCGTCGTCCCGGACCGGGTGGCAACCCGTACCGGAGGCGAGAACGCGCGCAGGAACCCGAGCCGCACGGCCGCGACGGCGGCCGCTCTCATGATCGGCATCGCGCTCGTCGCGTTCATCGCGACGCTCACGAACGGCATGAAGGCGTCGAACCGCGAGGCCATCGAGGACCAGGTCGCCGCGGACTACGTCGTGACGTCGACCGACGGCTACACGCCGTTCGTCGCGGCTACCGGTGACGCGCTCGCGGCATCGTCCGCGGCCGAGCTCGTGACGAACGTCCGTTCCGACGCAGGGCTCGTCAACGGCGACTCGGCCGAGATCGGCGGCGTCGATCCCGACAAGATCGCGGAGGCGTACGTCTTCGACTGGCGCGACGGCGACGAATCCGTGCTCGCGAATCTCGGGACGACCCACGCCGTGGTTAGCAGGAACTACGCGGACGATCACGACATCACGGTCGGAAGCGTCCTGACGCTCCGGTCGACGGCGGACCGCACCGCGAAGGTCGCAGTGGTCGGCACGTTCGAGCCGCCGCCGTTCTATCCGCTGCTCGAGAGTGTCAACGTCTCCACGGAGCTCTTCGACACGCTGTACGACCGTCCGCGTAACCGCTGGACGTGGGCGAACGTGGCCGGCGACCCGAACGATCGGAACCGTGCACAGCTGGAGGAAGCCATCGCCGGCTTCCCCGACACGCAGCTCGAGACACGCGAGGAGTGGATCGAGCGAGAGGACTCCGATTTCAACGAGTTCATCTCGTTCCTGTACGTCATGCTCACGCTGGCGGTGTTCGTGAGCGTCTTCGGGATGATCAACACGCTCGTCCTGTCCGTCTACGAGCGCACACGCGAGATCGGGATGCTGCGGGCGATCGGGATGACGCGCCGGCAGGTGCGCCGGATGATTCGCCAGGAGAGCATCATCACCGCGCTGATCGGCGCCGCCGTCGGCCTGCCCCTCGGCATCTTCCTCGCGGCCCTCGTGAATCGGGCGCTGTCCGAGTACGACGTGCGGTTCGCGATCCCGTGGGTCCAGCTCCTCGTGCTGACGATCGTCGCGATCGTCATCGGGATCCTCGCCGCGATCATGCCTGCCCGTCGAGCAGCAAAGCTCAATCCGCTCGAAGCCATCGCCTACGAGTAACCTCGCGCCATGAGTCGCTTCGCCGTCCGCGGACTGCTGAGCCGGAAGCTGCGAACCGCGCTGACGGCGTTCGCGATCGTCCTCGGCGTCGCGATGATCAGCGGCACCTATGTCCTGACGGACTCGATCGACCAGGCGTTCGACAAGATCTTCACCGACATCCGCGAGGGCTCGAACGCGGTCATCAGCGGCAAGTCCGCATTCGACCTGAGCGATGGGAGCGGCGCCGACGAGCCGACGCTCGACGAGTCGCTGCTCTCGCAAGTGCGGGAGCTTCCGGGCGTCGCCCAAGCGGAGGGCAGCGTCGACTCCGAAGCGACGCAGCTGATCGGCGAGGACGGCAAGGCGATCGTGTACGGTGGCGCGCCGAACCTCGGCTTCTCGATCGCCGACCCGGACTCGCCGTTCAATCCGCTCACCCTGGTCGAGGGCCACTGGCCGGGACCGAACGAGGTCAGCGTCGACAAGGAGACGGCGGCCAAGGAGGACTTCGAAGTGGGGCAAGTCGTCGGCGTCCAGGCGGAGGGGCCGGTCGTGGAGATGCCGATCTCCGGGGTCATGCAGTTCAGCTCCGGGCTGACGATCGGCGGCGCGACGCTCGCCGGCTTCGACCTCCCGACGGCCCAGCGGCTCTTCAAGAAGCAGGGCAGGCTGGACGAGATCGCCGTCGCGTCGAAGCCGGGCACCACACCTTCCGAGCTCGTGGCGCAGATCCAGGAGATCCTTCCCCGGGGTGCCCAGGTGAACACGGGCGAGGAGCAGGCCAGGGCCGACGCGGAGGAAACGAACGAGTTCATCAGCTTCCTGCAGACCTTCCTCCTCGCGTTCGGAGGCATCGCGCTGTTCGTAGGCTCGTTCGTCATCGCGAACTCGCTCTCGATCACGATCGCCCAGCGGACGCGCGAGTTCGCGACGCTGCGGACGATCGGCGCCACGAATCGACAGATCCTGGGGTCCGTGATCGTCGAGGCGCTCGTCGTCGGCATCGTCGCCTCCGTCGTCGGCCTCTTCCTCGGCCTGCTGCTCGCGAAGGGGTTGTTCGGGCTGTTCGACGCCCTCGGCTTCACGCTTCCCAATACCGGGCTCGTCTTCGAACCGCGGACGATCGTCGTCGCGCTCGCGGCCGGGATCCTGGTGACTCTCCTCGCGAGCGTCTACCCGGGCTTCCGCGCGACCATGGTGCCGCCGATCGCCGCGGTACAGGAGGGGGCCACGCTTCCTGGCGAGCCACTCGACCGCGTACGGGGCCTCCTGCGGGCGGTCGTCGTGACCGCGGTCGGCGTCGTCGGAGGCGTGCTCGTCATCACGACGACCCCCGGCAACACGCTCGTCAGCGTCCTGCTGGCAGTCGTCGGCCTGATCCTGACGCTCCTCGGCTGCGCACTGTTCCCGTCGCGGACTCTCGGCGCGCTCGTCTCCGGCGCGCTCGGCTTCGCTGCTCTCGTGTATGGCCTGTTCGTGCCAGGACTGGGCACGACGAGCGTGCTGCTCTGGATGGGGCTCGGCGTCCTCCTCGTGTTCTTCGGCGTCGCGCGCGTGACGACCCGCCTGATCCCGAGCCTCTCGGTCTTCATGTCGCCGATCGCGCGCTGGTCGGTCTTCGCGCTCGCGGTCGTCATCTGGCCGTTCTTCACCTTGCCGTACTGGCTCCTGCGCTTCGGCGCCTGGGGGCCGGGGGCGTCGTGGAAGCGCGCGCTCGCGTTCGTCGGGGGTGCGCTCATCAACCCGCTCCTCCTCCTGATCGTCCTGATCATGTGGCTGGTCAAGGCGCTGACGCGATGGAAGCCGGAGTGGCCGGCCGAGTTCCCCGGCGTCATCCCCGACCGCTCGACGACGCGGGTCGGAAGCGAAAACGCCCGCCGCAACCCCCAGCGCACCGCCTCGACGGCCGCGGCGCTCATGATCGGCCTTGCACTCGTCACGCTCGTCGCCACGCTCGCGGCCGGAATCATCGCCTCGTTCGAGGGCGCGGTGAACGACCTCTGGAAGGACTCGGACTCCGACTACGCGATCACGGCGCAGAACAACTTCTCACCGATCCCTCTCGACGCCGCCGAGGCCGCGTCGAAAGCGCCCGGCGTCGTCGCAGTCATGAACGTGCGCACCGGCGAGCTGAGGGCGTTCGACGAGACGATCTTCGCGACCGCGGTCGACCCGTCCGCGCGCGACCTCATCGCGCTGAAGTGGAAGGATGGGTCGCAGGACGTGTTGGCGAACCTCGGCAGCGACGGAGCGTTCGTCGACGACGGGTATGCGGACGACAACGATCTCGAGGTCGGCTCACCGATCGAGGTCACCTTCCCGAGCGGGGACACCGCGACCTTCGTCGTCCGGGGGATCTTCGACCCGCCGACGGGCGGCTCGCCGTTCGGCAACGTGACCATCTCGACCGAGGCCTGGGACGCCAGGGTCGAGAACCCGCGCAACCTCTACTCCTTCATCGCGCTGGAGGGAGACGTGAACGACGCGAACACCGCGGCGCTCGACGAGGCGCTCGCTCCGTTCCCGAATGCCAAGGCCCAGACGCGACAGCAGTTCATCGACAACCAGATCTCCGGGCTCTCGGCGGTGTTGAACATCCTCTACGTCCTGCTGGCTCTCTCCGTGATCGTGAGCCTCTTCGGCATCGTGAACACGCTCGTGCTCACCGTCTTCGAGCGCACGCGCGAGATCGGCATGCTGCGGGCCATCGGGATGACGCGCCGTCAGGTGCGCCGCATGATCCGGCACGAGAGCGTGATCACAGCGCTCATCGGCGCGGCTCTCGGAATCATCCTCGGGATCGTTCTCGGCGCTCTGCTGATCGCCCGGGTGGACTTCATCGTCTTCTCGTTCCCGACGACGCAGGTGGTCATCTTCGTGGTCGCGGCGATCATCGTCGGCCTCGTGGCGGCGGTCTTCCCGGCGCGGCGTGCGGCCAAGCTCGACCCGCTCAAGGCGATCGCGTACGAGTGACCTCGCGCCCCCGGCGCCCCGGCTCCCGCCCGGCGAAGCCGGGCGCCGCCCCGGGAACGCGAGGTATTCGCAGTTAGTCCTGCGTCTCGACGCGGATGTTGCCGATGCCCACGTCTAGCCGGAGGACGAGCTCCTGCGAGCCCGACGTGCTCGAGACCCCCTCGAGCTCGACGTCGATCCCGTCCTCTTCACGATCCAGCGCGTCGATGTGACCGATGCCCGCGTGGGCATCGAGCGTCACGTCGGTATCCGCGGGAACCAACACGAGGAGGTCGCCGATTCCGAGGCTCGCCTCGACGATCCGTTCGTCGAGATCGAGCTCGGGCGCTGTCAGGTCCACGGTGAGCTTCCCGATCCCCTGTTTGTAGGGGTCGAGGTCCGCTGCCGTGAGTGGGGTCTCGGTCTCGTCGCCGATGCCCTCGGTCCACACGTCCGAGTCGACGAAGAGCGCCGGGATGCCGACGAGCACGACGATTACCCCGAGCACGATGAGCCCGCCATGGCGGCCCGGCGTGAGGACGATGAGGAGCCCGATGAGCACGAGCAGGACGCCGACCGACACCTGGTAGGGAACGTCGACGACGTCAGCCGCCGAGAGGAACCAGAGGGTCCCGGCCGCGACGAGGACGAGCCCGAGCCCTATGCGAGCAGTCACTGCCGGGCGCGGAGGAGGACGACGACCCCGACGGCGATCAATGCGACGGGCCAGATGTACTGCCAGGAGAGCGCGTCGGCCCAGATCTCGTCGATCAGGAAGAACGCGCCCAGCGCGACGAAAACGAGGCCCAGGACGACCGGCCTGGAGGTGCTCTCGGCCCGCGCTGCGGTCGAGGGTGTGGACGCCTCCGCGTCGTCGCTTTCGTCCGCTGCCTCGGGCATCGCGATCCACCCGATGGCGTACAGCAGCAGACCGGCGCCGCCCGCGAAGATGAGCACGAGGGCGACGATCCTGATGAGCACCGCGTCGACCCCGAAGTACTCCCCGAGACCGCCGCAGACTCCCGCGATGACGCGATCCTTCTTGCTGCGCTCGAGGCGTCGCGGGGGCTGTGGGGACGTCGGCTCTGCCACCACTGTCGGCTGGGCGCTCGAGTCTTCCGCCGGCTCGTGCTCGAGGCCCGACTCGGGCTCGGTCCCCTCCGTCTCTTCGGGCATGGCGCTGAGCCTAACCGGTCGGTGCCAGCGCGACGACGCCCGCAGTTGCGAGCGCCTCGATCTCGCCCGGCTCGTAGCCGAGCTCGCCGAGAATTTCGGCCGTGTGCTGGCCGACGAGGGGAGGCGGGGCACGGTGACCTGCTCGACTCCGATCGAACGAGAGCGGCAGTGCAGGTAGCTGCAGCCCGGGGATACTCGGGTGCTCGACCGGCTGCAGCATGCGAAGAGCCCGGGTCTGCTCCGCAGCCGCGACATCGGCGACGTCCGCGACCGGTGCCGCGGGGACACCGGCAGCGGTCAACCGCGTGTGCCAGTCGGCCGTGTCGCGCTCACGCAGTCGTTCCGAGACAAGCGCGACGAGCGCCTCGCGGTTCCGGACGCGGTCCGGATTGGTCCGGAACCGCTCGTCCACGCTGAGCTCGGGGAGCTCGAGCACGTCGCAGAGCACGGCGAAGAGGCGGTCGTTCCCGCCGGCCACCATCAGCTCACCGTCTCGGGTGGGGAAGACCTGGTACGGCGCGACCATCGGAAACACGGTTCCTTCACCCCTGG
This sequence comes from Gaiellaceae bacterium, assembly GCA_048594925.1. Taxonomy (GTDB): domain Bacteria; phylum Actinomycetota; class Thermoleophilia; order Gaiellales; family Gaiellaceae; genus GMQP-bins7. Next base: position 31,837 of record JBMDXR010000033.1, read on the forward strand.
GCACGGTCCCGTCCGCGAGGTAGCCGACGAGGTGGTAGCCGATGTAGGCCAACGCGGTCTCGTAGAGCGACGTGTCCACGAACGTGCCCCGTCCGGTGCGCTCGCGCTCGAGCAGGGCGGCGACGATGCCGAGCGCCGACCAGATCCCGGTGCCCATGTCGATGAGCGACGACCCGACGCGAACTCCCGAGCGGCCCGGTTCGCCGGTCATGCTGATGAGCCCGCCGGCCGCCTGCATGAGCGCGTCGTAGCCCGGCTCTTCGGACAGCGGCCCCACGTGCCCGTAAGCGCCGACCGAGCAGTACACGAGCCGGGTGTTCCGGGCCCGAAGCGCCTCCGCGCCGAGGTCGAGTCGCTCGGCGAGGCCCGGTCTCAAGCTCTGCAGGAACACGTCCGCCTGCTCGGCGAGGCGGTGCACCACCTCCTGCCCGCGCTCGTCACCAAGCGAGACGGCGAGCGAGCGCTTCCCCGCGTTCACCGCGAGGAACATCGCGCTCTGCCCGTTCCAGAAGGGCGGCCCCCACGCGCGGCCGTCGTCGCCCGTGTCGGGTCGCTCGACCTTGACCACGTCCGCCCCGAGGGCGGCGAGGATCTCGGCGCAGTACGGCCCGGCGATGGACGTGGTCACGTCGACCGCGCGAACGCCTGCGAGGGGGAGAAGCGCCATCGGTGGATCATCGCGGCTGCGAGGATGCGCGGATGCCGAACTGGCTCGACTTCGACCAGATCGCCGACTGGATCTCCGACACGTGGTGGAGCTACTTCGTGATCTTCGGCGTGGCCGTCGTCGACGCGTTCTTCCCGCTCGTTCCCAGTGAGACCGTTGTGGTCATCGGCGGCAACCTCTCTGCGTCGGGAGATCTCGTGCTGCCCCTCGTCATCCTCGCCGGCGCGGCGGGCGCGATCGTCGGCGACAACATCTCGTACGGGATCGGCACCTGGGTCGGTGAGCACACCGTGAAGCGCTGGTTCCGGAGCGAGAAGTCCCGGAAGCGCCTCGAGTGGGCGGAGCGGACGCTCGACGAGCGGGGTGCCTACATCATCATCATCGCGCGCGTCATCCCGGGCGGCCGGACGGCCGTGACGTTCTCGGCCGGGTACGTGCACTCGCTTCCGTGGCGGCGCTTCATCGTCTACGACGTCGTGGCCGGGTTCATCTGGGCGACGTATGCCGCCCTACTCGGCTACTTCGGCGGCAAGACGTTCGAGGATCATCCCGTCTGGGGCCTCGCGATTGCGTTGGCGCTTGCCCTCACGGCCGGACTCCTCGTCGAGGTCGTCAGGCACTACCGGCAGCGCCGCTCGACCGCCTGAGGCCGAGCTCCCGTCCTGCGCGCTGCGCGTACAGAAGCGCAGCGATGAGGACGATCAGAGCAAGGAAGCCGTGGAGGCCGTTGATCCAATCACCCTCCTCGTCCGTGTTGCCGAGGAAGGCGAGCTGCGTGAACGAGAGGACCAGAAAGCCGAACGCGCCGCCGACCATCCACCAGTTCTTCCAGTACACGACGAGAGCCCCGATCACGATCGCGAGCTGCCCCGCGTGGACGAAGAACGATCCGGTGAGATGGGCGTCGATCGCACCCTCGTCTCCACTGCGGACGTAGGCGGCGATGGAGAACGCCTGCCAGAGGACGCCGAGCACGACGACGACGCCACCGACGAACACGAGCCAGGTGAATGTCCTTTTCATGGCGCGCGATCATCTCGTACCCGTCGGACGCAGGCAACCCGGCACGTACGCTCCCGGGATGAATCGGCTCGCGGGCGCGACGAGCCCGTACCTGCTCCAGCATGCGGAGAACCCGGTCGACTGGTACGAGTGGGGGGACGAGGCGTTCGAGCGCGCCCGGGCCGAGGACAGGCCGCTTCTCGTCTCGGTGGGGTACAGCTCGTGCCACTGGTGCCACGTCATGGCGCACGAGTCGTTCGAGAGCCCGACGACCGCCGCGTTGATGAACGAGCTCTTCGTGAACGTCAAGGTGGACCGCGAGGAGCGGCCGGACGTGGACGCGGTGACCATGGAGGCGACGGTGGGAATGACGGGCGCGGGAGGGTGGCCGACGACGGTGTTCATGACTCCCGCGGGGCGACCGTTCTACGCGGGCACGTACTTCCCGCCGGAGCCGCGCCACGGGATCCCGAGCTTCCCGGAGCTCCTGCGCGCCGTGGCCGAGACGTGGCGCGAGCGGCGCGACGACATCGAGCGCCAGGCGGAGCGGATCGACGGTGCCCTCCGTTCGACCGCGAGCAGCGGTCCTTCCACCGAGCCGCTGACATCCTCGCTCGTGTCCGAGGCGGCGCGCACGATCGCTGCGACGTTCGAGCCGGCGTTCGGCGGCTTCGGCCGCGCGCCGAAATTCCCGGCTGTGTCGACGCTCGAGCTCCTCCTCCGCCGCGCCGACGAGCGCTCGCGGGAAATGGTCACGGCGACCCTCGACGGGATGGCCGCCGGCGGCTTCTACGACGTCGTCGCGGGCGGGTTCCACCGCTACTCCGTGGACGACCGGTGGCTCGTCCCGCACTTCGAGAAGATGCTTTACGACAACGCCGTCCTCGCCACGACCTACCTCCATGCCTGGGTCGTCACCGGGCGCGGTCGGTACCGACGAGTGGTCGAGGAGACCGTCGAGTACATGCTGCGCGAGCTTGCGCTTCCCGACGGTGGTCTCGCGTCCGCCCAGGACGCGGACACGGGAGGCGTCGAGGGCCTGACGTACACGTGGACGCCGGAGGAGGCCGCCGCGGTCGGCTTGCCTGCGGAGCTGCTCGAGCCGTTCGAGCACGGGCGCTACGTCGTGCGCGGCGAGCTCGACCCCGAGCTGAGAGATCGTGTGCGCGCGCACAGGGACGCGCGGCCGCAGCCGTTCCGCGACGACAAGGCGCTCGCGTCGTGGAACGGCCTGGCGCTCGCTGCACTGTCCGAGGCGGGGTATCGGCTCGTGCGCCCGGACTGGCTCGATGCCGCGCGTTCCCTCGGAGCGTTCTTGCTCGGCCCCATGTCCACCGACGACGGCCGTCTCCTGCGCTCGATGCGCGACGGGCGGACGAGTGGCTTCGGCTTCCTCGACGACTACGCGAACGTCGCTCACGGGCTGATCGAGCTTCACGTCGCGACGGGCGAGCTGCGCTGGCTGACCGAGGCGCGTCGCCTCGCTCTGCTCGCGGTCGAGCTGTTCGAGGACGACGAGCACGGCGGGTTCTTCCTCTCGCCCGAGAGCGGGGACCCGCGGGTCCCGCGCACGAAGGACCTGCAGGACACGCCTGTTCCCTCGGGGAACTCGATGCTGGCGCACGTCCTGCTGCGGCTGTCGCGAATCTGGGACGACGACGAGCTCGAGCGGCGTGCGGTCTCGGTCTTCCGGCTCGCGGAGCCGGCGCTTCGGCGTGCGCCCGGCTTCTTCGCTTGGATGCTTTGCGGCATCGACTTGTGGCTGAGCGCGCGCAGAGAGATCGCAATCCTCGGCGATGTCGACTCGCCCGTCGCGCGGACGGCACTCGCTCCCTTCCAGCCGAGGACGGTCGTCGCGATCGGCCCGTCCGAGGACGTGCCGCTGCTCGCGGGAAAGACGCGCGTGGACGGGAAGTCGGCCGTCTACCTCTGCGAGCGCTTCGCGTGTCGGATGCCTGTCACCGACGGGGACGAGCTCGCTGCCCTGACACGGAGTGACAGCTAGCCGCCGTCAGGTCAGCACGTCAGGTGCAGCGCGGCGGCGGTGCGCTGCGGATCGAGCTCGCAATAGCGCTCGACGGCGTCTGCGGTCGGGAGCACCTCGACCTCGATGCCGCGGTTGCGCAGCGCCTCGAGCGCGCTCGGATCAGGCTCGAGCTGCCCGTATGCGCCGGTGCCGACGAGCAGGCGCTCGGGGAGCTCTTCGAGCACGTCGACCAGATCGTCGAGGACGAGCGAGTGCCCTTCCTTGCGCCACCAGTCGCGTACGACGCGGTCGGGGAGCACGATGACGTCGCGCGTCTCTTCGCGCCCGTCGATCGTCACGCGCCCGAACCCGTACCCCTCGATCTCGGGCATCGACGCGATGGTAGCGTCGCCTCGGTGAGTAGGGTGGTCGAGCTCCGGCGGCACACAGATGCCGACGAGGACGTCCTTACCGCCGACGGCGTGGCATCTGCGCTCGCGATCGGCGCTCGCCTTCGGGGCGGCTACCACGTCGCGATCTCGACCGGTGCCCAGCGCGCGACGCAGACGCTCGCCTGCTTCCTCGCCGCGCTCGGCGAGCGAGTGCCGGGCGGCGTCGTGGTGGAGCCGGGTCTGCGGTCGCAGGTCGAGGACCGCTGGCGCTCGGCGTACGGGAAGGCGGGAAGCGGGGCTCTCTTGGCGCTGCGCGAGGCGGACCCGGAGCTCGTCGCGGACGACTCCGAGCGGCTCGGTGCGGCACTCCGGCGCGTCTTCGAAAGCCTCCCCGCGGACGGACGCGCGCTGGTCGTCGGCCACAGTCCGATGAACGAGGCGGCAGTCCTCGGCCTCACCGGCGAGATCGTCGCGCCGCTCGCGAAGGGCGCCGGCGTCCACGTGGTCGCGACGGACGACGGCTACGAGGTCGATCCACTGGAATAGGCGGCATGCGGATCTGTCTGATGATCGAGGGCCAGGAGGGCGTCACCTGGGACGACTGGGTGCGCATCGCCCGACTGACGGAGCGCCACGGGCTCGAGGGGCTCTTCAGGTCTGACCACTACACGGCGATCATCCGAGCCGATGCAGACGCTCTCGACGCGTGGGCGACGCTCGCCGGGCTCGCGGCGATCACGGAGCGAATCCGGCTCGGCACGCTCGTCTCGCCGGCGACCTTCCGCCACCCGAGCGTGCTGGCCAGGATGGCTGTCACGGTCGACCACATCTCGGGAGGCCGCGTCGACGTCGGGATGGGCTCCGGCTGGTACGAGCGCGAGCACGAGGCGCACGGCTTCGCCTTCCTGGACGGCAAGCAGCGGTTCGAGCTCTTCGCCGAGCAGGTCGACGTCGTCGTGCGGTCGTGGACGGAGGGTCGGTTCGATCACGACGGGCCCGCCTACCGTCTTCGCGAGCAGCTGGCCCTGCCGCGACCCGTCCAGCAGCCGCATCCTCCGCTCCTCCTCGGAGGCTCGGTCAAGAGGCGGTTCGCGGCGCTCGCCGCCCGGTACGCGAGCGAGGTGAACACGCTGGGCGCTCCGAACGGGGAGCTCCGAAGGCGCAAGGTCGCGCTCGATCGCGCCTGCGCGGAGTCGGATCGCGATCCCGCCACGCTCGGCTACTCGGTGATGACGGCCTGCTTCGTCGGCGAGACGCGTGCCGACGTGCTCGATCGCGTCCGGCGGTTTCTGGCGATCCGAGCCGACGGAACGGGCCCCGAGACGCTGATCGCAGAGCGCCGCGACCGCTGGCTCGTGGGGACCGTGGAGGAGGTCGCAGAGCGGATCGGCGAGCTGCGCGATCTCGGCGTCACGCGGGTGTTCCTGCAACACCTGAACCACGACGACGACGAGATGGTCGCGCTCGTCGGGAACCGGCTACTGCCTGCGCTTAGGTAGCGTCCCGCGAATGGCGACCACAGAGCTCACGGGTGCGGAAGACGTCGCGTGGGACCTCTCCGACCTGTACGACGGCGGCGACGACCCACGCATCGAGCGGGACGTCGAGCAGGCCGAGGCCGCGGCGACGGCGTTCCGCGAGCTGTACTACGGCCGAGCTGCACAGCTGACCGCCAACGAGCTGCGAACGGCGATCGAGGAGCGCGAGAAGATCGAGTCGACGTTCACGCGCGCGATCTACTACGCGCACCTCTGGTTCTCGACCGACATGTCAGACTCGCAGCGCGGCGCGCTCGTCGCGCGCCTCACGGAGAAAGGCGCGGCGCTCGACACGCAGCTGCTCTTCTTCGGGCTCGAGCTGGCGGCACTCGAGGACGAGCAGGCCGATGCGCTACTCGCCAGCGACGAGCTCGAGAAGTGGCGCCACTGGCTCCGCACGGTCCGGAAGTTCCGCCCGTACATCCTCACGGAGCCCGAGGAGAAGATCATGACCGAGAAGTCGGTCTCGGGCTTCAGCGCCTGGGATCGACTCTACGACGAGCTCCTGAGCGCTGTCCGCGTCGACCTCGACGGCAACGAGATCGGCTTCGAGGAGGCGATGTCGAAGCTGTACTCGGCCGATCGGGACGAGCGTCGCCGCGCCTCCGAGGCGGTCAGCGTAGCGCTCGAGCCCGGCCTGCGAACGCGCAGCTTCATCTTCAACACGATCGCGGTCGACAAGTCGATCGACGATCGCCTCCGCGGGTACGCGACGTGGATCTCGTCGCGCAATCTGTCGAACGACACGAGCGACGAGGCCGTGCAGGCGTTGATCGACGCCGTCGTCGGACGCTACGACCTCGTCCAGCGCTACTACCGGCTCAAGGCCAGGCTGCTCGGGCTCGACCGGCTTTCGTTCTACGACCGGATGGCGCCGCTCGCCGACGATCCGACCAAGGTCGGCTGGGAAGAGGCGAGCGAGCTCGTGCTCGGTGCGTTCTCGGACTTCTCGTCGGAGACCGGCGAGGTCGTCGAGCGCTTCTTCCGCGAGAGCTGGATCGACGCGCCGCCTCGAGAGGGCAAGCGCCCAGGTGCCTACTGCGCGACGAACGTCCCGGACGTCCACCCGTATGTCTTCATGAACTTCACGGGCGACCGGCGGTCGGTGCTGACGCTGGCCCACGAGCTCGGGCACGGCCTCCACGGCTACCTCGCGCAGCCGCTGGGCCTCTTCAACGCGTCGACGCCACTGACCACTGCGGAGACCGCGTCCGTCTTCGGCGAGGCGCTCACCTTCAAGCGCCTTCTCGCGATCGAGGAGGACCCGCGCAAGCGGCTCAGCCTGCTCGCCGGCCGGATCGAGGACTCCATCGCGACGGTGTTCCGCCAGATCGCGATGAACCGCTTCGAGGAAGCCGTGCACACGACGCGGCGCGACGAGGGCGAGCTCTCGTACGAGAAGTTCGAGGAGATCTGGCTCGCCACCCAGACGGCGATGTTCGCCGACTCGGTCGACGTCGATGGCTACGGAACGTGGTGGAGCTACATCCCGCACTTCATCGGGACGCCCGGCTATGTCTACGCGTACTCGTACGGCTTCCTGTTCGCGCTCTCGATCTTCCGCAAGTACGAGCTCGAGGGCGACTCGATGGTGGAGCCGTACCTCGCGCTCCTGCGTGCGGGCGGATCGAAGCCACCGCAGGAGCTCGCCGAGATGGTCGGCCTCGATCTCGCCGATCCGAAGATCTGGGACGCCGGCATCGACGCCCTGGCGGCCGAGCTCGACGAAGCCGAGGCGCTTGCGGCAGACGTCGGCCTGTGAGTCGCTGCGATGCGGCTGCGAAGCAGCGGCCCTCAGGTGTCTTTGCGCGACCGGAAACTCCGCGCTCGCGGGTTTCCGCTCGCGAACATTGAGAGCCCTCTAGAGCGAAGACAGGCCGAGCAGCGCCGCTTCGATATCGCGGAGGCGAGCGACGTCTCCACGCACGGCAGCAGTAGCGTCGTTGAGGAGGAAGGCTTCCGCGAGCCGCACGATCGCGTACGCGAGCGTCCCAGGGTCGACGGCCGGCCGGAAACCGCCGTTGCGAGCTTCCTCCTCGATGAAGCTGCGGATCTTGGCCACCGCGCGGGCGTGGACGATGCCTCCGCTCGATGTGAGGATTCGCAGCGCGTCGCGTTCGAGCTCGAGGAAGCTGCGCAGCGCCGGGGCTGTGGCGAGCTCCCGATTGATGCGATCGAACGTATCGAGGAGCGCGGCGCCGCCGCGACCGCGTGCGCTCGCCCGCGCATCGTCGAAGAGCGGCTCCGCCGCACGCGCGACCGTCTCACCGACGAGACCTTCGCGCGATCCGAACCAGCGGTAGATGGTCGTCCGGCCGAGACCGAGCTCGGTCGCGATCGCGAGCACGTCGATGCGGTGCCCTCGCAGGTACCGGTAGAGGGCGGCCCGGAGCACGTCGTCGCGACTCGCAGCCGCGGGCCGTCCACGGCGCCGAGGAGGGGCAGTCTCCGCTCCCGTCATCGTGCTGTATTGATACACAAGGCCTATCGTGTCATCATTTCTTCTTCACTAACCGCGACGAGGGAGGCGTCGTTTCAAGATATAGCGGCGCAAGCGTGCCCGCGGTACGCTCGCGGCCGACAGGCAGGAACTCGGAGGGCTTACAAGGAGGAATAGGTGAGAAAGCTCATCGTGTGCGGTGTCGGACTTGTCGCCGCGCTCGTACTCACGGTGCCCGGCGCGTTCGGTGGGGCGGCCCAGACACCGGGCGTCACGTCCAAGACGATCACCATCGGCGCGACGCTTCCGCTCACGGGCAGCGCGGCGCCGTACGCGCCGATCGTGCTCGGTCTCCAGACGTACGTCAAATGGGTCAACGCCCGTAGGGGGCCGGACGGCAAGCGCGGGATCATGGGACGCCAGGTCATCTTCAAGATCTACGACGACGGCTACAACCCGGCGAACACCATTCAGCTGACGCGTCGCCTCGTCGAGGAGGACAAGGTCTTCGCGGTCGTCGGCCAACTCGGGACCGAGCCGGTCCAGGCCGCGCGACCGTACCTCAACCAGCAGAAGGTGCCGCAGGTGCTCGTCGCCACCGGGGCGTCGTACTGGGGGACGCAGTACAAGGAGTTCCCGTGGACGATCGGCTTCCAGCCCGACTACATCGCGGAGGGGCGGCTGTACGGGCTGCACATCAAGGCGAACCAGCGCGGGAAGAAGATCGCGATCATCTATCAGAACGACGACTACGGCAGGGACTACCTCTACGGGCTTCGCTCCGCTCTCGGGAAGCAGTACGCCGACGCCAACGTGGTTGCTCAGGAGCCGGTGGAGTTCACGGCGACGAGCGTCGCCTCGCAGATAGCGAGGATCAGGGCCAGCGGTGCGCAGGTCTTCGTCATCGTCGCGACCCCCGGACCGACGATCCGGACGTACGGGACCGGCAAGGCGCTCAATTACAACCCGGACCAGATCTACGTCAACTCCGTGTCCGCCACCGCCGCGTTCCTCAACACTGCGGTCGCCTCGGCCGGAGCCGCCTACGTCAACGGGTCGATCTCGATGAGCTATCTCAAGGACCCGTCGAATCCGGCCAACAACCGCGATGCCGCGCTCCAGGAGTACCGGCGCATCATGCAGAAGTATGCGCCGTCGACCAACGCGTCGAACCAGCTCTACGTGTACGGCTTCGCGCTGGCGGACACGTTCGTCCAGGCGATGTACAAGGCCGGTAAGAACCCGACGCGCGCGGGTCTCATGAGTGCGCTCCTGAGCCTGAACACCACGACTCGCTTCGCGCTCAACGGCGTGCGTCTGAGGACCAGCAAGACGGACCACTTCGTCATCAGCCAGATGCGGCTCCAGCGCTTCAACAACGGCATCTGGTCGCCGATCGGCCCGCTCGTCGAGGGTCGTCCGCGCTAAGCTTCTCCCCTGCGTGTGACTGGAGTAGAGGCCGGGAAACCGGCCTCTACTCCGCCTGCGCCCGATACTGTTCCCAGTACCGCTCCATCGTCGTCTGGCGGTGCGTCAGGTGAAGGAGGTCGTACGGCGCCACGTTCACCGCCCGCACGATCCACTCGCGGCCGTCGCCGATGTCGAGGACGTTCACGCACGCCGGCGCCTGCTCGAAGGGGCCGAGGTACAACCTCTCGCCGGTGAGCGCGTAGGAGAGGATCGCGCGGTTCACGCCGCCGTGCAGCACCGCAAGGGCGGTGTGCCAGCTCTCGTCGCCAACGAGTTGGTCGAGCGCGGGGAGGACGCGGTCGAAGAGCTCGCCGATCGACTCGCCGCGGAGGAAGCGCGCGTCGTTCGGGATGACACCGCGGAACGCGTGCACGAACTCCTGCCGTAGGAGGTCGGGCGGAATCTCCGAGAGCCGGCCGCCCTGGAGCTCCCGGAATTCGGGCCATGACTCGGTCGCGACCCCCGGCGCCACGATCGACGCCGTCTCGAGCGTTCGCGGGAGGCCGCTCGTCACGACCCGGTCGAGCTCGATGCCGCGCAGCGCCTCCGCCACGGCCGTTGCCTGCTCGAGGCCCTCGTCGTTGAGTGGCACCTCCACCGGGTCCACCGGCGCGCCGTCCTCGGTGAAGTACGAGACCTCGGCGTGGCGCATGAGATAGAGGCGGCGGCGACTCATCGGCGGCATAGGATCGCAGGATGCCGTCGGGCGACATCGTCGAGACCGCCGGCGACGCCGAAGGTCGCTCGAAGCCGCCTCTTCTCGTGCTCGACCGGATGCGCACGTTCCTCGACGAGCACGGGCTCGGAGCCGGCGACCTGCGCGCCCACCGGATCGGGGAGGGGGGCGGCTCGAACTTCACCTTCCTGCTGCAGCGTGAGTCAAGCTGGTTCGTCCTCAGGCGCCCGCCACGTCCGCCGCTCCCGCCGACGGCGCACGACATGGTGCGTGAGGCGCGGCTGCAGCTCGCCCTGCGCGACGCGGGGTTCACGCGGCTCCCGTCGATCGTCGCCGTCTGCGAGGACGAGAGCCTGCTCGGCGTCCCGTTCTACGTCATGGAGTACCTCGACGGCCACGTCCCGACGGACGAGCTCCCTCCGGGGCTGGAGGACGAGCGGGCCCGCCGTTCGCTCGGAGACGACCTCGTCGACACGCTCGTCGAGATCCACGCTGCGGACGTTACCACGCCCGGCCTCGCAGGCTTCGCTCGTCCCGGGAGCTACAACGAGCGTCAGGTCCGGCGCTTCACACAGCTGTGGGACGTGAACAAGACCCGTGACGTCCCCCGCGTACCGGAGGTGGGGGCATGGCTCGCGGACAACTTGCCGGCGCCGCTGCCGCCCGCAGTCGTGCACGGCGACTTACGGCGCGGGAACACGATGGTCTCCCGCGAGGATCCGAGGCGTATCGTCGCCGTGCTCGACTGGGAGATGGGCGCGATCGGCGATCCTCGCGCGGACGTCGGCTACCTGCTCGCGACGTACAGCGAGCCGGGCGGCCCGCCCAACCCACTCGGCACGTCTCCGGTCACGACGCTCGCCGGATTCCCGTCGAGAGCAGAGCTCGTCGAGCGCTACGTATCGCGCAGCGGTCGCGACGTCGACCGGCTTCCGTGGTTCGAGGCGCTGGCGCTCTGGAAGGCGGGTGTGTTCTGCGAAGCGATCTACGGCCGGTTCGTCCGCGGGGAGCTCGGCGCCGAGGACACGCGCGCCGCGCGCTTCGAGGAGGGTGTGCCGTATCTCGCGGACGCCGCAGCTGCGGCGCTGTCGCGCGCCTAGAGAGCCAGCTCCGCGAGCGCGCGCAGCGCCTCGGGCTGTTGGGTCGAGACGAGGAGAGACGTCGCTCCGGATTCGCGCCATGCCTCCAGCCGCTCCTCCAGGCGCTCCTTCGGCCCGACAAGTGCGACCTCGTCGATGAACGCGTCGGGAACGGCCGCGGCGGCATCGCGCTTCTGCCCGTCGAGGTACAGGTCCTGGATCTTGCGCGCCTCGGCCTCGTACCCGTAGCGCGACGCGAGGTCGTTGTAGAAGTTCTTGCCGCGGGCGCCCATGCCGCCGAGGTACAGGGCGTAGTAGGGCTTCAGGAACTCGCGTCCGGCCTCCAGGTCGTCGATGAGGATGACCGGTGCGGTCGCGGCGATGTCGAAGCCCTCGCGCGCGTTCGCGACGACGTCGCCGAACGCGCTGCGCGCCTTCTCTGGCGACCAGAAGATCGGCAGCCAGCCATCCGCGATCTCGAAGGCCTGGGCGACCGCCTTCGGTCCCATCACCGCGAGGTAGATCGGGATGTCCGCCCGCAGCGGGCGAGCCATGAGCTTCAGCGGCTTTCCCAGCCCGGTGCCGTTGCCGAGCGGGATGTCGTAGTGCTCGCCGTGGTGCTCGACGAGCTCGCGCCGGAGTGCTGTGCGGACGATCTCGACGTACTCGCGCGTCTTCTCCAGCGGCTTCCCCCACGGCTCGCCGTGCCAGCCTTCGACGACCTGCGGCCCGGAGGTGCCGAGCCCGAGCAGGAAGCGCCCGCCGGAGAGCAGGTCGAGGGTGGCGGCGGTCATCGCCGTATTCGACGGCGTGCGGCCGGGAATCTGCATGATCGCGCTGCCGAGCTTGATCCTCTCGGTCGTCGCGCCGAGCCACGAGAGCACGGTCACGCAGTCCGTTCCCCAGGCCTCGGCCGCCCACGCGGAGTCGTAGCCGAGCCGCTCCGCCTCCTGCGCGAGCGAGATCGGCTCGAGCGGGCTCGTGCCGGGCGGCGCATACCCCATGTAGAAGCCGAGCCTCAGTTTCTTGTCCTTGGTCGCACAGGTGTCTGCCTGCGATGCTAACGCCATGGCCATCGCCGATCTGCGCCCGACGGACGAGGTGCTCGTGCTGAAGGCGCGGGTCCGCGCGTTCATGGACGAGCACGTGTATCCGAACGAGGCCGCGCTCAATCGCGAAGACGACGAGGCGGAGGCGCTCGTGGAACGGCTCCGCGCGGCTGCGAAGGAGCAGGGCCTGTGGGCGCCGCACATGCCGCCCGAGGCGGGCGGCTCGAGCGGCAGCTTCCTGATCTACGCGCACCTGAACGAGGAGATCGGGCGCTCGGTCTGGGGCCAGCTCGTCTTCGGCTGCCAGGCGCCGGATGCGGGGAACGCCGAGATCCTGTGGCTCTTCGGCACGGAGGAGCAGAAGGAGCGCTGGCTGCGGCCGCTCGTCGCGGGCGACATCCGCTCGTTCTTCTCGATGACGGAACCCGAGGTGCCCGGCTCCGACCCGACGACGTTGCGCACCCGAGCGGTGCGCGAGGGCGACGAGTGGATGATCGACGGGCACAAGTGGTTCTCCTCGGGCGCCGAAGGAGCGGCGTTCGGGATCGTCATGGCGGTCACGGACCCCGACGCAGAGCCGCATCGGCGCGCGACTCAGATCATCGTTCCGGCCGACACGCCGGGGGTCGAGATCGTGCGGGCGATCCCGACGATGGGCCATCGAGGCCGCGGCTGGACGACGCACTGCGAGATTCGCTACTCGGGCGTTCGCGTCCCCGTCGGTAACACCCTCGGCGAGAGAGGCGACGGCTTCCGGATCGCCCAGAAGCGGCTCGGGCCTGGTCGGATCCATCACGTCATGCGCTGGCTCGGTCAAATGCAGCGCGCCTTCGAGCACATGTGCTCGTACGCGCTCGAGCGCGAGTCGTTCGGCGAGGCCCTCGCGGAGAAGCAGACCGTGCAGAACTGGATCGCCGACTCCGCGGCAGAGATCCAGGCGTGTCGGCTGCTGACGCTCGACGCCGCGCACAAGATCGACCAGGGCGACGAAGCGCGGGTCGAGGTTTCCGTGATCAAGTTCTACGCGGCGCGTGTCCTCCACGACGTGATCGACCGCGCCGTACAGGTACACGGAGCACGCGGGCTGACGGACGAGACGCCGCTCGCGGGCATGCTCGCGATGGCACGCGGCGCGCGGATCTACGACGGGCCCGACGAGGTGCACCGGATGGTCGTCGCGCGGCGGATCCTCGAGTCGTTCGCATCGGGCAACGGTTGGAAGTTCGACTGAGTGCGACGCTTCGTCATCGCGACTGCGGCCTTCGTTCTCGCCGTAGCTGTCGCGGTCGCGGGGACACGAACCGAGCAGGACTCGCCGGCAGCTGGCCCGAACACCGCGTCGCATGCGCCCGTCTCGGGCGTGCGGATCGCAGCGGCCGGGGACATCGCGTGCGATCCCGACAGTTCGTGGTTCGGCCGCGGACGGGGGAGTGGCCTCGCGTGCCGGCAGCTGGCGACATCTGCACTGCTCGTCGACGCGGGCTACGCCGCCGTGCTCGCCCTCGGCGATCTCCAGTACGAGAACGGCGCCTACACGAAGTTCCTCGCCTCGTACGACCCCTCGTGGGGGCGGCTGAAGGCGATCACGAAGCCGGCGCCCGGGAACCACGACTACGAGACGGACGGTGCCGAGGGCTACTACCGGTACTTCGGCGACGCGGCCGGCGATCCGGCGAAGGGGTACTACAGCTTCGACCTCTCCGGCTGGCACGTCGTCTCCCTCAACTCGATGTGCTCGGCCGTCGGCGGCTGCGGTGTGGGGTCGCCGCAGGAGCAGTGGCTCCGTGCCGACCTCGCCGCTCACCCGGCCCCGTGCACGCTCGCCTTCTGGCATCACCCGCGCTTCTCGTCAGGCGAGCACGGCAGCGACCCGACGTACACCGCGTTCTGGGAGGCGCTCTACGACGCGGATGCCGACGTCGTGCTCGTAGCGCACGAGCACGACTACGAGCGGTTCGCGCCTCAGGATCCGAAGGGGACGCTCGATCTGCAGCGGGGGATCCGCGAGTTCGTCGTCGGGACCGGTGGAAAGAGCCTGCGGACGTTTCCGACCGTCGCGCGCAATAGCGAAGCCCGCGACGCGACGAGCTTCGGGGTGCTCGAGCTCACGCTCGGCTCGGGCGAGTATTCGTGGCGCTTCGTCCCTGCTGTCGGCTTCTTCGCCGACCGCGGGTCGACGAGCTGTCACTAGCGCGGGCCGGGAACTCCCTTGAACTCGTAGTGAAGCGGCTCGCGGCCGGGCTGGACGACCCAGGCCTCGCCGGTGCCTTCGCTCTTGTACGCAGCCCACACGCCCTCGGCGACAGCCTCGGGCGAGAGCAGACGGAACCCCCGTTCGCGCAGCTCGTCCCGGAATCCGTTCGTGGTCAGAGCCGTGTCGGCCCACGCCGGGCACACGGCCTGGATCCGGATCCCGCGCTCGGAGAGCTGCGGGGCGACGGAACGGACGAACCCGACCACTGCGTGCTTCGTCAGGCCGTAGATCGGATCGTCGGGAATCGCGGTCAGGCCGGCGAGCGACGCGGTCACAACGATCGTGCTCCCCTTCGGCATGACGCGGTCGAGCCTCCGGACGCCGAAGACGACGCCGTCGACGTTCACCCCGAGAGCTCGTCGGTACTGCTCGTCGGTCAGCTCCGTGAGCCGGCCGTCGTCGCCGGTGATGACCCCAGCGTTCAGGCACGCGAGGTCGACGGAGCCGACGTGCTCCCAGGCGGCGGGATCCGAGACGTCGAAGCCGTTCACGAGGTCCAGCCCCTGCACGTCGAAGCCTTCGGCCGTGAGCTTCCTCACGATCGCGCCGCCGATGCCGCCGGCGGCTCCCGTTACGAGGGCAGTCATGGAATGAGGACGACCTTTCCGGTTGATTGACGGGTCTCGATCAGGGTATGTGCCGCAGCTGCCTCTTCGAGGGGGAACTCGGCTCCGACGACGGGTCGCACAGCGCCACCTTCCCAGAGCCGTAGGACGTCCTTCGCCGCTCGCGCGACGAGATCGGGGTTTCGGCCGATCAGTCGGCCCAGGTAGAAGCCGTGCACGCCGATGTTGCGGCCCACGAGCCACGTGGGGCTGACGTCCTGCCAGAGACCGCCCGCGTAGCCGACCGCGATGGCCGCTCCCATCGGCTTCAGCAGGCCGAGCGACGCCGCGAAGAGCTCGCCGCCGACGAGATCGAACACCGCGTCGACCTGCTCGAGCTCGCCGATGTTCTCGTACGTCACGGACTCGAGTGCGCCGAGCGACCTCGGCAGCTCGAGCTTCTCCGCGGTGCCGACCGCCGCGACCGGGTGTCCGTTCAGGGCCCGGACGATCTGCACGGCTGCGGTACCGACTGCGCCTGCCGCCGCCGTCACGAGCACGCGGGCGCCGAAGGCGATGCGAACGAGCTCGGTCAGTGGGATCCATGCGGTGAGGAAGGCCATCGGGAACGCGGCTCCCTCGGCGAAGCTCGCGGAGGCGGGGAGGGGGAGAAGCCACCGCGAGTAGACCACCGCCCGCTCGGCGTAGCCGCCGCCGTACGAGTGGGCGAAGCCCATGACGCGCGACCCGTCCAGCTCGCCCGCGACCTCGGATCCGAGCACGGTCGGGAGCTCCGGCATCTGCGGGTAGCGACCGAGCCTGATGAGAACGTCGGCGAAATTGACTCCCGCCGCGCGCACGGCGACGATCGCCTCTCCTTCGCCCGCCTCCGGCTCGGGCACCTCTTGGACGACGAGCTGTTCGGGTCCGCCGACGCTCTGCAGGACTGCGGCTCTCATGCGGGACGAGCAAACCCTTGTGACACAGTGTCACAAGGACGGATCCGCGTCAGCCGCATCAGCGCCCGGTGAACTGAGGCTCGCGCTTCTCCAGGAACGCTGCCACGCCTTCGGCGCCATCCTCCGACTCGAGGCAGCGCCGGAAGCCGTCGGCCTCGCGCCGGAGACCCTCCTCGAGGGGAAGATCGCGTGTCGTGCGGGCGAGCTCGCGCAGCACCCCGATCGACACCGGCGAGCGAGAGGCGATCGTTCTCGCGATCTCGAGCGCGGCCTTGCGCAGCTGCTCCCGCGGGACGACCTTCTCGGCCAGCCCCCAGTCGTACGCGGTGGCCGCGTCGACGAAGTCACCGGTCATGTTCAGGTACTGGGCGCGGCCGATCCCGACGAGGCGAGGCAGGCGCTGTGTGCCGCCGCCGCCGGGAATGAGGCCGAGCTTGATCTCCGGCTGACCGATCTGCGCGTCCTCCGACACGACGCGGATGTCGCAGCACATCGCGAGCTCGAGCCCCCCGCCGAGGCAGAAGCCGTGGATAGCAGCGACGAACGGCGTCCGAGCGGCGTCCATCCGCTGCCCGAGCTTCTGGATGCCGCGCGCCGACCCGCTCTCCTGTTCCCGGGCCGCCGCCTCGCGCAGCGACGGGAACTCGGAGATGTCCGCTCCCGCCACGAAGGCTCGCTCACCTGCGCCGACGAGGACGATCGCGCGAACGTCGTCGTCGCCGTCGAGCCGGTCGATCTCGCCCTCGAGCTCTTCGAGCAACGGCGCGGAGAGGGCGTTGACGGGCGGGTGGTCGATCGTGACGACTGCGACCGAGCCGTCCAGCTCAGTCGAGAGGTAGGTCATGAGGCAGTCTCCGCAGGTTGCTTGGCGAACTGCTCGCGGAGCGCCGTCTTGCGGAACTTCCCGACCGCCGTCTTCGGGATCTCGTCGAGGAACTCGAACTTCTCCGGCAGCCACCACTTCGCGAAGCTCGGCGCGAGGAAGTCGCGCAGCTGGTCCGGCGAGGCGTCCTCGCCCTCGCGGAGCACGACCACGGCCAGCGGGCGCTCGGACCACGTCTCGTCCGGGATCGCGATGACTGCTGCTTCGGCGACGGCCGGATGCCCCATCAGCGCGTTCTCGAGCGCAACCGTGGAGATCCACTCGCCGCCCGACTTCACGAGGTCCTTCTCGCGGTCCTGCACCTCGACGACGCCGTCGGGGTAAATCGTCACGACGTCACCGGTCTTGAACCAGCCGTCGTCTGTCCAGCGATCTGCCCCCTCGTCCGACTCGAAGTAGGCCGAGGCGATGGACGGGCCGCGCACCTCGAGCTCGCCCATCGTCTCTCCGTCCCAGGGCACGAAGCCCTCCACGCGGCGGGCGCGGATCTCGCAGAACGGGATCGGGAGCCCCTGCATCGCGCGTCGCGAGTACGCCTCCTGCGGCGAGAGGCCCGTCTCCTGGCCCGGCGCGCCCGAGAGCGTCCCGACGGGCGTCATCTCGGTCATGCCCCACCCATGGACGATGTGCAGGCCGTGACGCTCCTGGAACGCCTCGATCATGGCCCGTGGAGGCGCGGAGCCGCCAACGGTCATCATGCGGACCGTCGAGACGTCGTAGGCATCGGGATTGGCGTCGAGCGTCTGGAGGACGCCCATCCAGATGGTGGGCACGCCCGCCGTGACGGTCACCTTCTCCTGTTGGAAATCCTCCAGCAGGCTCACCGGGTCGAGGTGCGGTCCCGGGAAGACCTGTTTGAGGCCGGACATCGTGCAGAGGAACGGGAAACACCACGCGTTGGCATGGAACATCGGTACGACGGGCAGGCACACGTCGTCGGCAGTGAACCCGAGGCAGCCGCTCACCGTGAGTGCGTGGATCGCGATCGCGCGATGCGAGTAGAGGACCCCCTTCGGCTTGCCGGTGGTGCCGCTCGTGTAGCACATCGCCGCGGCGCTCCTCTCCGGGAGATCGCGGTACGAGAACGCCGACTCGTCGGCGTCGGCGAGGAAGTCCTCGTAGTCGACGGCGCCGTCCGGCGTCTCGCCGTCGCCGACCGCGATCACGTGCTCGAACTTGCACCGGCCGACGAACTGCTCGGCCACGGGCCACAGCACCTTGTCGACGATGAGCACACGATCGCCGCCGTGCGTTGCGATGTACGTGTTGTCGTCGGGGTGGAGCCGCAGGTTCAGCGTGTGGGTGACGAACCCGCCGACCGGCGCCCCCATGTAGGCCTCGAGGTGTTGCGAGTGGTTCCACATGAACGTCCCGACGCGGTCGCCGTCCTCGAGCCCGAGCTTGCGCAGCGCGACGACCAGCTTCTTCGTGCGCGACACGAAGTCGGCGTAGGAGTAGCGGTGCCAGCTCTTGTCGGGAAGGCGACTGGCGATCTCGCTCTCGCCGTACAGCTCGTCGGCGCGCCGGAGGATCGCAGGCACGTTCAGCTCGTAATCCATCATCAGGCCGTCCACGTCCTCAGCCTCCTTGGGCGACCGAGACCGGCGTCTCGGTCGAGGTCGACACCGATTCGTCGTTGAGGAGCGCAGCCGCGACCTCGGCGCGGAGCCGCGTCCCGGACGCGCCGAAGCTCTCGATCCCGAGCGCGCGCTTGTACAGCCGATGCAGCCGGTGCTCCCAGGTGAAGCCGATTCCGCCGAGCGACTGGATCGCCGTCTCGCAGACCGCGACCGCACTTTCGCCCGCGTACGACTTGGCGGCGCAGGCGGCGAGCGCAGCCTGCGAGTCGCCGGTCGCGACGCACCAGGCGGCCCACAGGGCAAGAGAACGAGACAGCTCCACGCGCGTGTACGCATCCGCGAGGGGGTGGGAGACGGCCTGGTACGTGCCGATCTTCTTGCCGAACTGCTCGCGGGAGGCTGCGTGCTCGATCGCATCCTCGAGCGCAAGCATTGCGAGCCCGCAGGCCTCGAGAGCGAGCGCGGCTTGCGACCGCGCCTCGATTTCGCCTAGGACGCCCGAGTCCGCCAGCCGTCTTCCCGGCTCGCCGCCGCGCACCACGCCCAGCGGACGGGACTCGTCCGTCGTCGAGAGGATCTCGCGCTCCGCGCCTTCGAGCTCGTAGATCCCGTCTCCGCCCACGACGGCGACCCGCTCGGCCGTGTCGAGATCCGGTACGAGCGGGCCGAACGCAAGCGTCCAGCTCGCCTCGCCCGCTGCCACCTCGGTGCGTTGCTCGGGCGGGAGCGCCGGCAACGTAAGCGCGACGGTCGAGAAGTACGGGCCGCGGTACAGCGCGCGACCGAGCTCCTCGAAGAGAACCGCCTCCTCGATGAAGGTCAGGCCTGCGCCGCCGTCCTCCTCGGCGATCGAGACTCCCGTCCAGCCGAGCTCTGCCAACTGCGCCCACGTGGGTTCCGGCGTTGCGGCGAGGAAGTCGCGCGCCTGGTCGCGAAGCGCGTCCTGTTCTTGCGTGAATGTGAAGTCCATGGGCTCCTAGCGCGAGTAGGGGAGGCCGAGCACGCGCTCGGCGACGATGTTGCGGAGCACCTCCGATGTGCCCGCCTCGATGGTGTTGCCGCGGCTTCGGAGCTGCTGGTACTGCCAGTACCCGCCGTACGGCGCGTTGTCGTCGCCGAGCGCCGCGTCCGGGCCGAGGAGCTCGAGCGCGAGCTTCGTGATGCGCTGATTCGCCTCCGACCACACGAGCTTCGAGATCGACCCCTCAGGGCCCGGCATTCCGGTCTTCATGAGGGCCGAGAGCGAGCGGTAGTTCGTGTAGCGCAGCGCCTGCAGCTCGATCCACTCGCGCGCGATCCGGTCGCGCTGGAGCTGGTCGGCTCCGCGGTCGCGCGCGAGCGCGATCAGCTTGCGGATCTGCACCTCGAGCGTCGCCTGCAGCGCGAAGCCGAGGGTCCCGCGCTCGTGCAGGAGCGTCGTCATCGCCACCTGCCAGCCGCCACCGACCTCGCCGAGGAGGTTGTCCACGGGCACGCGGACATCCGTGAAGAAGATCTCGTTGAACTCGGCCTCGCCCGTGATCTGTCGTAGCGGGCGGACCTCCACGCCCGGCGCGTGCATGTCGACGATCAGGTACGTGAGGCCCGCGTGCCGGGTCGACTCGGGGTCGCTCCGCGTCAGGATGATGCAGTAGTCGGCGATGTGCGCGAACGACGACCAGACCTTCTGGCCGCTGACGACGAAGTGCCCGTTCTCCTGCCGCGAGCTCGTGCGCACGCCGGCGAGATCGGAGCCCGCACCCGGCTCGGAGAACCCCTGGCACCAGATCTCCTCCGCGGAGAGGATCGGCGCGAGGTAGCGAGCCTTCTGCTGCTCTGTGCCGTGCGCGATGATCGTCGGCCCGGCCATGCCGATCCCGATCACCCCGATGTGCGGGGGCGCCTCGGCGCGCGCCATCTCCTCGAGAAAGATCGCCTGGTGCGTGTACGGCGCGCCACCGCCGCCGTACTCCTCCGGCCAGGTAAGCCCGACGTAGCCGGCGTCGTAGAGAGCTCGGCTCCACTCGCGCATCTCGGGGCCCTCGAAGCGGGTTGCGCCGCCGCGATGCCCCTGGAGACCCTCGGGGAGGTTCTCCTCGAGCCACGAGCGAAGCTCGGCTCTGAAGGCGGCCTCCTCGGGCGTGTCGCGCAGATCCATCACCCACGATCCTAATGGCTGTCAGGTAAAGGGTCGACGCGGCACGTCAGCCGATTCGTGGCGTTTTCCGGCCGGTAACCAGGTCTTACAAACCTCTAACGTCCATCTCAGGTCTGATTGATCGACGACCGCCAAGTTGAAGGATGGCCGCAGGGGGGTTCGTTCGGGCAGTGTCAGGTGGGAAGGGAATCGCGATCGGACTCGTCGTCTCGACGGCGGCGCTCCTGCTCGTGGGCTGCGGGTATCCGGCTGCAGCCAAGCCCGCCTGTGCCGATGCGGTCCTGAAGGACTGGAGCAACGGCTCGCTCGGCGCCGACTACTCGCAGGACTGCTATCACGCTGCGATCGAGGCGCTTCCCGAGGACCTGCGCTCGTACACGTCTGCAGCGGAGGACATCGAGCGCGCCGCGACCGCCGCGAACCGGGCCGACGGACCGGTGATCCTGCAGCAGGGTGAGAGCTCTCCGCGCCAGGTACCGGCCTCGGAGACCGCGAGGGTCGCGGACGCGAACGGTGACGGACTGCGGGCGTTTCCGATCGCGGTCGGGCTGCTCGGCGCAGCTGTGATTCTCCTCGGCGCCGCCGGGGTCGTCGCTTCCGTCGTTCGACGCCGGCGCCCCCGATGAGACCGCAGATGCGAGGGTCGCTCGCCCTCCTGGCGGGTCTCTGCGCGATCCTCGCGCTCGCCGGGGCGAATGCCGCGCGCGGCTCGGAGCAGGTCCAGTACGGCGTCAACGACGACGCATGGCTTCTCCACGGCCCAGGCACCCTCGAGTCCAGGCTCGCCGAGCTCACGCGTCTCGGCGTCGACGTCGTCCGCTTCACCGTGCGCTGGGACCACGTAGCGCGCAAGCGGCCCGAGAGCCCGCGCGACAACGCGGATCCTGCGTACATCTGGCGCGGCGTGGACTCCGTGCTCCGAGGGCTCCGCCGGCACGGCATCGACGCGGTCGTCACGCTGGTCGGCACCCCGAGCTGGGCGAACGGAGATCGCTCTCCGAACTGGGTGCCGACCTCCGACCGGTCGTTCGCCAACTTCGCCTACGCCGCGGCGAAGCGGTATCCGTGGGTCCGGTACTGGACGATCTGGAACGAGCCCAACCGCGCGAGCTGGCTCCGCCCGACGACCGCTCGGACGTACGTCGAGTCGCTCCTCAACCCGGCATACGTGCAGATACACGCCGTCATCGCCGGCGCGCAGGTGGGCGGAGGTGTGACGGCGCCCCGCGCGGGATCCGAGGGCATCTCGCCCGTCGCGTGGATCCGCGGAATGGGCGAAGCCGGCGCGCGGCTGGACGCGTATGCGCACCACCCCTACCCCGGCCGCCCGAGCAGCGAGACGCCGTGGAGCCCTTCCTGCGCGAACTGCTCGACGATCACGATGGCCGACCTCGAGCGCCTGGACTCCGAGGTCGAGCGCGCCGTCGGGCGGAAGCGCCTCTGGCTGACCGAGTACGGCTACCAGACGAACCCTCCGGACGTCTTCCTCGGCGTGGCGCCGGAGACGCAAGCGCGGTACGTGGCGAGCGCGGCGATGCGGGCCTATCTCGCTTCCCGCGTCGACATGCTCATCTTCTTCCTCGTTCGCGACGACACGGCCGACGAAGGCTGGCAGAGCGGCCTCGTCACCTCCGAAGGAGCCGAGAAGCCGGCGTACGACGCCTTTCGCTTCCCGCTGCTGCAGACGTTTCGTCGGGGCTCGCTCGTCGGCTTGTGGGGCCAGGTCCGTCCGCGCACAGGCCCCCAGCCGTACAGGTTGCGCCTCTACCGGAGCGGCCAGGCGAGCTGGCTCGGCGGGACCCGCTGGACCGACGAGCGAGGGTTCATCTCTCTGACCGTCTCCGCACCCGCGGGGGCGCGTCTACGGATCTGGTCGCCGCGCGACGAAGCGTACGGCGGCGAACTGCGTTTGAACTGACCGTCGTTGCCACGTCCGCGGGGAGCCGTTTAGGGTCTGCTCCCGATGGCCCTCCTCGAGGTACGTGACGTCACCCTGCGCTTCGGCGGCATCGTCGCGCTCGACGGCGTCTCGTTCGACGTCGACGAGGGGCAGATCTCGGGGCTCATCGGGCCGAACGGCGCCGGCAAGACGACGGCGTTCAACGTCATCACGCGCCTCTACAAGCCGGACTCGGGCGAAGTGCTGCTCGACGGCTCGTCGATCCTCAAGCAGCCCGCATACAAGATCGTGCGCAAGGGCATCGCGCGGACGTTCCAGAACCTCCAGCTCTTCCGCACGATGTCCGTGCTCGAAAACGTGCTCGTCGGGGCACACGGACGAGGTCGCAAGGCGGGTGAGGACGAGGCGCTCGAGATGCTCGATGTCGTGGGGCTGCGAGACCGAGCGCTGTTCCCGGCTGCGGCGCTCCCATACGCCGTTCAGAAGCGGGTTGAGCTGGCGCGCGCGCTCGTCGCGAAGCCGAGGCTGCTTCTCCTGGACGAGCCCGCCGGCGGCCTGAACCACGAGGAAGTCCTCGAGCTCGGCTCGTTCATCAAGAAGATCCGCGACGACTTCGAGCTCACGGTGCTCCTCGTCGAGCACCACATGAACCTCGTCATGAACGTCTCGGACCACGTCAACGTCCTGAGCTTCGGGCGCAAGATCGCGGACGGGCCGCCGGCGCAGGTCCGGGCCGATCCGGCCGTGATCGAGGCGTACCTCGGGTCGGACGACGACGAGCACGAGGTGGAGGCCGACGCATGAGCACGAGAACGCTGCTCGAGCTCGACCGCGTCGCCGCACGCTACGGGCCCGTGCACGCGCTGCACGACGTCTCGCTCGTCGTCCGCGAGGGAGAGGTCGTCGCCGTGCTTGGCGCCAACGGTGCGGGGAAGACGACGACCCTGCGCGCGATCTCCGGAACGGTGTCGCGAACCGGGGCGATCGAGCTCGACGGGAAGCAGCTGAAGGGCGGCCCGGAGGCGGCGGCCAGGGCGGGAATCGCGCACGTGCCCGAGGGCCGCGGCACGTTCGTCGACTTGACAGTGACCGATAACCTCAGGCTCGGTGCCTACACGCGTCGCGGCCGCTCGCTGAAGGCCGACCTCGTGCGGATCGCCGGGTACTTCCCGTGGATGGCCGAGCGGGGCGCTCAGCGCGCCGGCACGCTCTCGGGTGGCGAGCAGCAGATGCTCGCGCTCGGCCGCGCGCTCATGAGCCGGCCGCGGCTCCTTCTCCTCGACGAGCCATCACTCGGTCTGGCACCGATGATCGTGCGCGAGTTCTTCCGCATCGTGCGGGAGCTGAACGAGAACGAGGGTCTCACGGTCCTCGTCGTCGAGCAGGACGCGCGCATCGCGCTGCGTGCCTCGAGTCGGGCCTACGTGCTCGAGGTCGGCCGCGTCGCCCTCGCCGGAACGAGCGACGAGCTGCGCGGAGACGAGTCGGTGCGGCGGAGCTATCTGGGGTACTGAATGGTCCTTGCCGCCTTTTCGGACTTCATGCAGCAGGTCGTCTCGGGCCTCGCCTCCGGCGGCATCTACGCGCTGCTCGCGCTCGCGCTCGTGATCATCCACCGCTCGACCGGCGTCATCAACTTCGCGCAGGGGGAGATGGCGACACTGTCGACCTACATCGCCTGGACGCTCACGTCCAACCACGGCTGGCGTTACTGGCCCGCCTTCGTCGCCACTCTCGTGATCTCGTTCCTCGGCGGCGTCGGTATCCACCGGGTCGTCATCCGACCCGTCGAGCGCGGGAACGTCCTTCGCATCGTGATCGTCACCATCGGCCTTCTCGTGGCGATCAACGGCTTCGTCATCTGGCAGTGGACCGGTGAGCCCCAGCAGCTGCAGAGCCCGTTCGGGACGGACACGTACGACATCGGGGGCGTCGTGGCCTCTGCGCACGACATCGGGACGATCGCCGTCGCGCTCGGGATCGTGGTGCTGCTCTGGGGTCTCTTCCAGTTCACGAAGGTTGGGCTCGCGCTGCGTGCCGCTGCGGTGAACCCCGAGGAGGCCCGTCTCGTCGGCGTCCGTGTGAGCTGGATGCTCGCGCTCGGCTGGGGTCTCGCAGCACTGCTCGGTGCGGTCGCCGGGACACTCACGGCGCCGACGGTGGGACTGGACCCGAACATGATGGCGGCGGTTCTCATCTACGCCTTCGCGGCCGCGGTGCTCGGGGGCATCGACTCGCCGCTCGGCGCTGTCGTCGGTGGGCTCTTGCTCGGCGTGCTTCTGAACCTGCTCAGCTACCTGAGCCAGTACGACGCGTTCGACTGGTTCACGGAGGAGCTGCGCCTGCCGATGGCGCTCCTCGTGATCCTCGTCGTCCTGCTCGTGCGGCCGCAGGGGATCTTCGGCAAACCCGCGGTGGAGCGGGTATGACCAACGCTCGCCTTCGGCTCGCGTTCGCGGAGGAAACCATGTTTCCCCCGCGTGCCCCCTTCTTCCTGAGAGCGTGGGGAACCTCCCGGTTCCCCACATCCCTCCACTCTCATTGGCGAAAGGCTCGCCGATGAGCCCTCGCACGCAGCGCACCATCGGCTTCGTCGCGTTCGGGGCCCTCGTCGTCTTCGTCGCGATTCTGCCCTCGTTCGTCGGCGACTTCAAGGCGCGCGAGTACTCCTACGTGGCCATCTACCTCATTGCGCTCCTCGGGCTCAACATCCTCACGGGCTACACCGGCCAGATCTCCCTCGGCCACGGCGCGTTCATGGCCATCGGCGGGTATACGACCGCGATCCTCATGGCCGGGAACG
>JBMDXR010000034.1:0-29859 GCA_048594925.1 Gaiellaceae bacterium
TTCGTCGTGCTCCCGCGCTCCTCGAATGCCGGCCGCATCGCCGAGAACACCGTTGTCTTCGACTTCACACTCGACGATGCGCAGATCGCCAGGCTGGACGATCTCGACGAGGGACTGACGACTGGCTGGGACCCGGCGAGGCAGGTTTGAGGGAGCCCAAGCGCCGGTGTGCGCCTCGGTGAAGGGCACTTGACCGCCTTGCCCCGATCGCATAGGTTGCTGCCTGCGCCGAGCACGGAGCGTGACTAGGTTGAGGCTCCGCCTGAGGGCTCTACGCGGAAGCGGACGGTCAGCGGGTTGAGCGGACGAAAGCGCCACCGGCTCGGCGAACTTGTGGTCCCCATCGTGCTCACAGAGCCGACGTGCCGCCGGCTTGCGAGCGTTGGGCGGCGAGTAGCCTCCCGGTGCGCCCGCGACCGACCTGAAAGGAGGGGAGATGACGGACTCTGCTGATCGAGCAGCGTCGTCTGGACGCGGCTACGCGTACGGCGGTCCGGCCTTCGTCGGCGGGATCCTCGTCGGCATTGGGCTCGGCATCCTGCTCGGCGACTTCGGCGCTTGGTTCCTAATCGGGATCGGGGCCGGCTTCATCCTGATGGCGTTCATCGCCGCGATCGGGAAGTAAGCTCGAACCTCGCCGCGACCGCGTGTCGGAGCGGTTCGAGATCGGTCTTCGCCGTGCGCTCGCGCGCCGTCGACGGCACGTCATCGAGCCCTCCGCGGCAGAGAGGCTCTTCGTACGCGTCGCCCCGCCGGAAGGAGAGGCTCAATGTCACACGCCGTGGCATGCCTTCCTCAGTTGTCGACTTGAGGAGGTGCCAACGATGGCGCAGCAGGGACAGGTGTTTCCCCTGGCCGGGCAGGGAAGGAACGGCACGCGGTGGGCGTACCGCTACCGGATTGGCGGGCGCGGCTCCAAACGTGTGCAGCGCGGCGGCTTCGCCTCGGAGCAGGCGGCGGTGGAGGCGCTCGAGCGAGAACTCGAGCAATTGCGTTGCGAGCAAGGGCTTGTCGAGTCGCCGACGCTGGCCGAGTTCGTCGAGGTGTACCTCTCTCAGCACGAGGGGGAGCCGGAGACGACGGCGAAGCTGCGCTGGCTGCTGCAGAAGGCGGTGCGCGTGTTCGGGGAGAAGCGGTTGAGCGAGCTTCGCTCGCCTGCGATCGCGGCCTGGCGGATGACGATCCCGCCCGGACACCGCTTCGAGGCCACGCAGGCGCTCCGGCAGGTGCTGGCGCGCGCGGTCAGCTGGGGACTGCTCGACGTCAACCCGGCCAAGCTCGGGGTCGAGAACCCGCAGCGCCGATACACGGAGAAGCGGCCATTCGAGTCCTGGGAAGAGCTGGAGGCGCTCGCCGGCAGGCTCGGTCCGCGTTACGGCCCGATGGTGCTCTTCGCCGCTGCTACGGGGTTGCGGCCGGGGGAGGTACCAGCCGATGGGGCTATCCGCGTAGCTTTCCCCGGGGCCGAGCTGAGCGAGCGCACCGTAGCACTCGTCGAGGTAGACGACCCCGCCGCCCGCCTGAGCGCCTCGCGGTGCAAGGCGGGAAGGTCGTCCTGGTAGGGGAGCGCATAGGGCGGAGGCGTCCCGATCTCCTTGGCCGGAGGCTTGCGCAGACGAACGGGCGCTTCCTCGACCTCCCCCTCGAGCTCGTCGTTCTCAGCGTCCTTGACGACCGGGGTCCAGCGCTGCTCCGGTGAGGGTGCCCACCAGCCACTCAGCTCGAACGGGGCGGCCGCGTCGACGATCTGCTGTCCGCGCTCGTACACCTCGTCCGGCTGTTCTTCGTCGCTGTCGATGCTGACGCTCAGGTCGACCCGCTCGTCGTCGTCGGTGGCGGCGCGGACGGTGACCGATTCAACCTCGCCGGTCTCGAGATCGACGTCGACCGACACGAGCGCCCGATACTCGAGCTTGGCCTTCATGCGCTCCTCCTGCCGAGGTGACGTACCGACTCTAGGCGCTCGGGCGGGCATTCGATGAGAGCGCGGCGCGGCACCCTCCGAGGTACGCGGCGCGGTTCGCGCCACCGCTTCGTGTGAGCGCATGCCGAACCCTTCTCTCCAGGGAAGGGGTCGATATCCCGCCTATTCAGGCAACAGTGATGTCATCTGAGCAGGGATTTTCTCGGGCGAGATCCCTCGCCACCGTCTTTCGGAGCGTGTCAACAGGCACCGCGAGACGTCGCGCTGCGTCGCGCGTACCGCGGATGTGTCCGTTTTGTGTCCGCGCGTTCTTCATGCGGACAACACAACATACCCATTTGCAGGGCTTTCTCGAAGCCCTCTGACGGACTCGAACCGTCGACCCCCTCCTTACCATGGAGGTGCTCTACCGACTGAGCTAAGAGGGCAAGGGCCTCAGTCTAGCCCCGCCTGTTCGGGCTCGACCAGCACGGAGTCGGCGCTTGCAGATTCCTCGGTCGCGAAAGTGCAGGGGGGAGGATTCGAACCTCCGAAGGCTGAGCCAGCGGGTTTACAGCCCGCCCCCTTTGGCCACTCGGGAACCCCTGCTGGGCGGGCAATTGTAGCCGTGGTCGGACGACCGGCCTACGATCGCAGGGTGGAGCGCTTCGACGTCATCGTCGTCGGCGCGGGCCCGGCGGGCTCGGCGACGGCTTTCCACCTGGCGCGCGCCGGGATGCGCGTACTGCTTGCGGACAGGGCCCGCTTTCCCCGTGACAAGCCGTGCGGCGGCGGGCTCACCGGGCGCGCGTTGCGACACGTCCCTTGTGACGTCGAGCCGGTCGTCGAGCACGTCGTCGATCGGCTGGTCGTGCGTGTCACATACGGCCGGAAGGTGCGACGGACCAGCCCCGCGCCGCTGATCCGGATGACGCAGAGGCGGCGCCTCGACCTCCACCTCGCAGACCAGGCTGCGCATGCGGGCGCCGACTTCCGCGACGGAACCGGCGTCGACGAGATCGAGCTCGGCGACGAGGCGCTGACCGCGCGCGTGGGCGGTGGGGCCGTGCGCTCGACGTTCCTCGTCGGAGCCGACGGCGCCAACGGCGTCGTCGCGCGCTCTGCCGGGCTCGGAGAAGGCATCGTCCGTGGCGTCGCGCTCGAGGGTAACGTGCCGTGGGGGGCCCTCCCGCAGTCGCCGTACGACGAGACCGCGTGGGTCGAGCTGGGGGTCGTGGCCGGCGGCTACGGGTGGGTCTTTCCGAAGAATGACCATGCCAATCTCGGCGTCGGCGGGTGGATGGACGAGGGCCCGCGCCTCCGCGGGCACCTCGACCGCCTGGCGCGTGCGCACGGCGTGGAGCCGTCCGCGCTCGAGTCCGTTCGAGGTCACCGACTCCCGATGCGCCTGCCGGGCACGCCTGCGGGGCGGGGCCGCGTCCTTCTAGTCGGCGACGCAGCGGGTCTCGTGGACCCGCTCTCGGGAGACGGGATCTACGAGGCATTCGTCTCGGCGAAGCTCGCCGCCGAGGCAATCGTGGCAGGGCGGCCGGAGCAGTACGAGGCCGCGCTGTCAGCCGCGCTCGACCGGCATGCGGCATCGTCGTGGAAGGCGAAGCGCGCGGCGGATCGCTACCCGCGCGCATGCCTGTGGGCGCTGCGCGCACCCGGAGTGTTCGGGGCCGTCACCGGGCTCCTCCGAGGCGAGCTCGCCCATCCTGGTGACGCGCGGCGACTCGCACAGCCTCCTCTACGGGTCCTGTCCAGGCTCGCGCGTCACGCGGCTCCCCCGAGTTGACTAAAGAGCGCCTCGGCTCGTGCCGATGCCGGGGTCCGTGAACGCCGCAGCCGCCGCCTTCGTCCTCGCGCCGGCGCTGGCGCTCGGGAGCTTCCTCACTGTGGTCGTCGCGCGGGTACCCGCACGGCGTTCCATCGTTCGGCCTCCGTCCTCGTGCGGCACCTGCTCGGCGGAGATTCTGCGGCGCGACAACATCCCGCTGCTGTCGTACGCAGTGCTACGTGGCCGCTGCCGTCATTGCGACGCGCCGATCTCGCCCGTCTATCCGCTTGTCGAGGCGGTGACGGCGCTCCTGGTCATGACCTGCCTCGCCGTCTTCGGCGCGACGCCCGAGGCTGCGCTCGCGGTGGCCTTCTGCGCACTTCTCGTCGCGCTGTCGGTAATCGATGCGCGCCACAGAATCGTCCCGAACAGGATCGTCGTGCCGGCGGCAGGTGTGGCGCTCGCCGCGCACACCGCGATCGATCCCAGCGTCGCATGGCTCGTCGGGGCGGTGGCAGGAGCAGGGCTCCTCCTCGTCGTGCTCGCCCACTCCGAGGGCCTCGCGGTGGGAGACCCCAAGCTGGCCTTCCTGGTCGGGGCGATGCTCGGCCCGGCGGTGACGGTCGCCCTCGCGATCGGGCTCTTTGCAGCGCTCGTTTCCGGCGCAGTCCTCGTCTCACGGTGCGGCACCTCGGCTCGGAAAATGGGCGTTCCCCTGGTTCCGTGCCTTTCGCTCGGCGCGGTCGTCGCTCTCTTCTGGGGCGAGGTGATCCTCGACGCGTTCCTCGGGCTCATCTGACGAGGAGGCTCGTCGTGCCGGCTCGTCCGCCAGCACGAAGAAGAGGCGCAGTCTCCCACGCCTCTTCCTCTTGTGTCGCCCTGCGCCGGACTACGCGCAGGTTGCGTTGTTCTTGAAGTCCGCGCTCGAGGGGCTCGGACCTGCGACGCTCCAGACCTTTCCGCTCACCGTGTCCGTGAGGCAGTAGGTGGAAGTGTCCGCTGAAGCCACGGTCAGGGTCGGCGACACGCCGGAGTCGATCGCGGCCAGGTCCGACGCGTCCATGCCGGAGTACGTGCCGTTGTCCTCGTAGAACGCCGTTGCCGAGGGCAGCGCCTGACGAAGATTGGCCTTGGCCGCGTTGTTGGCTGCACGGTCGCGGAAACCGAGGTACGAGGGGACGGCGATCGCAAGCAGGATGCCGAGGATGATGATCACGACGAGGAGCTCGATCAGGGTGAAGCCCTGATCGGATTTCCCGTCGACGCGGGAGCGAATCCACTTGAACATGCCGCAACTCCTTCCGCAGTCCGCAGTCGAATGGGGGTGGAGCGGATGCGGACGAGAGATCGGCGCGGAGTTGGGGAGCGCCTACCCCAAATTGGGTGATTCGTGGGGGAGGATCTGCTTCGCTCGCGGCTCGGCGTGCGGTCGCTGAAGTGGTGGGTCAGGCGACGCGAAACCGCTCGAGGGCATCGAAGTCGGGCACGATTCCGAGCCCCGGGCCGGGCGGCGGCCCGATAGTCCCGTCGTCCGCGATCTCGATAGTGACCGAGAGGAGCCAGTCTCGGCGCTCGGCGGACCACGACGGTGGATCGAACGGCACCTCGAGGTACGGGCAGTTCGACCACGCGAGCGCCGCGTGCAGATTCGCCAGCAGCCCGTACCCGTTCGACCACGTATGCGGAGTCCACATCCGGTCCTCCATGTCTGCGAGCAGCGAGATCCTCCGGGCGGCCCCAATTCCTCCCGCGAGGACGACGTCGGGCTGGATGACGTCGACCCCACCTCGGAGGACCAGGTCTTGCGCCTGGGACTCGGTTCGCACCATCTCGCCGGCCGCGATGCGGATGTCGCACCGCTTCGTGAGCGCCGCGTAGTCGTCCACGTCCTCGGTCGGGAGCGGCTCCTCAAGCCAGTAGACGTCGAGTCGCTCGAGCTGCCGAGCGAACTCCAGGGCCGTTCGGAGCTCCCAGCTGGGTGTGAGGTCACCCGGCATGCGCCAGCCCTGATTGGCGTCGACCATGATGTCCAACTCCGGGCCGACTCCCTCGCGAACGGCCTCGATCAGCTTGCGGGACGATCGCCAGTCGCGCGCCTTGAGCCGCACCTTCACGGCTCGCAGCCCTGCGTCGCGGAACGCGACGCAGCGGCGGACGCGCTCGTCGTCCGACACCGTTTCGCCGGTCGATGCGTAGGCGCCGATCCGATCGCGTGAGCCGTTGAGATACTTCCACAGCGGCTTGTCGTCGGCTCGGGCCAGGAGATCCCAGATCGCCACCTCGACCGTCCAGTTCCGGCCATGGTGGAAGTCGACGGTCTCGATCGCCCGGTGGACGTCGTCGGGGAGTGGCCGCTTGCCGACGAAGAGACGCTCGAGCAGCTCCCGGTCGGGAACGTCGCCGCCGCTCGCGTAACCCTCCAGCCCGTCGTCGGAGCGCACGATCACGATCGTCGCGTCCTGGTGCGTGCGCGGGAGTGGGTCCCACGCTGCGGCAAACGGCGCGTCGAGCGGGTAGCGGTAGCGCCGCGTCTCGATCGAGGCGATCTTCACTCGCCGCCGTAGAACGGGTTGCGGAGCGCGTCCCGGCGCTCGACGAGAGCGGCTCCGGCCGCGGGGTCGCGACCCTCCACGCAGACGCCGATCGCCTTGCGCGTCGCGGCCCGGTTCGCCGCCCGCACAGCGGTCTCGTCGTCGGCGGCCGGGTCGACCCAGACGGCGACGAGCACGAGGAGGTCGCCGGTGGCCTCCACGACGCCGTCGGCAACGGCGTCGAGAACGCCTTGGCCGATGCCCAGCTGGGCGGCGCCCCACGTCATCGCCTGATGGCGACCGTCGAGCGCAGTGGCCTTGTTCATCATCAGCGTCGGGGGCCAGACCGGCTCGTACTCCGCCTGCGTCGGCCCGACGCACACGAGGACCGGCGTGTGCCCGGGAGTGGGATGGGCGAGCATGGAGATCGCGGCCGCGGCCGTCGGGCTGCCGCGACGCGCGAGAACGACGTTCACGTGCGAGCCGTTCGGCGAAGTGCCGCTCCAGCCCTCCCCGATCCGCCCGTCGAGCTCGTCGGGCGTCACGGTTGCAGCACCACCCTCAACGCCTCGCCCGACCGCATGAGCCGGAAGCCCTGCTCGGCTTCCTCGAGCGGGAGGCGGTGGGACACGAGCCGGTCGAGTGGAAGGTGCCCGGCGCGGTACAGCTCGAGTGTCTCCGGAAAGTCGCGCTCCGGCTTCGACGAGCCGTAGATCGAGCCGAGAACGCGGCGTTCCATCCGCGGAATGGTCAAGGCCGGCAAGGACAGCGTCGCGTCCTCGCGGGGGATGCCGATGAGCACCGCAGCGCCGCGGGCACGGGTCGAGAGGAACGCGGCCTCCATCGCCTCGGGCCGCCCGCTCGCTTCGATCGCATAGTCGACCCCGCCGCCACTCACCTCGCGCACGGCGTCGGCGGTGTCCGCCGCGCTCCCCTGCCAGAGCACTGCGGCGGATGCGCCGAAGCTCCGCGCCACGTCCAGCTTTCCGTGCGCCGTGTCGACGGCGACAACGGGTTCGGCGCCTGCCGACACGGCGGCCATCAGCGCGGACAGGCCGACCCCGCCGCAGCCGATGACGGCGACGCGGTCGCCCTCCCGCACGCCGGCCGTCCGCCAAACCGCCCCGGCACCCGTCGCAACCGCGCAGCCGACGAGAGCTGCGACGTCGAGCGGCACGTCGTCCGGGATCGGCACGCAGGAGCGCTCGGGCACGACGCACGCCTCCGCGAACGTCGACAGGAAGGAGTAGTGGTAGACGGCTTCGCCGTCTCGGGAGAGGCGCGGCGTCCCGTCCATCAGACCACCGGTGGCCATCGCGGGCCATACGGTCGAGCACAGCTGCGGCAGATCGCGCCGGCACTCCCCGCATTCGCCGCACGAGGGAGCCCAGGAGAGCGCGACGTGGTCCCCGGCCGAGACGCGTGAAACGCCTGCGCCGACGGCCTCGACGACTCCGGCGCCCTCGTGGCCCAGGACGGCGGGGCACCGCGTCTCCGCGGTGCCGTCGACTGCGTTCCAGTCGGAGTGGCAGACGCCGCTCGCATGCAGTCTCACGAGCACCTCACCAGGGCCGGGCGGAGCGAGCTCGAGCTCGCAGGGCGTGAGCGGGCCCCCGGTGCGTTCCAGCACGACAGCGCGGATCTTCACGCGGTCGCGCGCTCCTTTCCCTGCAGGCGCCGGAGCTCGTCGATCGGAATGTGGCAGCGCATGAGATGGTTTTCCTCGACCTCGAGGAGCGGCGGCTCCTGCTGCTCGCAGATCGCACCGACCTTGCGGGGGCACCGCGTGTGGAAGACGCATCCGGACGGGGGAGCCGCCGCGCTCGGGATCTCGCCCTCGAGGCGGATCCGGTCGCGGCCGCCGCCGTCGATCGTCGGCACCGCCGAGAGCAGCGCCTCGGTGTACGGATGGTGCGGCCCCTCGAACACCACGTCGGACGGGCCGAGCTCCTGGAGCCGGCCGAGGTAGAGCACGGCGATGCGATCCGAGATGTACCGCACGACGCCGAGGTCGTGGGAGATGAAGAGATAGGCGACCTTCTTCTCGGCCTGGAGCTCGACGAGGAGATTGAGGATCGCAGCCTGCACCGAGACGTCGAGCGCGGAGGTCGGCTCGTCGCACACGACCAGCTTCGGATCGCCGGCGAACGCGCGTGCGATCGCGACTCGCTGCTTGAGGCCGCCGGACAGTTGCACCGGCTTCTGCGTCAGCGTGCGCTCGGTGAGCCGGACGCGCTCCGCGAGCTCTCGCATGCGCGACTCGGCCGCCTGTCCTCCCACCGCGGCGAGCTTCTTTATGGAGCGGAGCAGGATGCGCCGCACCGAGTGCCGACGGTTCAGCGCCGAGTCGGGGTTCTGGAAGACGATCTGGAGCGCGCGAAGTTCGTCGCGGGAGCGCTTCTGATACCGGGCTGGGAGCTCGCGACCGTCGAGGAGCGCCGTTCCAGCTGTCGGCGGGACGATGCCGAGCAGGGTCCGGGCGAGCGTCGTCTTCCCGCTCCCGGACTCGCCAACGAGGCCCAGCGTCTCGCCCGCCCAGATCTCCGCGCTTACCTCCGTGAGAGCGTGGACGTCGTGCCCGTGCTGGCGGAACACCTTCGTGAGCTCGTGCACGTCGACGAGCGGCGGTGTGCCGCGGTCGATGCCCGGCAGCTCGAGGTCGGATGCCTCCTCCCGCGGAAGCCCGGGGGCGAGCTCGTGGTACCAGCAGCGGCTCTCGTGCCCCTGCTCGATGGGGATGAGCGGCGGCTCTTCGGCCCGACAGCGATCGGTCGCGAGCGCACACCGATCGGTGAAGACGCAGCCGCTGATCTCCACGCCGAGACTCGGCAGGAAACCCGGGATCGTGTCCAGGCGGCCGTGGTCCTTCCGGACGCCTCCACGCGGGATGCACCGGAGCAGCCCGACCGTGTACGGATGGCGAGGGTCGCGCAGCACCGTCTCGACGGGGCCTTCCTCCACGAGCCGGCCCGCGTACAGCACGCCGACGCGCGAGCACATCTTCGAAATGACACCGAGGTTGTGGCTGATGAAGAGCACGGACGTTTGGAGCTGCGCCTGAAGGTCCGAGACGAGGTCGAGCACGTCCGCCTCGACCGTGGCGTCGAGTCCGGTAGTCGGCTCGTCGAGGATCAGGAGCTCGGGGTTCTTCGCGAGCGCCATCGCGATCACGACGCGCTGCTGCATGCCCCCCGAGAGCTGGTGTGGGTAGCGCGACATGACGGAGCCCGGATCGGCGATGTGGACGGTCGCGAGCGCCTCGCGTGCGCGCTGGCGCGCCTCGTTCTGCGAGACGCCGAGCACCGTGAACGCCTCGACCACCTGGGAGCCAATTCGGATCGACGGGTTCAGGGCCGCGCCGGGGTTCTGGTAGACCATCGAGACCGAGCGCGCGCGAAACTGCCGGAGCTCGCCGCGTCTGAGCGCGAGCACGTCCCGCCCGGCGACGGAGATCGACCCGCCGGTGACACGCCCGTTGCGCGCGAGGTAGCGAACGATCGCGAGTGCTGCGGTCGACTTTCCGCAGCCGGACTCGCCGACGAGGCCGTACGACTCGCCACGCGCGACCTGGAGCGAGACTCCGCGCAGCACCGGCCGGTCGCGTCCGCGGACGGTGTACGCGACGTCGACGTCGCGCAGCTCGAGCGCGCCCTCGCTCATCGCTCGAGCACCTGCTGGATGCTGTCGGAGACGAGGTTCACGGCGACGACCAGCGAGGCGATCGCGAGCGCGGGGAAGAGCACCGTCCACCAGGAGTCGGCGAGGTAGGGGTAGTTGTCCGCGATCTGGACCGCCCAGTCGGCTGACGGCGGCTGCAGGCCGAAGCCGATGAAGGTCAGGGTCGCGACCGCGAAGATCGCGTAGCCGAGCCGGATCGTCGCCTCGACGAGGATGGGAGGCATCACGTTCGGCAGGACCTCGGCAAACATCACGTACAGCGAGTTCTCGCCCCTCAACCTCGCCGCCTCGACGTAGTCGAGCTGCGCCTCCCCCAGGACTGCGGCCCGCACGGTCCTGGCGATGATCGGGGAGAAGACGATCGCGATCACGACGGTCACCGCCCACACGGAGCGGCTCCCGAGGGAGGCGACCACGGTGACCGCGAGCACGATGAGCGGAATCGCGAGCACCGCGTCGATGACCCGGCTGATCGTGTCGTCGGCGATGCCGCGGAGGTAGCCGGTGAGCAGGCCGAGGATCGTCCCGAAGAACGTTGCCAGAACCGTCGCGAGGGGTGCGACGAGCAGGATGTCCCGCGAGCCGGCGAGGACGCGTGAGAAGACGTCGCGGCCCAGGCGGTCGGTGCCGAACCAGTGCTCCGACGACGGGGGGACGCTCAGGTCGGGCGTCTGATCGAAGAGAGGGTGGTACGGCGTGATCCGGTCGCCGAGGATCGCGCAGAAGATCCAGAACAGGATGACCGCGGACCCGATGAGGAAGCTGGGGCTCCGCAGGAGGACGCGGAGCCGCTCGCGTCGGGCGGCGCTCGCTTCCGAGCGCGCGGGTGCGCCTTCTGCCAGGGACGTCACTCGGCGGCCTCGAAGCGGATCCGAGGGTTCAGGAGCGCGAAGAGGATGTCGGCAACGAGCGTGACGACGAGGTAGACGACCCCGATGACCATCACGCCGGCGGTGAGGAGCGTGAAGTCCTTCTGCGACGCTGCCTGGAGCACCATCAGGCCGATGCCCTGGTAGTTGAAGAGGTACTCGATCGCGACGAGGCCCCCGAAGAGGTAGCCGACCTGGGTCGCGATCACCGCGATGGTCGGCACCAGCGCATTCCGGAGCACGTGCCGCCGGATCACCGTGTTGTGCGGGAGGCCCTTCAGGTAGGCGGTGCGCGTGTAGTCGGCATCCAGCGCCTCGACGACACCCGCCCTAGTGATGCGGGCGATGTATCCGAAGAGGACGATCACGAGCGCGAAGGCGGGAAGGGCGAGGTGCTCGATCTGCGTCAGCGCACCCGCGCCGGGATCCCACTGCGCGGTCACCGGCAACCAGCCCAACCAGATGGAGAAGACGAGTATCAGGACGAGCCCGGTCACCACCTCGGGCACGACCGCGAGCGAGAGGCCGACGACGGTGATCGTGCGGTCGGTCGGTTGTCCGGCTCGCAGGCCGGCGAGGACGCCGCCGACGATGCCGAACGGAACGACCAGGACGAAGGCGAGAACGGCGAGCTTCAGCGAGTTGACGAGCGCCGGCTCGACGATCTCCCAGACCGGAACGCCGGTCTGGGCGAGTGACTCGCCGAGGTCTCCTCGGGCGGCGCCGCCGAGCCAGTCGAGGTACTGCACGACGGCCGGCCGGTCGGTCCCGTGCTCGTGGTTGTAAGCGGCCACCGCCTCCTCGGAGGCATCACGCCCCAGAACGGCGCGCCCCACGTTGCCCGGCAGGAGCTGAGCCGCCGCGAAGACGATCGCGCTCAGGAGGAGGAGCGTGATGAGCGCGAGGCCGAAGCGCTTGAGGACGTAGCGTGCGATGGCGTTGAAGTCTCGTCGATGTCAGGCCGCCGGCCGCGTTCCACCAGCCGGCGGCCTGAAGACTCCGTCGCGCTCAGGCGAGGGACGTGTGAGCGATACGCACGTGGGAGATGCCTTCCGCCTGGTAGTTCCGCACCCTGGACGAGCCGGCGGTGACGTAGGTGATGAAGTACGCCGTGATCACGGGCGTGTCGCGCAGCAGCAGTCCGGCCATTTTCTTCGTCGCCGCCCGCTGTGCCTGGATCTCCGCCGACGCGAGGTACTGCTTCGCTGCGGCATCGAACGCAGCGTTCTTGTAGTGCGACGCATTCCAGATGCCGTCGGACATGTAAGCCGCCGTCATGAAGAGATTCGGGACACCCCGAGCTCCGTACTCCGTGATCGTCGCCGGCCGGTTGATCCACGGCGTCGTCGCGTAGTAGTCGGCACCGCCGCCGTAGTAGTCGTCGGCGGACATCACCTCGAGGTCGATGTCCATGCCGACCTGGCGCCCGGCTGCCTGGACCGCCGCGGCGTAGTCGGGCAAATCCGCGAACCGCCACGTCGTGATCGTGAACTTCGGGTTCTGCTGCCCGGCGGCCTGCAGCAGCGCGCGTGCGAGCTGGAGGTCTTGCCTGCGCTGCCTGATCGACGGATCGGTGGACGGGAACCTCGACCAGAACGGCGAGTCGTTGCCGAGCGTGCCGGCTCCGAGGAGCAACCGCTGGATCAAGTCCGGCCGGTTCAGCGTCAGCGCGATCGCGCGGCGAACTCTCGCGTCGCGGAAGGGGTCGCGGTCGGTCCGCAGGCCGAACATTCGGTGGGCCGAAGTCGGTGCGCTGAAGATCCGGAAGCGGCTGTTGTTCCTGAACGGCTGGGCCTCCTGCGGCGACAGCTGCATGCAGAGGTCGAGCTGGCCGGCCCGCAGTGCGAGCACCTGCGGCGCCGTTCCCTCGTAGAACGTCAGCACCGCGCCGTCGAGCGGCGGGTTGCCGCCCCAGTAGCGCGGGAAGCGGACGAGCTCGGCGCGCCGGTTCGGCGTGTAGCTCTTCAGCCTGAAAGCTCCTGTCCCGATCATCCCGCTCGAGACCCAGCTCCCAGGCCGGCGGGCGATGGCCGCCGGCTGGATGATCGCCTGGTACGTCGTCTGGCTGACCAGGCTCGGGAACGCGTTGTTGGGTTGCTTGAGTCTGAACTGGACCGTATACGGGCCCGTCTTCACGACGCCCTCCGGCCCCAGGAGGGTCAGCGGGATGGCGGAGAAGATCTGCGAGGTCGTCTGCGTCAGGTACTGCCGGAAGCTCGCGACCACGTCGTCGGCCGTCATCGTCTTGCCGTTGTGGAACTTCACGCCGCGGCGGAGCTGGAAGGTCCACACCGTCAGCGATGCGTTCGCCCGCCAGCTCGTGGCGAGCCAGGGCCTCACCTGCAACGCGTTGTTCGAGAACGTCAGGTACTCGCCGGGGATACCTGCGAGCGCGAGCGAGCCTGCCTCACGGAGCAGGTACGGCTCGAGGCTCGAGGAGAACGCCGTTACGCCGACCCGAAGGGTCCCGCCTCGCTTCTGCGCGACCGCGGCAGGCGCTCCGAACGCGAGGTCGGCCTCGCCGACGTAGCGGAGGAGCAGGCCGATCGTCCCGGCACCGAGCCCGAAGACGGACGCGCGGCGGAGGAACTCCTGGCGATCGACCTCGCCGCCCACGAGCTCGTCGATGAGGTTGTTCTCGATGGGGCCGGCCTCGTTGCGGCGAAACTCGTCGACCAGCCTCTTCGTCTCGCGATCCATCCCCGAAGTCTCCCTTCGCTCGCGTGCTCTACGGCGGGCGCCGTTTCGTGTTCTCTCGTGTGACGGGCATGCTGCTCCGCCGTTTATGACAGCCTGGTCACTGTCTCGTCAAGCCGGTTAATGCAGTGTTTACGCGGCGCCGAGAAGCTCGTCGGCGTACGTCATGCCGACCCGCCGCATCCCGCGTGGACCCGGCTCGTAGTGGCCCATCCGCCAGAGCGCCGGTGAGTAGAGGTGGATCGACGTCGCGGGCGCCGCGCCGGGCCCGGGGTGTCGGACGCCGTGGATGTCGGAAGCGTCGAAGTCGAAGCGTCCACCCGGCTTGTGCTCGGTCGTCCGCTCGCGCACCCAACCGTCCTCCTCGACACGGAACCAGTCTTCGAGCAGCGTCCCCTCGCAGACACAGACGGCGCCCGACGAGCGGTCGTGGTCGTGGTAGCCCGTGTTCTGTCCGTCGACCCAGCAGATGAGCCAGACGTCGAGGTTTGGGTCGCGATAGAGCTGCTGGTAGAAGCGCGCCTCCGCGTCGTGACGCACGAACGGCCGCCAAAGGTGCTCGGCGGCGGCGAGCTCGCCCGCGAGCGCGGACATCGTGGGCCGATCCAGGTCCGTGTCCGGCGGGACGCGCTGGCGGAGCCAGGCGACGAGCTCGCTGACGTCGGCGAGTGCGCTCATAGGCCAGTCTCCGCTGGCCTATGAGCGGGGAGGGGCGTGGGGAACCGGGAGGTTCCCCACGTTCTCAACCAGAACGGGGCACGCGGGGGAAACATGGTTTCCCCCGCGAACGCGAGCCGGAGGCGAGCGTAGGTCACCTCAACAGGCGGGACGGTGTGTCGGACTGGAGAACGTGCCTCACAGCATCTCCGAAACCGCGGACGGCATCCAGTGTCGGAGCGGGATCCACGACCGGCGTGTCGCTCCCGTACGCGAGCTGCGAGACGCCGAACGTCTCGACGCAGAGCTCGATCGCCCTCCGCCCGTGCGTCGACACCTCGAAGAACGTGTTCGGATCGAGTGCCGAACGGACGTCGACGCCACGCCGTGCCAGCCGCTCGAGCTGGAAGGGCCCGCCGCCGCCGAGCATCGCGAAGAGCACACGCAACGTCGGCCAGCGGTTGCGTCCGAAGGCGAGCCATGCCAGGTACGCCTCTTGCATCCGCGCCGGATATCCAACGACCCATTCCCACCAGCTCGGCCTGGTTGCGGCGGGCGCAGGGCCGGCATCGGGATGGACGAACAGGACCGCGCCGGCGTCGGCGGCTGCGTCGAGGCTGGCCGCGGAGCCATCCAGGTCAGCGAATTCCGACGAGCCGATCGAGACGCCGGCGAAGCCCTCGCGCACGTCCGACGGTGAGAAGGCGAGAAAACGCCTGCCCGGCGCGGCCGTCAGCTCCGTGACGCCCTCGACCCAGCTCGCTTCCAGCTGACGGCGCTCGTCGACGGGGAGCACGTCGAGCCCGAGGCTCGGCTGCAGGGAGAGGACGGCGACGTCGATTCCATCGCGATCGAGCGCGTCGAGACGTACCCTCGCCTCGTGGGCGGCCAGGTTGACTGCGAACCTGCCCTCGATCGTCACGAGCTCCTCGCCGTCGAGCCGCGGCGGCGTCCGTCGCGACCGCAGCGCGCCGACGAACGGCTCCGGCCAGAGATGCTGGTGGACGTCGTAGGTCGTCATGCGGGAGCCGCGCTCGACCGGATCTGCGTCGCGAGCTCCTCGAGCGGAAGCGGCATTCGCTCGGGAGAGTCCAGGAACTGCACCCGCTCGCGGACGTATGCCAGCGTCGTGGCGACGCCGGAACCGAGGACGAGCTCGCCACGGAGGTCCACTGCCTGCGCCGCGACGGCCAGCCCGATGGCGGCGACACGCGCTGCGAGGTCGAGCTGCTCCACGAGCCTGCGTGCTCCTAGCGAGCTGAACGCCGCCCGGTCTTCGACGCCCGACTCCTGCATCGTCGACACCAGCTCGAACGAGACGGGCTGCGCGAGCAGCCGTGCCTCGCCCGCGATAGCCTGCGCCGCCACGCCGAGCTCCGAGAGCCCGTCCTGCCACGAGCTGCCACCTGCGACGAGGCCCTCGCTGAGCCCGCTGAACGGCGGGCTCAGGTGCTTCAGGGTTCGCTCCACCGCTGCGGTGAGCACCGGGGCCAGAGCGATCCGCAGAAGGTCGAGCGCGGCCGCGAGCGGCTGCGAGTCGAAGTTGCCCACCGAGACGAGCCGCCTCTCCGCCGGCACGACGAGTGGATTGCCCTGGTGTGCGTTCAGCTCGATGGCGAGCTGTTCCTCGACGAACCGCAGCGCGTCGCGCGCGGCACCGTGGAGCTGCGGCACGCATCGGAACGTGAGCGGATCCTGGAGAAAGCGCGCCGCTCCCGGCTCCCAGAGCCCACTGCCCGCGAGCAGCTCGTGCATCCGGTCGAGGGTCTCGCGAATCCCGGCGAAGGGCCGCGCGACCGCGACCTCCGGATGGAGCGCGCCGACGTTCGCGCGGAAGGCCTCGTAGTCGAGCGCACTCGCCGCGTCGCACCACGCGAGCATGACCCTGGCGTCCGCGACGGCGAGGGTGGCCTGGCCGGTCGAGTAGGCGTTCGTCGCAAGGAGTGCACCCGCTTCTCCCGCCGCCAGCTCGAACTCGGTGAGGACACCGTGCGCGAGGTCGGCGTTCTGTGCAAGGTCGGCCTGCCCGACGGTGCCTGCGGAGTGGACGAGCGGAAGGTGTCCCGAGTTGAGCGCGTCGACGAGCGCCTGGGCGAGCTCGGGACGTGCGCCCTGGTATCCCGCGACGAGGCCGTTCGCCAGTCTGAGCAGCGATGCGCGGACGACCTCGGCTGCCGCCGGTGCGCCCAGCCCGACGAGGTGGCCGTAGATCGCCGATCGGTTGAAGGCATGGGCTTCGTCCGTGCCGACCTCTGCGCCGCGCCGCATGCCGACACCCGTCGTGACGCCGTAGACCGGAGTCCGGGAGGCCGACGCCTGCTCGACGACAGCACGGCGCTCGAGCATCCCCTCGAGCGCGACGCCGTTCACCTCGACGCGTTCACCTGCTCGTGATACGCGAACGACCTCCTCGAGCGTGAGGCTCGCTCCCGTGAGCACGACGGTCATGCGCGGGACTCTAGGGCTCGGGGCCGCCCGTGCCCGGCAAAGCGTCCGGCTGATCGGCTGGAGCAGGCCCGACCGGAAGACCCGCCTCGCTCCAGGCCGTGAACCCTCCCGCGAGATCGGTCGCCCGCGCGAACCCGAGATCCTGCAGGGTCGCAGCTGCCAGGCTCGACGAGAAGCCGTGTGCGCAGACGACGACCAACAGCTGGTCGAGGCCCTGGACATGCGGGTTCCGGAACGCGGGGTCGGCGTCCGGATCGACACGCCAGTGGAGTACGGACAGCGGGATGTGAATCGATCCGGGGATGACGCCTGTCCGCGCGCGCTCGTCGTTCGAGCGCGTGTCGATCAGCACGGCGCCTTCCTTCTGCGCGGCGTGCGCCTCCTCCGGGCCAAGGCGCTCGAGACGGCTTCGAGCCTCCTGTAGCAGGTCGTCGATCGTCGTCCGCGCCGGTTCGTCAGCCACGCTCGTCGCGGCAATCCTCGCACGCGCCGCGAAGGACGACATCGTGCGCGGCGACGACGTAGCCGCGGCCGTCGGCGACCCGCTCGATCGCAGACTCGAGGGACGGATCCTCGAAGGGCTCGACCTTGCCGCAATCGTCGCACACGAGGTGGTGATGATGGTCGCCGCCCGCGTGTGCGGGCTCGAAACGCGCGACGCCGTCTCCGAGGTCGATGCGCTGGACGAGCCCCAGCGCGTCCATGCCGTCGAGAGCCCGGTAGACGCTCGCGATCCCGATGCGCCCGCCTCGCCTGCGCACTCCCTCGTGGATCTCCTGCGCGGAGAGGCAGCAGTCCTGCTTGCCGAGGAGCTCGACGACGAGTCGCCTCGCGCCGCCGCTCCGTCCGCTCGCCGCGCGGAGCTGCGAGAGCGCGCTGTTCGTCCAGGTCGTGGCGAGCATGGTGATAATGATATCCGTTCTCAACGACGTGCTACTTTGCTCGCGATGCGCGCCGGGGTCGTCGCCCTTCTCGTACTGGTTACGACTGGCTGCGC
The DNA here is from genome assembly GCA_048594925.1 of Gaiellaceae bacterium. GTDB lineage: Bacteria > Actinomycetota > Thermoleophilia > Gaiellales > Gaiellaceae > GMQP-bins7. The sequence continues at coordinate 17,561 of JBMDXR010000034.1, forward strand.
CAGCATGGACGCCGACCCGGAGCGCGCCGTGGTTGCGTCTTTCTATCCGCTCGCGTGGGCGACCGAGCGCGTGGCCGGCGGCGCGACGAGTGCGGTCGTGAACCTCACCCCGCCCGGAGTCGAGCCTCACGACATCGAGCTCTCGCCGAGCGACGTCGAGCGAATCCGTGACGCACAGCTCGTCGTGTACCTGTCCGGAGGTTTCCAGCCTGCGGTCGAGGAAGCGGTGGCCGAGCGCGACGGGCCCTCGCTGGACCTCCTCGGCGGAGAGTCGGACCTGCACATCTGGCTCGACCCGGTCCGATTCGCCGAAGCTCTCGAGGCGATCGCGCGGACGCTCGGCGTGTCCGCGTCGGCCGACGACGCCGTACACGCCCTGAACCTGCTCGACGACGACTACCGGCGGGGGCTCGCCGACTGCAAACGTCGCGTCCTCGTCACGACGCACGCCGCGTTCGGCCACCTTGCGGCTCGCTACGGCCTCACACAGCTGTCGCTCGCGGGTCGTTCGCCCGAGGCCGAGCCGACCCCCCGCGAGCTCGAGGAGCTGATCGAGAAGGTCCGGGCGTCAGGCGCGACCACCGTCTTCGCGGAGCCGCTCGTCTCCGACCGGCTTGCGGAGACGGTCGCCCGGGAGGCGGGCGCGAACGTCGCGACGCTCGACCCGATCGAGGGGCTGAGCGGGGACCGCCTGGACGCCGGTGAGGACTATCTCTCCGTCATGCGCGAGAACCTCGCGGCGCTTCGCGAGGCGCTTGGATGTCGCTAGCGGTCGAGCTCACCGGCGTCGCGTTCGGCTATCGACCGGGTCAACACGTGCTGGAAGACGTCGACCTCGCGCTCGGTGAGGGCGAGTTCGTCGCGGTCGCAGGCCCGAACGGCGGCGGCAAGACGACGCTGATTCGCATCATCCTCGGGCTCGAGCGGCCGAACGAGGGGACGGCGCTGCTCTACGGTGAGCCTGCCCATCGCTTCTCAGGGCGTCGGGCACTCGGCTACCTGGCTCAGCGCTCCCAGCTGGGCGGGGACGCGCCCGCGACTGTTCGCGAGGTTGTCTCGGCCGGCAGGCTCGCTCCGGGCCGACTCGTCGGCCGCCTCGGTAACGAGGATCGTGAGCTCGTCGCGGGTGCGATCGATCGCGTAGGGCTCGAGCGCGTCGCCGATGCGCCTCTTCGCACCCTCTCGGGCGGGATGCAGCAGCGAGCCTTCATCGCGAAGGCGCTCGCTGCTGAGCCGTCCCTGCTCGTTCTCGACGAGCCGACGACCGGCGTCGACGCGGAGTCCCAGGAGTCGCTCGCCGAGCTGCTCGCCGATCTCCACCGCGAGCTCGGCGTGACGATCGTCTACGTCTCTCACGAGTTCGGCGCGGTGGAGCAGTACGTGGAGCGGCTCGTCCTCGTCCGGCGGACGGTCGTGTTCGACGGCCGTCCGCACGATCTTCCCGGCGTCTGGCACGACCCTGGGCACGTCCATGCTCGATAGCGAGTTCATGCGGCTCGCGCTCGGGGCCGGGGCGATCGTCGGAGTGCTCGCCCCGGCGGTCGGCTTCTTTCTCGTGCAGCGGCGCCAGTCGCTCGTCGGAGACGGGATCGGGCACGTTGCGTTCGCGGGCGTCGCCGCAGGGATCCTGCTCGACGTCGCGCCCGTCCTCACCGCCCTGGTCGCAGCCGTTCTGGGCGGCGTGGCGATAGAGCTGCTCCGCTCGCGAGGCGGTGCCGCCGGCGATCAAGCGCTCGCGATCGTCTTCTACACGGGCATTGCCCTCGGCGTCGTTCTGGTCGCTCAGGCCGGAGCCCTCGACGTCGACCTCTTCCAGTACCTCTTCGGGTCGATCTTGACCGTCACGCGGGGGGACCTCGCGCTCATCGCGACCCTCGGCGCCCTCGGACTCGCCACCATCGGACTGCTCTATCGCGCGTTCGCGGCAGTCTCGATCGACGAGGAGGGTGCCCGCGTCGCCGGCGTCCCGATCGGAACCCTCAATGTCGCGCTCGCGGGACTCGCAGCGGTGACGGTCGCCCTCTCGATGCGCGTCGTCGGGATCCTGCTCGTGGCCGCCCTGATGGTGCTTCCCGTGAGCGCCGCGGGACGGCTCGCGTGGAGCATGCGCTCGACGCTCGCCCTCTCGATGACGATCGGACTCGCGGCGGCACTCTCTGGGCTCACCCTCTCGTACTACGCCGACCTGCCGCCGGGTGGGACGATCGTCCTCGTTGCAGCAAGTGCCTACCTCCTCGCGCTCGCCGCTAGTGCGGCGCGCGGTAGACAGCGCTAGGCGGCAACGAGCGCCGCGCCGACCCCGGCCTCGTGGCAGCCTCGGCAGCGGGCCTCGTACTGCTCGGCTGCCCCGACGACGACTGTCTCACCCGTATACGGAGCGGGCCGGCCGTCCACGAGCCGCTGCGTGGTCGTGGCGGGCCCTCCGCAGCGCTGGCAGACGGCCTGGAGCTTGTCCACGAACTCGGCATGGGAGAGAAGCTCAGGCATCGGGCCGAACGGGAGCCCGGCGGAAGTCCTGATCGAGGCCGGCGACGACGACGCGAATCCCGCGGTCGGCGAGATCGAGGGCGGTCGCGACAATGCCGTCCCCGAGGAACTGGGCCTCGTCGATCCCGACGACGTCGGAGCCCTGCGCGTGCTCGGCGATGTCCGCCACAGACGTGATCGGGACGGCGCGCATGCGCGCGCCGGCGTGGCTGACGACGTCCGTGGCGTCGTAGCGGTCGTCGATCTGGGGTTTGAAGATGACGACCCGTTGCCCGGCGATCTCGGCCCGGCGCAGTCGACGGATCATCTCCTCGCTCTTGCCGCTGAACATCGGTCCGCAGATGACCTCGAGCCAGCCACCTCGCTGCGGCGGGATCCGGATTACGGCGGCGATCCTAGTGAGACCGTCGGCGGGCACGGATCGGTGCTGAGAGAAGTCGCTCTACCCCTGCTACACTCTCGCGCGCGCGGCGGCGTAGCTCAGTTGGTTAGAGCAGCGGAATCATAATCCGCGTGTCGCAGGTTCGAGTCCTGCCGCCGCTACTCGAACAACCTCTTCGTCCCACCTGAACCGAGAGAAGAATGGCAACCGGAGTACGAGTCGCGATCACGCTCGCCTGCACCGACTGCAAGCGGCGGAACTACCAGTCGCAGAAATCCAAGCGAAACTCCCCCGATCGCGTGGAGTTCAAGAAGTACTGCCGCTGGTGCGGTCGCCACACGATGCATCGGGAGACGCGCTAGATGGCACGCGAGACCCGCAGGCAGCGCCGCGCCGCGCGCGCAGCCGCCGGTGACGGCGCCGCAACCTCGCGCAGGTCGCGCGCGCAGCAGGTCCGACCGTCCCAGCAGCCCGTCAAGCAGCAGACCGGCCGCAAAAAGGAGAAGCAGCGGGGCCAGTTCGTCCGTGAGTCGTACGCCGAGCTGCGGAAAGTCGACTGGCCGACCCGCAATCAGACGTTCCAGGGCGTCGTGGTCGTGATCATCGCCTGCATCATCGTCGGCGCTTACCTTTGGGGCCTCGACCAGGTCATCCGCCCCGTCGTCGACCGCGTCCTCCTCTAGGAAGGCACGATGTTCCTCTGGTACGTGATCAACACCTACTCCGGGCACGAGAACAAGGTGAAGACCAACCTCGAGCACCGGATCGTCTCCATGAACCAGCAGCCGGCATTCCGCCGCGTGGTCGTCCCGACCGAGCAGGTGATCGAGACGAAGGACGGCCAGAAGGTGCAGACGGAGAAGCGCGTGCTGCCCGGCTATGTGCTCGTGAACATGAACATGTCCGACGAGGCATGGACCGTGGTCAAGGGGACGCCCGGCGTCACCGGTTTCGTGGGCGCGGGGACGAAGCCCGTGCCGCTGTCCCAGCCCGAGGTCGACCGCATCCTCCACCACGGCGCGCCCGCCGGTGGCGGGCCGGTGCCGAAGTCGCAGGTCGAGTTCTCGCTCGGCGAGTCGGTGAAGGTGACGTCCGGCCCGCTGTCCGATTTCGACGGCGAGATCGTCGACGTGAACGCCGACCAGCAGAAACTGAAGGTGCTCGTCGACATCTTCGAGCGGCAGGTTCCCGTCGAGCTGAGCTTCGACCAAGTGAAGAAGATCGACTGAAGGCCATACCTAGGTTCCTTTAACGAACAATGCCCAAGAAGGTTCTCACGATGATCAAGCTCCAGATCCCCGGCGGGCAAGCCAACCCGGCGCCGCCGGTCGGTCCCGCGCTCGGCCAGCACGGCGTGAACATCATGGAGTTCTGCAAGGCCTACAACGTGCAGACCGCGCACGAGAACGGTCGCATCATCCCGGTCGAGATCACGGTCTTCGAGGACCGGTCGTTCACGTTCATCACCAAGACGCCGCCCGCCGCCGTCCTTATCAAGGAAGCGCTCAACCTCGAGTCCGGCTCGGGAGAACCGAACCGGAACAAGGTGGGCCGGCTGACCCAGGCGCAGCTGCGCTCGATCGCCGAGGCGAAGATGCCCGACCTGAACGCGCGCGACGTCGAGGAGGCGATGAAGGTCATCGCCGGGACCGCCCGGAGCATGGGCGTGGAGACGCCGGTATGAGCACTCACGGAAAGCGATATCGCGCCGCACGCGACGCCGTCGACCGCGAGCAGGCGTACTCGCCGCTTACCGCGCTTCGTCTCCTGAAGGGGTGGCCCGCTGCGAAGTTCGACGAGACCGTCGAGGTGCACTTCCGTCTCGGCCTGAACGTCCGCCACGCGGACGAGCAGCTGCGCGGGACGATCATGCTGCCGCACGGCATCGGCAGGGACGTCCGCGTCGCGGTCTTCGCGGAGGGCGAGAAGGCGCGCGAGGCCGAGGACGCCGGCGCGGACGTCGTGGGCGCTGCCGACCTCGCGACGAAGATCGAGGAGGGCTTCCTCGACTTTGACGTCGCGATCGCGACCCCCGATCAGATGAGCGTCGTCGGCAAGCTCGGGCGCGTGCTCGGGCCGCGCGGCCTGATGCCCAATCCGAAGACGGGCACGGTGACGATGGATGTCGGGAAGGCCGTCTCCGACGCGAAGGCCGGCAAGCTCGAGTACCGCACCGATCGTGGCGGCAACGTGCACCTCCCGATCGGCAAGCGCAGCTTCGACGAGCGCGCGCTGCTGGAGAACTACGCGGCGCTGGTCGAAGAGATCGTCCGCGCCAAGCCGTCCGCGGCGAAGGGGCGGTACATCAAGCAGATCACGCTCACCACGACGATGGGTCCCGGCGTCCACGTCGACTCGTCGATCACCCGTGACATCGCCGAGGAGCTGGAGGCGGCTACAGTCCCGGCCTAGCAACCACCGACTCCCGCCGAAGACCGTCGGCAGCTCCGAGGAGCGTAGGTCCGACCGAGGCAGGTTCGTCAGCGCGTCCCGCGTTCGATCGAGCCCGCCTTGCGCGGGTTTCGCCTTTCAGGAGGACATGACGTGCTGAGAACTGAGAAGGAACGGATCGTCGAGGAGCTCGCCGCCGAGCTCGGCTCGGCCGAGACGCTGATCGTCGCCGACTACCGCGGCCTGACGAACAAGCAGCTCGAGTCGCTGCGTGACGACCTCCTGCCGCACGGAGCCCGGTTCCGGATCGTCAAGAACACGCTCACGAGGCGCGCTGCCGAGCAGGCGGGCGCAGAGGCTCTGCTCGTGATGCTCGAGGGGCCCACGGCGATCGCCTTCATCGAGTCGTCGGGCGATCCCGCGGCCGTCGCCAAGGCGCTGGCAGCGACGGCGAAGGAGACGAACGTGCTCACGCTGCGAGGCGGCCTGCTCGAGGGCAAGGCGCTCACGGGCGACGAGGTCGACAGGCTGTCGAAGCTGCCTCCCACGGACGTTCTCCGCGGGCAGCTGGTCGGCGCCATCGTGGCGCCGCTGACGCAGCTGCTCGGGCTCGTGTCCGCGCCCCTTCGCGACCTACACGGTCTCATCGATGCGCGGATCAAGCAGCTCGAGGAGCAGGGCCAGGTCGTCGAGGCACCGGCGGAGGAGTCGCAAGAGCCGGCTGGTGAGGAGCAGCCCGTCGTGCAGGCGGACGTCCCCGAAGCAACACCGTCGGATTCGGCCGTTGCCGAGTCCGAAGTCTCGGAGCAAGCCGAGACGACCGAAGAATCTGAGAGAGAAGAAGAGGAGGAGTAGGAATGGCCACCGATGTGAAGAGCGTGCTCGACTCGCTCGGCAAGATGACCGTGCTCGAGCTCGTCGAGCTCAAGAACGCGATCGAGGAGGAGTGGGGTGTGACCGCCGCGGCTCCGGTCGCGGTCGCGGCGGCTCCGGCACCTGGCGGCGGCGACGGCGCGGCCGCTGCGGTGGAGGAGAAGGACGCCTTCGACGTCGTCCTCACCGCCGCTGGCGACAAGAAGATCCAGGTGATAAAGGTCGTGCGTGCGGTCACCGGCCTCGGCCTCAAGGAGGCGAAGGACCTCGTGGACGGCGCTCCCGGCGCGGTCAAGGAGGGCGCTGCCAGGGAAGAGGCCGAGTCGATTAAGGCCCAGCTCGAGGAGGCCGGCGCCGAGGTCGAGCTCAAGTAGGTAGTGCGTCCGCGAGGGGCCCCAGAACGAGCCAACCCCCCTCGCTTGACCGTTTCGCTATCCTTCATGCACGTACCCCACCGCCTCGGACTGCGGTTGCGTAGGGGTGCCCTCGTGCGCTATCCTCCGTGGTTCCGCCGAGGCCGTTCGTCTAACCCTGCCCGTCCACACGCGTTTTCCATTTCACGCCCTGCACGCAGTTAAGGGAGGCTGTCTGACTTGAGCAGCGTTGCTGTCGCGCCGCGCGCGCGCAAGAGCTTTTCGCGCCTGAAGCATGTTCTCGACCTCCCCGACCTCATCGACATCCAGAAGGCGTCCTTTCACTGGTTTCTGGAGGGCGGTCTTCGCGAGACCATCGACGACATCTCGCCGATCGAGGACTACACGGGGACGCTAGCCGTCGAGTTCGCCGAGTACGAGTTCGGTGAGCCGCAGTTCACAATCCAGGAGTGCCGAGAGAAGGACCTGACCTACCAGGTCCCGCTCTCGATCACGGTCCGCTTCGTCAACAAGGACACCGGGGAGATCCGCGAGCAGCGGGTGTTCATGGGCGACTTCCCGATGATGACGCCGTGGGGCACGTTCATCATCAACGGCACCGAGCGCGTGATCGTCACGCAGCTGGTCCGCAGCCCCGGCGCCTACCTCATGGAGCCGAAGGACGCCACGAAGCAGGTCTTCATGGCGAACCTGATGCCGTCCCGCGGCTCGTGGCTCGAGGTCGAGATCGACAAGAAGGGCATCGTCTTCGCGCGCATCGACCGGAAGCGCAAGCTGCCGATCACCACGCTTCTCCGCGCGCTGCCGGCGGAGGATCCGTCGACGGGCTTCGCGCTCGACACGACCTCGAACGAGAAGATCCTCGAGCTCTTCGGCGGCTCGGTCTACATCGCCAACACCCTCGAGAAGGACCCGACGACCCGCGAGGAAGAGGCGCTCATCGAGGTCTTCAAGAAGCAGCGGCCGGGTGAGCCGCCGACCCTCGACAACGCGAGGAACCTCCTCCGCGCGCTGTTCTTCGACCCCAAGCGCTACGACCTGACCAAGGTCGGGCGGTACAAGCTCAACCAGCGGCTCGGCGTCCAGGTGCCGGAGGACGTCCGTGTCCTCACGACCGAGGACATCGTCGCGCTCGTGCGTAAGCTCGTCGAGCTGCCCGCACTCCTCGGGGTGCCCGAGGACGCGAAGGACTACGCGGCCGAGGCAGCGTTGCTGTCGCGCGACCCGATCCGCGGCGAGCTCGACGAGTACGAGGACTTCGGCAACCGACGGCTTCGCACGACGGGCGAGCTGATCCAGGAGGCGTTCCGCGTCGGCCTCTACCGGATGGAGCGCGTCGTCCGCGAGCGGATGACGACGGAGGATGTCGACACGATCACGCCGCAGACGATCATCAACATCCGCCCGGTCGTGGCCGCACTCAAGGAGTTCTTCGGCTCCTCGCAGCTCTCGCAGTTCATGGATCAGACAAACACGCTGTCCGGGCTCACGCACCGTCGTCGTCTCTCCGCGCTCGGAGCGGGCGGCCTGACCCGCGAGCGCGCACCGATCGAGGTGCGCGATGTGCACCCGACGCACTACGGGCGCATGTGCCCGATCGAGACGCCGGAAGGCCCGAACATCGGCCTCATCGGGTCACTCGCGTCGTTCGCGACGGTCTCGAAGTTCGGGTTCATCCAGACGCCGTATCGCGTCGTGAAGGGCGGCAAGGTGACCGACGAGATCATCTATCTCGACGCGGCGGAGGAGCGCCAGTTCACGATCGCGCAGGCCTCCGAGCGGGTCGACCCGAAGACGGGCCGCTTCTTGAACGACCAGGTGCTCTGCCGCTCGCGTGAGGGCGAGGCGGTCGCGGTCCAGCCGAAGGACGTCGAGTACATGGACGTCTCCCCGGCGCAGATCGTCTCGGTCGCGACGGCGCTCATCCCGTTCCTCGAGCACAACGATGCGAACCGTGCGCTCATGGGCGCGAACATGCAGAAGCAGGCAGTGCCGCTCATGATCCCGCAGGCGCCGATCGTCGGCACCGGCCTCGAGTTCCGGGCCGCGGTCGACACGGGCGACGTCGTGCTCGCGTCGAACGACGGGACGGTCGTCGACGTCGATGCTGAGCGCATCGTCGTCGAGGGTCGCGGCACACGCGACGAGTACCCGCTGACGAAGTTCATGCGGTCGAACCAGGGCACGCTCATCCACCAAAAGCCGGCGGTCATTCTCGACGACAAGGTCAAGAAGGGCGAGGTCATCGCCGACGGCTCGTCGACGGACGGCGGCGAGCTCGCGCTCGGCGCCAACCTGCTCGTCGCCTTCATGCCGTGGGAAGGCTTCAACTTCGAGGACGCGATCGTCATCTCGGAGCGCCTCGTCAAGGACGACGTGCTCAGCTCGATTCACATCCACGAGTACGAGATCGACGCTCGCTCGACGAAGCTCGGTGACGAGGAGATCACGCGAGACATCCCGAACCGGTCGGAGGAGTCGCTCGCAAACCTCGACGAGCGCGGTGTGGTTCGCATCGGTGCTGACGTCGACGCGGGCCACCTCCTCGTGGGGAAGGTCACGCCGAAGGGCGAGACCGAGCTCACCGCCGAGGAGAAGCTCATCCGCGCGATCTTCAAGGAGAAGGCACGCGAGGTTCGCGACACGTCGCTGAAGGTGCCGAACGGCGAGGGCGGAAAGGTCATCGGCGTCAAGACGTTCTCGCGCGACGCAGGCGACGACCTGCCGCCGGGCGTCAACGAGCTCGTGCGCGTGTACGTTGCGAAGAAGCGCAAGATCGCCGAGGGCGACAAGCTTGCAGGCCGCCACGGCAACAAGGGCGTCATCTCGAAGATCGTCCCCGAGGAGGACATGCCGTTCCTCGAGGACGGCCGCGCGGTCGACGTCGTGTTGAACCCGCTCGGCGTTCCAAGCCGAATGAACATCGGCCAGATCCTCGAGACGCACCTCGGCTGGGCTGCCGCGCACGGCGTCTTTGCCGAGGGCGACCCGGTGAACCCCCGCGCGCCGATCAACGCTCCGGAGCCGAGGTCGGTGGCGACTCCGGTCTTCGACGGTGCGACCGAGGGCGACGTGGACGACGCGCTCGTCGAGCTCGCGAGGCTCACGAACGGATCGGTCGGCATGTCGGTCGACGAGAACGCTGCCCGTGGCAGCCGCTGCTCCGGGAAGGTGCAGCTCTACGACGGCAAGACCGGCGAGCCCTTCGCGCAGGAGGTGACAGTCGGCTTCATGTACATCCTGAAGCTGCTGCACCTCGTCGACGACAAGATCCACGCTCGCTCCACGGGTCCGTACTCGCTCGTGACGCAGCAGCCGCTGGGCGGCAAGGCGCAGTTCGGCGGCCAGCGCTTCGGCGAGATGGAGGTGTGGGCGCTCGAGGCCTACGGGTCGGCGTACACGCTCCAGGAGATGCTCACGATCAAGTCCGACGACACGATCGGCCGCGTCAAGGCTTACGAGGCGATCGTCAAGGGCGAGAACATCGCCGAGCCGTCGATCCCCGAGTCCTTCAAGGTGCTGCTGAAGGAGATGCAGTCCCTCGCACTCGACGTGCAGGTGCTCTCCGACGAGGGCCGCGAGGTCGAAGTCCGCGAGGAGGACGACGAGCTGCTCCGCGCCGCCGAGGAGCTCGGCATCGACCTGTCACCCGCGTCGCAGCTCGCGGCAGCACGCCAGCCGACTGCCGAGGAGGTCGAAGAGGGCGAGGAGCACGCCGACGAAGGCGGCGAGCTCGTGCTCGCGGCCGACGAGGAGCTCGGGAACATCGAGGAGCCGGTCGAGGCCGATCTCGCGGACGTCGAGATCGACGAGTGATCGCGCAATCACGAGGTAGAGAGAGAGGTACGAGGCGCTAGATGGAAACTTCCAGACGCGGTCCCGACATCAACGACTTCGACTCGATCCGGATCGGCCTCGCGTCGTCGAAGCAGATCCGCGACTGGTCGTCCGGCGAGGTCACCAAGCCGGAGACGATCAATTACCGCACGCTCAAGCCCGAGCGTGACGGTCTCTTCTGCGAGCGCATCTTCGGCCCGACGAAGGACTGGGAGTGCTACTGCGGCAAGTACAAGAGGGTTCGGTACAAGGGCATCATCTGCGAGCGCTGCGGCGTGGAGGTGACGCGGCAGAAGGTGCGGCGCGAGCGCATGGGCCACATCGACCTTGCGGCGCCTGTCTCCCACATCTGGTTCTTCAAGGGCGTGCCCAGCCGCATCGGCTACCTGCTCGACATCGCTCCGCGTGAGCTCGAGAAGGTTCTGTACTTTGCCGCGTCGATCGTCACGCAGGTCGATCGCGAGAAGCGGCAGGAGGACCTGGCCGACCTCGAGGACAAGGTCGCAGGCGAGAGCGAGCGTGTATATCTCGATCGCGACGAGGCGCTCTCGGCGCTCGACGATCGGCTTGCACGCAGGCGCGACTTTTTCGCCGCCGGCAAGGAGCGCAACTTCGACGAGGACGACGACTTCTGGGCCCGCGGGCTCTCGAACTGGGCCGAGGAGACGGCGCTTCCGACGCTCGAGGAGGTCCGCGCGCTGGGCAGCGGCGTGTTCGTCGAGCTCGCCAAGAAGATCACGTCCGAGGACCCGCGGCGTGTCCGCGAGCTCGTCCGGCAGACCGCCACCCGCGAGGACCGGCGGCTCGCCCCGCGCGAGGTCGAGTCGGTCGCTGCCGCGGCGGTGCAGATCGAGGCGGCTCTCGCGCCGCTGCGTCGGGAGCTCGCCAAGGCGACGGGCTCGAAGAAGGGCGCCATCACCAAGCACATCAAGAAGGTGCAGGAGGAGCTGCTCAGCGGAGCCGAGCTGTCCGAAGACGACGCGGTACTGGTTGCGGACGTAGACCGGAAGAACCTCGAGCGGGCACGTGAGGTCGGTAACGCCCTGCTCGCCGACGTTCTCGCTGCCGTCGACCCCGACGCGGACGCCGCGGAGACACGCGAGCTCGCCTACGACCTGTGCCTCGTCGAGGGAACGAAGAAGGAAGACCTCGACGCGATCAGCCAGTGGGCGCTGAAGGTCCGCGAGATGGTCGCCGACATGGAGCTTCGCCGTGAGGACACGCGCGAGGCTGCCGTCGACGCCGTCCGGCGGCTGGAGCAGACCTGGCTCCTGTTCAAGGAGCTCGAGCCGAAGATGATCGTCGGCGACGAGCAGATCTTCCGCGAGCTGAAGGACCGCTTCGGATCGCCCTACGGCTTCGGGATCTACTTCCGCGGCGGCATGGGCGCCGAGGCGGTGCGCGATCTCCTTCGCGACCTCGACCTCGAGGAGGAGTCCCTCTCTCTGAGGGACGTCATCAAGACGTCCAAGGGTCAGAAGCAGCAGCGCGCGATCAAGCGGCTCAAGGTGGTCGAGGCGTTCATAAAGTCGGGGAACAAGCCCGAGTGGATGATCCTCGAGGCGGTTCCGGTGATTCCGCCGGAGCTCCGCCCGATGGTGCAGCTCGACGGAGGCCGGTTCGCCACGAGCGACCTCAACGACCTCTACCGGCGCGTGATCAACCGGAACAACCGACTCAAGCGCCTGCTCGACCTCGGTGCACCCGAGATCATCGTCAACAACGAGAAGCGGATGCTGCAGGAGGCCGTCGACGCTTTGTTCGACAACGGGCGCCGCGGTCGCGCGGTGACAGGCCCGGGCAACCGGCCCCTGAAGTCGCTCTCCGACATGCTCAAGGGCAAGCAGGGCCGCTTCCGCCAGAACCTGCTCGGCAAGCGCGTCGACTACTCGGGTCGCTCGGTGATCGTCGCCGGGCCGAACCTGAAGCTGCATCAGTGCGGGCTGCCGAAGCTG
>JBMDXR010000035.1:0-29906 GCA_048594925.1 Gaiellaceae bacterium
GCCGTCCCGCCGCGCGTGCGTCCGCATGGACGCGGGATCGGAGCCTGCGTCCGGCTCGGTCAGTCCGAAGCAGCCGATCACCTCACCGGTGTGCATGGGCGGGAGCCAGCGCTGCTTCTGATCCTCCGAGCCCCAGCGCCATATCGGGAACATCGCGAGCGAGCCTTGGACCGAGACGGCGCTGCGGACGCCTGCATCGCCGGCCTCGAGCTCCATGCAGGTGAGTCCGTAGGCAACCGAGCTCGCTCCGGGCAGCCCGTACCCCTCGAGATGCATCCCCAGCAGGCCCAGCTTTCCGAGCTCGCCGATCAGCTCGCGAGGGAAGGTCCCCCTCTCGAACCAGTCGCTGACGTCGGGCAGCACCCGTGCGCGCACGAAGTCGCGGACGGTGTCGCGGATGGCCCGCTCCTCGTCGTCGAGGAGACCGTCGATCGCGAGATAGTCGAGGGGATCGAGGACGGGCCGCTCGGTTGTCGTCGCCATGCGCCAGACATCCTACGGAAGGGTGTCGGGCGCTTGACCGACTGAGGCCACTGGGGTAACGTTGATTGACTGACTAGTCAATCGACCGGGACGGGAACACCATGACCCAGATCGAGACGGGCGTCGCCGGTGGCGTGTCGTTCGCCCTGGCTCCCGAGCAGCGCGAGCTTCGTGCGCTCGCACGCGAGTTCGCGGAGAAGGAGATCAGACCGAAGGCGGCCGAGTACGACGAGCATTCCACGCATCCGGTCGACGTCATCGCGAAGGCGCACGAGCTTGGCTTGATGAACCTCCACGTGCCCGAGTCCCTCGGCGGGCTCGGGCTTCCCGCCTTTGACGGGATGCTCGTGGGCGAGGAGCTGAACTGGGGTTGCTCGGGTATCGGCACGTCCATCCTCGCGAACGGTCTCGGGGCGGGTCCCGTGCTCCTTGCCGGCTCGGACGAGCAGAAAGAGACCTGGCTCCCGCCTTTGCTCGAGGAGCCGATCCTGTGCTCGTTCGGCTTGAGCGAGCCCGATGCGGGCTCCGACGTCGCGCGCATGAAGACGACCGCCGAGCGTCGTGGCGACGAGTACGTCCTGAACGGCTCGAAGACGTTCATCACGAACGCGGGCCATGCGACGTGGACGGTCGTGTTCGCGAAGACCGACCCGAGCAAGGGCCACCGCGGGATCTCGGCGTTCATCGTCCCGATGGACACGCAGGGCGTCCAGATCGAGAAGCACCTCGACAAGATGGGTCAGCGCTCGACGGACACTTCGGCCTTTGCCCTGACGGACGTCGTGGTTCCTGCCGAGAATCGGATCGGCGAGGAGGGCGACGGCTTCAAGATCGCGATGAAGACGCTCGACTTCACGCGGCCCGGCACCGCAGCGGGCGCGGTCGGCGTCGCACAGGCCGCCTACGAGCTCGCCGTCGAGTACGCGAAGGAGCGCGTCACGTTCGACGTCCCGATCGCGATGCACCAGGGAGTCAACTTCCTGATCGCGGACATGGCGACCGAGATCGAGGCCGCGCGCCTCCTTGTCTGGCAGTCCGCCTGGCTCCACGATCAAGGCCAGCGCGCGACGCTGCAGTCGTCGTTCGCGAAGCGGTTCGCCGCGGACACGGCGATGAAGGTGACCACCGACGCGGTACAGGTCTTCGGCGGCTACGGGTACATCAAGGAGTACCCGGTCGAGAAGCTGATGCGCGACGCGAAGCTCTTCCAGATCTACGAGGGGACCTCGCAGATCCAGCGGCTCGTGATCGCCAGGGAGATCTTCATCCCGCGCGGCGACTGACTACTCGGCCAGGCTGCGCTGGAAGGCGGAAGGAACCCCGAGGCGATTCGGGCGTCGCCGATCCAGCCGGCTAGGCGCTCCGCCTCGGCTTCTATCGCTCCAACCGCTTCGGATCCCACGTCCTCGAGCAGCCGATAGACGATCTCCCCGTCGCGGCGCCGGGTCCAGCCGCCGACCACCGGACCGTCCCACCAGACGGTTGACCCGCGTTGCCGTTCGCGTCGAAGAGGAGGGGCTCGTGCTCGCCGAGGTACCAGCCGCGCACCTTCCAGCCCATCGTGGTCGGGTAGAGCGTGGGGAGGAGAGCTGCGGACGGAGCGGGGCCCTCGACGGGCTCGAGGTCGTCGGCGAGCGCATAGCCCGTCGAGCCGTCCAGGTTGAACGACGGCGTGAGGCAAGGCCGCGAGTGCGCGGCGCGTCTCCCGCGACGTCCATCCCGTCCACCAACCCGACTTCGTCAGATCCGACGTGGAGGCCTCGCCGAGCTCCTCGAGGGCACGCAGCGCAGTCGCCATCGTCCGACGCACCCAGACGGCAAGGCTCGTGGAGAGGCCGCTCGCCGCGACGCCGCGTGTCCGCGAACAGACCGACAAGAACACCGTCGCAGCCTCGATCGAGTGCAGCGCGACGCTGCGAGTCGCTTCGAGCGCATCAGCGGCTCGTGCGTGTCCGACAGACGGTGCCCGAGGACGCGCCGCGCGCGCCGCTGTCAACGTCGATGCGCTGCTCGCGCGATCTTGTACCACCATAGGATTTCCACGTGGCGCTGGAGATCGATCTGAGTGGGCGGGTCGCGCTCGTCACCGGCGGATCTCGAGGCCTCGGACGCGCCGACGCATTGACGCTCGCCCGAGCCGGCGCCGACGTCGTGATCGCCGACATCCTCGTCGAGTCGGAGCTTTCCGAGGAGACGGACAGCTGGGGCGCGCTCGCCATCGCGGCGAGAGCTCAGGGGATGGTGCACACGGAGGAGACGGTCGAGGAGATACGGACGCTCGGCCGGCGGTCGCTGGCAGTCCGTTGTGACGTGACCGACCGCGAGCAGGTCGCCGCGGCCGTTTCACGCACGGTGCTCGAGCTCGGAGCTGTCGACATCCTCGTCAACAACGCGGGCACGCTCGACCACGTGGGGCAATTCCACGACCAGAGCCCGGAGCTGTGGGAGCGCGACCTACGCGTCAACCTGAGTGGGGGGTTCAATTGCACGCAAGCCGTCTGGCCGCACATGAAGGAACGGAAGTGGGGCCGGATCGTGAACATGGCGTCCGTCGCGGGCACGCTGGGGGGCTTCGGCCAGGCGAGCTACTCGACGACGAAGGCGGGCATCCTCGGGCTGACGAAAACGCTCGCGATGGAGGGCGGCCGGCACGGCATCACGTGCAACGCCATCGTGCCGGGAATCATCGGAACCGAGGCGTTTCATATGGCGAACGCCGCGATGAACGAACGAATCGCGGCGCGGACGGTTTTCAAGCGACCAGGCGAGCCGCAGGACATCGCCAACGCGATCGCGTTTCTGTGCTCGGATCTCGCCGCCTACATCACGGGCATCGAGCTGTACGTCTCGGGCGGGATCGAGCTCTTCGTGTTCTGAGCGCCTCTACCTGGGGCACCCATCCCACCGCCCACTGCCGATTCTAGTTCGGGGTCGTGCGCGAGTGTTGACCAGCTGGGTAACAGCTCAGTGCCGCTTCTTCCCCGGATCTTTACACGGAGTCGACGCAGGTTCGCGTCTAGAATTCCCGCTCCGTGCAGGCCGAGTCGCCTCTCTATCCGACCCGGAGCCGGCCCCGCCGCCGCTACCTCCCGACGCGCGCGACGGCTGTACTCGGCGCCTCGGTGGCGGCGTTGCTCGCGATCCTCGTCGGTCTCGCGTTCGCAGGCTCCCGCAGCGAGCTCGCGGCCGGAACGCACGTCGCGGGCGTCGACGTCGGCGGCCTGACCAAGCGCGAGGCGGTCGCGAAGCTGGGGGAGCTCTACGAGCAGGGCTCGGACGATC
Organism: Gaiellaceae bacterium; assembly: GCA_048594925.1. Classification (GTDB taxonomy): domain Bacteria; phylum Actinomycetota; class Thermoleophilia; order Gaiellales; family Gaiellaceae; genus GMQP-bins7. Next base: position 3,766 of record JBMDXR010000035.1, read on the forward strand.
CGGTCGAGTTCATCGCCGCCACGTCGACGTACACGTTCGCCGCGAATCAGCTCGCCGTGCAGCCCGACTGGGAGGGGGCAGTCGCCGCGGCCGCACGCGCTGGTGGCGGGTTCGGCCCGCTCCGGGGCTTCAGGCGCCTTCGCGCGCGTGTGTTCGGCGCGGAGGTCCTTCCTCGACTCGCGGTGTCGAATGCCGCGCTCGACTACGTGCTCGACGAGATCGCCGCCGACGTCGATCGCCGACCAAGGAGCGCTGCGCTCGTGCGGCGAGGCCTCCGCGTCGAGGTGGTGCGGGAGCAGGCGGGGAGTCGCCTCGAGCGCGAGGCGGCGGGGGAGGTGATCGTCCGCGCGCTCGGGCAGATCGACCGGGCGTTCGGCGGAACGGCCCTTCCGGTACGAGTGACGGCGCCCGCAGTGAGCGCGGAGATGCTCGCGGTGCCTGCGGCGCGCGCACGACTCGCCCTTTCGAGGCCGGTGACTGTCAAGGCAGCGGGCCGGAGCTTCCGCGTCCCGCGCTGGCGTATCGCCGAGCTTCTCAGCCTTCCCAAGGACGGCGCGACGAAGCTCGCGATCGGCGGCGCGCGCGCGGATGCGTACTTCCGGGCACTCTCGCGAACCGTCGCCAGGGCGCCACAGGACGCGCGCTTCGCCGTCTACGGCGAAGCGGTGCAGGTCGTCCCCGCTCGGGACGGGCTCGAGCTGAACGTGCCGCAGGCGGCGCGTGCGCTCTTGCGAGCGGCGACCCGGCCCGAGAATCGGGTGGCGCGGCTGACCGTCACTCGTGCGGCTCCGGAACGCAGCACCCAGGAGGCTCTCGCCATGGGGATCGACCGGCGCATGTCGTCGTACAAGACGTACTACTCCGGGACGGCCGACCGGATCATGAACCTCCAGCTGGGCGTCCGGGCGCTCGACGGCACGCTCGTGCCTCCGCGGGGCACGTTCTCGCTCAATCAGGCGATCGGCGAGCGGACCGTCGAGCGTGGCTTCCGCACGGCGCCCGTGATCATCGGTACCGAGTACGCGGAAGAGGTGGGCGGCGGGACGTCGCAGGTCGCCACGACCGTCTTCAACGCCGCGTGGGAGGCGGGCCTGCGCATCACGGAGCGGCACCCGCACTCCCTGTACATCAGCCGCTACCAGCTCGGACGGGACGCGACCGTGTACTGGCCCTCGCTCGACCTCAGGTTCGTGAACGACACGAAGAGTTGGGTCCTCGTCAAGGGATTCGCCGAGGGCGACGGGATCAGCGTCGCGATCTACGGAGGCGAGACCCGGCACATCGAGAGCTCAGCGACGCCTCTCGTCGTCACCGGACCCGTGCCCGTCGAGCGTGTGGAGGATCCCACGCTTGCCAAGGGGAAGCGCGTCGTCGAGGAGGAGGGATCGGCTCCTTCGCGGACGACCGCCACACGGGAGATCTACGCGGCCGACGGCGTGCTGCTCCGCTCCGAGACGTGGAGCACCTCGTACAAGGGCGAGAAGCGCGTCGTGCGCGTCGGGACGAAGGTGGCGCCGAAGCCCACTCCGGAGCGCAAGACGCCCGCGCAGCAGACACCCGCGGATGCCGTTACCGACCCGCCGGCTCGGCCCTAGCGATCGCGTCGACGAGCCACGCGGGAACCCGCGTCGGACGATACGTCTCACGGTCGACGACGGCGTGTTGCGTGTGGGCGTCCGCCACGAGCTCTCCGTTGCGCTCGATCCGATATTCGTACGTGAACCGCGCTCCTCGGACGTCGACGCACCGCGCCCACACGGTCAGCGTCTCGTCGAAGTACGCCGCACGGTGGTAGCGCACCGAGACCTCGGTGGTGAGAGCCTCGAAGCCGCGCTCGCGAATCGCCCGATAGCCGCCCGCATGCTTCGCGAGGTACGCAACCCTGGCGACCTCGAGCCAGACGACGAACGAGCCGTGATGCGCGATGCCCTGCGCGTCAGTCTCGGCGAAGCGGATCGTCACGTCGGTCGAGAACGCGAAACCCTCCACGCAGGCAACCCTACGATTGGCAGATGTCCGCTGCCGCGCTAGCCGCACTCATCCGCGAGCGACAGCCGTGCGTCGTGCTGACGGGGGCGGGCGTGTCCACCGAGTCCGGCATCCCTGATTTTCGTTCCGACACGGGAATCTGGGCCAACGTCGATCCCTTCGAGGTCGCCTCGATCGGCGCGTTCCGGCGCGATCCCTCACGGGTCTGGGGCTTCTATCGCGAGCGGATCCAGCTGCTCCGCGACGCGAAGCCGAACGCGGCCCACTTCGCACTCGCCGAGCTCGAGCGGCGTCGGCACGTCCAGGCAGTCGTGACGCAGAACATCGACACGCTGCATACGCGGGCCGGGAACACGAACGTCGTCGAGGTCCACGGCTCGATCCGCTCGGCCGAGTGCGTTGCATGCCTGTGGACGGAGCCGGCGGACGCCGTGCTCGCGCAGCTCGAGGAGGGATCGCTTCCTTCGTGCCCGCAGTGCGGTGCCGTCCTGAAACCGGGCGTGGTCCTTTTCGGCGAACTGCTGCCGGCCGGAGCCATGGAGCGCGCGACGCAGCTCGCGAGAGCGGCGGGGCTCGTACTCGTGGTGGGATCCTCGCTCGAGGTGTGGCCCGTTGCCGGCCTGCCGCTCGAGGCCCGCGCATTCGCCATCGTGAACCGTGGGCCTACCGCCCTCGACGAGCAGGCGGTCCTGAAGGTCGACGCGGGTGCCGGCGAAACTCTGACCGCAGTCGTCGACGCCCTCTGACGAGCGGTTGTCGTCGACGAGTGGTATGACTGTCCCATGACGACATCCACCACGGGCAAGTCCAAGCAGACGGACAAGGACTTCGTGACGAGGCTCGCCGACGCCGGCGAGGAAGCGTTGCAGCGGCTGTCGGAGTTCCCGGGCGGTCACCGGGCGCTCAACGCGTACAACGATCTGCGAACACGGGTCGACGACCTCGGCAAGAAGGTGCGCGGGATCGACGCGCTCGAGGCACGAGTCGCGAAGCTCGAGAAGGAGCTTGCAGCGCTGAAGAAGACGAAGGCGCCGGCCCGACGGCAGGCTTCTCGCAAGCCGGCTAGCTAGCGCCGGGAACGCGAAGCCGTAGCGACCGCGGCCGGACCTCGAAGCGCACGGGCGTCGTCCCCGGCTGCTCGCCGTCGAGCTCGATCGGGAGCGGCTCGTCGGCCTCGACGGTGACGACACGCCCCCGCAGCAGCTCGAGTCGTGGATGCGGGAGGTGCTTCCCGCGGTAGGTCTTCGGAAGCACGAAGAGCAGATCGCGCTTCGTGATGTCTCCGATGAGCAGCACGTCGAAGACGCCGTCGTCGGGCTCGGCCTCGGGGCACATCATCATGCCGCCGGCGACGTAGCGGCCGTTGCACACGAGCGTGTCGATCATTCGCCCGCTCCGTGAGTCGCCGTCGACCGTGACCTGCATCTCGCCGGTCTGCCAGCCGGCGAAGACTGCCAGCGTCGCCCAGTAGTACGAGATCTTGCCGCCGAGAGCCTTCGAGGACTCGTTCGCGCGCTGGGCGATCGCACCCGAGATCCCCGCGCTTCCGACGTTCGCGAACCAGGACCTCGCCTCCTCGCCCGACCAGGCTCGATAGGTGACGAGACCCAGGTCGATCTCACGGACGGAACCGCGCAGCGCGACGTCGATCGCACCGTCGAGGTCACGTGGAATGCCGTACGTCCTCACGAAGTCCCAACCCGTTCCGCGCGGGATGACGGCGAGCTCGACGCCGTCCGCGTCGGCGATGCCGTTCACGACCTCGTTCACGGTCCCGTCACCACCGACGACGACTAGTCGCTGTGCGCCTCCGGCAACGGCTTCGGAGGCCAGGGCAGGGAGCCTTCCGGGGCCGTCCGAGATGAGCGCGTCGCCCTCGAGGCCCCGCGCCGCTGCGCGATGCGCGAGCTCGGGCCACCGCTTGCCGGTCGACCCACCCGCAGCGGCAGGGTTCACGAGGAAGACGGTGCGGCCGGGGCTAATGGCCGTCGTGACCGGCAGTCGCGGTGTCGAGGGCGATCCGCGTCATGCGATCCACCGCGGCGCGGAGCTCCTCGTCCGAGATCCGGACGAACTCACCCTCGACCACGATGTCGCTCACGGTCAGGAGGCAGCCGCCGTGTACGCCGCGGATCGCGGCCAAGGTGAAGAGCGCCGCGGCTTCCATCTCGACCGCGAGCACGCCGCGCTTCGACCAGCGCTCGTACTGGCCCTCGTCCGGGTTGTAGAAGAGATCGCTCGACGCGATCGGGCCCACGCGTAGGGTCTCGCCCGAGTGCTTCGCGACGTGCACGGCCTCGTGGACGAGCTCCCAGCTCGCTGTCGGACAGTGGGGCTCACCGCCGACGAGATGCGTCGCAGTCGCATCGGCGGGCACCGCAGAGATCGCGACGATCAGGTCGCCGAGCGCATGATCGGGCTGGAGGCCGCCGCACGTGCCGACGCGGACCAGACGCGTCACGCCGAGCTGGATCAGCTCCTCGAAGACGATCGTCGCGCTCGGACAGCCCATTCCCGTTCCCTGCACCGACACCGGCTTGCCTTCCCACGAACCGGTGAAGCCGAGGAGTCCTCGCTCGGCGTTCACCTGGACGACGTCCTCGAGGAACGTCTCGGCGATGTACTTCGCTCGAAGCGGGTCGCCCGGGAGGAGGCAGGCGTCGGCGTAGTCGCCCGGATTCGCGCGGAGGTGGATCGGCATCGGCGGAACCCTACGGGTTCGGAGGACCGGGGAAGCTCGGAACCGCCCTTTAGAGTTCGGCGCTTGTTCGGCAAGGTCAGCGAGCCTAAGCGCGACCAGATCCTTCGCTTCTGCGCGCAAAATCCCGTGGAGCGGGTGTTCCTCGAAGATGTCGCGCGGCGCGGGCTCGGGCGCTTCATCGGATCGTCGGAGAACGGCGAGCTGCGCGCGCTGTGCCACCTAGGTGTCAACGTCGTCCCCTCCGGCGAGGGGTGCGGAGTATTCGCGCGCGAGGCGGCGAAGGCAGCGCCCCGTATGCTGATCGGCGAGGCCCGCGCCGTATCGGAGCTGTGGGCAGCCGCAGAGACGCTGCTTCCGCCCCCGCGCGAGGACCGGCCGGGTCAGCCGGTATTCGTCCTCCGTGAGCCGCCCGCTCCCGGTGATACCGGGCTTCGTGCGGCCACGCTCGGCGATCTGGAGCTGCTCCTGCCCGCGTGCGCGGCGGCGCACGAGCAGGAGCTCGGCCTGGATCCGATGCTCCGCGACGCCGAGGGTTTCCGGTGGCGCACACGAAGCCAGATCGAGGAAAAGCGCTCCTGGCTGTGGGTCGAGGACGACGTGATCCTCTTCAAGGCGGAGGCCTCGGCGTGGACGCCAGAGGCCGTGCAGCTCCAGCAGGTCTGGGTGGATCCCGTCGTGCGACGTCGAGGCTACGGCGCGCGTGGTCTCTCGGATCTCTGCCGCCTCCTCCTCGAGCGCGTTCCCGCCGTCTGTCTGTTCGTCCGCGCCGAGAACGCTCCGGCGATACGGCTGTACGAGGCGATAAGGATGGACCACGTGCTCGACTACCGCTCGCTCCTCTTCTGACGCATGGACTCGCTCGTCCTCGTTCGGCACGCATTCGCCGGCTCGAACCGGGACGGGCTGGCGTCGTGCGCGGTCCCCGGCGACGGCCTCACGCCCGAGGGGGTCGAGCAGGCGAAAGCGCTCCGCGAGCTCGTCCTCTCGATGGACATCTCGCTCGGCATCTCGAGCGAGCTCGCTCGCACGCGGGAGACGCTCGCATTCGCGCTCGACGGTCGCGACATTCCGACGGTCGCGATCGCCGAGCTCAACGAGATCGACTTCGGATCGTTCGCGGAGGGCCCGCTGGACGCTTATCGAGGGTGGGCGGCCTCGCACTCGCCCGACGAGCCGGCGCCCGGTGACGGCGACAGCCGGGCGAGCGCCGCGGCGCGTTTCGCGCGCGGGCTGCGAACCGTTCTGGAGCGGCCCGAGCCGCGCGTCCTGCTCGTCTGGCATGCGCTCGCGCTGCGCTACGTCCTCGACGCGTCTGAGGGCCTCGTACCCGCGCCCTTGATCGTCCCGGTACAGCACGCCACGCCGCACATGCTCGATCGACCCGACGTCGAGCGCGCGGCGCAGCTGCTCGAGGAGTGGAGCCAATCGCCTCGCTTCAGAGATCCCTCGATCGTAGGATGAGCGACCTGCCGGTGCGTCCGACCTCCAGACCGATGAGCCTTCGCCTCTGCGCTGCCGTGGTCCTGGCCGTCTCCGCCCTCCTCGTTGGAGGCTGCGGTGGTGGCGACGCCGGCTCCGACGCCAGCGGAGAGCCGATCAGCTTCGAGGCGCTCGCCAGGTCGGCGTCGACGAGTGCCGACGCTACGAGCGGCCGCTTTTCGTTCGAGATGTCGATGACGCTTCCCGGCTCTTCGGAGCCGTTCGTGTTCTCCGGCCAGGGAGCATTCGATGCGAGCGCCGAGCGAGCCTCGTTTGCGATGGACCTGTCGGCGAGCGCGAAGCTCATCGGTGGCTTCGTCGCGGGGCTCGCCGGCCCGAGTGCCGGCGACCTGCCGGGCTTCGACGATCCCGAGGGCTGGAAGATCGAAATCGTCCAGGACGGGAACATCGACTACGTGCGCTTCCCCGCGCTCGACGACCAGCTCCCCGAGGGGAAGACATGGATCCGGGGCGCCGAAGCCGTCACGGGCAGCGGGTTCGACTTCGACGATCTGGAGCAGTTCACGAACCACGATCCGCGTGAGCTCCTCGATTCGCTCCGCGGCATCACGAGCGACATCGAGACGGCCGGCACCGAGCAGCTGCGCGGCGTCGAGACGACGCATTATCGGGCGGCCGTGGACCCCGCACGGCTGGCGAAGTCCGAGGATCGTGAGGGGCAGCCGGCTCCCCAGTCGCTGGTCGAACGGCTCACCGGACAGTTCGGGGTCGACGACATTCCGCTCGACGTGTGGATCGACACGAACGGCCTCGTCCGGAAGCTCACCACGGCGTTCGCGGCGACCGATCCGTCGACGACGCAGTCGAGTGAGGTCTCGATGTCGTTCGAGCTCTGGGACTACGGCGAATCGGTCGAGATCGAGGTCCCGCCCGCAGCGCAGGTCGCCGACGCCTCGGTTCTCGGCGGATAGCCACGGCACAATGGCGAGGTGACTACGAGCCTCGCAGAACGCGTCGACGCGACGATCCGGCGTCACGACCTGATCCCGGCGGGCGGCGAGGTCACCTGCCTCGTCTCGGGTGGCGCGGACTCGACGTGCCTCTGGCACGTCCTCGGGAGCCTCGGCTATCGCGTGTCTGCAGTACACGTGAACCACCGCCTGCGCGGCGCAGAGTCGGACTCAGCCGCCCGCTTCTGCGCCGAGGTCCTCGGCGCGGCGGTGATCAGCCCACGTGACACAGCGTCACAAGGCTCGAGCGAAGCGGCGCTGCGTGATCTGCGGTACGGGCTCACTGCCGACCGCGGGTTGCGTGCGACGGGCCACACGGCGTCGGATCAGGTCGAGACGATCGTCTACCGCCTCGTCGCGTCCTCGAACGCGAAGGGAATCAAGGTGAAGCGGGAGGACGGCGTCGTCCGGCCGCTGCTCGAGATCTGGCGGGAGGACACGGTGCGTTACTGCGAGGGGCACGGGCTCGAGTACCGCGTCGACTCGTCGAACCCGGACACGAAGCGGGGGCTCGTCCGCGAGCAGATCCTCCCGCTCCTTCGGCAACTCCATCCCGCCGCCGATCGGAACCTCCTCGCGCTGGCCGAGGAGCGCCCGCGGCTGCCGAGAGGGCTCGAGCGAACGCTCGCCGACCTCCTCGCCTCGAGCGAGGGGACGAAGTCGGCCGACCTCGGTGACGGGGTCCGCGCGGTACGGGAGTACGACGACGTACGGCTGGAGGGGCGCGTCCGCTTCGGTCCGTGGCACCTGGAGAGCTCGCGTGCCGGGCTCGTCGTCCGCACGCGCAGGCCCGGAGACCGGCTGGCCGGTCGGCGCAAGAAGCTGCAGGACCTCTTCGTCGACGCGAAAGTGCCTCGGAACGACCGCGACACGTGGCCGATCGTCGTCTCCGGCGACGAGGTCGTCGCCGTTCCGGGGATCGCAGATGCGCCTGGCTGGGAAGACGCGGTCCAGGCATGGAAAGATTCCGAGGCATGACGCAAGCCGAGCTCGAACAGGCGGTTGGGGAAGTCCTCATCGAGGCCGACGCGATCCAGGCCCGGATCGGCGAGCTGGGCGCCGAGATCTCCGCCGACTACGCCGGGCGCGACCTGCTCCTCGTCGGCGTGCTCAAGGGCGCGGTCTTCTTCATGGCCGATCTCATGCGCGAGCTCTCGGTGTCGTGCGAGATCGACTTCATGGCCATCTCGAGCTACGGAGCGGCGACGGACTCCTCCGGCGTCGTCAGGATCCTCAAGGATCTAGACATCAACGTCTCAGGACGTGACGTTCTCGTGGTAGAGGACATCATCGACTCGGGGTTGACGCTCTCGTATCTCATGCGAAACCTGCGTGCCCGGAAGCCCGCCTCGCTCGAGGTCGTGACGCTCCTGACCAAGCCCGAGCGGCGCGAGATCGACGTGCCGGTGCGCTACGTGGGCTTCGAGATCCCGAACCGATTCGTGATCGGTTACGGCCTCGACTTCGCCGAGAGGTACCGGAATCTCCCGTACGTCGCGGTGCTCCACGCCGATCTGATCCCGCCGGCGACGTAGCGCTTCGAGTCTCCACGTGAGGAATGCGACGTAGTTACGCAATCCGTTCCTAACGGGGGAGCGGGAATCGGGGCTGGGTGCCGAAGAATGACGGTGGTACCCTGCGACCACCAGACGTGAACCGCTTCTTCCGCAGCGCGCTTTTCCCGCTCATCATCATCGTGCTGCTCGTCTACCTGGCGAGTCAGACGTTGCTGCCGGGCCGCTCCGAGCAGCGGAAGATGACGTACTCGCAGCTGATCTCCGAGGTCAAGGAAGGCGCCGTCAACGACGTCGTCTTCAACCCGCCTCGGCAGCAGATCACGGCCACTTTGGTCGAGGGCGGAAAGGTCAAGGTCAACTATCCGACTCCGCAGTCGGCGACCGAGTTCCAGAACCTCCTCGAGCGGCAGAACGTCAAGTTCGACTCGAAGGGCACGGGCTCGTCCGCGTGGTGGGCGCTCCTCATCAACGTGCTCCCGTTCGTGATTCTGATTGCTTTCTGGATCTTCCTCATGAACCAGGTCCAGGGCGGCGGCTCGAAGGTGATGAGCTTCGGCAAGAGCCGCGCGAAGCGGATGTCTCCCGACTCGCCGAAGGTGACCTTCAAGGACGTCGCCGGAGCGGACGAGGCGGTCGAGGAGCTCCACGAGATCAAGGAGTTCCTCGAGAACCCGAAGAAGTTCCAGGCGCTCGGCGCGCGCATCCCCAAGGGCGTGCTGCTGTACGGGCCGCCCGGAACGGGCAAGACGCTGCTCGCGCGCGCGGTTGCGGGCGAGGCGGGCGTCCCGTTCTTTTCGATCTCGGGCTCGGACTTCGTCGAGATGTTCGTCGGCGTCGGCGCCTCGCGCGTCCGTGACCTGTTCGAGCAGGCGAAGCAGGCGTCCCCCTGCATCATCTTCATGGACGAGATCGACGCCGTCGGGCGTCACCGCGGCGCCGGTCTCGGCGGCGGCCACGACGAACGCGAGCAGACGTTGAACCAGCTGCTCGTCGAGATGGACGGCTTCGAGATGAAGGACAACATCATCCTGATCGCCGCTACGAACCGCCCGGACATCCTCGACCCAGCGCTCCTGCGGCCAGGCCGCTTCGATCGCCAGATCGTCGTCGATCGCCCCGACCGCAACGGCCGCCGCAAGATCCTCGAGGTGCACGCGCGCGGCAAGCCGCTCTCGCGCGACATCGACCTCGACACGCTCGCCGCCGGCACTCCGGGCTTCACCGGCGCGGATCTCTCGAACCTGATCAACGAGGCGGCCCTCCTCGCGGCCCGCAACGGCAAGAAGATGATCGAGCAGGACGAGCTGGAGGAAGGGATCATGCGCGTCATCGCGGGGCCCGAGAAGAAGGCCCGCCTGCTCTCCGAGAAGGAGCGCAAGATCACCGCGTACCACGAGATGGGGCACGCGCTCGTCGGGCATTACCTCGAGAACACGAACCCCGTCCACAAGATCACGATCGTGTCCCGCGGGCAGGCGCTCGGTCTCACGATCTCGCTGCCGACCGAGGACAAGTACTTGATGACGAAGTCCGCGCTCATGGACGAGCTCGCGCAGACGCTCGGGGGCCGCGCCGCAGAGGAGCTCGTGTTCCACGAGATCACGACGGGCGCTGCCAACGACCTGGAGCGCGTCACCGCCACCGCGAAGCAGATGATCATGCGTTTCGGGATGTCCGAAAAGCTCGGCCCGCGGGTTCTCGGCCGCAACCACGACCTCCCGTTCCTCGGGCGTGATATGGGCTCCGAGCCGGACTACTCGGACGAGGTCGCGAAGGAGATCGACGACGAGATCCGCCGGGTGATCGAGGAGGCCCACGCGAGCGCGACGTCCGTCCTGCGCTCGCACATGGACGAGCTGCACCGCCTGTCCGCGATCCTCATCGAGCGCGAGACGATCGACAAGGATCAGTACGAGCGCCTGCTCGCGGGCGAGATGGAAGAGTCCGTGTTCCCGGAGGAGACCCCGGCTCCCGAGATCGAAGAGCCCGAGGCCGACGCGAAGCCGAAGCTCAAGCCGCAACCGCGGCCGATTCCTGGCGCTGCGATGCAGCCGCCTCCGCCCGACCCGGCGACCTCCTAGCTCGTCTCGCCGTTGCCGGCGCGTTCCTGCGCCCGCGCGATCATGAGCACGGCCGCGAGCACGGCGGCCGCTGCCAGGGCGCCGACGACGTCGACTGCGAGGCTCCGGGCCCTGACCTCGTCGACGACTGCAAGCAGGGCGGCGGCGACCAGAGCCGCAGCGACGCCCACCAGCGCCACGAAGGCGGCCCGCCGCGGTCCTTCGCCCGGCTCGCCGGGAGCGCGATGGCGCTCGTCGAGCGACCAGTAGGCGAGCTCGGCCGTGAGAAGCAGCACGACAGCCATCCCGGGCGTCGCCGGATCGAGCGGCGCGTCGGCGATCGCGAGCTCTGCGGCGTACATCCCTCCTACGAGCGCGAGCGCGACTGGGACGAGGGAGGCCCAGACGAGCACCATGGCCGCCACGAGCACGAGGAAGGCGATCGCCGCGATGCGAACGCCCGCCTCGCGGAACGACGCGTCCCCGCGGGCAATCGGCAACGCCGATGCGCCGAGCAGGCACGCGGCACTGCCGGCAGCGGCCGCTAGACGCGCACGGACCTGGAGTAGCGCCTGAATGTCCTCACCTCCTCGAGCGCAGTCGTAAGGTCTGCCCCGCCCCAGGTGGCGACACCGATCCCTCCGCGCTCCAGCCGCTTCCGGACGACTTCTCGCTCGAGGAGCCAGAGGCGGTACGCGCAGCGCTCCACCTCGCTCCGGCCGGGCTCGACGAGAGGCACGGGGTCGACCTCGACGACCGCGACGTCGAAGCGCCTGGCGCGGAGGTCCTCGAGTGCCGCCACGAACCGTGGATCGACGAGCGGCGTGAGCCCGAGCACGAGCGCTGCGGGGGGCAGGACGCGGACTGGAATCAGGTTCACGTCGCGCCACGTGTAGGTCGGCTCGACGCCGGTCTCGACCATCGTCTCGATGAGGCGATAGCGCTGTGTCATGCCCATGCCCGGCTGTAGCCAGCGAAGGACACCGCCGAACCCGACGAGACCAACTCGATCGCGTCGCTCGAGATAGCGACTCGCGAGTGCCGCAGCCGCTCGAACGGCCTCCTCGAGCACGCTACGGTCCGAGCCGCGAACGTCGACGAAGCTGTCGACGAAGAGCACGACGTCCGTGTTTCGCTCCGGGTGACGCTCGTTCACGACGAGACGCTGCCGTCGTGCCGAGGCCCGCCAGTTGATCGCGCGAACACGGTCACCCGGAACGAAGTCGCGAATGTCGGCGTACTCGACCCCATCGCCCTTCACCCGTGCGACCTCGCTTCCCGCGAGCGCCTGCGTCTCCACCGGGCTGAGGAGCTGGCGGACGGTGAGCGGCCGGGGATACGCCTTCAGGCGCTGTGGACATTCGTACGCTCGCTCCCAGGTGACGAGCCGCAGCCTGTCCCGTGCGCGGACGCCGACCGTGCCGAGCGTGTACACGCCCCAACTCGTGCAGCGGAGTGTGAACCGAAGCTCACGCTCCTCTCCGGCGCTCAGCCGCACGCTGCGCGCGGCGTCGCCCTCGACGACCTGGACACCGCGCGGCAGCTCGATGAGCAGCTCGAGACGGTCGACCGCGCGCTCGCAGCGGACTGTGCATGTCGCGTCGACGTCGGCACCTTCCAGCGTCCGTTCCGACCCCACCCCGAAGTCGACGCTGACGTCAGGATCTCTCGCTCCTCGCGTCCCGGCCACGAGGATCAGCGCGAACGGGGCAGCGACGATCGCGAGCTCCGGCCGCCGGACTGCGAGCGCGCCGAGGAGACCGAGCGCCGCGAGCGCGGCGAAGCCGAAGAGCCGTGGATTGCCTGCCCGCGTCACGAGGGTGTGGCTGCGACGTCCTCTGCTCGAGGCGTCGGAACCGTGCCGAGCACGTCGCGCACGATGTCCTCGGCGGACACCCGTTGCACCCAGAGCTCGGGGCGAAGCACGAGCCGGTGCGCGAGAGCCGGGACGGCGACCGCCTTCACGTCGTCCGGGAGGACGTAGTCGCGGCCGCTCAGAGCTGCGCGGCAACGCGCGAGCTTGAGCAGCGCGAGGCTGCCACGTGGGCTCGCGCCGACCGTGACGCTCAACGACGTGCGGGTCGCGACTACGAGGTCGACGCAGTACTCACGCACGCTGCCGGCCACGTGGACGCGCTCCACCGCGTCCTGCATCGCAAGCAGCGTCTCGCGGTCGACGACGGGGCTGAGCTCGACCTCGTCGGTCTCCCGCTCGATGCGGCGACCGAGCACGTCGATCTCGTCCTCGCGACCGGGATAGCCGAAGGCGGTACGCAAGAGGAAACGGTCCAGCTGCGCTTCGGGGAGGGGATACGTCCCCTCGTACTCGATCGGGTTCTGGGTCGCGATGACGAGGAACGGCGCCTCGAGACGGTGCGTGACGCCCTCGATGGTCGCCTGGCGCTCCTGCATCGCCTCGAGAAGCGCGGCCTGCGTCTTCGGAGGCGCGCGATTGATTTCGTCCGCGAGCAGCAGGTTCGTGAAGATCGGCCCTGGACGAAACTCGAAGTCGGCGTCGCGCTGGTTCCAGATGGAGGATCCCGTGACGTCCGAGGGCATGAGATCCGGCGTGAACTGGATTCGTGCGAACCGCATGCTCAGGACCTGCGCGAACGAGCGTGCCGCGAGCGTCTTTGCGAGGCCCGGGTAGTCCTCGAGCAGAACGTGTCCGTCAGCGAGGAAGCCGAGGAACACCAGCTCGAGCGGCTCGCGCTTGCCGACGACCGCCTTCTCGACCTCGTCCAGAACCCGGCCGGAGAGGTCTCTGACCTCCGTCAGCTCCATTGCTACACCGCCTCCAGCAAGTCCACGACCCGGCCGAGCTCCTGGGCCGGAAGTCCCGGGCCGAGGCGGTCTTCCGGCGCGGGCCGGTCCGGGCGCACGAGCTCCCAGGTCGCTTCGCCGAGGATCTCCCTGGCAGCCGCGGGCTGCTCGTCGAGCGAGACTCGCCTGTGCGACGCCAGGACGCCCGTGGCGATCGAGCGAAGCCGCGGAACAAGCCGGTACTGCAAGTCGAACGAGCCGGCCACGCCGAGGGCCGCCTCGTGCTCGATCCGTCCCAGGCTGAACGGCGGGTGGCGCTGCGGGGACGGCGCCTTGGCACGGCTGCGTAGCGGAGTCTCGGCGGGATACACGCGCCGAAGTGCCGACAGCGCGAGGGCGAGCGCCGCGCCGCACAGGACGAGCGCATAGATCCGGACGGCGATCCCGAGCCGTCCCGGGACGAACGCCGCGACGACACCGAGCCCGATCGTCGGGAAGAAGAGGAGCCTGAGCGCTCCTGTGAGCTCTCGTCTCACGAAGGCACTCCGGTCGCCACGACCTCCGCCTCGGCCGCGCGCGCGGGCTCCTCGGCCCTGCGTCGCAGCTCGTCTCGTATCTCCTCGAGCGCGCCGATCGCCTCCTCCTTCATCGCTTCGTCGACCTCGTGGTGCGAGAACTTCGCCCGCGCGAAGAGCTCCGTCAGGCGCTCGATCGCTGCCCGGTCGAGCGCGAGATCTCGAAGGATCCGCACCACGTACTCCTGGGCGGTTTCGGCGGCCCGGCGCGGCACTCCGTTCGCGGCGAGCACGCGCTCGAGTCGCGCGTAGGTAGCGATGATCGCGCGCCGCGCGTCGGACTCGGCTCGAAGGTCGTCGAGCGTGTCTTCGAGTGCGTGCGCAAGCTGCTCGGCGAGCTCCTCGTCGCTTGGCGGGCGGTCGCGCGACCGGCGTCTCGAAGAGAGGTACGCGACAGCCGCTGCGATCACGAGGGCGCCGACGATCGCAAGCGCCAGCCACGAGACATTCGGCTCGTAGGCCGAGCCGGGTGGCTGCTCGGCTCCCGGCTGCGGAGGCTCCCGGTCGGGGAACAGCGGATCCTCGATCCCCGGGTCGGTCTGCGTGAAGCCGAGGTTGTTGGGACGGAAGTACCAGACCGCGGCGTACACGCCGGCCAGCACCACCCATCCGAAGAGCGACGAGCGGTAGCGGCCGGACGACATCTCGCGCGCGATTGCCTTGCGCTGCGTCAGCCCGTAGAGGACGAGCAGGCCTCCCGCCGCAACTGCGACGAGGCCGAGGGTAAAGAACATGTCGAGCAGCGACTCCGCGGGCCGGCGAGTCGCTCCGGACCCACTCGACGTCGAGCCGGTCGCGGCGATCGCGACGGCAGCGACGAGCCCGAGGACTACGAGGACGGGTAGGGCCACGCCTGTGGCCCTACCGCGCACGAGTCCTCGCAGCGCGGCGACCGCCGACTAGGTCGCGGGAGCAGCAGCCAGGCTCTTGCTTTCCCAATACCGGTTCAGAGCGCCCTGGATCTTGATGAACCAGACGAACGCTCCGATGATCGGCAACAGCAGCCAGAGTCCCGTCCACCCCGTGAAGGGCGCCGTTCTCCCGTCCTGCGTGTACATCTTCCCGACCTCGGAGGGGACGAGGAACCAGGTGATGGGGGAGACGACGATGTAGATCACGAGGCCGAGCACGCCGCCGACCCCTTGGCCGGAGTGGTTCTTGACCTCGTCCTGGGTCTTGAAGACCCAGTACAACGTGTAGATCCCGAGCGTGATGATCGCCATCAGGATCGCGAAGCCGATGCCCCTCGGCTGTCCGAGCGGTCCGGTGTTGGGCGCAGTTGTGTCCATGGGGCGCGATTCTGCCGCTTGTGTCAGACGGAGCTAGATTCAACGGCATGGAGGCAAGCTCGTTCGAGGGGCGCTGGCCGAGGCCGTCCGTGATAGGCATCCTCAACGTCACGCCGGATAGCTTCTCCGACGGGGGGAGGTTCGTCGACCCCGTGCAGGCGATCGAGCACGGGCGGCGCTTGATCGCGGAGGGCGCCGCGGTCGTCGACGTTGGGGGCGAGTCGACGCGGCCTGGAGCTGCGGGCGTGTCCGAGCGGGAGGAGCTGGCTCGAGTGGTTCCTGTTCTCGAGGGCCTCGCGGGATTGCCGGTCTCGATCGACACGTCGAAAGCCGCTGTTGCCAGACGCGCGCTCGATCTGGGTGCCACGTTCGTGAACGACGTCACCGCGCTCCGGGGAGATGCGTCGATGGTCGAGGTCGTCGCGGATGCCGGTGCGTTCCTCTGTCTCATGCACATGCAGGGCGAGCCCCGGACGATGCAGGAGGCTCCTCAGTACGACGACGTGGTCTCCGATGTGTTGGCCTTCCTCGAGGAGCGCGTGGGCTTCGCCGTCGCGCACGGAGTTCGCGAGGATCGCATCTGCGTCGATCCGGGCATCGGCTTCGGCAAGACGCCGGACCAGAATCTCGAGCTGCTCCGGCGGCTCGACGAGCTCCGCTCGCTCGGCCGACCGGTGCTCGTCGGCGTCTCGCGGAAGAGCACGCTCGGGAGGATCCTCGGCGATGTGAGCGCGAAGCAGGGCACGCTCGCCGCGTCCGTGGCGGCAGCCGTCACGGCGTACGAGCGGGGTGCATGGATGATCCGAGCCCACGACGTCCGCGAGACGGTCGAGTCGCTCGCCGTTACACAGGCGATCGAACGTGGAAGGATCATCACGTGAGCGTTACTCGCAACGAGCGCGCATGACCATCGAGCTCCAGGGATTGGTGGTGTTCGGCCATCACGGCTACCTCGAGGAAGAGCGGCGCCTCGGGCAGCGGTTCCTGGTCGACCTCTGGGTCGACGTCCGCGGCGACGCGGCTGCGTCCGACCGCATCGACGACACCGTCGACTATCGGCGGCTCGCGGCGCTCGTGCGCGAGGTGTTCTCAGGGACCGAGCGCCTCCTGCTCGAGGCGCTTGCCGGCGCGGTCGCCGACGGCATCGTCGAGCGATTCGCAGCCGTCGAGCGAGCCCGTGTGCGCGTGCGGAAGCCGGACGTCGTGCTCGACCCGCCCGTCGACCACGCAGCGGTCGTCGTCGAGCGCACGCGCGCGTGACCCGCGCATACGTCGCGCTTGGCGCAAACCTCGGCCCGCGCGAGGAGACGCTGCATCGTGCGGTCGAGCTGCTCGCGGAGGCCGAAGGGGTGGAGGTGCTCGCCGTCTCGGAGATCCGCGAGACGGAGCCCGTCGGAGTAGTCGACCAGCCGCACTTCCTCAACGGTGCGGTCGCTCTCGAGACGTCGCTGCCGCCGCGGAGCCTTCTCGATCTGCTGCTCGACATCGAGAGAACCCTCGGCAGGGTGCGCGAGGAACGGTGGGGCCCGCGCGTCGTCGACCTCGACCTGCTCGTCTACGGCGATCTCGCTCTCGACCAGCCGGGCCTGCAGGTGCCGCACCCGCGGCTGCGCGGGCGACGCTTCGCCCTCGAGCCGCTCGCCGATCTCGATCCGGAGCTGGAGATCCCGGGCCTGGGGAAGGTTTCTGCTGCACTCGCGGCGCTAGACTGAGCCGCGATGTCACACCTCGACGACCTCGACGAGTTCGAGGCCGGGCTCGAGCTCTCGCTGAAGCGCGAGTACTCGGCCGTGTTCTCGCTGTTCCGGTACTGCGTTCTCACGCAGGACGCCACGTACCTCTGCAACAAGCTCGACCTCGAGGCATTGCCGCAGGTCAGCTACCCGTTCTTCCACGTCCGCATGGAGGACGTCTGGGTCTGGGACAAGAACAGGCCGAGCCGCATCATCCCCCGTGCAGAGGTCTACACCTCGGGTGACGTAACCGTCGAGGAGTTGCGCGGAGAGGGCGAAGAGCCCAGGCTCACCGCGGAGGCGCTCGCCGAGCGCATCGGTCAGCCGTTCACCGGCGACGACGAGTCGCTCTAGCCCTCCTGCCTAGCCGCGCTGCGGGCGGTCGCGTTCCGCGACCCACTGTGCGAAGCGGCCCTTCGCGGAGCCCAGATATTCGCGAAGGATGTCGTCGAAGGAGGCGACCTCTTCGCGGAGCTGGAACATCAGATAGTCGAGCTTCCGCTCCGGGTCGCAGACGTGCTCGTCGTGCGCCGCCACGCTGATCGAGGCACCGCACTCGGTGCACGGCATGTAGCGGGAACTGGCAAAGAACGCAGACATCTCCGTAGCTAGACGACAAATGGTCTTCGGCGGCCGGGCCTGCGACAACGGAAGAAAGGACTGGCTTGGCTGGATCAAAGGCCGGGTAGACGAGAGCCGCCTCGCCGGCGGCTCTCGTCCGCGCCCTGTTTGCGGTCAGGCTCTCGCCGGCGCAGGGACAGCGCCGAGCTGCACGAGCATGCCGAGCGTGTCCCAGGTGATCCACCCCTCGATGAGCTTGCCTTCCTCAAAGCGGGAGAAGCTCAAGCCGGTGACGGTGACCTCCTTGCCGGTCGGGGAGATGCCCGCGAGCTCTCCCTCATGCGTGCCACGCGCGGTCCAGCGGGTGGCGACACGGTCGCCCGTCGCGAACTGGTCGTCGACGGTGATGCGGCCATCGGGGAACGCAGCGAGGTAGTTCTCGACCAGTGCCCGGAAGCCCTGCGGCCCGCGGATCGGCTCGGGCTCCGAGGGGTCGTGACCGACGTAACGGGGCGCGACGTACTCGTCGATCACGTCCATGTTCCCTTTCCACGGCTCCTCCAGGAGGAGCCGAGCGATCTTGATGGGATCCGTCATAGGCGCTCCTTTCGCTCGCCTGCGACGGAGCCCGACGACGGATAGGACAGCTGCGAACATTCCCGTCGCGACGTACGCAGCCCTACGCGTCCGCCCTCGACTCCGTCTTCGGAACACGGCCCTTCCACAGTACTCCTCTCTCTCCGTGCTGGCGACCCCGATTGGGATGTCCGGCTCTGATTCACTTCACGCCCGTGCTCCTGGCCGTCGACGTCGGCAACACGCAGACCGTGCTCGGGCTCTACCGTGACGGCGAGCTCGCCGACCACTGGCGGCTTGCGACGGAACACTCCAGCACGGCCGACGAGCTCGGCGTTCTCCTGGCCGGCCTCCTCGACTTCGAGACCGTGGCCGGAATCTGCCTCGCGTCGACGGTGCCCGTCCTCGTGCGCGAGTGGGAGACGCTTGCCGGGAAGTGGGTCCACGCTCCGCTTCTCGTCGTCGGCCCCGGCGTGAAGACCGGGATCCCGATCAGGTATGACGATCCGCGCGAGGTCGGCCCGGATCGGATCGTCAACGCCGTCGCGGCGAAGGAGCGGTACGGGGCGCCAGTCATCGTGGTCGACTTCGGCACGTCCACGAACTTCGACGTCGTCTCGCCCGAGGGCGAGTACGTCGGCGGCGTTCTCGCACCGGGCATCGAGAGCTCCATGGACGCGCTCTTCGCGCGCGCCGCGCGCCTGGTGAGGGTGGACTACTCGGCGCCTCCGTCGGTGATCGGCAAGACGACCGTGGGGGGACTGCAGTCCGGGCTGGTCTACGGGTTCGCGGGGCAGGTCGACGGCATCGTCGGCCGGATACGCGGCGAGCTCGGCGTCGACGCACGCGCTGTCGCCACCGGCGGCCTGGCAGACCTCGTCGCGCCCCATTCGGAGACGATCGAGCGCGTCGACACGTTCCTCACATTGGACGGTCTCCGGATCGTGTGGGAGCTGAACGGGTGATCCCTGACGCGCCGGCCATCGGCGTGTTCGTGGTCGCCGCGCTCGCGTTGCTCCTCGTGCCCGGCCCTGCTGTCCTGTACATCGTCGCCCGCTCGATCGAGCATGGTCGCCGTGCGGGCCTCGTCTCCGTCGTCGGCATCCACGTGGGGACGCTCGTGCACATCGCTGCAGCCACGCTCGGGCTCTCCGCGCTCGTCGTCTCGTCCGCGGTCGCCTTCACCGCGGTCAAGATTGCCGGCGCCGTCTACCTCATCGTCCTAGGCCTATGGACGCTCCTCGCAAATCGGTCCGAGCCGGAGGTCGCGTTGGGCGGCGAGCGGAACCTTCGGCGCGCGTTCGCCCAGGGGATCGTCGTGAACGTCCTCAACCCGAAGACGGCGCTGTTCTTCCTCGCGTTCCTACCCCAGTTCGTCGATCCGAACGCTCCGCACCCGGCAGTCCAGATCGCCTTCCTCGGCGTGCTCTTCGCCATGCTCGGTCTGGTCACCGACTCGATCTGGGCCCTCGTCGCGGGTACGGCGGGTGGCGTCCTCCGTCGTTCGCGTCGCTTCGTGCGAACGCAGCGCTACGTGGCGGGGTCGGTGTACGTCGGGCTCGGCGTCGCGACCGCGCTCGCGGGCTCCGCCGAGGACTAGCCGCCGCCGTAGATCGAGACCGGCAGCTCGAGCGTGACCTCGGCTCCGGACGGCATCTCCGCCTCCAGCCGCTCGACGATCTCGAATGCACCCGGCGCTGCTGCGAACAGGCGCCGCTCCACTTCCTCGACGGAGTCCAGCCGCAGAAGCTCCTGCTTGAACTCCTTCGGGAAGCGACCGCGCCCGAGGTACCAGCCGTAGAACTTCTTGAGGAAGCCCGAGGCCCGTCGCTCGCCGAGCTCTCTCACGGTCTCCCTGACGAACAGGACGAGCTCGGCGGCGACCTCCTCGCGCGACGGCTCGGCGGCGTCCCCGTCGACGATCTCACGGAGCGCCCACGGATTCCCCTGTGCGCCGCGTCCGACCATGACCGCCTCCGCGCCCGTCGTCGCGAGCACCGTCTGGGCGCGGGCGCGCGACGTGACGTCACCGGAGGCGACCACGGGGACGTCCACGATCGAGACGAGCTCGGCGGTCAGCACGTGATCGGCCGTGCCCGTGTACATCTGCTGCGCGGACCGGGGATGGAGCGTCAGGGACGATGCACCGGCCGCGACGAGCCGCGGACCAAGCTCGAGGCAGGCGCGCGAGTCGTTGTGCACGCCGCGCCGCAGCTTGACGGTGACGGGAACGTCCACGGCTTCCGCGATGGCCTCGACGATCCGGCACGCGCGATCCTGGTCCTCGAGCAAGTGTGCGCCCGCCCCTGTCTTCGTCACCTTCTTGACCGGACAGCCGAAGTTGACGTCCACGATGTCTGCGCCGACGGCCTCGACCATGCGCGCTGCCTCGGCCATCGGTAGCGCCTCGGAGCCGAAGAGCTGGATCGCGAGCGGATGCTCGTCGGACGCGACCCGCAGGTAGCCGAGGGTCTTCTCGTTGCGGTGCTCGATGCCCGCGCAGCTCACCATCTCGGAGCAGACGAGGCCGGCGCCGTACCGTCGCCCCTGGCGTCGGAACGCCTGCACGCTGACCCCCGCCATGGGCGCGAGGACGAGGCGTGTCGGCACCTCGACAGGGCCGATCAGCCAGGGTGTTCGGAGGTCGATCAAGGCCATCGGATGGTACTGACGGCCGTTTGACGCTCCACGAACGGGGTAGCTACCATTCCGCCGTTGTCGGGGCCGGGGGGCCCCGCAATCTCGTCTCTGGAGGCGTTTCGTGAAGGACGTGATCCTCACTCCCGAGGGCTACAAGCAACTCAAGAGCGAGCTCGACGTGCTCCGAACGTCTAGGCGCCGCGAGATCGCGGATCGCATCGCAGCCGCACGCGCGTTCGGCGAGATCGCCGAGAACGCGGAGTACGACGACGCCAAGAACGAGCAGATGATGCTCGAGCACCGCATCGCGCAGCTCGAGGAGCGGCTCGCCAACGCCCAGGTCATCGACAAGAGGCGCGTCGACACGAGCGTCGTCTCGATCGGAGCAGTCGTCCGCCTTCGCGACGTCGATGCCAAGGAGACGACGGAGTACTTCATCGTGGGCTCGGCGGAGGCGAACCCCGCCGAGAACAAGCTCTCCAACGAGTCGCCGGTCGGCAAGGCGATCATGGGCCGAAAGAAAGGTGAGACGGTCGAGGTCGTCACGCCGCGCGGCTCGAAGGTGAAGTTCAAGATCATGGAGATCAAGGCCGCGTAGAGCGGTCCGGAGCCTCCTCCGCACGTCGGTTCGTTGGTGGCTCAGCGCCACCCGAGGTGCGCCTCGGCATCGTGCGCAAGATGACCGCGCTGCTCGTTTCTGAGCCGCCGGTCGGTCCCGGACGCTCGACCTCGGTCCCGAGCAACCCGTGGTTGCGAACTCCTGGTCAACGACTTCGCGTGACCGACGATGGCGTCCTTGCGACGCTCATCGACCTGGCCGCGCGCAACGTCGTCGAGGTCGAATGGCGCGGACCGGAGGTCTTCTCCATCCGGCTACGACCGTCGACGGACGAGCCGCTCACTGACCTGTGAGCTTCACGTGCTTCAGCACCTACGTCGGCTTGCCTGCGACCGCGTCGTGACCGCCGAGGCGCTCACGACCGGTCCTAGCGAGCAGTCGAAACGGTGGTGGCACAGGTTCGAGAGCGAGGTCGTCGCGGACGCCGAGCGTCGCGGGGCCTGTACCGGGCCTCGAGCAGGGCGACGCCGTCACCGCACGGGCGACCGCGAATCTCGGCCGTGTGCTGGGTCATCCCGGCTTCGGATGCCCACTAGACTCGGCGCGCCATGACGAGTCCGAGGCGCTTTCCCGACCGGGACGACGTCAGCGAGGTACGCGCGGCGACGGAGGCGCTCGAGGCGGGCGACCAGCTAGACGAGACGCGGCGTCTCGCGGGTCGCGTGATGGCGCGGCGCGAAATGGGCAGGCTCGTCTTTCTCGACCTGGTCGACCGCTCGGGCCGCATCCAGCTCATGTGCGATACGGGGAAGACGGGCGACCTCGACGTGCTCCTCGGCGACGTCGTCGGTGTTTCCGGGAAGCCGGCGAAGTCGCGCCGCGGCGAGCCTTCGCTCGCCGTCGACGAGCTGACCCTGCTGGCGAGGAATCGAAGCCCGCTCCCGGACACGTTCCACGGCCTCACCGACGTCGAGACGAGGTACCGGAAGCGCTATCTCGACCTGCTGATGAACGAGGAGTCTCGCGAGCTGTTCCTGCTTCGGGCCAAGGTCGTCTCCGCGATCCGCGCGTACCTCGACAGCGAGGGCTTCGTGGAGGTCGAGACACCGGTCCTGCAGCCGCGCTACGGCGGAGCATTCGCACATCCGTTCGTCACCCATTCGAACGAGCTCGAGTCCGACCTCTATCTCCGTATCGCGACCGAGCTCTATCTCAAGCGCCTCATCGTCGGCGGCCTCGAGCGCGTCTACGAGATCGGCAAGGACTTCCGCAACGAGAGCGTCTCGTACAAGCACCAGCCCGAGTTCACGATGCTCGAGTGGTACGAGGCGTATGCGGACTTCCGGGACACCATGGACCGGATCGAGAGGATGCTCGAGCACGTCGCGTTCGAGACGCTCGGCACCACCGTTGTCCGTTTCCGGGGGCACGAGGTCGACCTGAAGCGCCCCTGGCGCCGGGTCGGCTTCGTCGAGTCCCTGGAGGCACACGAGCTCTGGACGCGCGACGAGGCCGAGCTCCGCGCCTGGCTCACCGAGCGCGGCGTCGATACGGAGGCCGACAAGGACTGGCCGCAGCTCGTCGACCATGCGTTCGGGCACTTCGTCGAGCCGAGCCTCATCGAGCCGACGATCGTGTACGGGCACCCGGTCGAGCTCTCCCCGTTCGCGCGCGTCTTCGACGACGACGAAATGACGACCGAGCGGTTCGAGTACTTCGCCGCAGGAATGGAGCTCGGCAACGCCTACACCGAGATCAACGACCCCGAGGAGCAGCAGCGCCGGTTCGACGAGCAGTCCGAGCACGTCGAGGGGGTCCGTGGAGACCCGGACTACGTCGAGGCGCTCTCCTACGGGATGTCGCCGACGGGCGGGCTCGGGCTCGGTATCGACCGCCTCGTCATGCTGCTCTCCGGACGAGAGACGATCCGGGACGTGATCCTCTTCCCGGCACTGCGCTCCGGCGGCAACTGACGCCCCGGCAGTGCCACGTCGCACTCGTCGAAGGTGACGTCACGCCGATCGTTCTGGAAGCCGGCGAGCTTCGGTCAGAGGGTGACTTGGTTCCGGTTGCGCTCAAACGCGATGACGTCCTCGAGGATGTCATCGAGCGAGCGGCTTGGCGACCAGCCGATGGCCGACCCGACCTTCTCGATCGAGGGCTCACGATGGAGGACGTCCTCGATACCGAGGTCGTAGACCTCCTCATGCGGCACGAACTGGAGCTCGGAGTCGGATTCCGTGAGCTCCCGCACACGGTTCGCGAGATCGATGATCCGCACGCGCTCGGCTGAGCCAATGTTGAAGATCTCGCCGGAGATGTCGCGAGCGTCCATGAGGCCGTGGACCGCTCGAATCGTGTCTCGTACGTGGCAGAAGGATCGTGTTTGGGTTCCGTCGCCGTGAACCTCGAGCGGCTCGCCGCTCAGTGCCCGGCCTACGAAGCGCGGGATGACCATCCCGTACTGACCCTGCTGCCGAGGCCCGACGGTGTTGAAGAAGCGCGCGATCACGCAGTCGAGATCGCGTTCGTCGTGCCACGCGAGCGCGAGAAACTCGTCCATTGCCTTGGAATCCGCGTACAGCCAGCGGCGCTCCGTCACCGGGCCGTACACGCGGCGATCGTCTTCGCGGAGCGGGCGCTCGTCCCGGTGGTCACCGTACACCTCGGAGCTCGAGGCGATCAGCACCCGCTTGCCGAACTTCGCGCAGTACTCGAGGACGGTTTCCGTTCCCTGGACATTCGTGACCATCGTGTGCACGGGCCGCTCCACGATCAGCCGCACGCCGACCGCGGCGGCGAGGTGGTACACGACGTCGCACTTGTGCACGAGCTCGCTGACGACCGACGGCGACAGGACGGATTCGACGACGAAATGGAAGTCGTGCCTCTCCGACAGGTGCTCGACGTTCGACGTCGATCCGGTGGAGACGTCATCGAGGACCCAGACCTCATGCCCCTCGTCGAGCAGGAGCTCCGCGAGGTGCGAACCTATGAAACCCGCGCCCCCGGTGATTAAGGCTTTGTAGGCCAACGGCCGAGAAGGGTACCGTGGGCGCCGGGCGAACCCGACAACCGAGCCGAGTCGGCTACGATCAGTCAGTCCCTTCGACCCGGGGAGCGAGGGCGGTCTCCGGTAAGTGACCGGAAAGGAGCGTCGGAGGAGTTGTTCGAGCGATTCACCGAGCGGGCCCGGCAAGTCGTGGTTCTCGCCCAGGACGAGGCGAGAGCTCTCAAGCACAACTACATCGGCACCGAGCACATCCTGCTCGGCCTCCTTCGCGAGGAGGAGGGGCTCGCCGCTCGCGTACTCGAGTCGCTCGACATCACCGTGGAAGAGGTGGGCGCCCAGGTCGCACGCATCGTCGGCCAGGGCGACGAGGTCACCACGGGTCAGATTCCGTTCACGCCGCGCGCGAAGAAGGTTCTCGAGCTGGCGCTGCGCGAGGCCCTGTCGCTGGGCCACAACTACATCGGAACAGAGCACATCCTCCTCGGCCTCGTGCGCGAGAACGAGGGCGTCGCTGCCCGCATCCTGCTCGATTTCGACGCGGATGCCGAAAAGATCCGCAACGAGATCATCCGGATGCTCTCCGGGCCGGGCCGGCGCCAGTCCGGCTCGAGCGTCGCCCCGGGGGAGAAGACCAAGAGCTCGAAGCTGCTCGACCAGTTCGGCCGGAACCTGACGAAGGCTGCGGTCGAGGGCAAGCTCGATCCCGTCGTCGGGCGGCAGACCGAGATCGAGCGCGTGATGCAGATCCTGTCACGCCGCCAGAAGAACAACCCGGTGCTGATCGGCGAGCCAGGCGTCGGCAAGACCGCCGTCGTCGAGGGCCTCGCCGCCCGCATCTCGTCCAGTCAGGTGCCCGAGATCCTGAAGGGCAAGCAGATCTACACGCTCGATCTCGCGGCGCTGGTCGCCGGGTCGAAGTACCGAGGTGAGTTCGAGGAGCGCCTGAAGAAGGTGATGAAGGAGATCACCCAGCGCGGCGACATCATCCTCTTCATCGACGAGCTCCACAACCTCGTCGGCGCCGGCGCCGCCGAGGGCGCGATCGACGCCGCCTCGATCCTCAAGCCTGCGCTCGCCCGCGGCGAGATCCAGACCATCGGCGCGACCACGCTCGACGAGTACCGGAAGTACCTCGAGCGCGACGCGGCGCTCGAGCGCCGCTTCCAGCAGGTCCGCGTGGAGGAGCCGACGATCGACGAGACCGTGCAGATCCTGCGCGGCCTGCGCGATCGCTACGAGGCGCACCACCGCTGCAAGATCTCCGATGAGGCACTGTCTGCCGCGGCCGCGCTCGCCGACCGCTACATCCAGGACCGGCACCTCCCCGACAAGGCGATCGACCTCATCGACGAGGCCGGCTCGCGCGTTCGCATCGCGACCATGGCCGCGCCGCCACGCTACCGCGAGCTCGAGGAGGAGATCGACAAGGTCCGCGCCGACAAGGAAGGCGCGATCGAGGCGCAGGAGTTCGAGAAGGCCGCGCAGCTGCGCGACAAGGAGCGCAAGCTCACGCAGAAGAAGAAGGAGCTCGAGGAGGAGTGGCGGAACCAGGCCGACGAGGAGCAGCCGGAAATCGGCGAGGACGAGATCGCCGACATCGTCTCCATGTGGACCGGAATCCCGGTCTTCAAGCTCACCGAGGCCGAGTCCCAGAAGCTCATCCGGATGGAGGACGAGCTCCACAAGCGCGTCATCGGCCAGCACCAGGCGATCGT
>JBMDXR010000036.1:0-18681 GCA_048594925.1 Gaiellaceae bacterium
GGGGGGGCCCCCCCCCCGCCCCCCCACGTCGTCTGCCAGGCCCGTTGCGGCTATTCGGCGGAGCAGTGTTTCATAGAGGGATCGGTGCCAACACCGTCTCCGCGAAGAATGGGCACCAGCTCGATCTCCTCATCGCGGTTAGGCCGTGGCAGGCTGCGGCGTCGGAGTGACGGTTGCGGCAACTGGCGACAGTCGCCCGAATACCGCGAACGCGAGGATGACGAGGCCGATCCCGGTCAAGAACAACGCGATCCCTACGACAACGCTGAAGATCGAGAGCATCTCGGACATGAATCCCATGTCGAGGGCGGTCGCTAGAGCCGTCTCCGTCACCCAGATGTTGCGGGCGCTGTTCGAGATCGGCTGGCCGCTCTCGTCCTTCGCGGCTTCTGCCTCGTCGTTCGTTCCCCTCGGGTCGTCGGGATTCGCTGCGGACTGGTATCTGCCCATCTCCGCGTAGGTCAGCCCGCCCGTGTTCGAGAGCGTGTGCTCGCGCATGATCTCCGCCTGTGCGAGCGCCTTTCGGCCCGTATCGACGGGCTCCCCGGCCCACTGCTCGGCGTGCTCGGCAACTGCCGGGTCTTCGATCGGCCCGAAGACGATCCCTTCGCGCTCGATGTGGTCTCGCGTGAAGCTGAACCCCCAGATCCCGAGTGCGATCACCGCGATGCCGAAGACGATCAGCACGCCTCCCGAGATGTATCCGCCTATCCGTAGGAACCTGCCTTCTTTCATCGCCTTCCGTTTTGCGAGCTTGCCTTCCGACCACCGGCCGGAAGCGTCCGTCGATTCTTGCTCACGACTCACTGGGCGTCGTTGACACCTGGATCCGCTCGAACAGCGCACCCGCAAACAATGGCTCAAGAGAACCAGCTGAACATCGGGCGGCACGCTGGCACTGGACGAGACGCTTCGGATGATCGTCCGCGCGATGAAGACCACGCTTCTGTCCTCGAACGAACTGAGCCTGCAGCCTCGAAGACCGTTGGGACTGCAAGCTCTCGAGGGTTCAGATCCCTCCCCCTCCGCTGACCTCGCTGGGAGCTAGGTCGTACGCGGCCTTGCCGCGTCCCAGAGGAAGTAGACGAAGAGGCCGACGATGGGAATCACGAGGATCACGACGATCCAGAGGATCTTCCCACCGACGCCGATGTCGTGACGTCGCACCACCCGAACCGCCACGAGAAACCACACGAAGATCCAGGCCACGAGGGCGGCGAGCGCCAGCACGAGCATGCGGGGAGCCTAGTCGTGGATCCGGGCGATGAGGTCTTCGCGCCTCAGGACGCGCACCTCGATGCCGCCGAGCCGCACCTCGTAGCCCACGTCGCGCGGGTAGAGGACCTTGTCGCCCGCGTCGACGCCCGTCACGTCCCCGCCGATCGCGGTGACGATCCCGGTCCTGCACGCGGCGGCGGCCGCGGCGGAGGCGGGGAGGATGAGGCCCGATCGGGTCTCCGTCTCGTCCGAGATCGGCTGGATGACGACGAACTCGTCGAGGGGCTCCAGCGTGACGTCCATGCTTCTCGACTCTTCGATCACGGTCGAACTGTACGCCCTCTACAGGCGTCCGGCATCGACGATTCGCTGGAGGAACTGCCGTGTCCGCGGCTCCCGGGGGGCGCCGAAGATCTGATCGGGCGTCCCCTGCTCCAGGATCACGCCGTCGTCCAGGAAGCAGACGCGGTTCGCGACGTCGCGCGCGAAGCTCATCTCGTGCGTCGCGATCAGCATCGTCATCCCTTCGAGCGCGAGCTCGCGGATCACCTCGAGCACCTCGGCCACGAGCTCCGGATCGAGCGCGCTCGTGACCTCGTCGAGAAGCAGCAGATCCGGCTCCATCGCGAGAGCTCGCACGATCGCGACGCGCTGCTGCTGGCCGCCGGACAGCCGGTCGGGGTACTCGTTTCGCTTGTCCGCCAGCCCGAAGCGTGCGAGCAACGTGTCGGCCCGAGCCTCCGCCTGCGGCCTGCGCAGCCCGAGCGCTTTCCTCGGCCCGAGCGTGATGTTCGCCAGAACGGACATGTGCGGGAAGAGGTTGAACGCCTGGAAGACGATTCCGATGCCGCGCCGGACGCGGTTCACGTCCACCCCGGGGGCGGTGATCTCTTCTCCCTGCACGAGGATTCGTCCCGCGTCGATCGGTTCGAGCAGGTTCACGCACCGCAGCAGGGTCGACTTGCCGGAGCCGGAGGCGCCGATGAGGCACACAACCTCGTGCTCGGCGAGGCCGAGATCGATGCCGCGCAGCACCTCGAGCTTGCCGAAGGACTTGTGGATGCCTTCGATCCGGAGTGCCGACTCGGTCACGCGGCGACTCCTCCCGTCTGACGCCGACGGCGGTCGCGCGCCACCAGCCAGTCGGTGAACCGCGCCAGCGGGATCGTGATGAGGACGAACAACGTCGCCGCGACGAGATAGGGCGTCCCGTTGAAGGTCGCGGCTTCGATGATCGACGCCTGATTGAGGACTTCGACCACGCCGAGGACGCTGACGAGCGCCGTGTCCTTCTGAAGGCCGATGAAGTCGTTCAGCAGCGGGGGGATCACACGGCGCACCGCCTGCGGGATGACCACGAAGCGGAGCGACTGGAAGCGGCTGAGACCGATCGAGCGCGCGGCAGCTTCCTGGCTCGGGTGGACCGATTCGATTCCGGCGCGATAGACCTCCGACACGTACGCCGTGTACACGAGGACGAGGGACACGATCGCCCAGAAGACCTGTGACGTCGGCACGCGTTCGAGCCCGAGCGCCGGCATGCCGACGCCCAGCATGAGGATGACGAGGATCGTCGGAATCCCTCGGAAGAGGTCCGTGTAGACGATCGCGAGCGCCCGGACCGGGAAGAAGACCGGTCCCGGCAGGCTCCGCAGCACGGCGAGACCGAGCGCCGTGACGAGGATGATCGCCTCCGCGATCAGGAAGATCTTCACGTTGATGAGAAAGGCGTCCGCGATCTCGGGAACCGACTCGCGGTACAGCGACCAGTCGAAGAAGTAGGCCTTGAACCGGTCCCAGCCCGGCGACTGGACGACGAGGAGGGCGAGCACGCCGAAGAACACGAGCGTGCTGACGACGGAGATGAGGACCCCCCGCCCCGCGCCGGAGCGGGGGGTTGCAGAGCTCAGGATCCGCGAGCGGCGGTCGCCGGTCAGCGCTTACCTGATGACCGGGGCGCCGGCCGCCTGCGAGAGCCAGCGCGTCTTGATCCTCGCCATGGTGCCGTTGGACCACAGCGTGTTGAGCGCGCGGTTGACGCAGCGCTTCAGCGTCGAACCGGTCTCGAACACCATCCCGAAGCGCTCACGCTTCCCGCGATTCGGGAACTGGCCCACGATGACGCCGTCCTCGACCTGCACGGCCGTGACGTAGAACGCGGTCGGGAGGTCGACGACGATGCCGTCGATCTGGCCATTCTTCAGCGCCTGCACGGCCAGGTCGTTCGACGGATAGGCGAGAGGCCGTGAGTCGGGTCGAATCTGGTCGGTGATGTACTGGTAGCTCGTCGTCCCCAGCTGGGCTCCGAGGCGGTACGGGCGGAGATCGGCGCGGGTCTTCGCCCGGGCGATGGCCGTGCCCTCGCGGGCGACGAGCGCCTGGTTGACGAAGTAGTACGCGTTCGAGAAGTCGACTGCCCGGTCGCGCTCGGGCGTGTACGACACCTGAGCCATGTACCAGTCGAAGGGCTTGTTTCCGGGACGGTAGGACTGGGCGAACTTGACGTGGATCCAGTCGACCTGGCCCTTCGCGAAGCCGAGCTGCCGCGCGACGGCATAGGCGACCGCGGACTCGTACCCCTGGCCGCTCCCGGGGTTCGAGATCTGCCACGGCTTCTTCGGCGCTCCGCCCCACCACGGCGGGAAGGCCGGGTTGTCCGTGCCGAGCGTCAGGCGTCCGTCCTTGACCAGGTCGAGGTTCGCCTTCGCGCAGCCGGCCGCCTGCGAGTTTTCGGACGGGCTGCCTGTCGCAGTCGCAGCGAGGGCGAGCGCGAGGGTCGTCAGGGCTACACCGAAGATTGCTGCACGCATCGCGGATCCACTCCTCGAGACGGGAACTGAGCGGCGCGAGCCTACCACTCGTGCACAGGCCCAGAATTCGCTGACGCGCGGATTCTGGGCCGTGGAAACCCCTGAAGCGCAGCCGCTTCGCAGCTGCGCTGTCAGCATCGCATCTGCGTCATGCCGTGGATCTGGCTAGCGTGACGCGCGTGGCCAGTCCGTTCATCGAGCTCGAGGTTGGGGAGCGCCTCGTCAAGCTGACGAACCCCGACAAGGTGCTCTTCCCGAAGGCGAAGAAAACGAAGCGCGACCTCGCGGAGTACTACATCTCGGTCGGGGAGGGAATCGTGCGGGCGCTGTACGAGCGCCCGACCCAGCTTCGGCGCTTCCCCGACGGGGTGACCGGGGAGGCGATCTACCAGAAGCGCGTGCCCGAGAAGCGTCCCGAGTGGGTCGAGTCGGCCCGCGTGACCTTTCCCTCCGGGCGCCACGCGGATGAGCTGTGCGTGACCGAGCTGGCGCAGGTGATCTGGGCGGCCAACCTCGCGGTGGTCGACTTCCACCCGTGGCCGTCGCGGCGCCGGGACACCGAGCATCCGGACGAGCTGCGAATCGACATCGACCCGCAGCCGGGGACGACCTTCAAGGACGGAAAGCGCGTCGCCGCGCTCGTCCGCGAGGTGCTGGCGGAGATCGGCTACACGGGCTGGCCGAAGACCTCCGGCAACCGAGGAATCCACGTCTTCTGCCGCATCGAGCCGAACTGGGAGTTCCCGGTCGTGAGGCGTGCCGCCCTCGCCTTCGCGCGCGAGATCGAGCGACGCCTACCGAAGAAGGTGACGACTGCGTGGTGGAAGGAAGAGCGCGGCAAACGCGTCTTCATCGACTACAACCAGAACTCGCGGGACCGCACGGTCGCCTCTGCCTACTCGGTGCGCGGCCGCTCCGATGCGACCGTCTCGGCTCCGGTCATCTGGGACGAGCTCCCGGACGTCGAGACCGAGGACTTCTCGATGTCGACGATGCCGGCCCGCTTCGCGGATAGAGGAGACGTCCACGCCGGGATCGACGACGCCGTCAACGACCTGCGCGTCCTGCTCGAGTGGGTCGAGCGCGACGAGAAGCAAGGGCTCGGTGAGGCGCCGTACCCGCCGAACTTCCCCAAGATGCCGGGCGAGCCGGCACGCGTGCAGCCGTCGCGAGCGAAGAAGCCCGACTAGCGCGCGATCGCAGTCGCCGGCGCGTAGCCGGCCTTCGACGCCGTCGCCTTGACGCGGCCCTTCGGAGCGGGGCTCAGCGTCGCCGTGCCGTTGGCGGCCGTCTTCAGTGACTTGCCGCCCGCCTTGACCGTCGCGGCGGCAACCGGGTCTCCGGCATCCGTGACCCGGAACACGATGCGCGTCCCGGACCTCGACCCGGTGAGCGAGAGCTTCGGCCACACCTGCTGGTGCCAGAAGTTCTGGCTGCCGCCCGCCTGCACATTCGTGATCAGGTCGAGCGGCCCGGCCGAGCCCTCGCCGTTCAGGCGGTAGATCGTCGCTCCGCTCGGCGGCCGAAGTGCATTCATGGCTCCGAGCTTCGTCGCCGAGCGGTTCGTGCGTGCCGCGAAGATCGTCCCGTTCTGCTCCCACATGAGCCAGAGCCGGCCCTCGGGTGCGGCCGCGATGTTCGCGTGCTCGTTGCGGTCGGCCTTGATCACGAGGTGCGGCCTCGCCGTGTCCACCTTCCAGAGAGCCAGCGTCTTGAAGGTCGGATACCCCTGGCCGAAGAACAGGTAGACGCCGCCGGCGCCGATGCGCCCGGTGATCGACGTCCGGTTGCCCGGGTAGATCGAGCTCTTTCCGACGACAGAGCCCGGCGCGAGCCTGCGGCCGCCTTGCGGGCCACCGGGCCCGATCGCGTTCACGTAGAGACCCGGGCCGGCGTTCTCGTTCGAGTGGAATCCGACCCACGCCTGGCCGCTCCCCGCATCGACTGCGACGTCGGGCGTGTACAGGCAGCAGCCGCTCTGTGGGATCGCGCGATCGGGATCGCTGCCGTCGATGCCGTAGTGGTAGCCCAGCCCGGGCGTGACCGACCACGCCGAGATCGGCGTGCCGTCCTTCGCTAGCCCTGCTCCGGCGACGCCGGTCGCGTATGCGGACGGCGCCTGTACGACGTCTCCGGGCTTCAGCGTCCACGGCGTCCCGGAGGCCGGGGCGGTGGCAGTGCTCAGCCTCTTGTTCGTCTCGTTGACGTTCGTCGAGCGGATGCCGCCGAAGAACGCGCGCAGCGACCCGTCCGGCATCCGCAGGAGGTCCGGGTGCGACATCGCGGCCCAGCCTCCGACGGCGACGGAGTCGACACCGACCTTGCCCGCGGGGCTGACCTCGAGAGCGACGAGCTCCTCCCTGTTGCCGTTTCGCCGCGTGTACACGACGTGCAGGACTCCGTCACCCGTGCGTGCGAGACCGGGCTCCGCGAAGTTGATGACGGTGCCGGGAAGCCGCGTCCACTGGCCGCGAGGACCCCCGCTCGCGGAGGCGGCCAGGGCGAGAACGAGGACCACGGCGAAGGCGACGAAGTGGCGGCTCTTCATCGTCACGAGCGTATCTCGTTCAGGAAGCCCTGACTACCCGAGCAGCGAGGCGACCGAGTCGGCAACACGGACGGGCGGCCGCAGCTCGCGCCACGTGCACTGCTTCGCGTCCTTGTCGTCCCGGAAGCGGATGAGCTTCGTCCCGTGGCGGAACCGGTTGGACTGCACCTTGTCGTAACGCACCTCGACGACGAGCTCCGGCCGCACAGGCGACTCCTCGAGCTCGCCACCACCCCAGCGGTTTGGCTCGGAGAAGCGGCGCTCAGGTGCGTTCTCGAGCAGCGGCACGACCCGCTTCGCGATCTCGTCGTGCCGGGCCGGCGCCACGGCGGCGGAACCGACGTAGTCCAGGTCCCCGTCGTCGCGGTACAGACCGAGGAGGAGGGTCGCGATCCGGTCCGGCTTCGACTTCCAGCGTACACCGACGACGACGCAGTCGGCCGTCTTCTCGGGCTTCACCTTGACGACACCGTCGCGCGAGCCGGCGAGGTACGGAAGGTCGCGTCTCTTCGCAACGACGCCGTCGAGGCCGATGGCCTCGAAGCGATCGAGCCAGCCGAGCGCCTCGTCGCGGTCCCGCGTCGCGGGCGACAGCCCGAATCGCTTCGCGCTTCGCTCGAGACGACCGCGTCGCTTCGAGAGGGGCTCGGGCCAGATTTCGGCTCCCTTCCACACGAGCACGTCGAACGCGATGAAGCGCGCGGGGATCTCCGCCGAGAGCTTGTTCACGCGGCTCTCGGCCGGGTGCAGGCGCATCTGCATCGCGTCGAAGTCGAGGGCGCCGTCGCGCTCGATGACGATCTCGCCGTCGAGCGCGGAGAGCGGCGGCAGCAGCTTCCCGAGAGGCCGCAGCTCGGGGAAGTACCGCAGCAGTGGGCGAGCGTTGCGCGACCACAGGCGCAATTCGCCGGTTCCGTTCTCGAGGAGCCCGCGGAAGCCGTCCCACTTCGGTTCGTACTGCCACTCGTCTCCTTCCGGGAGGTCGCGTACGAGCTCGGCCTCCATCGGCGGGAAGGGAATGGACGGGTGCAGGTCGGCCGGCCGCTCGGCGGGCTCGCGGGGGCCGATGCGCGATCGGGCCATGGCATGAAGCTACTACGCTCTTTGGCTCATGCGCCGCGTCGTCGTCACCGGGCTCGGGGCCGTGACTCCGCTGGGGCTCGATGCGTGGTCGACGTGGGACGCGGCTGTGGCGGGTCGGAGTGGCGTGGACTGGATCCGGGCGTTCGACGCGAGCGAGTTCCCGGTGCGGATCGCCTCCGAGGTGAAGGGCTTCGAGGCGGAATCGGTCGTCGGCCCGAAGGACGCTCGGCGGCTCGAGCGCAACGTGGTGCTCGCTGTGGCGGCGGCACGGCAGGCCTGGGCCGACGCTGGCGTCGAGGGGGTCGACCCGGCGCGCGCAGGCATCCTCGTCGGCTCCGCGATCGGCGGAATCGTGGGCGTGCTCGAGCAGGACGGCGTGCTGCGCGACCGCGGGCACAGTCGGGTCTCGCCGTGGTTTCTCCCCAACGTCCTCGTCGACTCGGCAAGCGGGCAGATCGCCATCGATCTCGGCCTCCGGGGGCCGAATTACGCGCCCGTCTCGGCGTGTGCGACCGGCTCGCACGCCGTGGGGGAGGGCGCGGAGACGATACGACGCGGAGACGCGGACGTCGTCCTCGCGGGCGGTACGGAGTCGTGCATGCACCCGGTCATCCTCGCCGGCTTCTGCGCGATGCGCGGCCTCGTCGCCGAGGACGTGGACCCGACGCTCGCGTCACGACCCTTCGACGCGACGCGCGCCGGCTTCGTGATGGGAGAGGGCGCGTGCGTACTGGTGCTCGAGGAGCTCGACCGCGCCGTCGGTCGGGGCGCCCGGATCTACGCCGAGGTGCTCGGGTACGGGACCTCCAACGACGCCCACCACATGGCCCAGCCCGACCCCGAATCGGTCGGAGTCGCGGAGATGATGCGCGGGGCGCTGACGCGTGCCGGCGTCGAGCCCGACCGGGTCGGGTACATCAACGCCCACGGGACCTCGACGCCGCAAGGAGATCTCGCCGAGACGAAGGCGATCAGGGCGGTGTTCGGCTCCCATGCGGACGAGCTCGCCGTCTCGTCGACGAAGTCCGTGCTCGGGCACCTGTTCGGAGCGGCCGGAGCCGTCGAGGCGATGATGTGCATCCTCGCGCTCCACGAGGGCGTGCTGCCTCCGACGATCAACTACCGGAACCCGGACCCGGAATGTGATCTCGACTACGTGCCGAACGATGCGCGTCGGGTGCAGGTCGACGTGGCACTGTCGAACGCGATGGGTCTCGGCGGCCACAACGCCTGCGTGCTTCTCGGCCGCACGGAGTAGCCCACGCCGTCCTCACGACCTCGGGCGAGAGCTCGGCGATCTCATCGAGGCGGCATCCGCTAGCCCAGCTTCTCGGGGGGCGGCGGATAGCGTCGGTTTGGGATCGCGATGATGTGCATCCCGGCTGCATCGGCGGCGCGGATGCCGTTTCCCGAGTCCTCGATCGCCGCGCAGCGCTCGGGCGCAACTTTCAGCCGTGGCGCTGCCTCGAGGAAGACGTCGGGCGCCGGCTTCCCGCGCGGCACCTCCTCCGACGAGACCGTCACTCGAAGAAGGGCGCGAGGCCCGACTGCGCCAGCACCGCGTCGATCACCGGACGGTTCGACGACGACGCGACCGAGAGGCGGAACGAGCCGGCGAGGCGCTTCACCGTCTCGACCGCGCCGCTCGATCAGTGGGAGCTCGTCCGCGTAGCGCGCGAGCAGTCGCCGCACGACCTCGTCGTTGATCTCCTCGGGCGACTCGGCGAGCCCGATGACGTCGTGCATGTAGCGCGACCACTCGCCGTGCCTGAAACGTCCGCGCTTGCGGCGCGGACGACAGTCGCGTAGGGCAGGATTCAGGCACCGGCTCGGGCCACGCGGCCGCACCGGAGGACCCATGCCACACCGCCCCGACCCGCTCCCGGCACCGGCCGGCGTCGCGTTCGACCTGGACGGGACGCTCGTCGACACCGTCGGCGCGCGCATCGACGGCTGGCTCGAGGCGCTCGCGGCCGCCGGCATGCGCACGACCCGCGACGAGGTCGCACCGATGATCGGCATGGACGGCAAACGGCTGGCGCGTGACGTCGCGGAGGCCAACCACAGGCGGGTCGCCAACGACGAGATCGAGGAGATCGACCGGGCAGCCGGCGAGGCCTTCGACCGGTTGAACGCCAGCCCGCAACCCTTGCCCGGCGCCAGCGATCTGCTCGGGGCGATCGAAGCGCGTGGCCTCCCCTGGGTCATAGCGACGTCGAGCCGGGCGGAGCAGGTCACGCGGTCAGTCGCCGCACTCGGGCTCGCGGTGCCGCCGACGATCGTCGACGGCAGCCAGGTGAAGCGCGCGAAGCCGGCGCCGGACCTGCTGCTGCTCGCGGCAGAGCGCCTCGGCGCACCGGCAGACCGATGCTGGGCGGTCGGGGATGCCACCTGGGACATCCGGGCCTCGAGGGCGGCGGGCGTAACGGCGATCGGGGTCCTTGCCGGCTCGGCGGTCGATCGGTCGGCGCTCGAGGAGGCCGGGGCCGCGCTGGTCGTCGAGACGTTGAGCGAGCTGGTCGCGATGCTCGACGGGGCCGGCGAGCACTAGCGCGAGACGAGCAGCGCCGCGACAGGATCGAGAGGCCAGCCAGGCCGACCACGGCATCGACCGGGGGGTCCACGCGACAGGCGTGGTCGTGTCGGCCGGCGTACATCACCAGGCGCTCAGCCGAGTTCCTGGGCGAGCCCGAGGAGAAGTCCTTCGGGCCCCCGGATGTAGCAGAGCCGATAAGCGTCTTCGTACTGGACCACTTCGCTGCTGACAAGCTGCGCGCCGCGCTTGCGGAGCCGGGCAAGCGTCTCGTCGATGTCGTCCACGGCGAACATGACGCGTAGGTAGCCAAGAGCGTTCACCGGGGCGTTCCGGTGATCAGCGACCGCAGGCGGCGTGAGAAAGCGCGAGATCTCGAGCCGGCTGTGGCCGTCCGGCGTGCGCATCATGGCGATCTCGACACGCATGTCGCGCAGTCCAGTGACGCGCTCTGCCCAGTCGCCTTCGATCGTGGCTTGCCCTTCGAGCTCGAGGCCGAGCTCGCGAAAGAACTCAATCGCCGCTGCGAGGTCGTCGACGACAATCCCTACGTTATCCATCCGTTGAAGGGCCATGTTCCGACTCTACAATTCACGCTCCGAAGCCACTCTCGGCGAGCTTCGCGAGCGCACGGCTGCGTCCGTCGGCGGTGAGGCCGGTGGGTATACGTGGCGTGGCCCCTCGGTCGAGCTCATGCCCATCATGTCCGCCTGCGCGGCCTCGTGCCGGCGGCCGCCACGCTCGCGGGCGAGCTGCTCGCGAACCTCGTCCCATGCGTGCTCCGAGTCGACGAGGACGCCGTCGAGGTCGAAGACGACGGCCTCGATGCCGGTCAAGCGCGCGTCACGTTGTCGCGCCCGATGTCGCGCACCGAGGCGACGCCCGCCAGTCCCATCGTGAGATCGAAGTCGGCACTCAGGTTGCGGATCACCTCCCGCACACCTTCCGCTCCACCGGCAGCGAGCCCCCACACGTACGGCCGGCCGAGCCCGACCGCAGACGCGCCCAGCGCGAGCGCGCGGAACACGTCCGCCCCTGACCTGATCCCGCTGTCGAGGAGCACAGGGACGCGGCCCCGCGACGGCCTCGACGATGGGAGGCAGAGCATCCATCGTGGCGATCGCGCCGTCGACCTGGCGTCCACCGTGGTTCGAGACGACGATGCCGTCCATGCCGCGCTCGAGAGCCGCCAGCGCGTCCGCCGGGTGGAGGATTCCCTTCAGCAGGATCGGGAGGCGTGTGCGCTCGCGGAGAAAGGCGAGGTCGTCCCACGTGAGCGACGGGCGCGAGTACGTCTCGACAAACCGGCGAACGGCCGCGCGCGCGAGGCCGGAGCGGAGGTTGGCGAGGCGCGATCCGGGGTAGGAGGCCGCCTGCTCGAGCAACGTCCCGATTGCTGCGAGGGTGACCCGTCCGCCGGGAGGAGGCGCCTGCCGGAGTGTCTCCTGGAGCGCTTCGACGAAGACCGGGTCGCTCGTGTACTGCGCGATCCCCTTCCCGCGAAGGAACGGCAGGTACGCGAGGTCGAGGTCGCGAATGCGCCAGCCGAGCATCGTCGTGTCGAGAGTCAGCACGATCGCGCTGCAGCCACAGTTCTCCGCGCGGGAGACGAGGCTCGCGACGAGGTCATCGGACGTGCTCCAGTAGAGCTGGAACCAGTGGCGGGCATCGCCCATCGCCCGTGCCGTCTCCTCCATCGGGCGAGACGCCTGATTCGAGAAGACGAACGGGACGCCCTCGGCGGCAGCGGCGCGAGCGACCGCGACGTCGGCGTCTCGGTGCGCCATCTCGAGCACGCCGATCGGGCATAGCACGAAGGGGCTTGTAAGGTCCGTTCCGAGGACCGAGACCGTCGTGTCTCGCGACGAGACGTCGCGCAACATCCGCGGAACGATCCGCCAGCGCTCGAACGCCGCGCGGTTCTCCCGCATGGTCTCCTCCGTGCCCGCGCCTCCCGCAACGTACGCAAAGCCTTCCGGGGACATGCGACTACGGGCTGCCTCCTCGAGCCCTGTGAATCCCACGGGAACCGTGGGATAGGAGCCGCGCGCGCCGCCGACGTACACCTCGAACTGGCGTTCCCGCCCGATGCCGACGGACATGGGGCGCACCCTAACCTGGCCGGCGCGAGAATCGTGCGGTCATCAGCAGCTATCCCGCACCGAAGTGGGTCCTCGACAAAGCGGTGGCGCTCGCTCTCGTCGTCGTGCTCGCGCCGGTCCTCGCGATCGTGTTCGCGGCGATGGCGCTGGGCATGCTCTTTCGCCGCGGCGACCGTGGGCCGTGGCTCTACCGCGAGCGCCGGATCTCGCGAGGCCGCGAGTTCGACCTTCTGAAGTTCCGGACGCTTCGCTCCGACGTGCTCGAGCGCGTCAAGTCCGAGGAGCCGCATGCCCGCCTGTACGAGGCGGACGAGGCAAACCTCACGTGGGCCGGGCGACGCCTCCTCAAGCCGTGGTACCTCGACGAGCTACCGCAAGTCTGGAACGTCCTCCGCGGCGACATGAGCCTGGTTGGACCGCGCCCGTGGCCGCCGTCGATGGTCGCGCGGCAGGTCTCCGAGGGTGACGTGTATCGGAACCTATTCGTCGCCGGCTGGACCGGCCCGGCGCAGGTGCAGAAGGGCGTGACCGAGTCGGCCGGCTACACGCAGCTCGACATCGAGTACGTGACCGCCTGTCAGAGCGCGAGCCCCCTCCAGATCGTCAGGGGAGACATCGCGCTCCTCTGGCGAACGGTCCTCGTCATGGCGAAGGGCGAGGGCTTGCAGTTCTAGGTCCCGCGAGCGGCAGGGGTGGGCTTGGAACCCACGTGGGCGCTTGCACGCCCAACGGTTTTGGATCCCTCAGATAACGACTTTGCGAACGCCGCTGTCCAGATCATCTTCTATCGTCGCCTCTTGCGTCGCCGAAGCCAAGTCGTCGCTCGTCGTCGACTCACTCCGAGGCCGCTCGCCGAGCGCCCCGAGTGCCATCTGGAGCTGAGCCCGGATCCTGGCGACGTCATCCTCTAGCCGGCGCTTCTCAACCGCCAGCTCCCGCGTCGTGCGGCGTGACTCGGCACGGGCATCCTGGACGATCAGATCCGATTCGCGCATTGCCTGCGCCTTCATCTCCTCGGCGGCACGCTCGGCGGAGACGAGCGTCGAGTGGAGGAGCCTCTCGAGGTCGCGATGCTTCCCATCTTCAATCTCGAGCTCCCGTAGGCGATCGGCAAGGCGAGCGCGCTCCTGCCAGACTTCCTCGAAGCTGGTGGCGATCTCCTCGAGCAGCGCTTCGACTTCTGCACGCGGATAGCCTCGGAGCCACGCTCTCGGAAGATCGATGGCTCTGATTTCGACTGGCGTGATTGGCATCCCACCTCCCCCTGTCTTCAGTCACGAGTGACCGAGCGGCTTAGCGGTCTCCCCCTGCCGACGTCCTCACGGCCCGAACCTCGTCGAGGTCGCGGACGTTCCCTTTGCTGTCGCCGGCGGCCGGCGCAGCGTTGACCTCTCTGAGCGCCTCGGCGAGGAAGGTCGCGAGCCTCGTCCGCGTCTCCTCCAGGACCGATCGCTCGCGCGCCAACTCCCCCACCAGCCGTTCGCGGTCCCGGATGGCGGCTGCAACGACTCTCGCCGCCTCGAGTCGTGCTTCATCCAGCAACTCCTGTGCGTGTCGGCGTGCGCCATCCTCGACCGCGTTGGCTCTTCGCTCCGCTTCGGCCTCGCTCGCGCGCAGCAGCTCATCGCGACGGCGCCCGGCGGCGACGAGCAGCTCCTCCGCCTGTTGCGTCGGCCCAGCGAGCTTCGTCCGCTCGAGCTCGAGGAGCGATCGCTCGCGCTCCAGTTCGCTCAGAAGCCTGCCTCGCTCCTCGCCGGTGTCGACGACGATCCGCCTCGCCTCGAGCTCGGCTTCCTCGAGCAACTCGTTGGCTCGTCGCCGACCGTCCGCGGCGATCTCGGCGGACCTGCGCAGGGCTTCCGCCTCGGCCTCGTGCACAAGGGTCGCGCACTGCCGCTCGGCCGCGAGGAGTAGCTGCTCGGCCTTGCGCTCGGCCGTCTGCATGGTGGCGAGCGAGTCGAGCCTCGTCCGCCGCTTCTCTAGTGCACGCTCCTGATCCAGTTCGGCTTCCTGCCGGGCGCGCTCCCGGCCATCGGCGACGACGACTCTCTTGGCTTCGAGCTCGGCTTCCTCGAGCAGCTCTTGCGCCTGCCGCGCGTCGTCTGTAATGCGTCCTGCTTCCACCTTCGGCGCACCAAGGCCTGTTGCATCCGCGTCGGCCGTGGGGCTGGACCGTTCTCCTGGCTTCTCGTCAGGTACGCGAGGTCTGTCGATCCACGTCCGGCTCGTCGTCTCGCCGTCTGCGCGACTCCGGCGGTGCAGACGGAACCGCTCGACGCGACGATGTGTCGCAGAGACGACCCAGATAAACGTCAGCAGCAGGCTTGCTGCGAAGAGGCCGACGAGGAATGGAGATGCGCCTGAGCTCATGTCGTCGTGGCTGCAGCGAGCGACCGCTAGCGCTGGGGATTCTCGACTTCCGTGACGGGTGTGGGCGTCGGTGACGAGGCAGACATCAACCGCTCCTGCAGCGTGTCCTGGAGATCGCCACGCGCGGACGAGGTTTCCTCTGCCTCGTCTTCACGCTTGCCGTTGAGGGCCTGCAGTCCGGCTGTGAGGAAGGCAGAGAGTCTCGCTCGCGTCTCATCCGTCAAGGCCTGTACGCGCGCGAGCTCATCCTGCATGCGCGCGAGCTCACTCTCAGTCCGTTCCAACTCGCTCGTAGTCCTATTGAGCTTTTCGACCCTGGTCCGCACTTTGCGAAGAGCGAGCTCCGAATCGCGCCGGGCATTCTCTCGGACCCACTCCGCGTACTTGGTGACAGAGCGAAAGAGGCTGCTCGTTCGCTCGGCGTGCGCACGGTAGCGCTCGAGCTCGACCTCGAGCCGTCTCACCTTGGCCAGCGCCTCCGCATACTCCGTCACCGGGACCAGTTGCTCGTTCGGCGGCCCCTCGCGTTCCTGTCGCGGTTCCCGAGGACCTTCTTGGAAGGCCGCCGAGAGCGGACCTGCGCCCGGCTCGTCCACGTCCGAAACCTCGGCCGACTCATTGCCCCGAAACCGCACCCACTCCTCCACTTCAACAGGCACTTTCAACAGGCCGTTACCACTGTAGATCAGTGGGTGCCTCCTGGCAATCGGCGCGGAACTGCGATCGAACCAACGTAGTAGCGCCAGTGTTCGTCGTGTCGAGCGTCATCGCGATGCCATGAGTGCCTCGTCACGCGCTCTGCACGCGACCGGCTCGGAGACCCAGGGCACGGTTCCTCAGGTTAAGCGTAGACGCGCGCGCGGAGCCCGAGCTATTGTGACCCTCATCGCCGCCGCAGGCCCGGAAGTGGTGTCGGGCAGAAGGCTCATGGGGGTTATAGGGGGACTGTATGGAATCCGAGGGGCACGGGTCGCCGTCACTGTCTAGTTACCTGCGAGTTCTTCGCCGCAGGAAGTGGGTCATTCTTGCGTGCACCTTGGCGGTGCCGGCGGCGGCGTACTTCTACTCTGCCCGCCAGCCCGCGCAGTACCAGGCGTCGGCCCAGGTGTACCTCAGCTCCCAAGATCTCGCAGGCGCCCTCACCGGCATCAGCAGTGGCTACGTCGACCAGGCTCGGCTTGCCGACACCGCCGCGAGCCTCGCCCATGTTCCGTCCGTTGCCGAGGATGCGATCGCATCAAGCGACGTCGAAGGAGTAACTGCAGGGGCCCTGCTGGGGAGCACGAGCATTGTCCCGCAGACGGGGACGGACATCCTGACCTTCACGGTCAGTAACCACGATCCCGGCCGGGCGGAGCTACTCGCAAACGCCTACG
This sequence comes from Gaiellaceae bacterium, assembly GCA_048594925.1. Taxonomy (GTDB): domain Bacteria; phylum Actinomycetota; class Thermoleophilia; order Gaiellales; family Gaiellaceae; genus GMQP-bins7. Next base: position 16,041 of record JBMDXR010000036.1, read on the forward strand.
CGAACGCATTTACGAAGTACCGTGGGCAGCTCGACTCGGACGCAGTGAGACGTGCTCGGAAGGAGATCCAGGGTCGGCTCCAAGCCCTCGAGGCCAGCGGCCAGGCTAGCAGTCCCCTCGCTACGAGTCTCCGCGACAAGGATCAGCAACTCGCGACCCTCGAAGCCCTTCAAACCTCCCGAACCTACGTGATCAGCACTGCGGAGGGAGCCGCGAAAGTGTCTCCGCAGCCGCGCCGAGATGCCATGCTCGGGCTAATGCTCGGCCTGGTTCTCGGGATCGGCCTTGCTCTCGCGCTCGAGGCCTTGGATACGCGCGTCCGGTCGGTTGCGGAGATCGGCGAGTACCTCAAGATCCCGCAGATCGGGAGCGTCTCGCCTCCGCCGAAGAAGCTCCTCAAGGACGACCAACTCGTGATGATGGCGCAGCCGAGGGGCCCGCAGGCCGAGGAATACCGCGTACTCCGCACCAACCTCGACTTCGTCGCTCTTGCAGCGGACGAGATCAAGACCGTCCTGATCACCAGCGCCGTCGAGCAGGAGGGAAAGTCCACGGTATCGGGCAATCTCGCGCTCGCTCTCGCACGAAGCGGCAAGCGTGTCTGCCTCGTCGACCTCGACCTGCGCCGCCCGTACCTCCGTCGTTTCTTCCATCTGCTGCACGGCAGGGGTCTAACCGACGTCGCCTTGGGGCGTGTCACTCTGGACGACGCCCTGACCGAGATCGATGTGGGGCGAAGTGCTTCGATGGCGAGGGACGGAGATCACGGCAGCCTTCACGTCCTCGCCTCGGGTCCGCTTCCGCCGGATCCTGGGGAGTTCGTCGCGACGCGGAAGCTGGCGAACATCCTTGCTGAGCTTCGCAACCGGTACGACATGGTCGTGATCGACAGCCCGCCGCTCTTACGGGTCGGCGATGCGATGACGCTCTCGTCGCAAGCGGACGGGCTCATCCTCTTGACGCGGCTCAACACCATCAAGCGTCCCATGCTGCGCGAGTTGAGCCGAGTGCTCGACTCGGTTCCGACCACGAAGCTCGGGTACGTCGTCACGGGCTCGCAGCGTGAAGAGGGATATTCGGGCGAATACGGATACGGGTACGGCAAGGGCTACTACGCGAGTGATCGAGCAGGACAGAACGGCCGTCCGGATTCCGTCACGAGCAACGGCCGAGCTGAGTTGACGCGAGACGAGGAGACCGTGTGAGCGTCAAGGAGACGCTTACAGCCCCCCAGCCACTCTCGGACTCTGAGGAAGTCGCTTCTGGACGTCTGCTCGACCTTGTCGACGACCGGACGCGCAACCTGATCCAAGAGCGACGCGGAAGCGTCCGTCGTCGCGGATGGCTCGTGCGGCGCGCGCTCGCTGCTGCGGATGCGACCGGCATCTTGCTCGCATTCGCGTTGACCCAGGTTCTGTTCCCACCCGACGTCGAGCCCCAATACGACCGCTTCGGCACGCAAGTCGAGGTCCTATTCTTCGCGCTCACGCTTCCGTTCTGGATTGTTCTCGGACGCATCTACAAGCTCTATTCGAGCGACGAAGAGCGAACCGATCACTCCGGGGTCGACGACTTCTTCAGCGTCTTCAACATGGTCACGGTCGGGTCGTGGCTGTTCTTCGCACTCGCGTACGTCGTCGATTTCGCAAACCCGAGCTTCCCGAAGCTCGCACTCTTCTGGGCGCTCGCGATCGTCCTCGTCCCGGTCTGCCGGACGATCGCGCGCGTGCTCTGCCGGCGAAGCGACACCTACGTCCTGAACACGCTCATCGTCGGCGCCGGGCATGTAGGACAGCGTGTCGCGAAGAAGCTCCTCCAGCATCCGGAGTACAGAGTGAACGTCGTCGGCTTCGTGGACGAGCGCCCTCGGGTCCGCACTGACGGGCTCGAACACCTGAGTGTCGTTGGACGACCGGCGGAGTTGCCGGAGATCGTTTCCGGTCTCGGTGTGGACCGCGTCATCGTTGCCTTCTCTCAGCATCCGCACGGGGAGACGCTCGAGACCATCCGTGACCTCAATCAGCGCGGCGTGCAGGTCGACGTCGTCCCCCGCTTGTTCGAGGCGCTGGGTCCTCACGCGACCATGCATGCCGCCGAAGGACTGACGCTCATAGGTCTCCCACCCGCCCGTTGGTCACGAACATCGCTGCTCCTCAAGCGCGCGATGGACATCTTGATTTCGTTCGTCGGGCTTCTCGTGCTAGCTCCGGTCTTTCTCCTCACCGCCGCCACGATCAAGCTGGATTCGCGGGGACCCGTCTTCTTCCGACAAGTTCGCATGGGTCAGGGAGACTCGAGGTTCCACATCCTCAAGTTCCGCACGATGGTCGCGGATGCAGACGCGCACAAAGGTGAAGTCGTGCACCTGAACAAGCACGCCGGTTCGGACGAGCGAATGTTCAAAGCGCCGAACGATCCACGGGTGACGCGCGTGGGAAGATTCCTCCGTCGTTACTCGATCGACGAGCTCCCCCAGCTCGTGAACGTGCTGCTGGGAGATATGAGCCTCGTCGGCCCGCGTCCGCTCATCCCCGAGGAACACCGCCATGTCGACGGCTGGGGACTCAAGAGACTCGACCTGAAGCCCGGTATCACGGGCTTGTGGCAGGTACTCGGACGGGACGACATCCCCTTTGGCGAG
>JBMDXR010000037.1:0-20200 GCA_048594925.1 Gaiellaceae bacterium
GGGGGTGGCCCCCCGGCGGGGGTGGGGACCGGGGGCGGGCGCGTGGGCGGGGGCGCACAACGCCGGGTTGGTGGGGGTGGTTTGGGGCCCCCACGTCCAATCCGAACGGCCACGGATGGCCGCGGCGGTGAGCGACGAGACCATACGGGCATGCAGGACGTCGAGATGACCGGCGAGCATCCACTTCCCGACGATCTCGTCGAGCTCATCGCCGAGCGCTTCCGGGCGCTCAGTGAGCCGACGCGGATCAAGATCCTCGACCGGCTCCGTGGGGGCGAGGCAACCGTCCAGGAGCTGACCGACGGCATCGGCTCGACGCAGCAGAACGTCTCCAAACATCTCGGCGTCCTCCGCCAGGCGGGCATCGTTCGTCGCCGCAGGGAAGGCAACTACGTGCACTACTGGATCGCCGACGAGGACGTCCTCGCGCTCTGCGAAGACGTCTGCGGAAGCCTTCGGCGGCAACTCGACGAGTTGCGCGACCTCGTCGGGTCGGGGGTGTGAGGGCGATGCTGGAGCTCTTTCAGACCGAGTGGTGCCCGGCCTCGCATCGCGTGCGCGAGCGACTGACCGAGCTCGGCCTCGACTATGTCATTCGACAGGTACCGGCGGACAAGAAGAAGCGGTCGGCTCTCGTCGCCGAGACGGGAATCGACACCGTTCCGGTGCTCGTCACGGAGGACGGAACCGTTCTCGACGGCGAGGAGCGGATCTTCGCCCACCTCGGCGAGCACTACCTCGAGCCCAAGGGGGCGTGGATGCACCGTGCGCGCGCTGAGAAGTCGCGACGCCGTTATCTCAGGGAGGAGTGCAAATGCTTGCAACTGGCTACACGCTGAGCGAGACGACGACGGCGTCGTTCGCCAAGATCGTCGACAGGGTTCGAAACGAGCTTGCGGCCGAGGGATTCGGCGTGCTTTGCGAGATCGACGTCCAGGCGACACTGAGATCGAAGCTCGGAGTCGAGATCGAGCCGTACCTCATCCTCGGCGCCTGCAACCCGGCGCTCGCGCACCGCGGGCTCGAGGCCGAGCCTGCGCTCGGCGTGCTCCTCCCGTGCAACGTCGTCGTGTACGAACGCGAGGGGCTCACCCACGTCGCCGCAATCGATCCCGAGCGGATGCTCTCGATCGTCGACAACGACGAGCTCGCGCCGGTGGCCGCAGAGGTGACAGGGCGCTTGGCCGCCGTCGTCGAGCGCGCAGCGGCGTGACCCACTGCGGCTTCTTCCGCATAACGGATCGGCGGCGCCCCCGATGGCCGGTGCTCGAGCGGACGGGAACCTGACGTCGAAAGGAGGAGCTGATGAGCACGCATGTGTTCTCCTCGCGAGGCGAGCGTCGCAGAGTCGTGCGGCTCGCGATCTCGCCCCACTGGTGGTGGCTGACAGGCGGGCTTCTGCTCGCGTTCGCGGTCCCGTACCTGTTGGCGGACGTCCTGGACGTGAATCGGGATGCCTTCTACGGTCTCTATGCATCCGCCGTCTTCGGGCTGTTCGCGGCGTGGTCGCGCTCGACCGGCTACGACCTCGTCGCGGCGGTCAAGCGGCGCTGGCTCGCCGCGCTCCTGCTGGGACTCGCTGTCGCCGGCGTCATGGCTGCGATGGTCCTGCGGACCGAGGATGCGACCGCGCGTCCCGACGGCTTGGAGCTGGCCGCAGCGGTGGCCTGGCGCGGCATCGTCTACGGCATCACGGACGGGTTGCTCCTATCGGTCTTCCCGATCCTCGTCGTCTTCGCTGCTCTTGCCGGAACCAGGCTCGACCGCAGGTTCGCCGGCAAGGTCGCGATCGGCCTGGTAGCACTCGCGGCGTCCATGGCCATGACGGCCGTCTACCACGCCGGTTACAGCGACTTCCGCTCGGGCAAGCTGACGAAGCCGTTGACGGGCGATGTCGTCTGGAGCGTGCCGACGCTCGTCACGCTGAATCCGATCGGCTCGCCGATCGCCCACGCGGGGCTGCACACGACCGCCGTCTTGCACAGCTACGAGACGGACACGTTCCTGCCGCCGCACAAGTAGTCCGTGGGATTCGGAAGCGGTTTCCACGGAGCTCGAGCAGCCGACGACCGAATGCCGCCCAACGCGATGCCAGCGGCTGAGCCCCTACGGCAAGCGACGGAACGTGCGCAAGAGCTCCACGCCGGCCTTCGTCGTCGGCCGTTGCCTGGCGAGCTCGAGAGCTGCGGATATCAGCTGCGATACGTCACGCTCGCTCCAGCTGAGGTCGCCACCCGCCCCTGAACGGGGCCGGCCGACTCGGCCGAGCTCGGTCAGGAGCGTGTGACGTCGCCTCGGCGAGAAGAACCAGCTGAGCGTGGCCGCGTTTTCGGGAAACGCTTCGCAATAGTGCTCGATCGCGGCGACCGCGAACATCCGGTACACGAGGTCCTGGGCGCCTCGCCGCGTGCCGACCCGGCGCGCGTACGAGAACCCGGATGCGTGCTTGAGGACATCCTCCGAGAAGACCGCGGGTCGACCGCGATGAGGTGCCGGCGCTTCGCCCACAACATCGGAATCGGCCGCCAGAAACGAGCGCCGCACCCCCATATCGGTGGGATCGTTCGGACGAGCGTCGGTTCACGACCGCCGAGCACGAGCCTTGCGACCGGGTACGTGGAGACGCGAGCTAGACTCCGCCGGCCGTGGCGAGCCTGTCGGACGAGCTTGCCCATGCCCAGCTCGAGTGGGACACGCCGCTGTACCGCATGGCGGTCGCGCAGTTCGACCAGGCGGCTCCGATCGCCGACATCCCGGACGAGATCGCGGAGCGGCTGCGCTATCCCGAGCGGTCCACGATCGTCTCGATCCCGGTACGGATGGACGACGGCCGTCGCGTCGTCTTTCCCGGCTACCGCGTCCAGCACTCCAGCATCATGGGGCCGACGAAGGGCGGGATCCGCTACGACCCCGAAGTGACGCTCGGTGAGTGCGCGGCCTTGGCGATGTGGATGACGTGGAAGTGCTCGCTGCTCCGCCTCCCCTACGGCGGCGCGAAAGGCGGTGTTCGCTGCGACGCGCGACGGCTCTCGTCCGCCGAGCTCGAGCGCCTGACGCGGCGCTTCACGTCGGAGCTCCTGCCGATCATCGGCCCGCAGGAGGACATCCCTGCTCCGGACATGGCGACCAACGAGCAGACAATGGCCTGGATGATGGACACGTACTCCATGCAGCGGGGTTACGCGGTGCCCGAGATCGTCACCGGGAAGCCGATCTCGATCGGCGGCTCGGTGTTTCGCCAGGAGGCGACCGGTGCCGGCGTGGTCATGGTCATCGCGCGCTCCTGCGACAGGCTTGGGTGGGCGCTCGCGGACCAGCGCTGTGTCGTGCAGGGGTTCGGAAACGTCGGCGGAGTTGCGGCTGCGGAGCTTCAGGCGCTGGGCGCGACCGTCATCGCCGTCTCCGACGTCTCGGGTGGCCTCCATGCCGCATCCGGCCTCGACATCCCCATCCTCCACGCGTACGTGCGAGGGCACGGCTCGCTCGAGGGCTGCGACGCGGGAAACCACATCACGAACGATGAGCTGCTCGAGCTCGACTGTGACATCCTCGTCCTCGCCGCCCGCGAGGATCAGATCACCGCGGACAACGCGCCTCGCGTCCGCGCACGCATGATCGCCGAGGGCGCGAACGGCCCGACCTCGCTCGAGGCCGACGGCATCCTTTGGGAGCGTGGAATCCCCGTCCTGCCCGACGTCCTGACGAACGCTGGAGGGGTGACGGTCTCCTATTTCGAGTGGGTGCAGGACCTCGGTCGGCTCTTCTGGACGCGTGAGGAGATCCGCGCGAAGCTGGCCGAGAAGCTCTCGAACGCGTTCGACCGCGTATGGGATCTCGCGGAGGATCGCAAGGTGCCGCTCCGGACGGGGGCGCTCGTGGCGGGCATTCGCGAGGTCTCGAACGCACTGCAGGCGCGGGGGATCTTCCCGTGAGCACCGCTCGCCTTCGGCTCGCGGTCGCGGGGGAGACCATGTCTCCCCCGAAAGCCTCCTTCTTCTCGAGAGCGCGCGGAACCTCCCGGTTCCCCGCACCCCTCCACGCGCACGGGCGAGGATCCGGCCCGTGAGCACGGTCAGAGAGGCCATGGTCTCGAATCCCGGCCAGCTGCCTGCCGACGCGTCGGCCCAAGCGGCCGGCGAGCTCCTGCAGCGTACGGAGGTCCGCGCGGTCTACGTCACCGAGGACGAACGGCTCGTGGGGGTCGTGACGCGGAAGACCCTCGTTCGGGAGGTGATCGCGCACGGTCTCGATCCCAAAGCCACCGAGCTTCGCGCGATCGCCGAGGTGCCGCACTTCACGATCGGGCCGGACGTACCCCTCGAGGAGGCGTTCCGATTCCTCGAGACGGAGGACGCCGAGCGCGTGCCGGTGGTCGACGAGCACCATCGCCTGATCGGAGTCCTCTCGCGCAGCGTGCTGCAGCGGCGGCTCGCCGAGGACGAGGACGAGCCCCTGCCGCCTGCCGCGTAGTGCACAGCGACCGCAGCCGTGAAGCGGCTGCGCTGCAGGGATCTTCGCGCCCGGAAACCGTGCGCTGGCGGGTTTCCGGGCTTGCGGTCAGCAACACGTGTAGGCGCCAGGCGGCGCCGCACCCTCCTCGGGCTCGGGGAGCTCGGCCGCCGCGAATGCGGCGCCGTGAAGGATGTCGCACTCGGACACTTCGACCTCGTCCAGGCCGTAGGCGGTCATGATCTCGTGGAGGACGACGATTCCGGCGACGATGACCGGGGCACGCCCGGGCTCGATCCCCGGAACCGTCAGCCGCTCCTCGAGCGTCATGCCGGCGAGGCGCCCGAGCTGCTCCTCGACCGACGCGAGCGCGATCCGGTGCCCGTGTGTCAGGGCGAGGTCGTAGTCCCCGTCTCCGAGGTCGAGTGTCGCCAGCGTCGTGACCGTCCCCGCGACACCGATCGCAGCGTTCGGCGCGAGCGGCGGGAGGAGCGCACGCACGTACGCGCCTCCCGCGGCGAGTTCCGGCCGCGAGGGCGGATCCGAGCCGAGGAAGCGCTCTGTGACGCGAACACAGCCCACGTCGAGGCTGGTCGACGATGCGACGGCTCCGTCGGCGGTCAGCACGAGCTCGGTCGACCCGCCGCCGATGTCCACGACGAGCACGCCGTCGAGCGTCGGCCTGCCTGCCGTGACGCCGCGGATCATCAGTGCCGCCTCCTCGCTGCCCGCAAGGAGCCGCGTCGTGAAGCCATAGCTCCACTCGATCTCTCCGAGGAACGCCTCGCCGTTGTCTGCGTCGCGCACGGCACTCGTGGCGATCGCGAGCGTCCGCTCTGCGCCGAGCGCCTCGAGCTCGCGCCGGTACTCGGTGAGGCAGTTGCGAACCCGTGCGATTGGAAGGGGGAGAAGCCGGCGGCGCCGGTCGACTCCCTCGCCGAGTCGCGTGATCGTCAGTCGCCGCGTGACCTCTGTGAGCTGCCCGTCCTCGACGTCCGCGACCAGGAGGCGGGTCGAGTTCGTCCCGAGATCGACCGCTGCGACGCGTGTCATCGGCTGGGCAGGAACACTCGCAGCCAGCGCGTCCGGCGCTGCGCTCCCTCCACTGCGTCGAGCAGCACCTGTAGCCGCGCACGCGAGATGCGAAGCCGTTCGAGTGCGGCCTGGAGATCCTGGTTGGCGCGGTCGGCTTCGGTGAGCAGCTGCTCTGTGCGTGCCGAACGCTCCTCGAAGAGGGCGAGCTCCTTGGTGATCTCCCCGCCCGTCCGCTTGCCCTGCCGCCAGAGCGCGACGCCGCGGATCGACGCTACGACGATCCCGGCCAGTCCGAGCGTGAGGCCGATGAGGAACGCGATCAGGATCACGCCTCGAGTCTAGTTCGACGGCCCGAGGAGATCTTTGACCGCTGTGCGGGTGTCATTGTTCCGCACATGGATCCAATCCTGAAGGTTTCTGGATCCCAAATCGGGGAATAGAGGGCGTTGACGGGATCGAAGCGGTTGTTTAGGATCCAATCTTGAATCGAATTGCACACAATCCTGGGGCAGGGAGGACTGGCATGGGTGGAGGCGAGACGAACGGTCGGTGGACAGCGATCGAGCGGCCGTACACACAGGGCGATGTCGAGCGAGTCCGTGGACGATTCCACATCGAGCACACGCTCGCGAAACTCGGAGCCGAGCGCCTGTGGCAGCTCCTCCACTCGGAGGACCACGTGGCCGCCCTCGGGGCGCTGACCGGCGCACAGGCCGTCCAGATGGTGAAGGCCGGCCTGAACGCGATCTACCTCTCCGGCTGGCAGGTCGCGGCCGACGCGAACCTCGCCGGGCACACGTACCCCGACCAGAGCCTCTATCCCGCCAACAGTGCGCCGGCCCTCGTGAAGCGGATCAACTCCGCCCTTCTCCGCGCCGATCAGATCGACTCCGCTGAAGGGAAGAACGGCACCTACTGGCTCGCACCGATCGTCGCCGATGCAGAGGCAGGGTTTGGCGGCCCGCTCAACGCGTTCGAACTGATGAAGGCGTTCATCGAGGCGGGCGCGGCCGGGGTCCACTTCGAGGATCAGCTCTCCTCGGAGAAGAAGTGCGGCCACCTCGGTGGGAAGGTGCTCGTGCCCACGAGTCAGTTCGTTCGGACGCTCGTCGCCGCGCGGCTCGCAGCCGACGTCCTCGACGTGCCCACGATCCTCGTCGCGCGGACGGACGCACTGTCCGCGACGCTGCTCACGAGCGACGTCGACGAGTGCGATCGCGAGTTCATCACAGGCGAGCGGACGGCGGAGGGCTTCTTCCGCGTCACTCCCGGGATCGAGTCGCCGATCGCCCGCGCGCTCGCGTACGCACCGTACGCCGACATCCTCTGGTGCGAGACCTCGACGCCCGACCTCGACGAGGCGGCTGCGTTCGCCGAGGCGGTCCACGCGAAGTACCCGGGCAAGCTCCTCGCGTACAACTGCTCGCCGTCGTTCAACTGGAAGAAGCACCTGAACGACTCGACGATCGCCTCGTTCCAGCGGGAGCTCGCCGCAATGGGCTACAGGTTCCAGTTCGTCACGCTCGCGGGGTTCCACGCCGTGTGCAACTCGATGTTCGACCTGGCCCGCGGGTACGCCGCGGAGGGAATGACCGCGTACGTGCGTCTGCAGCAGGAGGAGTTCGCGAACGAGGAGTACGGCTACGGCGCTACGCGGCACCAGCGCGAGGTCGGCGCCGGGTACTTCGACGCGGTGCTGGAGGCCGTGACCGGCGGCGCGAGCTCGACTCTCGCGCTCAAGGGGTCCACCGAGGAGGCCCAGTTCCAGACCGCGCGTGTAGCGTGAGCAACGCTCGCCTTCGGCTCGCGTTCGCGGGGGAAACCATGCTTCCCCCCGCGTGCCCCTTTCTTCTTGAGAGCGTCGGGAACCTCCCGGTTCCCCACGCCCTTCCAGGCTCACGAGCCCGGATAGGCTCATGAGCACCATCGCGACCGCAACCGTCTCCGCGCCCGACGAGACCGGCGTCCTCACGCCGGAGGCGCTCGAGTTCGTCGTCGCGCTCGAGCGCGAGTTCAGGGACCGGAGAGAGGAGCTTCTGCTGGCGCGTGCAGATCGCCAGGAGCGCATCGCAGCGGGCGAGCTACCGCGCTTCCTCGAGGCCACACACGCAGTCCGCGGCAGCGACTGGCGCGTCGCCTCGGTGCCCGCCGACCTTCAGGACCGTCGGGTCGAGATCACTGGGCCCGCCGGCGATCGCAAGATGGTGATCAACGCCTTCAACTCGGGCGCGCGGATGTACATGGCCGACTTCGAGGACGCGAACTCGCCGACGTGGGAGAACGTCCTCGGAGGCCAGCAGAACCTCACGGACGCGATCGAGCGGACGATCTCGCTGGAGCAGGGCGACAAGCGCTACGCGCTGAACGACGAGATCGCGGTGCTGCTCGTTCGCCCCCGCGGCTGGCACCTCCAGGAACGCCACGTCGAGCTCGACGGGAAGCACGTCTCCGCCGGTCTCTTCGACTTCGGCGTCTACCTCCATCGAAATGCCGAGCGCCTACTGGAGCGCGGCACTGGGCCGTACTTCTACCTCCCGAAGCTCGAGAGCCACCTCGAGGCGAGGTTGTGGAACGACGTGTTCTGCTTCGCCCAGGAACGGCTCGGGCTGCCGCGGGGGACGATCAAGGCGACGGTCCTCATCGAGACGATCCTCGCCGCGTTCGAGATGGAGGAGATCCTGTACGAGCTGCGCGAGCACTCGGCTGGACTGAACGCGGGACGCTGGGACTACATCTTCTCGGTGATCAAGACGTTCCGCGACCGCGAGGAGTTCGTCCTCCCGGACCGCGCTCAGGTCACGATGACCGTGCCGTTCATGCGTTCGTACACCGAGCTCCTCGTCCGCATGTGTCACAAGCGGGGCGCACACGCAATCGGAGGCATGGCGGCGTTCATCCCGAACCGGCGCGACCCGGAGGTGACCGAGGTCGCGCTCGCGCGCGTGCGCGAGGACAAGGAGCGCGAGTCGGGCGACGGTTTCGACGGCACCTGGGTGGCACACCCGGACCTCGTCCCCGTCGCGATGGCCGAGTTCGACGCCGTGCTCGGCGAGCGCCCCAACCAGCTCGAGCGCCTGCGCGAGGACGTCTCGACGACCGCGGCTGATCTCCTGAACGTCGCTGCGACGCCGGGCGGGATCACCGAAGCGGGGGTCCGGGCCAACGTCTCGGTCGGGATCCGCTACATCGCGGCCTGGCTGCAAGGAGTAGGGGCGGCCGCGATCGACAACCTGATGGAGGACGCCGCGACCGCCGAGATCTCGCGTTCCCAGATCTGGCAGTGGCTGCACCACGGGAGGGTTGGGCGGAGCGACGTGGAGCGGATCATTTCCGAGGTGACGGCCGAGCTGCCGGACGAACACGTCTATCGGGAAGCGCGAGAGATCTTCGAGAAGGTGGCGCTCCGCGAGATCTTCGTCGAGTTCCTCACGCTCACGGCGTACGCGCACCTTCTCGGTCACCCGGAGCACGAGGCGGGGCGACGCGATGTCTGACGGGACGAAGGCCGACGACATCGCGCTCGCGCTGGAGGAGGCGATCGTCTCTGGCGAGATCCCGCCCGGCAGCACCCTCCGCCAGGAGCACCTCTCCGAGCAGTTCCAGGTGAGTCGCACGCCGGTCCGCGAGGCGCTGCGGAGGCTCGCGGCGCTCGGTCTCGTCACCTTCGAGCCGAACCGAGGCGTCCGGGTGCGGATGCTCTCGCATGACGAGCTCCGCGAGGCGTTCATGGTGCGCGCCGAGCTCGAGAGCCTCGCGACGGAGATCGCGACGCCGAAGATGACCGACGACGACCTCGCCGAGCTCGAGCGCGCGGAGCGGCGGTTTCACCGTGCGACGGAGGCGCTCGTGCAGATGAGCCACGAGGGGCGCCAGGATCTTCAGATCGCACGCGACTGGCTCCACCTGAACCACGCGTTCCACGACGTGATCTACCGCGCTGCCGACGTGCCGCTCATCGAGCGGATGGCGAAGGCTGCGCGCCGAACCTTCCTGGTCAAGCCGGTCTGGGCGACGGGGGCCGACCTCGACGAGCTGTACCTCATGAACGACCGTCAGCACCGCGCCATCCGCAACGCGATCGCGGCGCGCAGCCCGGAAGGGGCTCGCGTGCTCGCCCGCGAGCACGTCCTGTCGTCGGGGCGCCTGCTCGAGGCGATCCTCGACAAGGTCGCCTCGGAAACCCGCGAGCAGGCGTACCGCTCATGAGAGTCGCAACGGTGCGGCTGCGAGGCAGCCGCCTTTGGGGGCTTTTCGCGCGACCGGAAGTCTCGCGCTAGCGACCTTCCGGTCTTGCGCAGGACTCGTCCGCTAACGAGCGAGTGTGACCTTCGACAGACCGCGCGGCGCATCCGGGTCGAGCCCGCGCGCCCGCGCGAGCGCCCAGGCGAAGAGCTGTCCCGGGACGATCGAGAGCAACGGTGCGAGGAGCGGCGACGTCGATGGCGGGCTCGGCAGAAGGTACGCGGCCCCCGGAATGGACCCCGCGGCTGCTCCGCTCGCGATCACCGTGGCACCGGCGGCGCGAGCGCGCTCCACGGCCTCGACGACAGTGGGGAGCGTTGCATCGTCCGAAGCGATGGCCCAGACCGGGAAGAGCGGGTCGAGCGCCGCGATAGGGCCGTGCGCGAGATCCGTCGCGGTCAGCGGCTCCGCGGCGATCCGGCACGTCTCCAGGAGCTTGAGGGCGATCTCTCGCGCGGTGGCGAACTCCGCGCCACGGCCGACGACGAACATGCGGCCCGCGTAGGCGAACGGAATGGCGATCGGGACGATTCGTGCCTCGACCGTCCGGATGAACGCCTCCATCTCCACGGCAACGGCGCGGAGGTCGGCGGCGAACGCCTCTCCCTCCTCCGCCGCGTGAGCTGCGAGCAGGCCGAGGGCTGCGAGCTGGTTCGAGTAGGTCTTCGTCGCCGCGACCGCGCGCTCGTCACCGGCTCGGAGCTCGAGGACGTCGTCCGCCTCCCGAGCAAGGGCCGACGACGCGTCGTTCGTGAGCGCAACCGTGTACGCGCCACGCCGTCGCGCCTGCCGTGCGTACTCGACCACGTCCGGCGTTCGCCCCGACTGCGAGAGCGCGAGCGCCGTGCAGCCCGAGAGGTCGAGCTCCGCTCCGTAGTAGACGATGAGCGAGATCGAGTCGCGCAGGGCGGTCCAGTGCGGCTGAAGCCCAAAGGCGTAGACACCGTACGACGCGGCATTGTCGGACGAGCCGTGGCCGGCCATTCGAACCGTCGTCGCGCCACGGGAACGCATCTCTGCGGCAACGCGCGCGAAGTCGCTCCGGCCCTCGAGCAGGCGGAGCAGAGCGGAGGGCTGCTCGCGGATCTCGTCGAGGAATTTCGACCCCGCGCCGGCCGGCTCGGGTGTGGCCCGGTCAGCCGACGACACGTGCGCGTCCTTCGACGAGCACACGCTCGATCTCGAGCTCGTCGGTCAGGACGACGACATCGGCGGGAAGGCCGACGCCGATCCTGCCCAGCGCCGGCAGTCGAAGCACGCGTGCCGGCACGTCCGTTGCGGCACCGATCGCGTCCTCGAGTGGAACGCCGAGCGAGTGGAGATTGCGAACCGCCTCGATCATGGTCAGCGTGCTCCCCGCCAGCGATCCGGTGTCCCCACGAGCGACGCCGTCCCGGATCTGCACGTTGACGTGGCCGAGACGATAGGCGCCGTCGTCGAGGCCGGCGCCTGCAAGCGAGTCCGTCACCAGCGCCACTCTGCCCTGCGCGGCCTGCCAGACCATCGCCGCCGTCACCGTAGCGACGTGTACCCAGTCGAGGATCAGCTGAACGATCACGTCGGGCCTCGCGAGCGCAGCTCCGGCGATACCCGGGTCGCGGTGGTGGAACGGGCGCATCGCGTTGAAGAGGTGCGTGACGCTCCGCACGCCGAGGTCGAAGGCGGCGTTCGCCTGCTCGGCTGTCGCGTCGGAGTGGCCCGCGGAAACCGCGATCTCCCGGCGCACCAGACGCTCGATCACCGCATTGGCCCCGGGGAGCTCGGGTGCGAGCGTTACGAGTCGGACGGGCCCCGCGTCGAGGAGCCGCTCGAGGAGCTCCACGTCAGGGTTGCGACGAGCTTCGGTTGGATGGATCCCCAGGCGGAGGGCCGACAGGAACGGCCCTTCGAGATGTGCGCCCAGGATGCGGGGCCCGTCCGATCCGGCAGGCACCTCGCGGAGGGCGGCGAGGAGCTGCTCTTCGGGGGAGGTGATGAAGGTGGGCAGGAAGGCGGTGATTCCGGTCTCGAGAAGCGCCTCGCCCGCGTGCCGGTAGCCCTCTGTGTCTGCCGTGAGGAAGTCGACGCCCGCAAAGCCGTTGACCTGGAGGTCCACGAACCCGGGGACTGCGATGCCGCGGCCGTTGGGTGACGCGAGCCCGAACCCGGCGATGCGGCCACCGAGTATCTCGACGTCCCCCGCCACGAGGGTGCCGTCCACGATCGCCGCTTCGACGCCGAGTCTCACGTCGTCCGCTCCACAGCCTTGGCGATGTCTCGGTTCGACTCATCGAGGCGAGCTCGTGCGGTATCGGCATCGACACCTGCGAGAAGCGACACGATCGCGACCCGCGCGTTGCCCTCTGCCGCGGCAACCGCCGTGTCGACCTGCTGGGAAGACGCTCCGGTCGCCGCTTCGACGACGCGGCGGACGCGGTCGCGGAGCTTCTCGTTCGCGGCGACGACGTCCACCATGAGGTTCCCGTAGGTCTTGCCGAGCCGGATCATCGCGATCGTCGAGACGGTGTTGAGCACGAGCTTCTGCGCCGTCCCGGCCTTGAGACGGGTCGACCCCGCGATGAACTCCGGGCCGACGACGACCGCGATCTCGTGGTCGACGATCGCGCCCAGCTCCGACCCGGAAGCCGAGACCACACAGGCCGTGAGCGCGCCGTTCTCGGCCGCGGCCTCGAGCGCGCCGAGCACGTATGGCGTGCTTCCGCTCGCGCTGATCCCGACGACCGAGTCGGTGGCCGCGATCCCCAGCGCAAGGATGTCGGCGGCGCCGGCGTCGCGGTCGTCCTCGGCGGCCGCCTGTACGAGCGCAGACACGTTCTCGCCGCCTGCGACCAACACGCAGATCAGGCCGGGCGGGGTGGCGAAGGTCGCTTCGCACTCCGAAGCGTCGAGCGCCGCGATCCGGCCCGACGAGCCTGCGCCGACGTAGACGAGCCGGCCGCCGTCCCGCATCCGCTCGGCGACTGCGTCGACGGTGCTTGCGATGGATGCGGAAGCTGCGGCCACCGCGTCCGGTACTGTCGCGTCGGCCAGATTCATCAGCTCGACGAGTTCGGCGGTGCTCCGATTCTCGTAGCCGGCGCGGGGATCGCTACCCGCCTCGGTGACCGCCACGTCCTCGACCATCGGCCGAGTCTACGCACGTCTTCGTCGGTGGTCAATACCAATTCTGCGGATATGTGGTATCCATACCGCGGCGCGATGGCGGAGATCGAGCTCCAGAACCTCACCAAGGTCTTCTCCGGAGACGTGGTTGCGCTCGACGACGTGTCGCTCCGGATCGAGGACGGAGAGTTCATCGCGCTCGTCGGGCCGTCGGGCTGCGGCAAGTCGACGCTCCTCCGCGCGATCGCCGGGCTCGAGGAAGTGACCGCGGGCGAGATCTCGATCGGAAACCGGGACGTCACCGACCTCGCGCCGCGCCATCGCGACGTCGCGATGGTGTTCCAGAGCTATGCCCTCTACCCGCACATGTCCGTGCGGCAGAACCTGGGCTACGGGCTCAAGGTTCGGCGCATGCCGAGGAACGAGATTCGCCGGCGCGTCGAGGAGATCGCCGCGCTGCTCGGTCTCGAGGAGCTCCTCGAGCGCAAGCCAGCGCAGCTCTCCGGGGGCCAGCGGCAGCGCGTCGCGATGGGCAGGGCCATAGTGCGCCAGCCCCAGGCATTCCTCATGGACGAGCCGCTTTCCAACCTCGACGCGAAGCTCCGCGTGGGCATGCGCGCGTCTCTCGCGCAGCTGCACCAGCAGCTCGGCGTCACCACGGTGTACGTGACTCACGACCAGGTCGAGGCGATGACACTCGGGCAGCGCGTGGCCGTGATGAAAGACGGCCGCATCCTGCAGGTCGACGCTCCTCAGGTTCTGTACGAGCAGCCCCGCGATCTCTTCGTCGCCGGCTTCATCGGTTCCCCCGCGATGAACCTCGTGGACGCGACGATCGACGGCGACGAGGTCTCGTTCGGTGAGTTCCGCGTCGGACTCCACCCGGTTCGGCGGCCGAGCGTCTCCGGGCGGGTCGTGCTCGGAATTCGGCCCGAGACCTTCGAGGACGCCTCCTTCGCGCCGGTCGAGCTGCCGGGAATCGACGTGGAGGTCGTCGTTCAGGAAGACCTCGGCTCGGACGCGCACGTCTTCTTCCGCATCGACGCAGAGCGCGTCGCAACGGAGGTCACGGAAGGGGAGGAGGCGGGGGCGCCGGATCTCGTCACCGCTCGAGGAGCGCTCCTGAATGCGAGGGTGGACCCTCGCACGTCGGCTCGCGTCGGAGGCTCGCTCAGGCTCGCCGTCGATCCGGCCCGCTTCCACTTCTTCGATCCCGGAACCGGCGCGTCGCTCCTCGCCCGGTCCGGCGTGCGCTCCGTCACCACGGTCACGGGCTGAGCGTCAGCATGGTATTGACCACTTTCGCGGGCTGGTTACCATGGCCGGCGTGACGAAGCAGGCGGAGACGCGAGATCTCGTTCTCGACCTCATCGAGCAGCTGTCGGTCGGTGACGCGATCCCGTCCGAGCGACAGCTCAGCGCCGACTTCGGCGTCTCTCGCCTGACGGTGCGCGCAGCGCTCGACGACCTCGTCCGCGAGGGGTATCTCGTGCGGCGGCACGGCTCGGGTACGTTCGTCAGCCAGCCGAAGATCGCCCAGGAGCTGACGATGACCTCGTTCACCGACGACATGCGCCTGCGTGGGCTCGAGCCGGCGAGCAAGACGCTCGAGCTCCGCGTCACGCCTGCGGGAGCACGGCTCGGTCGGCTGTTGCACGTGTCGCCCTCGGAATCCGTCTTGATTGCGGTGAGGCTCAGGCTCGCCGACGGCGAGAGCATGGCGATCGAGACGGTGCACATCCGCGCCGCGCACGTGCCCGGGCTTAGCGCGAAGGACCTGGAGGAGCGCTCCTTCTACGAGCTTCTGCGCGATCGCTATCGGATCGTGGTGGTGGGCGGCGAGCAGACGATCGAGCCCACGGTGACGGACGAGGAAGAGTCGAAGGCGCTCGGGGTCCCGCTCCATTCGCCCGCGTTTCGGTTCGAGCGCGTCACACATTCGGAGACGGGGGAGATCGTCGAGTTCGTCGAGTCGATCTACCGCGGAGACCGCTATCGCCTGGTCACGTCGCTCTCGATTCCGCACGAGCGGCGACGGAGTCGGGGGGCGGTCGTGGACGGACGGCCGACTCGTGGCGCGCGTGGTTAGTACCAACGCGACTTAACGCCGCTGAACGCCGTCCTTGCCCATGTGCAGGGAATTACGTCGCAGGGCGTACGACAAAAGGGCTTGACATGCGCGGCCAGATGTGGAAGCCTCCTGCCCGTGGCAGATTGGTATAAACCACTTGGGAGCTCCGGCCGTGGACTGCCACGCTCACCGGCACGGCCAGGTCGAGCACCAAGATGCCGCGGGAGATGCGAATGAACGTACGTGCTATTGCCGCAGCTGCGCTCGTTGCGGCGTTGGCGGTGGCGGTCGGTGCCTCCGGAGCCTCCGGAGGTAGTGCGGCCAACACGCTCACCGTCTGGCTTCAGGTCGACGCACAGTCAGGATGGCCGGAGGTCGTGGCCGCTGCGAACGCGCAGTTCAAGGCTCAGAACCCCGGCTGGGACGTCGACGTCCAGTACCAGACATGGCCGACCCATCTCGCAAAGTTCGACGCGACGCTCGCCGGGGGGAACGCACCCGACGTCATCGAGATGGGGAACACCGAGATGACGAAGTACATGGCCGCGGGTGCCTTCCAGGACGTGTCCTCCATCCAGTTTCCGAACAAGAGCACCTGGCTCGGCGGTCTCGCGGCGTCGGGGAAGTACGGCGGCAAGATCTACGGCGTCCCGTATTACGCGGGCTCGCGGGTCGTGACGTACCGCACGGACATCTTCAGGCAGATGAAGGCGAAGATCCCGACGAGCCAGACCGAGTTCATCGCGCTCGCCAAGCGGATCGGCGCGCAGAACGACTCGAAGGCGTTCTCGCCCGTGTACATCGCGGGGACCGACTGGTACGTCGCGATGAGCTTCGTCTACGACTACGGCGGCAAGATCGCGATCACGCGGAAGGGCAGGTGGGTCGGGACGCTCGACAAGCCGGCTGCGCTCGCCGGGCTCGCGGCGTTCAAGCGTTTCTTCGACGCCGCCTCTCGGGCGTCGAAGACGACCGACGAGTCGCATCCGAACCCGTGGGACGTCTACGCCCAGGGCAACGCCGCCTCGATGTACGGCGCAGCGTGGTTCAGCTGTTGCGTCGGCGACTACAAGAACCGGACGGCGCAGTTCGTCATGCCGAGCCACAAGAAGGGTGAGGCGATCCCCGGCTTCCTCGGAGGCTCCGACCTGGCGGTTCCCGTCGGCGCCAACCGTGCGGCGGCCGCAGCCTGGATCGGCGCGTTCACCGACAACGCCTCGATGAGCGCGCTCCGCGCGAAGGGCAACATCCCGAACACGACCAGCCTGCTCGGCAACAGCGTGAACGAGCGCGCGGCTCGCAAGAGCTGGTTCGTCCCGACCGCGAAGAACTGGGTCAACGTCGAGAACGGGAACGTCCTGCGGACGATGCTCCAGCGCATCCTGACGGGGAAGTCGACCATAAAGGAAGCGGCTGAGGTCGCCAGCGACAACATCACCTACACGCTGAATCAGTAAGGTCGATCGCAATGACCGTCGCCGCCGAGGCCCGTGCCCACCGGTCTCGGCGGCGACCGTCTCGCGTTCGACGGCTGGCGCGGGCGTCCGTTCCCTATGCCCTGATCCTGCCGGCGATCGTCGTCATCACCGCGATCCTCGGCTATCCGCTCTACAAGCTCGTCACGCTCTCGTTCCAGCAGTACGGCCTGCCGGAGCTGATCCAGCGGCAGGGCAAGTGGATCGGCATCGACAACTACGCGTCGGTCCTGCGCGACGAGGTCTTCTGGCGAACGCTCCTGCGAACCGTGATCTTCACGATCGCGAACGTCGCGCTCACGATCGTCCTCGGCACGCTCATCGCGTTCCTCCTGACCCGCGTCTCGACCTGGGTTCGCGTCATGCTCACGGCGGGGCTCGTGCTCGTCTGGGCGATGCCCGCGGTCGTTGCCGTGCAGGTCTGGTACTGGATGACGAACTTCCAGAACGGGATCCTGAACCACGTGCTGACGCAGTTGCACGTCGGCGACTACGCGCAGCACGACTGGTACGCGACGACCTTCTCGAAGCTCGCGATGGTCACGCTGCTGATCGTCTGGGGCGCCATCCCCTTCGTGACGATCACCGTCTACGCAGGGCTCGCCCAGGTCCCGCGGGAGCTCGTCGAGGCCGCCGAGATCGACGGAGCAGGCCCCCTCCGGATCTTCCGCGACGTGACGTTCCCGATCCTGAAGCCGATTTTCCTCATCCTCACGAGCCTCTCCGTCATCTGGGACTTCGGCGTCTTCACGCAGCCCTACCTGCTGATCGGCGCCTCTCACGTCGACGCCTCGAACTACCTCATGGGCGTCTACGTCTTCATCGAGGGCTACGCGCACTCGGATTTCGGGCGGGGGGCCGCCATCTCGCTGTTGATGCTCTTCATGGTCGCCGTCCTGAGCATCTTCCAGGTCCGGCGCATGGTGAAGATGGGTGACGTTCGGTGAGTGCCGTGACGGATCTCGCTGCCGCCCCGCCCGCGGCGCGCGTGAAGCCGCGTGCGGCGTCGATCCGACGCGAGCGTCGTCGGCGGCTTCGCCGCGCCGCGTGGAACGTCGTCGGGCTGAGCGTCTTCGTGGTTCTCGTCTTCCCCGTCTTCTGGATGATCTCGACGGCCTTCAAGCCGGAGTCGGAGCTCAACAGCTCTCCCCCGACGTGGCTATCCGGCGACCCGACGCTGCAGCACTTCCGCGACGCGATCGCGCGGCCGTACTTCTGGGACACCGTGAAGAACAGCCTGATCGTCGTCGGCGCCGTCGTCGCGATGGCGATGGTCGTCGCGTTCCTGGCGGCCGTCGCGCTCGCGAAGTACCGCTTCACGGGCAACAAGCTCTTCGTCGTCCTCGTGATCGGAATCCTGATGCTGCCGCAGGCAGGGCTCGTCATCCCGCTCTACGTCGCGCTCGCGCGCTACGGCCTGACGAACGAGCTGATGGGGCTCGTGCTCACCCACATGGTCATCCTCCTGCCGTTCGCGGTCTGGACGCTTCGAGGCTTCATCATGGGAATACCCCGTGAGCTGGAGGAAGCCGCGATGGTGGACGGCTCGAGCCGCCTCGGCGCGTTCACGCGGATCCTGCTCCCGCTCGTCGCCCCCGGCCTCGTCGCGACGTCCGTTTTCGTGTTCATCACGAGCTGGAACGAGTACATCTTCGCCAACGTCATCCTCCCCGACCAGGCGAATCAGACCCTCACCGTGTGGCTCTCGTATTTCTACGGAACGAGCCGCGCTACCGACTGGGGCGGTCTCATGGCCGCGTCGACGCTGACCGCGATCCCCGTCGTCATCTTCTTCCTGCTCGTGCAGCGGAAGATCGCGTTCGGGCTGACCGCGGGCGCCGTCAAAGCATGACCGGTGAGCTCGAGCGCCTCGCCCTCGGCTGTATCTTCCCGGGCTTCGAGGGGCCGGTCGTTCCCGACTGGGTACGACGGCGCATCGCGGACGGGCTCGGCGGCGTCGTCCTCTATGCCTGGAACGTCGAAGGCCCGGAGCAGCTGCGTGCGCTGACCGACGATCTGCGGTCGGAGCGTGGTGACCTTGTGATCGCCATCGACGAGGAGGGCGGCGACGTCACCAGGCTCGAGGCCGCCACGGGGAGCTCGTACCCTGGGAACGCCGCGCTCGGGGCCGTGGACGACGTCGATCTCACGGAGCGCGTCGCCTCCTCGATGGGTGCGGAGCTCGCGCGCGCCGGCGTCAACCTCGACCTCGCGCCCGTCGCCGACGTCAACACGAACCCCCAGAACCCAGTGATCGGCGTCCGCTCGTTCGGAGCAGGCGGAGAGCTCGTGGCGCGACACGTGGCCGCTTTCGTACGCGGGCTCCAGGGCGCGGGCGTCGCCGCGTGCGTGAAGCACTTCCCGGGGCACGGCGACACCGCCGAGGACTCCCATCTCGCCCTGCCGGTCGTAGGCTCGCTCCAGGAAGCTGCGCTCGTTCCGTTCCGCGCGGCGATCGAAGCCGGAGCACGGTCGATCATGACGGCGCACATCGTCGTCCGCTCCATCGGCGCGGAGCCGGCGACGATGAGCCGCGAGATCCTGCAGGACCTCCTCCGCAGAGAGCTCGGCTTCACGGGAATGGTGATGACCGACGCGCTCGAGATGAAGGCGATCAGCGCGACCGTGGGGATCGAGGAAGGGGCGGTGCGCGCGCTCGGCGCAGGCGCCGACGCACTGTGTCTCGGCCACGACCTCTTCGACGACTCCGTACTTCGCGTGCGCGACGCCTTGGTCGCGGCCGTCCACTCGCCGCGTCGTCCGGAGGAACGGCTTCGCGAGGCTGCGGCGCGCGTTGCAGATGTAACAATCGAGCGCGGCAGGGACGCGATCGACCGAGACTGCGGTCGCGAGGCTGCCCGACGGGCGCTATGCGTCGAGGGCGACCACCGGCTCGAACGGGCGGCACTCGTGGTCGAGCTGCAGCCGGAGCCGGGCATGGCGGCGGGCCACCAGTCGCAGACGCCAGGCGAGTGGTTCGCGGCCGTGGTGCCCGACGCCGACGTGCGCCTATTGGGTCCGACCGCGGCGTCAAACGACCTCGCGCCCCACGGCCGTCAGCTGGTCGTCATTGCCCGCGATGCGCACCGGTACCCTTGGCAGCGCGCGGCGATTGTCGCTTTGACGGCGGCAGCACCGGACGCCATGGTGATCGAAGTGGGCCTGCCGCACTGGCGCCCACCCGCCGCGGCGACCTACGTCGCGACGTACGGAGCGGCCCGCGTGAACGTGGAAGCCGCCGCCGAGGCGCTATACTCGGGCCCGCGACGCGGGGTGGAGCAGTCAGGTAGCTCGCCGGGCTCATAACCCGGAGGTCGCAGGTTCAAATCCTGCCCCCGCTATTACTAGAAAAAGCCCCGCAAAGCGGGGCTTTTTCGTGGTCGCGACGGGATCGGCGGGGCGGAACCTTTGCTCAACTCTTGCCTTCAGGGGATACCCACAACGTCTAATAACCTCACTTTGGTCGATCTTGTGCTGATCGGCACACTCGATCAGACAGGTCTTGCATCGCTTCGCTCGGGCTCCACGGAATGCGTGCCACCCGTGCGCCGCCGCGCCGCCAGGCGCTCGGTGGCGGCTCCTTGACTTCGGCTGGGGCCGATGGAATCATCCCGGCAGAAGCAACGAAAGGACGGCCCCTACGGGTGGCGATGTTCATCGTTGCTGCGGCGACCTAGCGTCCACCAGGCTCGTGGGTCGTCAGGTACGCGAGGACCCGGCACGCGCTCGAGCAGCCATCTTGTGCGTTGTCGAGTCGTGAGGTCTTCGATCGCGACGCGAAGGAGGTGAGGCGCGCAAGCGTTGCCGCTCAGTCGTCTACGCCGTC
>JBMDXR010000038.1:0-4763 GCA_048594925.1 Gaiellaceae bacterium
ATCCTCGCGCCGATCGAGCAGCTTGCGGAGGTCGGGCGGATCGTGCGGAGCTGCCACGAGCGCTTCGACGGCGCCGGCTACCCCGACGGCCTCGCGGGCGAGGAGATCCCGCTCGAGGCGCGGATCATCTTCGCCTGCGACACGTACCACGCGATGACGACCGACCGTCCGTACCGCCAGGCGCTCGACGGCGACCAGGCCCGCGTCCGGCTGACGGAGGCCGCCGGCTCGCAGTTCGACCCGGACGTCGTCGAGGCGATCGTCCGCGTCCTCGATTCGGAGACGCTCGTCTACCCCGCCGCCTCGGCCCTGCGGAGGCCGAGCAACGCCCAGGTCCAGAAGGCGACGCCGAGACCGATCGCGATCGCGAACGCTCCGAGGACGTGCGGTGCGTCGCCGGCGATGAACCCCCGCCCGGTCTCGAGCAGGTACGTGAGCGGGTTCGCGGAGGCGACCCCCGAGATCCACCCCTCGAGCAGGTCGAGCGGGACGTACACGGGCGCGAAGAAGAGCACGAGGAAGACCGGCATCTGCATGAGCGGCGCGGCCTGGATCGTGCGGAAGCGCATTGCGATCCCGCCGGCCCAGAAGAACCCGCAGAAGTTCACGAGCGCGGCGAGCGCATAGAGGCCGAGGAGGTCGACCGGCCCGCCGCCGACGTTCATCCCGACGGCAAGCGCGACGACGGTGAGGAGCCCCGCGACCATCACCCAGCGCGTGAGCGCGGCGAGCGAGTATCCGACGACGATCCCGCTCCGGTACGGCGCGGCCAGGAGTAGGCGCTTCGCGAACCCGCCCTCGAAGTCGCGGGCCAGGCCGAAGCCGGTGAAGACGCCGGTGAAGGCCGCCGCCTGCAGGAGCACGAAGACGAACTGGAACGCGGTATAGCCCGGCGGAAAGTCGAAGCCGGGCACCTGCGAGACCTGCGACAGCCCACCGGCGAACGCCGTGAAGAAGAAGAGCGGGAAGGCGGTCGTCGGAATGAGGATCTGGGGGTTCGTGACGACGTTCTTCAGCGTCCGCCAGGCGACTCCCGAGACGACGTTCCAGTACCTCATGTCCGCGTCATCCGTGTCCGGAGGGCGCGCGCGGCGAGCGTCAGTGAGACGAGGCCCAGCGCGATCACGAACCCGAACCCGAGCGCCAGCGCCTGCCAGTCCCAGCCGGTGATGATCAGGCTGCGGACGCACTCGATCATGTACGAGACGGGGTTCAGTGTGGCCGCGATGCGGAACCAGTCGACGCCGATCAGGTCCCGCGGCGCGTTCATCGACGAGATGAAGAGGAAGACGAAGAGCACCGGGAAGAGCGCCTGGATCGCCTCCCCGGACCCGGTCGTGAACGCGAGCCACGCACCGAGGGCGCCGAACGAGAGCGCGACGATCGCGCCGTAGATGACGAGCACGAGGATCCCCAGCGGGCCGGACGCGAAGTCGACCCCCACCGCCAGCCCGACGGAGAGGTAGAAGAGCACCTGCACGACGCCGAGCGCGACGACCCCTGCGAGCTGCCCGGTGAGGAGCGCCCAGTCGCGCAGCGCCGTGAGCGAGAGGCGGTTCACGAACCCTGTCTGGATGTCGCGCGCGAGGTCGGTGCCCGCATTCATGGTCGAAAAGAGCGCTCCCTGGATGAACGGCACGGCGAGCGCGAACGCGAGGAACGAGTCCGTGGGGAAGCCGGGAAGGTCGACCGACGACCGCAGGCCGCCCGCGTTCACCGCCATCAGGGCGATGGGGAAGATGAGCGGCGGGATCACGCTGGCCGGCTGCCGCGCGGTCCGGACGAGCGAGCGGCGCGCGATGGCGCCGACCTGAGGCCAGGCGACGTTCACCGGCCGCGCTTCTCCTGCTGCTCCGCCTCCGCCTCCTCGGTGGCGCCCTCGAGGGTGCGCCCGGTCTTCGCGAGGAAGACGTCGTCGAGCGTCGGCGCCCGCAGCTCGATGTCCGCGATGTCGACGCCGTTCTGGTCGACCGCGCGGACGATGTCGGTGAGCCCCAGACCGTCGCGGAGCCTCACCGCCACGTCCCTCGTGGTCGCGAGCGGCTCGCCGAACTGCGACAGGAACTGCGCGATCTCGGGGCGGTCCTCGTCCCGGTGCGGGATGGCATGGACGCTCGGACGGCCGATCTCCGCCTTCAGGGACGCGGGCGTCCCCTCGGCGACGATCCTGCCCTGGTCGATGATCCCGACCCGGTCCGCGAGCACGTCCGCCTCCTCGAGGTACTGCGTGGTGAGGAACACCGTCACGTTCTCCTCACGGCGCAGGCGCGCGACCTCTTCCCAGAGCGCGGTTCGGCTCTGCGGGTCGAGGCCGGTCGTCGGCTCGTCGAGGAAGAGGACACGCGGCTCGTGGATGAGCGCGAGGGCGAGATCGAGGCGCCGCTTCATGCCGCCGGAGTAGCCCGACACCTTGCGGTCACCGGCATCGGCGAGCCCGACGCGCTCGAGGAGGTCGTCCGCACGCACCTTGCGCTGGTCCTTGCGGACGCCCTGGAGCGTCGCCTGCAGGCGCAGGTGGTCGCGACCGGGGAGCAGCGGATCGAGCGCCGCCTCCTGGAGCGCGACGCCGATCAGCGAGCGCACCTTCGGTCCCTGCTTCACGACGTCGTAGCCGCCGACCCGAGCCGTGCCGGAGGTCGGCGGCAACAACGTCGTCAGGACGTGGACGGTGGTGGACTTCCCGGCTCCGTTCGGTCCGAGGAAGCCGTAGATCTCGCCGGGTAGCACCTGGAGGTCGATGCCGTCGACGGCGCGCGGGCCCTTCTTGTACTCGCGGACGAGCTGCTCGACGACGATCCCGTTGCTCCCGTCCACGTCGGCAACGGTACCCGCGGGTACCTGCGTCAACGTCTGGGTCAACGGAGCGCGTCCATCCGCTCGTGGAACTCCTCCGTGGAGATCTCACCACGCGCGAACCGCTCCGCCAGGATCGCCTTCGCCCGGTTGTCTCCGGCGGAGCGCCGTCGACCGCGGAAGACGGTGTAGAGGATCATCCCGAGTACTGCGAGCCAGAGCGCCCAGAAGAAGGGGGCGACGATCCACCAGTGCTCGTGGTCGTCACCGAGTGATGCGAGGAGCGGTGCCAAGGCGAGCGTCATGGGTTCTCCTTTCATGTCGGTGTCATGTCGGTGTCAGACACCGAGGGCTCATTTCCCTGAGCCACGCGAAACCCGTCGCGAACGGTGTCAGACACACTCGTTCGATATCTAATAATTAGGAGGCTAGCAAATTCGTAGACTTCTCGGCAATGCGGCCACGCGAGACACCCATCGGACTCCAGCTCGCCCACACCTCGAAGCTCGTGAGCCGGGCGTTTGCCGACGCGCTCGCGAGCGCGGGCGGGTCGATTCCCACCTGGCTGATCGTCTCCCGCCTCATGGGCGAGGAGTGGCGGGCGCAGCAGGAGCTCGCGCGTGCCATCGGGATCGAGGGGCCGACTCTGACGCATCACCTCGACGCCCTCGAGGCAGCCGGGCTCGTCGTCCGGACGCGCGATCCGAATGACCGCCGTGCGGTCCGCTTGGAGCTCACCGACGCCGGCCGGCTGAAGCACGCCGAGCTGATGCAGGCCGTGATCGCATTCAACCGGCAGCTCCGGTCGGGCCTCGAGGAGACGGAGATTCAGGAGCTCCGGGACCTGCTGGCTCGGCTCGAGCGGAACGTCGCCTCCGACAAGGCGCAGGCCGATTGAGCCTCAGTCTTGGTCCGAGCCGAGCGCCTCGAGCGGGAGCTTCGTCGCCACGACGCGCCTGCCGTTCCGCTCGTAGACGACGTCGACCGAGTCGTTCTGGCGGTATGTGCCCGCGACGCCGACGAAGATCGACGTCCAGCGCCAGAAGCCGAGCCTGCCCTCCGTCTTCAGCTCACGGTCGAAGAGGAGCGTGCGGCCCTCGACGCGGAAGTCGATGCCCTCGACCTGCGGCACGCCGTTCACATACACCTCGAACGGTCGGGTCACGTCGGCCGGGAGGCGGATGCGGGTTCTCGTACGCGTTCGCTCGGGCACGTTCATAGAATGGCAGCGCGTGCGAGCCAAGCTCCTTGTCCTCGGTGGTCTGCTGACGGTCGCCGCCCTGAGCACGCCGACGGCGCGAGCGTCCAACGGCGGCTTCACGCCCGTCGAGCCAGAGTCCCCGAACGCCGAAGGCATCGCGCAGAGCTACTGGTTCATCTCGATCTTCGTCATCGCGATCTTCGTGCTCGTCGAGGGCCTCCTGATCGCGTTTGCACTTCGTTACCGGCGCCGCCGCCGCGCGCGGTTCGACGAGGGCGCGGACGTCCACGGCGCGACGAAGCTCGAGCTCATGTGGACGGCCGGGCCCGTGGTGGTGCTGTTCGTGATCGCGGCATTCGTGTTCGTCAAGCTGCCCGGCATCAAGGACATCCCCGCGGCCGGCGCAGGGTCGTCCCAGCTCGAGATCCGGGTCGAGGGGCACCAGTTCTACTGGCAGTTCGAGTACCCGAACGGCGTGTACGCCATCGACACGATGCGGGCGCCCGCCGGAGTCCCCGTGCGCCTCGAGGTGACCGCGCCCGACGACGACGTCATCCACTCGTGGTGGATCCCCGCGCTCGGGGGGAAGATCGACGCGATACCGGGAAGGGTCAACACGACCTGGTTCCAGGCGAACGAGGGGACGTACGAGGGACAGTGCGCCGAGCTCTGCGGCCTTCAGCACGCGCACATGCTCGCGTCGGTCGAGGTCATGCCTCCGGAGGAGTTCGACGCCTGGCTGCAGGAGCGCCGGACAGACCAGAGCGCG
>JBMDXR010000039.1:0-3212 GCA_048594925.1 Gaiellaceae bacterium
CGACGAGCGCATCGTGCTCTCGAGCCTGGCGCAGCGGTCGGCGCTTCTCGCCTTGCTCTTGCTCGAGCCCGGAGAGGGGCGCACGGAGTCACGTCGGCGACGAAGCACGTCGTCGCGCGTGTTTCTCCTCGGAAGCCCGGCGAACGAGACGAACCGTCTGCTCGCCACTGCCTGGCCTGGCCTCGGTGTCGATGCCGAGCTCGTGCCGGCGCGTGCCGCTCGCACGCTGATGCGCCCTGGGGACGTGGCGATCGGTCGGCTCGACGTCGTGCCGACGCTCGACGGGGTCGAGCCCGGGCTGCTCGAGCTCCTGCTGCTGGAGCGCGCGGGCTTCTCCGTTCTGAACTCCGCGCGGGCACTCCTCGCGTGCCACGACAAGTGGCGAACGACACGGCTGCTGGACCTCGCCGAGCTACCCCATCCCCGAACGGCAGTCGTGAGAGCGGATGGACAGATCCCGCTCGATCCGCCGGTGGTGGTGAAGCCACGTTTCGGAAGCTGGGGCGTGGACGTCGAGCGCAGCGAGACGCGCCAGGAGCTCGAGAGTTGTCTGGTGAGAGTGGCCTCGAGACCGTGGTTTCTCCGCCACGGAGCGCTGCTCCAGGAGCTGGTGCCCTCGGCGGGGGTCGATCTCCGGCTCGTCGTCGCCCAGGGGAAGGTCATCGGGGCGATCGAGCGCGTCGCTCGGGCTGGTGAGTGGCGGACGAACACCTCGCTCGGCGCCGCGCGGAGGCCCGTCGCCCCTTCCCGCGAGGCCTGCGACCTTGCTCTGGCGGCAGCGAGGGCGGTCGGTGGCGACCTCGTCGGCGTCGACCTGCTCCCACTCGCAGCCGGTGGGTACACGGTCATCGAGCTGAACGGCTCCGTCGACTTTTCGAGCGAGTACGGGATGGGGGGACGCGACGCTCTCGAGGAGGCGGCAGTCGCGCTCGGCCTGCGGTCACCGGCTGCCGCAGCTGCGTAGGAGCCGCCTTCGCGACCACGCGAGCGCAGTAGTTCTCCGCAGCCTCGATCCATGTTTCGCACGATGCCGCGCGAACGAGTGGCGTGAATTCTCGGGACACAGCCTTCCAGAGGAGGAGACATGGCTACAGGAAGCGCGTCGTCGCTCGGTCTCCACGCAGAGCCCGGAGACCGCCTCGTCGTTCGAGCCCACCACGTCGGCGAGACGGTGCGAGACGGCGAGATCCTCGAGGTCCTCGGTGAAGACGGCGGACCTCCGTTTCTCGTGCGCTGGACCGACGACGGGCACGTGAGCCGGGTCTACCCCGGGTCGGACGCGTTCGTCGAGCACCTCGAGGAGCGCCCACGGCCCCGCCGAACCCGGAGACCGCCGAAGGATCGTTGATCCGCCAGAAGGGTCGACGAGCGACATGCCCGTGGCGGGCTCACCGAGCGCCGGAGCGCAGGACATCGCTCGGGCGATGCCCTGGGCTACGAGGTTGAGAGCAGCGCTCTGGCGGAGCGCCCGCGCAGGCGTCGCTCGGGAGGCGGTGCTCGCAGCGGCGGCGATACTTGCGTACTTCGGCATCCGGAACCGGACAGCCGGAAGCCCTGGGCAGGCGCTCGCAAATGCCGACCGGATCGCCGATCTCGAGCGCTGGCTGCACATCCCGTGGGAGCACGAGGCGCAGGCGTCCATCGTCGGCAGCGATGTCCTCGTCATGCTGGTCAACTGGGTCTATATCTGGGGCCACTGGCCCGTGATCCTCGGCAGCGCGACGGCGCTCTACCTCTATCGCCGCGACCGCTATTACGTGCTGCGGAACGCACTTTTCGTCTCGGGGGCGATCGGGTTCCTCTTCTTCGCCCTGCTGCCGGTGGCGCCACCGAGGCTTGTCGAGCCCAAGCTCGTGGACACGGTCACCGAGCAGTCGAGCGCGTACCGCGCGCTGCAGCCGCCCGGCTTGACCAACCAGTACGCCGCTTTCCCGAGCCTCCATGTCGGCTGGAACATCGTCATCGGAATCGTCCTCCTGATCTCCTTCACGCACCTCGCGGTCCGGGCGTTTGCGATCCTCTCTCCGACGGCGATGGCCTTTGCGGTCGTTGCGACTGCCAATCACTACGTGCTCGACGTCGTCGCCGGGATGGCCGTCGTGCTCGTCGGGCTCGCCGTTGCGCTCTCGATCGAAGGGCACGACGAGCCGGCAGCTACACTCGCCGCTCGTGGGTCGGAGGCCCGTCTCGTGCCTGGACGACGACGGGCGGCGCCCGTTCCTCGTGGCGCACCGTGCCGGCAACCGGCTCGCCGACCTCGAGGCAGCACAGCGTCTACGCGGCGCGCTCGTTGAGGCCGACGTCCGCCTCTATCGAGGCCGGCTGGAGATACGTCATCTGAAGACTGTAGGGCCGCTCCCAATCCTCTGGGATCGCTGGACCCTGGAGGCGCCGTGGAGCCGGCGCCTCCAGTTGCACGCTCTGCTCGAGGCGACGGCCGCGGAGACCGAGCTCGTGCTCGACCTGAAGGGTCGCAGGATCCGGCTCTCCGAGAAGGTGCTCGAGACGCTGGGGCCATACCTCGGGCGACGTCGGTTCACGGTGTGCGCACGCCACTGGCGGCTCCTGGAGGCATTCGAGGACGCGCCGGTCCGGTGCGCGCACTCCGTCGGGAACGGGCGTCAGCTCCGCCGCTTGCTCGAGCGTGGAGGCGCGCGGGTCGAGGGGGTCTCGATCCACGAGCGTCTGCTCGACACCGAGACGGCGACCCAGCTTCGTCAAGTCGCCGGGATGATCATGACCTGGCCCGTCAATCACCCGGAGCGCGCTCGCGAGCTCCTTGGGCTCGGCATCGATGGCCTGATCACCGACGATGCCGTCACGATCGCGGGACTCGACGCACTGCACGCAACCGGATGAGCGTCTTCGTCGACGTGGGCGATCGAGTCGCTGCCGCCGCCGGGTCAGTCGAGCAGCTGGACGGGCGGTATCTCGCTCTTGCACTCGGGCTGCAGCTCGCCGCGCTCGCCCTGCGGGCGTTCGCGTGGCGGGGCGTCCTCTCGGCCGCGTATCCACGCCAGCGGATCCCGCTCGTGTCGGTCGGCTGCGCGTACGCGGCGGGCGTCGCGCTCAATGCCTACCTTCCTGCACGGGGCGGCGAGGGCGCTAAGGTCCTGCTTGCCCGGACGCAGATTCCCGGGTCGAGCGTTCCGACGCTCGCGGCGTCGCTCTCCGTCGTCATGGTCGCAGATGCCATCCTCGGAGCCTTCCTC
>JBMDXR010000004.1:0-22764 GCA_048594925.1 Gaiellaceae bacterium
AGGCGGGACTGAGGCCGAAGAAGGTCGGCTTCGTCTCCTCGATGAGCCGCCACTGGAAGGAGAGGTCGGGATACCCCGGGTTGCCGTCGATCATGACGATCGACGCGCGCAGCAGCAGCACGGAGACGAGCGCGTTCCACATCATCCAGGCGGTCGTCGTGAACCACTGGAGCCGGTCACCGGGCTTGAGGTCCCAGCTGAAGCCGTGGTTCTTCAGGTGCTCGAGCAGGATGCCGCCGTGGCAGTGCACGATCGGCTTTGGCAGGCCGGTCGTGCCCGAGGAGAAGAGCACGTAGAGCGGGTGCGCGAACGGCAGCGGCTCGAACTCGAGCGGCTCGCTCTCCGCGAGGAGCGCGTCCCAGGAGACCGCATCCGGAAGCGCGTCGTCCGCGCCCCCTACGTACGGCACGTGCACGACCGTCTCGAGACTCGGCAGACGTGCACGAATCTCAGCCACCTGCTCGCGGCGGTCGACCAGCTTCTCGCCGTAGCGATAGCCCGCGACCGCGAGGAGCGCCTTCGGCTCGAGCTGCCCGAGCCGGTGGAGGACGCTCCGCACTCCGAACTCGGGTGGGCACGTCGCCCAGATCGCGCCGAGGCTCGCAGTCGCGAGGAAGGCGACGAGCGTCTCCGGGACGTTCGGCAAGTAGGCGACGACTCGGTCGCCAGGCCCGACGCCTAGGCGCTTCAGGCCCGCCCGTGCGTGCGCGACCTGCTCCCGCAGCTCGCCGAATGTGAGCTCCATGGGGTCGCGCGACTGCGAGTGCGCAACGACCGCCACCGCGTCGACGTCCTCGTCGCGACCGACCATGTGCTCGGCGAAGTTGAGCCGTGCGCCCGGGAACCATTCTGCGCCGGGCATCCCGCGCGAGCCGAGCACCCGCTCGTACGGAGCATGCGCGCGAATCTCGTAGAAGTCCCAGATCGATGCCCAGAACCCCTCGAGGTCGGTGACCGACCATCGCCACAGCTCCTCGTAGCCGGGGAAGTCGAGCCCACGCTCTCTGCGCAGCCACTCGAGATACCGTCCGAGCTCGAAGCGCTCCCGCGCGTCCGCCGGCGGCTCCCACAGGATGGCGCCCTGCACCAGTGGCCGACCCGTCCGCGCACTCATCGCTGCGATCCTAGACTCCTCCGAGAACGACCGGCTCAGGCGTGCGGAAGCAGAAGGAGGCAACGACGACATGAGGGTGCTGGAGGGCAAGGCCGCGATCGTCACCGGCTCGGCGCGGGGGATCGGCCGAGCGACCGCCGAGCTGCTCTGCGCGCAGGGAGCTCGCCTGCTCGTCAACGACCTCGATGCCGACCTCGCTGCCGAGGCCGCAGCGCAGATCGACGGCGAGACGGCCGTCTTCGGCGGCGACCTCACGCAGGAGGGCGTCTGTGAAGCCCTCGTCGAGAAGGCGGTCGCGGAGTTCGGGCAGCTCGACATCGTCGTGAACAACGCCGGCTACACGTGGGACGGGATCGCGCACAAGATGTCCGACGAGCAGTTCCACGCGATGCTCGAGATCCACACCGTCGTTCCCTTCCGAGTGCTGCGTGCGGCGGCCCCCTACCTCCGCGAGCCGGCGAAGAAGGAGCGCGAGGAAGGACGCGAGGTGTTTCGCAAGGTCGTGAACGTGACCTCGATCTCCGGCACCCAGGGCAACGTCGGCCAGGTCAACTACTCGGCCGGGAAGGCCGGGCTCGTGGGCATCACGAAGACGCTCGCCAGGGAATGGGGGCCGTTCAAGGTGAACGTGAACGCCGTCGCGTTCGGCTTCGTCGAGACCCGGCTGACGGCGTCGGCGGAGGAGAGCACGGAGACGTTCACGCACGGCGACGTCGAGATCCCGCTCGGCATCCCCGAGCGCAACCGGGAGCGGGCCTCTTTCGTCATCCCGCTCGGACGTGGCGCGAGACCCGAGGAGGCGGCCGGAGCAATCTTCTTCTTGTGCTCTCCCTGGTCGAACTTCGTCCACGGCCAGGTTCTGACCGTGAACGGCGGCCAGATGACGGGGATGACGTGAGCAGGTGAGCTTCGACCTCGCAGCGATCGGCCGTCCCGGAGACGAGCATCCCTATGAGGTCACGGAGGAGGCACTTCGGGCGTACGCCGAAGCCACCGACGACGTCGTCGGCGGGCCCGTGTTCGCGCTCCTGCCGGTATGGGACGCCGCGGGTCAGGTGTCCCGCGCGGTGGCCTCGGAGGACGTTCGCCCGCAGGTAGTCCACTACGAGCAGGACCTCGTGTTCCGGCAGCCGCTCGTCGCGGGCATGCGGGTCCTCTCCCGCGCCACCCCGGTTGCGCTCCTCGGTCGCCCCAACGGTACGTCGGTCGTCATCCGCACGGAGACGCGGACCGAAGACGGCGAGCTTCTGAACGAGCAATACGTGACGGAGTTCTTCCGTGGCGTCGACACGCCGGAGAGCCTCGGCGAGCGCGCTCCCGACCACCGCCTCGAGGTCGGCGGGACCCCGGTCGCCGAGATCACGTACCCGGTGGCGGACGATCAGACGGTCCGGTACGCAGCGGCGTCGGGGGACCACTTCGCGATCCATCTCGACGACGAGTTCGCCCGCTCGGTCGGGCTCCCGGGGAAGATCGTGCACGGCCTGTGTACGATGGCTTTCACCGGCCGCGCCGTGCTCGAGGCCGCCGGCGTCGAGGATCCGGCTCGCATACGCCGGCTCGCCGTGCGCTTCTCCGCGCCGTTGTTCCCAGGTGACACGCTGACCACGCGTATCTGGGACCTCGACGGCGCCTACGGGTTCGAGGCTGTGAGCGGGCAGGGCGCCACGGTCGTCAAGGACGGCCGCGCCGAGCTCGAGCTGCGCGGCTGACATGTCCCGCCGACCCCGCGATGTAAAGCGTCGCGTTCGTCAGTGCGGCGGCCCCAACAATCAGGCCTGGACCAGGGACCCGCCGTCGATGACGTGCGCGGCGCCGGTGATGAAGCTCGAGGCAGGCGAGGCGAGAAGCAGGACGAGGCCCTTCAGCTCGTCCGGGTGCGCCATGCGGCCGAGCGGGACGAGAGTGGCCCACATCTCCTTCATCTCCTCGGTCGGATTCTCCGTGACGCCGCCGCCGATCAGAGTCCCGTAGAACGGTCCCGGGCAGATGGCGTTCACGAGGATGCCGTGCGGCGCAAGCTCGAGAGCTGCGGCACGTACGAGGTGGATCACCGCGGCCTTGCTCGCGTGATAGCCGTAGCACGCCATCGGCTCGACCCGGATCCCTGCGTTCGAGGCGGTGACGACGATGCGGCCGGAGCGTTGCTTCTTCATCACGCGCGCAGCGCTGCGCATCGTGTGCATGACGCCGTTCAGGTTCACGCCGAGAACCTTGTCCCAGTCGGAGCGCTCGATCGTGTCGAAGGACTGTCCGTCGTCGAACCGGAAGCCCGGCACCGAGGCGAGACCGGCGTTGGCGAACACGACGTCCACACCCTCCTGTGCCTCCACGACTTCGTCGAAGAGCGCCTGCACGCGGTCCTCGTCCGTGACGTCCACCACGAAGGGACGCGCGTCGAAACCGCGCGAGCGCAGCGTCTCGACGCTCACCTCGAGCCGCTCCTCGTGAATGTCGGCGAGCGCGACGCGCGCCCCGCACTCCGCGAGCACCTCGGCCATCGCGAAGCCGAGCCCGCTCGCCGCGCCTGTCACGACGACGCGGGCGTCGCGGACGTCGAACAGCCGCTCCTGGACGCTCGTCATGGCACCAGGACCGCCCGGCCTGTGACGTCGCCTTCGCGCAAGCGATCGAGGACGTCGTTCACCTCCTCGAGTGGGTAGGTCTCGCTGCGAAGCGTCACGGCGCCCCGTCCGTGCAGCTGGAGGACCTCCCAGAGGTCGATCCAGTTGCCGACCAGATTTCCCGTGACGGCGTTCTCGCCGGCGACGAAGCCCACCGAGGGGTGCGACACGGTGCCGCCGTACCCGACGATCGAGTAGAGGCCGCGCCGGGCGAGCATCGCCAGCGCCTCCGTGTGTGTCTCGTCAGTGCCGACGAAGTCGATCACGACGTCGGCCCCGGCACCGTTCGTCAGCTCGCGAACGGCGCTCGCGACATCCGCCTCCTCTCCGAGCACTTCGTCCGCCCCCAGCTCGCGCGCGAGGCCGCGACGGCGCTCGTCCGTATCGATCGCGACCGCCCGCGCCGCGCCGAGGACGCGAACGAGCTGCAACCCGATGTGCCCCACTCCGCCGATGCCGATCACCACTACGGTGCTTCCGGGCTCGAGGCGCGGGACGAGCTTCTTCACCGCGTGGTAGGCGGTGATGCCTGCGTCCGCGTGCGGCGCCACCTCGACAGGCTCCACGCCCCCCGGTAGCGGGACGATCGATCGCTCGTCGACGAGTACGTAGTCCGCGAAGCCGCCGTCGCGCGTCAGTCCCGTGAACTCGTGACGCTCGCAGAACACCTCGTGCCCACGCCGGCACGGTACGCACAGACCGCAGCTGTACGCCGGGTAGAGGAGGACGGCATCGCCGATCGAGGTTGCCGTGACGTCGTCGCCGACGGCGTGCACCCAGCCCGCGTTCTCGTGCCCGAGCACGACCGGAGGCCGCAGACCGGCGGGCTCCATGAGACCCTCGATCGCGTGCAGGTCGGTGGCGCAAACCCCCGCGCCGCCGATCTTCACGACGACGCTTCGCGGGCTGCTCGGCTCGGGCTCGGCCCGCTCGACAAGCTCGAGCGGGCGGTGGTACTCGGCGAGGAGCGCAGCTCTCATGCGCGGGCGCCGAGGTAGCCGCGCGGGTCGGCGTCGAGGTGCTCAGCGAGCCGTGTCGCAAGGGCCATGATCGTGAGCGACGGGTTCACCGACAGCGTGCGCGGAACGAGAGAGGCGTCGCCGACGAAGAGCCGCTTGACGTCATGCGACTCGCCGTTCCGGTCGACGACCGACCGGGCCGGGTCGTCTCCCATGCGGCACGAGCCCTGGACGTGCGTCGAGACGAGACCGGTCCAGCAGACCTGCCTCGCGCCCGCGGCCTCGAGCACCTGTCGGCTGAAGCGGAGCCCCGAGTCGATGCGCTCGCGCTCGGCCGCCTCGAAGCGGACGCCGAGCTGCTCCATGCCGTCCTCGCCGATCGCGACTGTCGAGTTGTTGTCGTCGTTCGCCATCGCCAGGAGCCCGATCCAGTTCCGGAACCCGCGCATCGCT
This sequence comes from Gaiellaceae bacterium, assembly GCA_048594925.1. Lineage (GTDB taxonomy): Bacteria > Actinomycetota > Thermoleophilia > Gaiellales > Gaiellaceae > GMQP-bins7. Next base: position 5,151 of record JBMDXR010000004.1, read on the forward strand.
TCGACGAGGCGCTCGCCCCAGAACGGGCCGTTCTCGTCACCGATCGTGGTCGCGAAGGAGATCGGATCCTGGATCGTCGTCGCCTCGATCACGAACCCCCCGTCCTCGTCGTGCTGGTACTTCACGCAGTGCGCGGTGATCGGGTAGACCATGTGCGCGTCCTGCGGCTCGCCGAAGAGGCCGTAGACGAGACGCACGGGATGCAGGCCCAGGTGCCGGCCAAGCGCTGGATTGGCCACCCCCGAGCGAAGAAGGAGCTGGGGCGTGTTGAGCGCGCCCGCGGCCACGACCACGGCCCCGGCGCGCACGGTGTGCCGCTCGCCCCCGTGGACGTATTCAACCCCCGACGCCTCGGACCCCTCGATCAGCACGCGCTCCACGTTCCCGTTCGCCCGGAGATCGAGGACACCCCGCGCCAGCGCGTCGGCGATGTACGTGTTCATGGTCGACTTTCCGGCGTTCGTCGGGCAGCCCTGGATGCAGGAGCCGCAGCTCGTGCAGTTCGCGTCCGTGTACGAGTGGACGGGCTCGATGTCGGCACCCAGCGCACGGAAGCCGGGCTCCACCGTGTGCACGCTCTTCCCCCAGTCCGCTCTCTCGCGCACGCCGAGCACCGCCTCCACGCGGTCGTAGTACGGCTCCAGGTCGGCGACTGCGAACGGCTGCTCGCCGTCGCTCGTCAAACTTGTCGCAGGGTGCCACTTCGCGACGTCGTGCTCGTGGGCGCGGAACGCCACTTTCGTGTTGATCGTCGTCGTTCCGCCGACACAGCGACCCGCAAGGAACGTGACGAGCTCGCCGCCCTCGAGCGGCGCGAAGCGAAGAGGCCAGAAGAGGTCGTGCGCCGCCTTCGCCTCGAAGCGCGTGAAGTCCGGCGCGCGGAGGTGCGGACCGCACTCGAGCAGCAAGACGTCCCGCCCACGCCGGGCGAGCTCGCCCGCGACGACCCCGCCGCCCGCCCCCGACCCGACTACGACGACGTCGTGGGCCTCGTTCATGCGATCCCCAGCCACGACCACTCCTTCCGCAGTCGGGTCGCGAGCGGCGAGTTGAAGTCGATCTCCGCCCACGCGCCGGGACCCTCCTTCCCGGGCTCGACGAAGTCGCTGTAGTACGCCTCGATCGCGAGCGCGCGGACGAAGCCGAACTCGGGCGTCCGCTCGTGCTCGGCGAGCGCCTCTGCTCCGCGCGCAGCCGCAGGGGCGAGCGCGTCGATGGACGCCAGAGCACCTTCGCGTACTCCGGGCGGCATCCCCGCGATCAACGCGTCGACGTAAACGGCCGGGCCGACGCGGCTCGAGCCGGGAACGATCAGCTCGCAGAGCGCCTCCACGGCTTCCGCGCGCTTCGCGTCCAGGACCCTCATCTCGCTCATGCGTCCTCCAACCGGATCACGGCCTTCATCACCTCCGCCGGATGCTCGATCGCGTAGGCGATCGCCTGCGGAGCCTCGCCGAGCGGGAACTCGTGCGTGAGCAGCCCCTGCAGCGCGTCCCGCCGCCGGGCGACGAGATCCACCGCTTCCCCGAACTCGTCCCCGTTGCAGCAGCTCACGCCGAGCACGTCGATCTCCTTGAAGGCGAGGTCCCCGACGCGCAGCGGCGCGTCGTCGTGTGAGAGTCCGACCACGACCACGCGGCCGGCCGAGGTCACGAGCTCGACGGCCGAGCGGGCGACGTCGGGCACGCCGGTCGCCTCGAAGACGACCTCGGGGCCGTCGCCCCCCGCCCACTCCCGCGCGGCTGCAGGAACATCGTCCTTTTCTTCGACCACAAGGAACTCGGCGCCGATCGCCGTCCCGTGCTCGAGACGGCTCGGGATCCGATCCACGAGGAGCACCGAGGCGCCTATGTCGATCGAGGCCGCGGCGATCGACTGCCCGATCGGGCCGGCGCCCAAGACGACGACCTTCTCCCCCTGCGCGACGCGCCCGCGCGCGACCGCTCGGACGGCGATCGAGACGGGCTCGATCAGCGCCGCGACCGCCGCGTCCTGGTCGCCGACCGGAAAGACCTGGGTTGCAGGCAAACGCAGACGCTCCTGCAGGGCTCCGTCGCGGTGGACTCCGATGAGGCTGATGTTCACGCACGCGTTGGCGCGCCCGACCCGGCACGGGTAGCAGTGCCCGCATGATCCGAGCGGCCAGATCGCCACTCGCTCCCCGACCCTGAGGTGCTCCGGCGCGTCCGGCCCGAGTTCCTCCAGGATCCCGGCGGCCTCGTGCCCCTGCACGCGCGGGTAGAGCCGGGAGTCGTCGACCGAGCCGATATGGCCGAGGAAGTAGTGGAAGTCGGAGCCGCAGAGCCCGACCGCCTCGGGCCTGACGATCACCTCTCCCGGCCCCGGCGCGCCCGGGGCGGTCAAGTCGACAACGCGCATCATCCCTCTCCGCTGGGTGACAGCTGCTCTCACGCTTCCCCCTCGCGAGCGGTCGATCGCTCCTGCTGGAGGTACGCCGATTGGAGCACCTCGGGCCGGTCCTTCAGCTCCTGTGCCGTCCCGTGATAGCGGATACGGCCACCTTCGAGGACGTACGCGGTCTTGGCCAGCGCGAGGGCGACGTGGGCGAACTGCTCGATCAGAAGGACGCCGACACCGGACGCCGCGACCTCCTCGAGGGTGGGCACGAGACCCTTGACGATGATCGGCGCCAGGCCGAGCGAGAGCTCGTCGACGATCAGAACCTTTGGCCGTGACACGAGCGCCTGAGCGAGAACGAGCATCTGTTGCTCACCACCCGAGAGGGATCTTCCGGCGGCTCCGCGGCGCTCGCCCAGTCGGGGGAAGAGTTCGAGCGCGTACTCGACGCCGTCTCGGGCATCGTTTCGCGAGAGCGCGTAGGTCGCGACACGCAGGTTGTCCACGACGGTGAGCTCGTGGAGCAGCCGCCTTCCCTCGGGAACAATCGCAACTCCTGCCGCGCGGATCTTCTCGGGGCGCCGCCGCGTGAGGTCCACATCGCCCAGGAGCACTCGCCCGGCGCTCGGGCGAAGCACGCCCGCGATCGCGAGAACGAGAGTCGACTTGCCGGCGCCGTTCGAGCCGAGCAAGGTCGTGATCTCACCAGGCGAGATCTCTAGGGAGACCTCGTGCACCACTGTCCGTTCGGCCCGCGGCACGGACAGCTCCTCGACTCGAAGCGTCGCCGCTGCACCGTCGGTGGTGTTCACAGCTCTTCCTCCGTACCCAGGTAGGCACGCACAACGTGCTCGTCTCGCAGCACCTCGGCCGTGGGGCCCGAGGCGATGAGCCTGCCGAAGTCGAGCACCGCGGTCGTCTCGCAGCAGGCTGACACCAGGCTCATGTCGTGGTCGACCAGGATCACGAGCGCCCCGAACTTCTCCGGCATCGACTCGATCAGTTGGCCCATGTGGGCTGTCTCTTCATCCGGAAGCCCCGCGGCCGGCTCGTCGAGGAGCACGACGCGCGGCCTGCCGACCGCGGCGCGCGCGATCTCGAGGAGACGACGTTCCCGAGCACCCAGTACCCCCACCTTCTCTCTCGGCGAGACATCGAGGCCGACGAAGTCCAGAGCGTTCAACACGTCCAGTCGGCGCGTCGACCGTTCTCCGCCCGAATGCTCGTGCACCATCGCGACGTTGTCGAACACCGAGAGGCTCTTGATCGCCTGCTCCTGCTGAAACGTCCGCCGGAGCCCCCAGCGAGCGCGCCGGTAGTCGGCCATCCGCAGCAGGTCTTCGCCGAAAGCGCGCACGGCCCCGGCCGCCGGAGCTACGAAGCCGCTCAGCACGTTGAAGAACGTCGTCTTGCCGGCCCCGTTCGGACCGATCAGGCCGCAGGTCCCTCCTGGGAAGACGACGGTCATGTCGTCGATCGGCGTCACGCCGCCGAAGCGAACGGTGAGACTCTGGACCTCGATCACGCCGCGGGCCCTCGAGCGCCTGCGAGTCGCCCTACGCCGTGCGAGAGCAAACGGCCGAGCCTCTTGAGGTCCTTCGGCACCTGATCCGCGAGGCCCCCGGGCGCGGTCGCGAGCACCTGCAGGATCCCGACGCCGAACAACAGCAGCAAGAGGTAGAAGGACAATCCCCACTCATCGAGGAGTGCAGGCAGGAACCTGATCAGGAGCCCGGCGACGACCGCCCCCCAGAGGCTGTAGATCCCACCCATGAGGACCACGGCGAAGAGCACGATCGAATCCTGGGTCGGGAACTGCAGAGGCGTCAGCTGTCCGCCACTCGCGCCAATGAGGCCGCCTGCGACGCCGGTCATGAACGAGGCGAGCGCGAACGCCCACAGCTTGTACAGGGTGATGTTGACCCCGGCGGCGAGCGCCGCCGGCTCGCTCTCGCGAATCGCGGCCCACGCGCGGCCCTGCTTGCCCGCGATCTGCCACAGCGCGACCAGGAACATGAGCGTGGCCACGATCACGGCATATCGGAAATAGGCGTCGTCGCTCGTCGCGAGCTCTGGGCGGCGGATGTTCGGGCCCGCTCCGAATTGCACGAGGCCCAGGAATCCTCCACCGCCGTTCGGGAACCCCACGATGTTGATCACGAGGGTGATCGCCCCGGCGAACATGAGCGTGATCAGAGCCAGGTGCAGTCCCGAGACTCGCAGGGCCGGCAGCCCGACGAGCGTCCCGATCACCCCCGTCATCAGGCCCGCGAGCAGGAGCACGATCGGGAACGGGATCCCGGTCGCGTAGAGGATCCGGGCCGCCGCCCACGCACCGACGGCAAGGAGCGCGATCTGGCAGAGCGACACCATCCCGACTCGCCCGTACAGAAGATTCAGACCCAGCGCGACGACCGAGTAGATCGCCACCGCGGTGAAGATCTTCACCCAGTAGACGCCGAACAGCTCGGGAATCGCGAAAAGCACGAATGCGAGCAGGCCGGCGATGACGAGAGCCCGAAGGGCGCTCCCGCGATCGATGTCGAACGCCCCGACTCGGGCTCGGACAGCGTCGAGACCGCCGGACGCGCGCTCCAGGCTCACGAGCTAGTGCTCCGTCCGCTGGAAGGTGACGACGCGACGACGCGAGAGCCAGAGGAGCGCGACGATCGCGAGCACGAACGGCGTCATCCTGTTGTACTGGGACAGCGGCCGGTCGACGGACGGCCACGTTGCGAACGCCGACAGGCACGCCTCGATGACGCCGATGGAGAGGGCCGCGAACAGCGTCACCCACAGCGACCGCAGGCGACCGATGAGCGCTGCCGCCAGCGCCGAGATGACGAGGAAGGTGAGCGTCACGGCCTCGAGCGAGAACAGGAGGCTCGGCAACAGCAGCCCTACCATGCCGCAGACGATTCCCGAGCCGAGCCAGGCAGACGCCTCGACCCGTCGGACCGGCACGCCAAGCATCGCGGTGATCTCTCGGTCGTCGGCGAGGGCGCGCATAGCCGTACCCAGCGTCGTGAGCCGCAAAAACGCCGCTGTGCCGGCCGTGACGAGTACCGCGAACCCCAGCGCGATGATCTGCGTCCAGCTCACCCGCACGTCGCCGATCTGGTACCCGAAGTTGTGCCAGTTGTTGCTCGGCAGCGTCAACGACTTGGCCTGACTGGCCGGCCACGCCCAGCTCATGATCGCCAGGAAGATCAACGTCAGCCCCAATGTCGCCGCAGCCTTGACGAGGGGATCGCGGGCAGCGAAGACCGGCCCGAACACCAGTCCGTACAACAGCGACACTGCGCCGCCGAACACCACACAGGCGAGATACGCAAGCCAATCGGGACACCACGAGGTGTCGTTGATGAGCTCCCAGGAGATGAAGGCGCCCAGAGCACCGATCGCTCCGTAGGCGAGGTTGAGCACACCCGTCGTCCGGTACAGGACGACGATCCCGACCCCGGACACCCCGTACACCGCCCCCAGCGCGACGCCGAGGGGAACGAACTGCACGAGGTCGTGGAGACTGGGCATCGGAGGCTCTGGGCGACTTGGATTTCCTCTCTAGAGCACCTCTCTACCTATTTCGCAGCCAGGCCGGTGGTGGATACGACGCGCCGCTCGTGAGCTTGAGCTGTCTCTCCGCACGGCGGGTGGCCCTCATCTCGTCGGTGATGCCCGCGATCGCGAAGCACTTCTCCTTCTCGACCATCTTCCCGTTCTGAGGAACGACTGTGCGGTCCCAGTTGTTCGCAATGCGCCCGTCGATGTTCCCGTAGTACCACGGCCGACAGAGAACGTCCGTCTTGAAGTTCTTGATCCTCAGGAATGCCGCGTTGACGCCCCGGACGTTGAGCTGGTTCGAACTGAGCGTCAAGAGAACCTCCGTGGCGATCCTCGCATCGAGGAAGCCCATCTGGCCGAACGCCGACATACCCCACTTCTTCGGAACGTACTTGCGATAGACGGCGCGGTAAAGCGTCATGTCCGGACCCTTCGAGTCGAGCAGTGCCAGCTCTGCGTTGACGCCGATCTTGCCGTTCCAGAAGGAGCCGATCTCCCTCGCGAAGGTGGTGTCGTTCGAGGGCGTCGAAGCCGCCCACTTGACCCGGTTCGCGATCCCGAGCGACTCCGCGGCCTTGAGGACCTTCAGCGCCTCCGACGTAGTGAAGTCGAGGACGACTCCACCACCGTCACCGGCCAACTGCACGTACTTGCGCGCGTAGGTCGCGCCTTCGGCCGGGTACGGGTCGTGGACGTCGATTCCCTCGAGGCCCTTCGACTTGGCGAACGCCACGGCTGGCTTGTTCCACGTCCCCGCAGCGTCGACCCCGGTTGGCGAGACGACCACCATCTTTCCCCTGATTCCCTGCCTGACCAGGTACTGCGCGGCACCGAGGGTGCTCATGGCCGGGCCCATGTTGATCGCCGAGTGGTTCTTCGTTCCGCCGTAGCAGACGTCGTGGACGCCGTTGCCGATCACGTAGAACCCCTTCTGCGCGTAATAGGCCCCGTTGACGGCGCAGTCGAGGATGTCCGTCGTCCCGACAAGCGCGACCACCTTGTCCTCCTCGATCAGCTTCCTGGCGAAGGCGGTGATCTGTTCCGGGTTGATCTGCTCCTCGTAGACGATGTACTGGATGCGCCGGCCGTTGATGCCGCCGTTGTCGTTCACGCAGTTGAAGTACGCGCGCGCACTGTCCGAGATCTCGTCCCAGTTCAGCCCCGGCACGACCGTGACGATGGCGCCGATCTTGATCGGTGCCCCCGTCGCCCGCCTGCCGTTGCCGAGACCGCACACGCTCTTCGTCGACGATGCTTTGCCGGCCCCGACCTTCGCCTGCGCCGGAGACTGGGCGGCGCCTGCCGCCAAGGCCGCCAGCACCAACGCGACGACGCTACAGGCCGCCAGCGTGATACCGACGGTCCGCTTCTTCGTCATTCTCTCCTCCTTTTCGATCCGCTACCGGCAGCGTGTGCCGTGAGCTCGCGGCTGACTCCCGCGGAGCGGCAGCGTTCGGCACAGTCCGCTGTCGAAGCTCGCAGCCCGCGCCAAATGATCTGACAGATCGGTCGCGGGTTCCATCAGCCCCTGGTGAATCTAAGAGGGAACGGCAATGCGAGTCAACCGGGCGCTCCGCGCGCGTCGTCACTTTCCACCTCCTCGCCGACCGGGCCGGCTTTACGCCCCATCACCAGGAGACCGTCGACTGGGAGTATCGCCAACTATCAGGATTCCTGTCAATGAGCTATCCTGGCCGCGTCAGGCATGGCCATCGCGACTGCCGACACCGAGTCGAGTACCGCGAGGACGAATACCTCGCTGCTGTACGCAGTCAAACGCGTCGAGCTCGTCGTCCGCTGGCACCTCGACGAGCTGCTGAAACCCTCGGGGATCACGGCGACCCAGTACACGGCTCTCACCGTCCTCGAGCAACACGACGGGCTCCCCGCGGCGCACCTCGCGCGGAGATCGTTCGTCACCGCCCAGTCGACAGCGGACCTCGTGCGAGCGCTCGAGCAGCGCGGGCTCATCACGCGCGAGCGGAACCCCGGGAACCGCCGGGAGCTCTCGATCCGCCTCACCGACGACGGACGCCAGCTCCTCGCCGAGCACGCGGAGGACGTCCAGGCGCTCGAGCGCCGCATGGTGGGCGACTTCACGGAGCGGCAGGTCGACCAGCTCCGAGCCGCGCTGACGAAGGCCTGGCGCGCGCTCGCGTAGGCCGTTCGCTCGGCAGCCGGACGTGCGAGCATCGTGCCGTGACGAGCAACCCCGCGGATCTCGGAGTCCAGGAAGCCTCGGCGGCGCTCGCGTCGCGAGCCCTCTCCGCGCGCGAGCTGGTCGATGCGTGCCTCGCACGAATCACCGAGCGGGACGGCGAGCACAGTCACGACGGCGATCCGGCTTCCGTCAACGCGTGGGTGCGCGTCTACGAGGAGGACGCGAGGGAGGCCGCGGCCCGTGCCGACGACGAGATCGCCCGCGGCGACGCACCCGTACTCTGCGGCATTCCGATCGGACTGAAGGACCTCTACGCAGTCGCAGGAAAGCCGCTGACCGCTTCGAGCCGGGTCCTCGACGACGTACCGGACCGGGACTGCGACGCCTGGGCGCGCCTCTCGGCCGCGGGGATGGTCCTGCTCGGCCATCTCCACACGCACGAGTTCGCCTGCGGCGGGACAACCGACCAGGTCGGCAACCCCTGGGAGCTCGAGCGCTCGGCGGGCGGCTCGAGCGGAGGCTCGGCCGCAGCGCTCGCCTCGCGGCAGGTGCCGGCGGCGACCGGAACCGATACGGCGGGCTCCCTCCGCATCCCGTCGGCGGAGTGCGGGACGTCGACGATCAAGCCCACGCGCGGGCTCCTCTCGCTTCGCGGGATCGTCCCCTTGGCGCCGACGTTCGACCACCCCGGGCCGATGACCCGCACGCTCGCCGACTGCGAGCCGCTGCTGGCTGCGCTCGTTGGCGTCGAGCCCGCACGTGATCGCCGGACACTCCGCCGGTACGCCGTCTCGCCGCGCATCGCCGACCTCGACGCGGACGTCGCCGACGGGTTCGAGCGAGCGCTCGCGGCCCTTTCCGGCGAGCGCGTCGAACCCCCGCCTCCCCGGGCCCGGCTCGACGTTCTCGCCGAGTACATGGACCTCGTGCTCACGGAGATGCTGGTCTGGCACCGGCGCTTCGACGACCGGCGGGACAGGTACCGGTTCTCGAATCGCGCGCGGCTCGAGCACGCCGAACAGCGGGCGATGACGGCCGAGGAGTATGTCGCCGGCCAGGCGGGCCGGACGGAGGACACGGCCTCCTGGTGCGACTGGTTCGCCGAGCATCGGATCGATGCAATCGTCGAGCCGACCGTTCCGATCGTCGCACCCGTGCGCGGAACCGGCTACGAGGAGCCCTTCGGGGACCTCAGCGACCTGTCGCTGACCCACTACTGGGACTGGACCGGGTTCCCCGTCGTATCGCTGCCGTCGGGGGTCGGGAGGCGAAGCGGGCTGCCCGTGAGCGTGTCGCTGATCGGCCGCCCCGGCTCTGATTGGGACCTGCTCGCCTGGGGTGCGGCGCTCGAGGACGAGCTGGGCGCGGTGGCGCCGTGATCGATCCCGCCTCGCTCACCGCGATCGACGTGCACGTGCACACCGAGCTCTCGCGCGACGGGCACGACCCGATGCCGCCCGAGCTCCGCGCCGCGGCAGCGGCGTACTTCCGCAGCGACGAGCCGCTGCCGACGGTCGACGACGTCGCCGCCTACTACCGGGAGCGAAACATGGCCGCCGTCGTCTTCACCGTCGACTGGGAGTCGCGCAGCGGCATCGCGCCGATCCCGAACGAGGAGATCGCCGAGGCGGCCGCAGCGAACTCCGACGTGCTCATTCCCTTCGCAAGCGTCGACCCCGCCCGACCCGACGCCGTCGAGCGCGCCCGCCGGCTGATCGCCGAGCACGGCGTCAGGGGGTTCAAGTTCCACCCCAACCTGCAGGCCTTCTTCCCCAACGACCGCAGCGTCTACGGACTGTACGAGACCATCGCGGAAGCCGGCCTGCCTGCGCTCTTCCACACGGGACACAGCGGCATCGGCACCGGAGTCCCCGGCGGCGGGGGGTTTCGCCTGAAGTATTCGAATCCGATGTGCCTGGATGACGTCGCCGCCGACTTCCCGGAGCTCCAGATCGTGCTCGCGCACCCCTCCTTCCCCTGGCAGGACGAGGCGATCTCGGTTTGCCTGCACAAGGAGAACGTCTGGATCGACCTTTCGGGCTGGTCGCCCAAGTACTTCGCGCCACAGCTCGTCCGGTACGCGAACTCGCAGCTCAAGAGGAAGGTGCTCTTCGGCTCCGACTTCCCGCTCATCACGCCGGACCGCTGGCTCGCCGACTTCGCCGATGCGCCGTTCAGGGACGACGTGCGCCCCCTGATCCTGAAGGAGAACGCCACCTGGTTGCTCGGTCTCGGAGCCGGTTCGTGACGGCGATCGGCCCGATCACGCCGCGGAGCGCGGGAAGCCTTCGAAGGTTACGAGCTCAACGCGCGCGACGCTCGACGGCGAGGGTTCGCTCGAGGATGTACTCGAGGTGACGGCCCATCGCCCGCTGCGCCGCCGCCGGCTGCCCGCGGCGAATCGCTCGCAGGACCGCACGGTGCTGACGCAGAATCGCGTTTCCGTCGACGGTCGGCCCCACGCGCGCCACGAGCAAGGGCTGCAGCACGTCGAGCGTCCAGCCCGTGAACGCTCGGAGAAGCTCGTTCCCCGCCGTTCGGGCGATTTCGCGGTGGAACCGGGCGTCCGCGAGCCGAAACTCGTCGGAGGCCGCTCGGTGGCGGTGGCTCCTGCCTTCCGCGATCGCGGCCTCGAGCTCGGCTACCGTTTCGGCGGTCGCGTTCAGCGCGGCTAGGCCGGCGAGCGGCACCTCGAGCTGAATGCGGGCCTCGACGAGCTCGATCAGCGAGATGCTCTCCGTCTCGAGCATGGTCGCGATGGACTCGCTCAGGTTCAGCCCGATCCCCTCGTTTTCCGTGCTGGCGACGAATATCCCGCCGCCAGGCCCCCGCGAGGCTCGAATGAGATGCGAGCTCGCGAGCAGTCGGAGCGCCTCGCGGAGCGTCGGCCGGCTGACGCCGAACTCGGTCGCGAGCTCGCTCTCCGTGCCGAGCCGGTGGTCAGGACGGAGGTCGTGCTGGGCGATGTAGCGGCGGATCTCGAATGCAATCTGCTCGCTGCTCGTGCCGCGCGGCCGTCTGAACCGCGAGGGTAGTGACGCCTGGGTGGTCACCACTCGGCGGATCCTATGGATGCACCGCAGCTCACGGCTCGAACGTTTCGTCGGGATCGACCGAGATCACGACGACGAGCGGCTCGTCCCGCCCATCGAGCCCGGGGACGACCTCATCGAAGCACTGCTCGAGCTCGGCCGGGGACGTGACCTTCCGCGCAGAGCATCCGAAGGCCTGCGCGAGCGCAACGAAGTCGATCTCCGGGAAGCTCGGCCACGGCGGCGAGCCTCTTTCCTTCTCCATCAGGCGATCCATGACGGCGTAGCGCCCGTTCGCGAGGATGACGATCAGGGCGCCCACGCTGTAGTGGACCGCAGTCCACAGCGCCTGGATCGAATACAGCGATGCGCCGTCGCCGACCAACGCGACGACAGGGCGCTGGGGGCGTCCCATGCGGATGCCGATGGCGGCAGGGATCCCGAACCCGAGCCCACCCATCGCGGGGCTGACGATCCCGAGGGGGACGCGGGCGGGAAGCCGCTCCAGAAGCTCGGGCCGGCTCGACGGCGACTCCTCGATCACGACCGCGTCTCGCGACAGACGCTCGGCCAGAGCATCGAAGACTTGCCCAGCCCGGAGGGGGTTGTGGGCCCCCCCGGCTACGAGAGGCTCTCGCCGGCCGCGCTTCCCGACCAGGCCGGCTCGTGGGGCGACCTTACGAGACAGCTCCGCGCACACGCCCGCCACCGGTGCGAGCACGACGAGCTCGGCGACGCTCCTGTGCGCCTCGGAGGGGTCGTCCGTGACGACTGCGACTCGCGTCCCCACGGAGTACAGGAGCCCGGGTGCGTACGAGTATTGCCGGAAGGCGGGCGCGCCGACGACGAGCACGACATCGTGCGGCTCCAGCGTTGCGCGGAGCCGCGCCCGGTCCGCGGGCAGATGGCCGGCGAACTGCGGGTGATCGTGCGGGAACCCGGCACGCGCGCCAAACGACTCCTGCCAGACGGGCGCTCCGATCTTCTCGGCGATCTCGACGAGCGCCTCCCAACTCGCCGCGTCGTCGGCGCCCGCGCCGACGACGATCGCCGGACGCTCCGAAGAAGCGACCAACGCCGCGAGCGCGTCGAGCGCCGCAGGATCCGCCGCCGCGGCCCGCACGACTGAGCCTGGGGCAGCGCTGTCTGCGGGATCGCCGGCGGGAGCGCCCCAGTCGTCCATGGGAGCGATGACGATCGCCGGGCCTCTTCCGGTCACGGCTTCGTGGTACGCGCGGCTGATCGATCCCGGGAGATCCTGCGGGCGAACCGGCTGGTCCACCCAGACCGGGTAGTCCCCGGCGAGCGACTGGAGCCGACCGGTCAGGAAGGGCTCGTGTGCGAGATGGCGGCGATCCTGCTGCCCGACGAGAACAACCAGCGGCGCGCGGTTGACGCGCGCGGTCGCGAGCGCCCCGACCGCGTTGCCGAGCCCTGCGGTCGTGTGCAGCAGGGCGAGCGCGGGCTCCGCCCGAGCAATCGCCCAGCCGGTCGCGATTCCGACGACGGAGGCCTCGTGGAGCGCGAGCACGAACTCGAGATCTCCCGGGAGACCGGCGAGGAAAGGCACCTCCGTCGATCCGGGATTCGCGAAGAGGACTGTGAGTCTCCGCTCCAGCAGGACGTCGATGACGGCATCACGCACGGTCGTGACGGGCACGCTTCGACAGTAAATGATCTGACTTTGAACCTCCAGCGCCCGGTGTGGCGCCCGCCATTTCGGAGTGGCGAGTAGCTCGACCGCTTCGCGACGCTCGCACGTGCGAACCGCGGGCTCAAGCGGCGAGCTGAGCGTATTCTGCGAGTCAGGGCGTTGGTACCCGAGCGATACGACATCGAAGACTTCCTCGACGCCTACAGGAACGCCTTCGAGACGTTCGATGCGTCGGCGGTCGCCGACCTCTTCACCTACCCGTGCCAGATCACGAGCGACGCCGGAGAGAGGCCCGTCACGACCGTCGCGGACCGCGAGGCGTGGGTCGGTCAGCTCGAGCGGCTCCTCGACACCTATCGGGAGATCGGTGTCCGCTCGGCAGAGATCCTGGACGCTCAGGTGACCGAGCTCAGCCCGCGCCTCGTCCAGGCGACGGTCCGTTGGCGCTTGCTCGACCAGGCTGGAGCACGGATCTACGACTTCGACGCCTCGTACACCCTGCTCGATGACGGGCAGGGGATGCAACTCGCAGCGGTCGCGCACAACGAGACGGCACGGCTCCGAGCGGCCCTCGAGCAAACGCGTCCCAAGGAGAGTCGCGACCGGCCCGCGGCACCCGCGGCTGCCGTCGACCACGGCCAGCGACGCGAAGGCGATTAGCTGAGCCGAGGGCTGCGACTGGTTGCCCGAGGAACTGCCATAGCCCGCGCGATTCGGCGGAGACACAGCGGCACGTTCCTCCAAATCCGCGAATTCGCACCGCCGTCGCAGCCACTCACCTGCGCGAGATTGACGAGGGCGAGTACGTGGAGTCGCGTGACAACTGGGAGGCGAGCCGCGATCACTTTTCGCATCGGCCTGCCTCATTCGCATTCGACGATCGTGAGCACGCCGGAAGGTGCGTTGAGAGCCGCGACCGTGCGCCGCGCAGCTTCGTCGACGTGGATGCGCGGGGACGGAGACGCCTCGTGCTCGAAGTACGTGCCGGGCCCGTAGAGCCTCCCGTAGCGCAGGACGACTCCTCCTGCGGCGAGGATCGACCGTTCGTGTTCGGCGACGGCGGCGCTAGCGTCTCCGGCAAGTTGCCAGGCGACGCTCTGCGCGAGTATGCGGGATGCGTGCGCCGTTTGCGCGGCGGCGAGTACGTTCCGACTCCCTTCGCGCCGCATGCGCGCATTTGCGGCGACATACCTGGGGACGAGGGACACGTCGTCGGGAAGATCGGTCAGCTCGTCGATGACGACGTCGGGTCGAAAGGAGATGATCGCCTCTTCCAGCGCCCTCCGCTCGAAGACGTCGCAGACGACCGGCTCTGCCGCGAGCATCCGGAGGCTGGCCGCTTTCTCGGGTGAACGGGTCATGCCCGCGACCGTGTGACCGTCCGCGACCAAGAGCGGCACCAGCCGTATCCCGAGAACACCGGTCGCACCTGCCAGGAAGATCCGCTTGCTCGGCACCGGTCAGCTTCCCTCCTGCCGAACGGGAGTCGCGACCATACGCGTAGAGCAGGCGATCCTGTGGCGGACGTCTCCAAACGATCGTAGCCGCGACCGGAGGGCCGTCAGGGTCGAGTCGACGCCGCGGCACTCGCCGGTCTTGTGCGGGCTTTCGGGTCGTAGGTGAGCGAGGACCTCTCCGCGAGATCCGCGAGTGCGGGCGCGAACTGCGGCGGCTCGGCGCCGAGCACCGCTACGTCCCGCTTCTGCTGACGGTGCCGCCGCGCCCCGTTTACCGCGACCGCTACTAGCACACGAAAGCTATCTGGCCCAGGATGGTTAGGAGGGGGTCGGCGGTTCGAGTCCGTCAGAGCGCTTCGTGAGATCCGGCATCGTTGCCGGCTTCGCGGAGTAATGGGCAAGGCGGCTCATGGCGGGTTTGGCCAGCTAGGGGAGGTCAAGGGTCATACCCTCGGAGGCAGCGACGGGAGCGTCTCCGGCGTCCTCGCCCCACAATTCCCGTGCGCGCTCGACGAGCCTGTCGACACCGTCGTCCGAACGGTCCGGATCGTGGTGGAACAGCACTAGGTGACTAGCGTCGGCCCGCCGGGCGAACTCGACGGCGTGTGCGACGCTCGAGTGACCCCAGCCGATCCTGGACGGGTACTCGACCTCGCTGAACTGGCAGTCGTGAAAGAGCACGTCGACGTCCTCGGCGAGCGCATACCCGGAGATCCACTCCGGCTCGAGGTCCGCCAGCGCGACGCCGAGGACGGGCTCATGGTCCGGGATGTACGCCAGAGTGGTTCCGTTCATCGAAAGCCGGTAGCCGAGCGTCGGTCCCGGATGGGAGACCGTCCGTGCCTCGATCCGAACGCCCTCGATCTCCCACGGTTCCTGAGGAACGTCGTGGAACGTCACGTCGGCTGGCGTATCGGCGAGCTCGACGGGGAAGAGCGGCGGCGAGAACGCCCGTGTGATGCGCTCCTCGAGGGAGTGCAGCGGCGATGGCGGGCCCCAGATGTGAAGCTCGCTCTTCGCGTGCCAGAACGGCGCGAAGAACCTCAACCCCTCGACGTGGTCGAGGTGAAGGTGGGTGACGAGGACGTGTAAGGGGGCGTCCCGATGGAGGTGCGTGCCGAGCTGACGGAGCCCTGTGCCGGCGTCGAGGATGAGCAGGCCTCCGTCGTCGGTTCGGACCTCGACACACGGCGTATTGCCGCCGAAGCGGACGGTCGCCTCGCCGGGGGTGGGTATCGACCCGCGGCACCCCCACACCCTCAGCCTGAACGGCACGTCAAGCGTCGTCCGGCGTCGACTGCCAGAAGAGGGCGATCATGCCCACGAACTCGGTCGCGGACGCGAAGAGCGGCACCGCCGTTACGGAGAGCAACCTGCGCTGACCGTCGAGGCCGGTCATCCAGAGCTTGCCGTGCGCGGGGCGCCGCTCCAAGAGGGCTACACCCGCAGGCATGCGCTCCAGCGGCATGGCGGTACCGTCGAGCTCCTCGAGAAGGAACTCGGACGTCCACCCATCTGCGGACATCGTCCCGGCCTCGGCGAAGGTCCGACCCAGGATCTCTTCCGCAGCCTCGTTGTAGAAGACGAGGTCACCGGCCGCATCTGCGATGAACGTCGCGGTCGCGATCTGCGACGCTAGCTCGCGCGCGATGATGAGAGCGAGGTGCTTCTGCCGCCTGCCTTCCATCGATCGGAACCCTAGTGGCGCGCTGACACTTCCCGGGGCCGACGCGGACTCGGGCGAGATGAGGGGTCGACGTCGAGTCCGTCAGAGGGCTTTGCGGAAGGGGGTATCGGCTTAGCTCACGTAGAATCAGGGTTCGTGACTGCGGCGCGGCCCTCGCGCTCCGGCCCGAGGGCCGGGGCTGATTACCATCCTCGCTGAGCCAGTTCCTCGACTGGTTCCAGACGGACGGCGACTGCGCGGCCTACTCGCGCGTATTCGCTTGCGGGACGGGGTCTCCTGTCAGCGCTGCGGGCCGAGCGACGCCTGGCTGACGAAGCGCTACCTCTACGTTTGCACGGCGTGCGGCAGGCAGACCTCGATCACGGCGGGGACGATCTTCGAGAAGACGCGGCTGCCGCTGCTGACGTGGTTCCGGGCGATCTGGATGCTGACGAGCAGCAAGAGCGGTGTGAGCGCGAAGGAGCTGGAGCGCGAGTTGGGGATCAGCTGCGAGTCGGCCTGGCTGATGCTGCACAAGTTGCGTCGGGTAGATGAGAGCTACCTCGGCAGCCCCTCGCCGGGCGGCAAGCGCGGTCGAGGCGGAGGGCAAGGTGATCGTTGCCATCGCCGTCGAGCGCAAGGGCGACGGCGTCGGGAAGAAGTCGAAGCGGTGGAAGCTCGGGCGCGCCCGGACCGAGCTCGTCCCGGACGTAACGCGCGAGACACTGCTTGTGTTCGTCGAGCGCAACCGTGAGCTTGCCTCGACCATCCACACCGATCGCTTGGAGGCTTACAAGGAGCCGGCGGCAGTCGAACGCGCGCGGCCTGCTCTTCTACCGGCTGCTCCAGAACGCTGTCGCGCTGCGGAAGATCAATCAGGAGGTGATCGTGCTGCGCCCGAAGCCGGAAGGGACGAACAGCGCGGACGGAAGCGCACGCGTCCGGCGCCCTGTGAGCGCGATCACGAACATGCCTGCACCGCGCGCGACGGCAGCGGCGGCACAGGGGAAGTCCGGCAAGCAGAAGACAGCGCGGATATAGGGTCGCTCGGTGCCGCACCTTGAAGGACAGATCGAAGGGCTCGATGACGCTCTTGCGGAGCGTGTGGTCGAGCGGCTCCTCACGCTAGAGCTGGAGGCAGCCGCCGTGCTTCTCACCGGAAGCTACGCCAAGGGAACTGCTGCGGTCGGAAGCGACCTCGACCTGACGGTGATCACACCGTCGCCCCGCGTCGGCTACCGCACGTGGTTTGAGGAACGAAGTGGCGATGCACCGCTGCACGTCTCTGCAGGAGCGACAACGGCCGACGCCTGGCTGGCGAAAGCGACGGCTCCCGCGCAGTGGTCGCTCGGCTTCCCGGCGATCAACGCCGCCTCCTACCTCTGCATGGACGAAGAAACCCGGACGCGCCTTGGCGCCGACCCCTCGCTACGCCACCCGAAGGCAGACCCAGAGCTTGAGGACTTCCTTGAGTCCGTGCTCAAGGCGAAGCGCGCTGCCCACAGCGGCGACGAGCTAGGACTGCGCTGGTTTGCGCAAGGCGCTGCCGCACTCGCGCCGACGCTACTGATCCCGATCAACGACGAGCGGATCGTCGCCGACCGGCGCGACGCACTCGACGCCGCCCTCACGCTCTCCGTCGCGCCAGACCACTACGCCGCCGACCTCGCCGTTTGTCTCGGGCTCACCGCGGCGTCCTTCAGCGACGTGAAGGTCGCTGTC
>JBMDXR010000040.1:0-1744 GCA_048594925.1 Gaiellaceae bacterium
TCCAAGGAAGATCGTGCCCGTCCGTGCCCTTGGGCGGACCCGCGTCTCTCACTCGGCTATTCCGACGGAGCCAGCGTCGGCGACGCCGTCCGTGCTCCAGTGTTCCCCTTGAGCTCGACGAAGACGACGTGCGTGGGCGTCCGGGTCCGCCCGGATCCATCTCACGGCGTGAAGCCGACGTTGGGGCCGCGGCCCGATGTGGGCCCGTGCTGGTGCCGCGCGGTCTCGATTTCAAGATCGGGGCAACCCGCCCGACATGCCCGCCCGATCGGAGGCCTCGCGGAGCCTGCCCAGGCGCCCTTTGACCACAAGCTAGTAGGCTCGACGAGATGCGCAAGGTCGTCGTCCAGCAGTTCGTGACGCTCGACGGCTATGCGGCGGGCCCGAACGGGGAGCTCGACTTCGTGACCGAGACCGGGGCGGCGGCGGACCCGACCTCGGGCCCGTTCGTCGAGGACCAGCTCGCGTTCATCGAGAGTCTCGACACGATCCTCCTCGGCGCCGTGACGTACAGGATGTTCGCGGCCTACTGGCCCGATCAGACAACGGAGACGCAGGCCATCGCGGATGCGCTGAACGCGACCCCGAAGGTCGTCTTCTCGAGCACGCTCGAGAGCGCTCCCTGGGGGAGCTGGGAGCCTGCGCGGCTGGTTTCCGGCAGCGCCGCGGAGGAGGTTCGCCGGCTAAAGGCCGAGCCCGGAAAGGACACGGTCGTCTGGGGGAGCCTCGCCCTCTCGGACTCACTCATGCGAGAGGGCCTCGTGGACGAGTACCGCCTCCAGGTCTGTCCCGTCGTGCTCGGTCGCGGGAAGCGGCTCTTTGAGGACGGCCTCGCAACGCAGTGGCTGACGCATCTCGAGACGAAAACGTACGACGATATGGTCGCGGTACGCTACACGTCCAGGTCGTAGTCGACGCTCCTTAGGGAGCCCAGCGGTCGCAACCGGTAGCAAAGGGTCCGGAGGCTCCATGCTTCGTTCTCTTCCCTGGACTACGACCGGCGAGGGAGATCCGCGCTCGTTTCTGCACGGCTGCCGTGTGTTCCGTTGCGCGCTTTGTCTCGCGCGACAACGCGCTTCGGCGTTTACGAAACCCGTAATGAAGGGGTCCTCGGTTCGAGTCCGAGCGTCGGCTTCTCGTGATTTGCAGGTCTATCGCACGGTCGGCGTCACGCTAGCCCCCGCTCCCGATGCCCGCTACGTGCCCGAACGCCTCGCTTTTCGCGTCGTAGGCGTCGAGGAGCGTCCGCTCGAATTCCTCAGCGTCGGGCGCGAGGTGCCCGCAGGTGCGGCGATCGAGGACATCGTCCACGATCTTCCTGACCAGCGTTCGACCGTTGGAGCGATGATTCTCGGCGCCGCTCCGCGTCTCTATCAGCAAGCCCTCGCCGGGCGCCACGAGACTTCACACAGGAGGGAGCGATGAGCGCAGGGAAGTCGCCGATGAATGCAAGCGCCGTGCGCGCGCTCGCCGAGAGGTTCGCCGGCGAGCTGGTGCTGCCGGGCGATGCGGGCTACGACTCCGCCCGCGCGGTCTGGAACGGCATGATCGACCGGCGCCCCGCGGTCGTCGCGCGGCCGGTCGCGGCCGACGACGTGGCGACCGCCATCCGGTTCGCTCGGGAGCGCGACCTCCCCCTCGCGGTGAAGGCCGGCGGGCACAGCATCCCCGGCCTCTCCACGTGCGACGACGGGGTCGTCATCGACCTCTCGCTGATGCGGGGAGCGCGCGTCGACGCCGAGCG
>JBMDXR010000041.1:0-4467 GCA_048594925.1 Gaiellaceae bacterium
GGCATTCACCGACCTGCGGCAGAACGGGAGCGTCGTGGATCCGGCCCGGACGTCGTACATCAAGACGCATCTCGACGCGATCGCGCGCGCGATCGACGCCGGGGCTCGTGTTCAGGGCTACTTCGTTTGGTCGCTGCTCGACAACTTCGAATGGGCGCTCGGCTACTCGAAGCGCTTCGGGATCGTCTTCGTCGACTACGAGACGCTCGAGCGCCTGCCGAAGGCGAGCTACCGCTGGTACCGGGACTTCATCGCCGCCCAGCGGGCGAGGGCTGCGCGCGCCTGAGAGGAGCGCGAGGCGAGCGGACACCGCTCGACTCCCCGAGAGCGACACGTCCGGCCGGCATCGAGCTCGGCGGCCCGCGGTCAGGAGCGGACGAACTCGAGCAGCTCGGAGAGGCGGCCGTGTGCGAGACAGACGACCGTGTCCGCGCCGCCGTAGTAGACGGTCACGCGGTCGGCTTCCTCGTCGACGAGTGCGGCGCAGGGAAAGACGACGTTGGGCACGTCGCCCACCTGCTCGTAGACCGCGTGCGGCGCGAGCAGGAAGTCCGTCCCGCGGGCCACGACCCGCCACGGTGCGTCGAGGTCGAGGAGCGCCGCGCCCATGGAGTACACGAAGCCGTTGCAGGAGGTGAGGACTCCGTGGTAGAGGACGAGCCAGCCTTGGAGCGTCTCGATCGGCGTCGGGCCTGCGCCGATCTTGGTCGACTCCCACGAGAGCGGCAGGGGCGACATGACGTGCCGGTGCCGGCCCCAGTGCACGAGGTCGGGGCTCTCCGAGTAGTAGATGTCGCCGAACGACGTGTGCCCGCCGTCGCTCGGACGGCTCAGCATCCCGTAGCTCTCGCCGATCCGCCGCGGGAAGAGCACGCCGTTGCGGTTGAAGGGAAGGAACGCGTTGTCGAGCTGCTTGAACATCTCGAAGTCGTGCGTGTAGCCGACGCCGACGGTCGGGCCGTGGTACCCGTTGCACCAGGTCACGTAGTAGCGATCCTCGAGCCACGTGACGCGCGGGTCGTAGGCGTAGAGGAACTCCTCCTGGATCTCCGCGACTCGCCCGTCCTCCGCGCGGAAGACGATCGGCTCGTCGTCGATCTCCCAGTCCACCCCGTCCGCGCTGTGGCCGGCATGGACGTTCATCGTGCGGCGTCGGTCGTCGACGCGGAACACGCCCGCGAAGCCGTCGCCGAACCGCACGACCGCCGAGTTGAAGATGCTGTTGGAGCGGGCCGTCTGGTCGCGGGCGATGATCGGGTTGCGGCTCGAGCGCCACAGCACGTCGCTCGAGCCCGACGGGCGCTCCTCCCAGGGGATGGACGGCGCGCCGCTCTCCGCCGCCGTCGGGGCGTCGGCTCGGACGCTCGCCACGTCAGCTCTCACCGCGGCCGTCGACCGCGGCGAAGTGACCGCTTTCGACCTCGACGAGCCTGCCGGAGGGCGGAGCCGCGTCGGCAGATGCACCGTTCCCGGTCGCCCGTGTGGCGCCGAGCTCGGCTTCGACGTCGTGCCATTTGCGGTGGAGCTGCGGCACGGAAGCGAGGAGCGACCTCGTGTACGGGTGAACGGGGTTGCCGAAGACGAGCTCGGTCGGGCCGAGCTCCACGACCGTGCCCTTCAACAAGATCATCGTCTTGTCGCTGATGTAGTTGCCGAGCGAGAGGTCGTGGGTGATGAAGAGGATCCCCAGGCCGCGCTCCTTGAGCTCGCCGAGCAGGTTCAGGACGTCGATGCGCGTGGAGGCGTCGAGCATGCTGATGATCTCGTCCGCGACGAGCAGACGGATGTCGAGCAAGAGCGCTCGCGCGACGAGCATCCGTTGCAGCTGCCCGCCGCTCAGCTGGTGTGGGTACTTCCCCATGACGTCGCCGGGATTGAGGTTGACGGCCTCGAGCGAGCGCTCGAGCTTCGCATTCCAGTCCGGCGTCGACACTTCGGAGAAGTAGACGCTGCGGAGCATCGTGAAGACGCGGTCGGCCTTGAAGATCGGATTGAACGAGCTGAACGGGTCCTGGAACACGCCCTGCACGTCTGCGTAGTACTTTCGGAGCTCCTTGCCCGTGAGCGTGGAAATGTCGACGCCGTCGAAGACGATCGAGCCTCGAGTCGCCTTCAGGAGGTGGAGGATCATCTTGCCGATCGTCGACTTCCCGCTCCCGCTCTCGCCGATGAGCGACACGACCTCGCCCGGCTGCACCTCGAAGCTCACGTTCCGTACCGCCTCCAGTTCGCGGCCGCCGAACGCGCCCACCTTGTAGGTCTTGCAGCAGGCGTCGACGCTGAGCATCAGGCCGCCGCCTTCCAGCACGCTGCGGTCTGGCCCGGAGCAACCTCGACGAAGGGCGGCTCGTCGCCGCACCTCTCGATTGCGAGCGGGCAGCGGGCCCGGAAGCGGCAGCCCGGGGGCGGCTCCAGGAGCGACGGCGGGCGTCCGGGAATGCCCTGGAGACGTCGCTCCGCATATCGAACGCCGACCTCCGGGAGCGACGAGAGGAGAAGCTGCGTATACGGGTGCTTCGGGGCGTCGATGATCGCCTCGGCCGAAGCCTTCTCCGCGAGTTTCCCTGCGTACATGACGAGGATCGTGTCGGCGATCTGATGCAGGACGGAGAGGTCGTGGGTGATCACGATCATGCTCTTGACGAAGCCACGGTCGCGGAACTCCACGAGCAGCTCGGAAACCGCACGCTGAGTCGACACGTCGAGCGCGGACGTCACCTCGTCGGCGATGAGGAGCGAGGGGTCGAGGAGGGAGGACAGCACCATCACGACTCGCTGCTTCATGCCGCCGGAGAGCTCGATCGGGAAGCGGTCGAGCACGTCCTCGGAGAGCCCGACGATCTTGAGCCGGCGCGTGAACTCGGGAAAGACCGTGTGCACCTCGACGCCGCGCGACTCGAGGAGATCGGCCGCCATGGGGCCGATCTTCCGGGTCGGGTTCAACGCGCTCAGCGCGTACTGGGGGATGATCGAGACGTCCTTGAAGCGGAAGGCGTTCATCTTCCCGTCGTCCCAGACGGGGAGCTCGCGCCCGTCGAGCTCGACGCGGCCGTCCACGTAGCGCATGCGGGCGTCCATGCGGATGAGGCTCTTGCCCAGGGTCGACTTGCCGCAGCCCGACTCGCCGGCGAGTCCCATGATCTCGCCGTCCGCGATCTCGAAGGTCGCGCCGTCGACCGCCTTCACGTCACCGCGGAGCGACTGGTAGTAGACCGTCAGCGCGTCGACCCGGAGGCTCATCTCACTTCTCCCGCAGCTTCGGATTGAAGATCTCGTCCAGGCCGACGTTCATCACGTAAAGGCCGCCGACGATCGCGATGATCCCGACCCCCGGCGGTACGAACCACCACCAGAGGCCGAGGAGCAGCGCGCTCGAGAGAAACGCGTTGTTCATCATCAGGCCCAGCGACACGGACTCGGACGGGCCGAGGCCGAGGAAGTCGAGCGACGCGCCGATGAGGATCGCGCCGCCGAAGAGCAGGATGAACATCATCAGCAGATACGAGCTCATGTTCGGGGCGATCTCCGTCGTGATGATCTGCCTCGTGCCGCGGCCGCTCAGCCGGGCGACGTCGACGAAGTCGCGCGTCTTCAGCGAGAACGTCTGCGCCCGCACCGCGCGTGCCGCCCAGGGCCAGGACGTGAGCCCGATGAGGATCGCCTCGGTCGCGTAGCTCTGAACGTTCATGTAGGCGGCGACGATGATGAGGATCGCCAGCGTCGGGATCACGAGCACGACGTTCGTGAGCATGTTCAGGACGTCGTCGGTCCACCCTCCGCGATAGCCGGCGGTGAAGCCGATCGCGGCTCCGAGGATCCACGCGATCCCGCCGCCCATGACGCCGACGAGGAATGCCGCCCGCAGCCCGTACACGAACTGGGCGAACACGTCCTGCCCGAACGTCGTCGTCCCGAACCAGTACTCCGAGGACGGCGGCGCGTCGGAGGGTCCGCTGAAAGCGAGTGGCTCGTTGTCGGTGAGCAGCGGGCCGACGAGGCCGAGCACGAAGACGGCGACGACGACCGTGAGACCGGTGACGAATTTCCAGTTGCGAAACGCGAAGTAGAGGAACTCGGAGCGGCCACGCAACCCTGCGGCCGCGAGCGGTGCACCGCCTCCGGGGGCCGTGGTCGCGGTCGCCTCGAGCGACGGCGCAGGCGCGCCGGTCGTGACGACGAGGTCGCGCTGGTCGGAGACCGCCATCACGCGCCGCCCTGCATCCCGATCCGGGTCCGCGGATCGATGAACACGTACGCGATGTCGATGATGAAGTTCGCGATCAGGACGCCGGTGATGAGGAAGAGGAAGATCCCCTGGATCAGGAAGTAGTCGCGATTATGGATCGCGTTCAGGGTGAGCGTGCCGAGACCGGGATACGAGAACACGATCTCGACCACGATCGCGCCCGCCACGACGGCGCCGAGCGCCAGCGCGAGCCCCGTGATCTGGGGCAGGAGCGCGTTGCG
>JBMDXR010000042.1:0-1602 GCA_048594925.1 Gaiellaceae bacterium
GAGCTCCGCGAAGGAGGCGACGAACGTCTTCACGCCCTCACGCTCGAGCGTCTCGGTGACGTCGTCGTAGTCGACGCCGGCCTTTGCGAACCGCTCTAGCGTCCAGCGAGCCTCGTCGACCCCTTGCACGAGCGTTCCGGCGACCATCCCGTGATCCTGGAAGGCGCGGATGGTCTCCTCAGGCATCGTGTTCACCGTGTTCGACCCGATCAGCTCCTCGACGTAGAGCACGTCCGAGTAGTCCGGATTCTTGGTCGAGGTCGATGCCCAGAGGCAACGCTGCCGCGTCGCACCCTTCGTCTCAAGGGCCTCCCAGCGCTCGCCGGAGAAGACCTCCGTGTAACGCTGGTAGGCGAGCTTCGCGTTCGCGACCGCGAGCGTGCCCTTGAGCTCGTCGTGGCCGCCGATCTCATCCAGCCGCCGGTCCGCTTCCGTGTCGACGCGGGAGACGAAGAAGCTCGCCACGGACGAGACGCGACCCGGGTCGCCGCCGCCCTCGACGAGGCGCTCGAGGCCGCGGATGTAGGCCTCCGCCACCTCGGCGTAGCGTTGGAGCGAGAAGATGAGCGTGACGTTGATCGAGCGGCCGCGCGCGATCATCTCCTCGATCGCGGGCAGGCCGGGTGCCGTCGCCGGGATCTTGACGAAGAGATTGGGGCGGTCGATGAGGTCGTGCAGGCGTTGTGCCTCGTCGATGGTCGCAGCGGTCTCGTAGGCGAGATTCGGGTCCACCTCGATCGAGACGTAGCCGTCTCGCCCGCTGCTCCGGTTCCAGACCGGGCGGAGGAGGACGAGTGCGTCTTCGACATCCTTGGACGCCAGGCGGATGAAGATCTCCTTCGGGGCCTGGCCCTCCTCGAGTAGCTCGAGAAGCTGGTCGTCGTAGGAGTCCGTGGCGGAGATCGCCTTCTGGAAGATCGTCGGGTTCGAGGTGACGCCGACGACGGCGTCCTCGCGCATCATTCGCTCGAGCTGGCCGCTGCCGATGAGGTCGCGGGAGAGAAAGTCGATCCAGACGCTCTGGCCGTGCTCGGCCAGCTCGTAAAGCGGTGTCTTACTCATTGGGGTCACCCTCTCTGACACGTGAGTCCCAGCCGGGCTCGCCGGCTGGGACTCGCATTTCCGTCCTGCTCAAGCGGCGCGGCGCAGCGGCTCCGTGGCTGGGACGACGGCCCGCGCCGTGTGAACGGCGCCCGCCAGCCGGCCGAGCGTGAGCGCAGCGAGCAGAAGCCCAAAGTCGCGCAGCGCGATGTCGTAGTAGGTGGGCGGATCGACCGTGAGCAGGTTGACGATGATGCCTGCCAGCCAGGCCGCGACGACGTACGCGCCGACGCGCGGAGCCACGGCGACGAGGATCCCGGCGGCGATCTCGACCACGCCGACGAAGTACATGAAGTCCTGGCCGCTGCCCGGGACGATGTCGTTCACCCAGGACGCCAGGTAGTCGGGCCAGTCGACCGTCCAGTTGAAGAACTTGTCGAGGCCGAAGAGGATCGGCGCCACCGTGAAGCCGACCCGCAAGAGCATGTACGCCTGGTAGACCGGGCTACGAAGCGTCGCTTTCTCGGTTGTGGTTGCCATCGTCGTCAGCACCTCCTGACT
>JBMDXR010000043.1:0-24164 GCA_048594925.1 Gaiellaceae bacterium
CGCCGCCCGGCCCCCCCCCCCCCGCGACTCGGAGACAGAGACTGAGGTCATGCCTCCTGCCGGTTCAGGGAGTTACCCCCTGATCTCCGTCCAGGCGGCTTCCCAGTCTTCCTGCGTCTTGCACGTCGTCGATTCGTCGTCGTCGTTGCAGTCCTCGACGGGTGTCGTCCAGTAGTAAACGTCCTCCCACCACGACTCGTCGTCAGCGTGGTACTCGTCGCAGTGGTTCTCGTTCTTCGTGAGCTCGCACGCCTCGAGGTTGACGGGGGCCTCTCCGAAGACCTCGGCCACCGCCGCCTGCGCCTCCGGGGAGAGCATGTGGTTCATCCACAGGTACATGCAGTTCGGGTGCTCCGCTTTCGAGTAGAGCATCCACGTGTCCGACCATCCGGTGGTGCCCTCCGTGGGCTTGATCGCAGTGACGGGGACCGGCGGGTCGGCGCCGGTGAGCTGCACGTACTGATACGGCCACGCCGTCCCGACGACGCTGTCGCCGTTCGTGTACTCGGCGATCTGCTTGGCGACGTCACCGGGCCAGTAGTTCAGGCCGGCTGCCGCTTGCTTCTTCAGCAGGTCGACGGCCGCGTTGAACTGCTCTTCGTTGAGCTGGTACGGGTCGTCGATCCCGAGATCCGGCTGGGTCGCCTTGAGATACACGGCCGCATCGGCGATGAAGATCGAATCGTCGTAGATCGAGATCTTGCCCTTGTACTTGTCGAGTTGATCCTGCTCCCAGATGACGTTCCAGCTGTCCGTGTCCGCGGGGACGATGTCGTTGCGGAACATGAGGTAGTTCGGACCGCGCCCGTGGGGGACGCCGTACGGCTGCCCGTCGAGTGAGTTGTAGTCCTGGTCCTTGATTCCCTCCTGCACGTCCGCGTAGTTCGGGATGAAGTCGGTGTTGATCGGAGCGACCTCACCTGTCGTCATGAGCCGGACGCTCGCGTTCCCCGACGCAGAAACTCCGTCGTAAGCGCCCGTCTGGATGAGGCTGATCATGTCGTCCGAGGTCGCGCCGTCCTTCGTGTTGACCGTGCACCCCGTTTCGGCCTTGAACTCGTCGACGAGCTGGGCGTAGCCAGCCCACTGGACGATGTTGACCTCGCCCTCCTGCCGTGCCAGGTCCTGGATCTCCTCGAGCGATGTCCCGAGGCCCTCCACCTCGGTGCTGGTGCCACCGCCACCTTCGTCGTCGCCGCCACCGCAGCCTGCTGCGACGACGCTCAGCGCCGCGACGAGCAGGCCGAACACGGCCCATCGAGCGACGCGCACCTTGCGTCCCTTCATTCGGATCCTCCCTCCAATTCGTCGATCTCCGACTCCTGTCCTGGACGCCACTCGACGCGCACGCGCCGCCCCTTCACCCCGAGCACCTCGCTCGAGCCCTCTTCGAGGTTCTGCGCAAGCACTTGGAGCTCGCCACCACGGTCGAGCGTAACGTGGTAGCGCGTGACGGGCCCTACGTACTGCACGTCTCTCACGACGCCCGCCTCGACATGCGCGCCCGGTTCGGGCTGGTCGCCGTCTTCCAGCAGGTTGAGCTTCTCGGGGCGGACCGTGTAGCGACGCCCGTCACGTTCGATCACGTTCGACACGCCGACGAAGCCCGCGATGAACTCGCTCTGTGGATGCTCGTACACCTCGGCAGGGGGCCCGATCTGCTCGATCCGGCCCTGGTTGAACACCGCGAGGCGGTCGGACATCGTCAGCGCCTCCTCCTGATCGTGCGTGACGTACACGAACGTGATCCCGACCTCGCGCTGGATCGACTTCAACTCGATCTGCATCTGTTGGCGTAGCTTCAGATCGAGCGCGCCAAGCGGCTCGTCGAGCAGGAGCACCCTCGGCCGGTTGACGATCGCGCGCGCGAGCGCGACGCGCTGCCGCTGGCCGCCGGAGAGCTGTGACGGCTTCCGGTTGCCGAAGCCAGCGAGCCGCACCATCTCGAGCGCCTCGGTCGCGCGCTCCCGGCGCTCCCCCTTCTTGACCTTCTTCACCATGAGCCCGTACTCGACGTTGGCCTGCACTGTCATGTGCGGGAAGAGCGCGTAGTCCTGGAAGACTGTGTTCACGGGACGGTCGTACGGCGGGAGGCGCGACACGTCCTCGCCGGCGAGCTCGATCGTCCCCTCGTCGGGGATCTCGAAACCCGCGATCATGCGGAGCGTCGTCGTCTTGCCCGATCCGGAGGGACCGAGCATGGTGAAGAACTCTCCGGCCCGGATGTCGAGGTCGATCCCGTCGACCGCGAGGACGTCCCCGTAACGCTTTGTCAGGTTTCTGACGCTGATGTCCGGCGCGCTAGGCGCCAAGCGACTCCTCCAGGATGGCGAGCCCCTCGTCCAACTCCTCCGGCGCGATGTTGAGAGGGGGTAGCAGGCGGATCACGTTGCCGTAGAGCCCGCACGAGAGGAGGACGAGGCCGCGCTCGAACGCAGCGTCGACGATGGCCTTGGCACGGTCCGGCGTTCGCTCCACGAACTCGAACGCGAGCATCGAGCCGAGGCCGCGCACCTCGCCGATCTCGGGGTTGCGGGCGGCGATTTGCCCGAGACGTGCCCGCAGGGTCTCGCCGAGGTTCCGGGCGCTCGCGAGGAAATCCGGCTCGCTCACGATGTCGAGCACGGCGAGAGCGGCCGCGCAGGAGAGCGGGTTCCCGCCGAACGTCCCGCCGAGGCCACCCGGCGGCACGGCGTCCATCACCTCGGCGCCGCCCGTCACTCCCGCCAGCGGAAGCCCGCCGCCGATCGACTTCCCGAAGACAGTCAGGTCGGGCTCAGCGCCCGGGTACTGCTCGATGGCCCACATCGTTCCCGTTCGCCCGACCCCGGACTGCACCTCGTCGTTCACCCACAGGATCCCGTGAGAGCGGCAGAGCTCCTGCAACCTCCCCGGATAGTCGGGCGGCATGGCCACGAACCCGCCTTCTCCCTGCACGGGCTCGAGCACGAGGCATGCAACCGTGGAGGGGTCGACGTCGGCTTTGAACAAGTGCTCGAGCGCGGCGATCGAGTCGTCGGACGAGATGTCATGGTAGGGGTATGGCGCCGGCGCGCGGTACACCTCGGGCGCGAAGGGACCGAATCCTGCCTTGTACGGCTTGACCTTGCTCGTCATCGTCATCGCGAGCAGCGTGCGACCGTGGAAGGCGTTGTCGAAGACCACCACGGCCGGGCGGCCGGTCGCCGTCCGCGCGATCTTGACCGCGTTCTCGACGGCCTCCGCCCCCGAGTTCACGAGGATCGAGCGCTGCTCCCCGCCCGCGCATGGAGAGAGCTCGGCAAGCCGCCTGCACACCTCGACGTACGGCTCGTAGACCCCGATCATGAAGCACTGGTGCAGGTAGCGGTCCGCCTGCTCCTTGATCGCCTGGACGATCGCGGCGTGCCGGTGGCCCGTGTTCTGGCAGCCGATCCCACCTGCGAAGTCGATGTAGGAGCGCCCGTCCGGGTCGGTTACGCGCGCGCCCTCGGCGTGCGCGACGACGAGCCTCGGCGTCGACATGCCCTGAGCGACGTAGCGCGCACGATCCGCGAGGATCCGTTCCGCGGCTGTCGTGTCAGTGGGCTGCACGAGCGGGATTATCGGTGCTGGACGAGGCTTCGGGCAACTGCCAGGGGACTGCCGTCGCGACCGCGTACCCTATGCAGGCGCGCCGGAGTAGCTCAGCTGGTAGAGCAGCCGCCTTGTAAGCGGCAGGCCGTGGGTTCGAGTCCCGCCTCCGGCTCCTACGCGAGCACTTCGCGCGTCTTCTGGTGCGCGAGGATCTTCCGCTTGACACGCTGCAGCGCGTTGTCGATCGTCTTCGTGTCGCAGGCGAGGCCCTCGGCCATCTGCTCGTAGGAGTTCCCCTCGAGGTAGAGCGTCAGCGCCTGCGACTCGAGCGACGAGAGGCCCGTTCCGAGGCAGAACACGAGGCTCTGGAGCTCCTCGGTCGAGATCACGCAGACCGAAGGGTCGTTGACGCTCGGGCCTGGAAGCGCGTCGCCGAGCGTGCAGTCACCGTCCGACTCCTGCCCGGCCGGCGTGTGGCTGAACGAGACGTACGTGTTCAGCGGAGAGTGCTTGAACCGCGTCGCCGTCTTGATCGCGGTGATGATCTGGCGGGTGACGCAAAGCTCCGCAAAGCTCCGGAACGATGTCTCCTTGTCCGGGCGGAAGTCCCGCACCGCCTTGTAGAGGCCGATCATCCCTTCCTGGATGAGGTCGTCGCTGTCGCCGCCGGCGAGGAAGTACGAGCTCGCCTTCAGCCGCACGAACCCCGTGTACCGGCGCATCAGGTCGTCGAGCGCCTGCTGGCAGCCGTTACGGGCCTTCAGGACGAGCTGGAGATCCTCGAGCTCTCGTTGCGCCTTCTGGGCTGGCTTCAGTGCTGTGGCGGTGCGAGCGGCCATTCCCGGTACCCCCATGTCGACGGCGTTGTGAGGCCTGCTCGACAGGTCGATCATCCTGCCTCTCGTGCAAGCCTCACGTTGAAGTTGAGGGAGAACCTAGCACCATTCTTCAGGCGTTACAAGTGCTTTGCGAGAAGTGCAGGATGCTAAGAACATATGTTCGCCTCCATGGTGCGGCTGCCCGCACCACCTGGAATCCGGCCATCTGCGACGATCTCCGTGTGACCCGCACCGTGCTGATCGTGGACGACCATCCGAGCTTCCGCGCGTCCGCACGGGCAATGCTCGAGGCCGAGGGCTTCGACGTCGTCGGGGAGGAAGCCGACGGAGTATCGGCACTGGCCGCTGTCGGCACACTCGAACCCGACCTCGTATTGCTGGACGTCCAGCTGCCGGACATGTCTGGGTTCGACGTGTGCGCCGCCCTCGAAGGACGCAACGGGGCGCCCGACGTGATCCTCGTCTCGAGCCGCGACCTCGCTGACTTCGGCGATCTCGTCGACGCCTCCTGCGCGTGCGGCTTCGTTCCCAAGGGCGAGCTCTCGGGCGAGCTGCTCGCGGCGCTCCTGGCTTGAGCCCGGCGTCAGTCGCCGAGCTTGTGGTCGCGCTCGAAGAGGGCGTCCCTCTCCGCGACGCGCTTGCGCACGCGCTCCGAGACGACGACCTCGCGCTCCTGTACTGGCTGGAGCCCAGCGAGCGCCTGCCGGGCGGTGGGTGGATCGACCCGCAGGGACAAGCCGCGCTCGAACCGATCCCCACCGCGGACAGGTCTGTGAAGGTCGTGGAGCGCGACCGCACGCGCATCGCCGCCATCACGTATCGCGCGGAGCTCGACGCCGACCCGGAGTTCCTCGACGCGGTCACGGCGGCTGCCGGGCTCACGCTTCGAAATGACCGCCTGCAGGCCGAGCTGCGTGCCGAAGTGGCCTTTTGGGACACGGTCACGAACACGCTCCCGAGCCTGCTGACCAACATCGGGACGGACGGACGAATCCGGAACCTCAACGCCGCCGCACTGGAGGCGAGCGGGTTCGACAGCAAGGAGCAGGTGCGAGGTCGGCTCTACTGGGACGTCTTCATCGATGCCGCGGAGCGGGCTGCAGTAGAGGCGCGCTTCGAAGCACTCAGGCCCGACTTCCCTGCCGGCGAGTACGAGAACACCTTCACGAACGCACGCAGCGAGAAGCGCGTCGTCTTCTGGCGTACGGCGCCCATCCGCGACGAGTCGGGCATGGTCACGGAGATCGTCTCCGGCGGCGTGGACATCACCGAGCGCCGTCGGCGTGAGCGCGAGCTCGAGCGGGAGCGTGACGTGCAGACGACAGTCTTCGAGAACATGCCGAGCATCATGGTCGTCCTGGCGCGTGACGGAACCATTCGGGACCGCGACGCCGACGATCCGAGAATCGGCGCGAATCGCGCTTTCCGCCAGGCCATCCGCTGGCCGGACGCGCAGATCGTGGGGAGTCGGTTCCTCGACCTCGTGGTCGAGGACGACGACGAGCGGGCTGCACAGGCGATCGCGACGGCCGCCGCCGGACGAACCTCGGAACCAGTCGAGTCCGAGCTTATCTCCGCGGATGGCAGCTCACGTGCGTTCACGTGGTCGGCGGTGCCCGTCGCAGACGTCACGGGTCGTACCGACGGGCTCGTCCTCGTGTGCGGCGTCGACGTCACGCAGCGACGCCAGCTCGAGGTGGAGAAAGAGCGCGAGCGCGAGTTCCTCAACGCGATCGCGAACAATGCGCCCAGCCTGCTCTGCCTCATCGATGCAGAGGGACATCTGACGTTCCGTGGCGCGAACATCGCGTTCGAGCGGACGCTCGAGTACGACCCGACGGACATCGGAGGCCAGGTCCTGTGGGAGAGCTTCGTTGCTCCCCTCGAGCGTGATCAGGTCCGGAGTGTCGTCGCGGACGTCGTCGCAGGCGCAGAGCCCGCGGAGCACGACAACACGTGGATCACGCGCTCGGGGCGCCTCATCTCGGTCGCCTGGACCTGCACGCCGCTCCCGGCGATCGACGATCGCAAGCTGTTTCTCATCACGGGCGTCGACATCACCGAACGGAAGCGCACGGCGGAGGATCTGCGCGCCTCGCGAGCGCGGCTCGTCCGCGCCGAGGAGCAGGCGCGGCGTGGGCTGGAGCGAAACCTCCACGACGGCGCGCAGCAACGTCTTGTCGCCCTCTCCGTCGCGCTGCGGCTGGTGGAGTCCAGGATCGCGCACGATCCCGACGGGGCGGTCGAGCTGCTCAGCAGTGCGCGCGAGGAGCTCTCCCACGCGCTCGCCGACCTCCGCGAGCTCGCCCGCGGCATCCATCCGGCCGTGCTCACGGACCTTGGCCTTCGGCCGGCGCTCGAGGCCCTCGCGACGCGAACACCCATCCCGGTCGCCGTCGACGCGCCCGACGAGCGGTTCCCAGCCGACGTCGAGACGGCTGCCTATTACGTCGTCGCGGAGACGCTCACGAACGTCGCGAAGTACGCGCGTGCGTCGGCGGCGCAGGTGCGGGTGGCTCGGAGCGACGGCGGGCTGGTCGTCACGGTGTCGGACGACGGCGTCGGAGGCGCCGATCCGGCGAGCGGGACGGGTCTCAGCGGGCTCGTCGATCGCATCGCCGTCTTGGACGGCACCCTCGAGATCGAGAGCCCGGTCGGCGGTGGAACGACCATACGGGCCGAGATCGGCCTGCCCTACGAGACGCCCGGCATACACTCGTAGCGTGCGGTCGCTTCCCACCGGAACGGTTACGTTCCTGTTCGCTGACGTCGAGGGCTCGACGGAACTGCAGCAGGATTCTGCGCTCGACTATCCCCGATCGATCGCGCTCTTGCGGAGCCTGCTGCGGAACGCGCTCAAGGCGAACGACGGCGCCGAGTCGGATGCCGTCGGAGACGAGTTCGTGGCCGTCTTCTCGGATGCCCGCGCCGCGTCCGAAGCGGCATTCGCGACCCAGCGCGCTATACGCGACACCGATTGGCCAGAGGGCCGCGAGGTGCGAGTCCGGATCGGCCTCCACACGGGCACTCCTCAGCTCGGCGAAGAGGGCTACACGGGGATCGACGTCGTTCGCGCATCGAGAATCGCGAATGCGGGGCACGGAGGGCAAATCGTCGCCTCGGCGGAGACGCTCGAGTACTTGAACGGGATACCTAGTCGCGACCTCGGCACTCACCGACTCGAGGGGCTGCCGAAGCCGGAGCACATCCATCAGCTCCTCGCGGACGACCTTCCACGTGACTTCCCTCCCCTGCGCAATACGGTCTCGATGCTCGGCTCCGGCGTCAGCGTCGCGCTTGCGGACGACACCGTTCTGCTGCGCGAGGGGATCGCACGACTGCTGACGGACGCCGGGTTCGAGATCGTCGCGCAGTCGGACAACCCGGACGACCTGCTCCGACACGTTGCTATGCACAAGCCGACGATCGCGATCGTCGACATCCGCATGCCCCCGAGCCACACGGACGAAGGGCTACGCGCTGCCAGGGAGATCCGCTCGCGCTTCCCCGAAACCGGCGTTCTCGTTCTTTCGCAGTACGTCGAGGCTGCATACGCGATGGACCTGTTCTCGGAGACGACCGAAGGGCTCGGCTATCTCCTGAAGGATCGGGTTGCGGACGTGGACGAGTTCGCATCCGCAGTCCGCCGCGTCGCCGACGGTGGCTCGGCGCTCGACCCCGCCGTCGTCGAGGAGCTCTTCGGCCGCAGCCGACCGGACGGCCCTCTCGAGCAGCTCACCCCGCGTGAGCGCGAGGTTCTCGAGCTTATGGCCGAAGGGCGTTCCAATCAGGCGATCGCGGATCGGCTCTACGTCACCGTCCGCGCAGTCGAGAAGCACGTGACGAGCATCTTCGCGAAGCTCGACCTACCCGCGACGACGGACGACCACCGTCGCGTTCTGGCGGTGCTCGCCCACCTGCAGGCCTGACCGCTACTCGCCGCGCCTCAATCGCTCGAGCTTCTCCCGGGTCCGTTCGTCGAGCCGGTCACCCACACGGCCGCCGGCACCCCGCTGCTCGTGGTCGACGTGCTGTACAGGCCGCAGGTCCGCGAGGAACGCGCGGGACCCCACCTTGCGCACTTCCTGGCCCGACGTCCACCGAACCGCATGATCGGACGACACGATGCAGACGAGCTCGGAGCCGCGATTCTCGGCCGCAAGCCGCTCGAGCAGGTCGTCTGCGTGCGCGGTGAAGCACACCCTGAGCGGTCCGATCGACCGGTCGTCGCCGGCGCCGTCGAAGACGACGACCCCGCGCACTCCCCGCCCCGCGACGAAGCTCGCGAGCGTGTCGACGAGCTCGTCGCGGTCGGAGAACGATCCCGCGTGCAGCAGGTTGTAACCGTCGAACAGGTACAGCGTCGGATCAGCCATCGAGCTTCGCTCGCTGGCGACGAGCCTCGTAGAGCAGCAACGCGGCGGCGACGGAGACGTTGAGGGAGCCGACCTTGCCGGCGAGAGGGATGGCAACCGTCGCGTCGCAGGTCCGTCGCACGAGCGGACGCACACCCTTCCCTTCCGCCCCGAGCACGAGCGCGACCCCGCCTGCGAGCTCGGTGTCCCACATGGAGACGGAGCCTTCCGAGTCCGCCGCGTAGGCCCACAGGTCCGGGCCCTTGATGTCCCCGAGGTAGCGCGCGAGGTTGGGCACCACGGCAACGGGAAGGTGCTCGACCGCGCCTGCCGAGGCTCGGCAGACGGCCGGCGTCACCCGAGCCGACCCGTGCGCCGGAACGACGACCGCAGTCGCCCCCGCGCCCTCCGCACTCCGCACCACCGCTCCGAGGTTGTGCGGGTCCGTGACCTGGTCGAGACACACGAGGAGCGGCGCGTCCTGAGTCGCGAGCTCGTATGCATCCGCGTAGCGAAACGGCTCACACCAGGCGGCGACACCCTGGTGGTCGCGAGTGCCGACAGCTTCGGACAGGACGCGCTCCGGCTTGATGTGAGGACGCGGGCCTGCGTCGAGCCACGGGATCTGCTTCGCGGCACGTTCCGTCACCCAGGTCTCCAGCACCTGCCTCGGGCCCCGATAGACCTCGCGCACGGCGTTCCGTCCGTAGACGAGCTCACGGGTCGTCATCGGCGACGAACGAGCCGGAACGTGTCGGCTTCGTCCCGCACGTCCCAGCCGGCGGCCTCGATCTCCGCACGCAGCCGGTCGGCCTCGCCGAAATCGCCCGTCGCACGCATCCGCATCCGTTGCACTGCGAGCTCGACCACGTCGCTCGGGGCCTCGTCCTCCTCGGCGAGCGACTCGAGCCCGAAGATGCCGAGCGCCCGACGGAGAAGCTCGTGATCCCGCCACTCGTGCATCACCGCGAGCGCCGCCGGGGTCGAGAAGTCTTCGTCGAGCGCCGCCGCAAACCGCTCCCACGCGCCCTCCGGGGCAGGCTCGCTCGGGTTGCGGAAGACCTCTCGAAAGCCCTCGGCGCGGGCGGCTGCAGCTTCGAGTGTCGCCTCCGAGTAGTCGAGCGGCTTCCGCCAGTGGCCGGTCAGGAAGAAGACGAGCAGCGTCTCGCGACCCCAGTGGTCGAGCGCATCCTCGAGAGAGACGTCGTTTCCGACGGACTTGTGCATCTCCTCGCCCGAGAACCGAAGCATCCCGTTGTGCATCCAGATGCGTGCGAAGGGGCGGCCGAGTGCGCGGGACTGCGCGATCTCGTTCTCGTGATGGGGGAACACGAGGTCCAGCCCGCCTCCGTGGACCTCGAATTCCGGGCCGAGGTACTTCTCGGACATCACCGAGCACTCGATGTGCCAGCCGGGGCGGCCGCGTCCCCACGGCGACTCCCACCAAGTATCTTCGCCCGGCTTGTTCGCCTTCCAGAGCGCGAAGTCCCGCGGATCCTCCTTGCGAGGGTTCGGCTCCTGCTCCTGCACCTCGTCGGGCCGCTGTCCTGACAGCCGGCCGTAGTCGGGAAACCGCGAGACGCGGTAGTAGACGTCTCCGTCCGACTCGTACGCAAAGCCCGCCTCGATGAGCTCCTGGATCATCTCGATCTGGTCGGAGACCGTCTCGACTGCGGTCGGCTCGACGTCCGGACGGCCGAGTCCGAGGCGGTCCGTATCTTCGACGTACCAGCGCGTCGCGTCGGCGGCGAGCCGCGCGCTCGCGCCAGGCGCGGCGTCGTAGATCTTGTCGTTGATGTCGGTGATGTTGACGACGAGCTTCGTCTCGTATCCCTGCTCGGTCAGCCAGCGTTTCAGCCAGAGCGGCAGGATCGACACCGCGTAGGCGTTGCCGACGTGAATACGTTGATAGACCGTCGGGCCGCACCAGTAGATCCCGATGGGGCCGGGTGGAGGCGGAAGCTCGACGAGCGAGCCGCTCAGCGTGTCGTGGACGCGCATCGGCCGATGGTAGTCAGGCGCCTCCCGCGCGGGCGGCGCGCGCGAGCGCGTCGTCACGGGAGAGCGCCGCCAGCACGGCAGAGAGCTCCGGCCCTCGTTCCGTGCCGGTGAGCGCCAGGCGCAGCGACCGCAGGTCGCCGCCGACCGCTTTCAGCTCGCGAACGATCGCTCGCGCCTCGTCGGCCGAGAGCCGGTCCGCCGCCGGAGCGCGGAGCTCCTCGAAGCGATCGAGCGTGAGGCGTGCGTCCTCGGCGAGCACGACGTGCCGCGGCTCGAGCACGAGACGCGCGTACTCACGGGCCTCGACGAGGGTGCGGGCTCCCCGTAGCGCGGGCACGACCTCGATGGGGGCTCGGGCGGCCTCGGCGAGCTCCTCGTCCGGCATCGCTGCGATCGCGTCGACTGCGAGTCGCTGCAGCCGGGCGAGATCGAGCTGGACATCGTGCTGCGGCAAGTCCAGCTCGACGAGGTAGGCACGCACCGCCGCTCCAGGAAACCCGGCCTCGCGGAGCTCTGCGATCGACGAGTGGCCGTGGCGCTTCGAGAGCTTCCTCCCGTCGGGGCCGAGGACGAGACCGTGGTGGATGACCACCGGGAGATGGCTGCCGAGGGCAGTGGCGACCCGGGTCTGGATGGGGAGGTTCGCTCGATGGTCGTTGCCGCGAATGACGTGCGTGATCCCGAGCGCGAGATCGTCCGCGACGGTTGCGAGCTGGTACGTCGCCGTTCCGTCGGGGCGTAAGAGGGTCGTGCCGCCGGTCTTCAGGCGCACCGACCCGTCCGCGTCGCGCTCCGCCGCTCCGGACTCGAGGGCCCGCTCGGCAGCGTCGGCGTAGATCGCGCCGCGCTCGCTCTGCCGAAGGGGTCCCTCGTCGAAGGCGACGCCGAGCCACTGCAGCTCGCCGAGGATCGCCTCCTCTCCCCCCTCGACCGTGCGAGAGGGGTCGGTGTCGTCGATTCTGAGCACCAATGTGCCGCCGTGAGAATCGGCGAAGCGGCGGTTGGCGACCGCGGTCAGCGCATTGCCGAGGTGGAGCGAGCCCGTCGGGCTCGGCGCGAAGCGGAGACGGACGGACACGAGCTACGCGACGATCGGAACGTGACCGGGCTGCCCCGCCACGCGCTCGAGCCACGCTCGGATCGCGCCATACGGCTCGAGGTCGAAGTTCCCGTCGTGCGCGACGTGCGTGTACGCATACAGCGAGATGTCCGCCAGCGAATACCGCTCTCCGACGAAGAACGACCGTCCGTCGAGGTGCCGGTCCATGGCGTCGAGCGCCGCGTAGCCGCCCTTCATCCGCGCCGGGAGCTGATCGGCGAACCGCTCAGGCGTGCCCGAGTAGGCCAGCCAGAAACGTGCCACCGCGATGTTCGGCTCGTGGCTGTACTGCTCGAAGAACTGCCACTGCAGCACCTGGGCGCGCTCGTACGGGTCGTCGGGGACGAACTGCGTCCCATCGCCGAAGTACCAGAGGATCGCGTTCGACTCGGCGAGCGGCCGACCGTCGTCGAGGACGAGCGTCGGCACGCGGAGCCCGGGGTTGAGCTGGCCGAGCACCTCCGCCCGGTTGGAACGATCCACCACCGACAGCTCCACCGTCTCGTACTCGAGTCCGAGGTGCGCCAGGAGCAGCCGAACCTTGTAGCAGTTGCCCGAGACCGAAGAGTTGTAGAGGAGCATGGCCTTTATTCTCGCCGCATGATCCCCGAGGCGCCGCCCGAGCGCACCGAGACCGGTCTTGTGCCCGCCGCGGAAGGATGGTTCGTGCTGAACGCCCGAGAGGCATGCTGGTTACGTCGCGAGGGCTGGTCTGCAAGTTGCGAGTTCGAGGGCGCGACGGAGTTCCCGCAGGTCGGCATCTTCGTTCGAGTGCTGGCGCCGGGCGCGGCCATGGCCATGTATCACTGGGAAGCCGATCAGGAAGGCTTCCTCGTGCTGTCCGGCGAGGCGCTCTTGATCGTCGAGGGCCAGGAGCGGCCGCTGCGGCAGTGGGACTTCTTCCATTGCCCACCGGGAACGAAGCACGTCATCGTCGGCGCGGACGACGCACCCTGCGTCGTCCTGAGCGTCGGCGCGCGCGAGCACCAGGGAGCCCCGGGCTGGGGTGCCTACACGGTGGACGAGGTGGCGCTCCGGCACGGCGCGGGCCTCGACGAGGAGACGAACGATGCCAGGGAGGCATACGCTCGCTTCCCGAAGTTCGAGCCGAGCTCCTACCGAGACGGCTGGCTGCCCGACTCGTAGAGCAGGGCGTCGACGGCCCCTTTGGCAACGACTACGCTCCGAGCGTGCCGAGACGTCCGCTCAAACGGCTGTCGGACGAAGATCTCGCCCGCGCCCTCGAGCTCGCAAGGAAGTCGGACGGCGTCGAGCTCAAGCTCACGGTACCCGCCAACGACCATCGTGGGGCGGTGAGGTCGTTGGGCCTCGACCCCCTCGAAGCGCAGATCCGGCAGGTCTTCTTCTTCGACACGCCCGGGCTCGACCTGAACAAGGCAGGCGTCGTCCTGCGTGCGCGCCGTATTCAGGGGAAGCCCGGCGATAGCGTCGTGAAGCTCCGACCGGTCGACCCCGACGAGCTCCCGACGGCGCTTCGCCGCTCCCCGAACATGGGCGTCGAGGTGGATGCGATGCCAGGTGGGTACGTGTGCTCCGCCTCGCTGAAGGCGCGAGCCGACGCGGCCGCCATCCGCGACGTGGCCGAAGCGCGCGATCACGTCCGGAGACTCTTCACGAAGGAACAGCGGGAGTTCTTCGCCGCAAAATCGCCCGACGGGCTGACGCTGAAGGATCTGTCGGTCCTCGGCCCGATCTTCGTGCTCAAGCAGAACCTTCAACCGAAGCAGCTCGGCCGGCGCATGGTCGCAGAGCTGTGGCTCTATCCCGACAGCTCGAGAATCCTCGAGCTCTCGACGAAGTGCGCGGCGGCCGACGTATTCCAGGTCGCTGCCGAATCGCGCATCTATATCGCGGGAAAGGGCATCGACCTCGAGGGCAAGCAGGAGACGAAGACGAAGGCGGCACTGACGTTCTTCTCGAAGCAACTGCGCGCCGCGTCGACGGCGTAGCTCCCCCGCTATGGAGCGTCAACTGCTCGGCTGGTTCGCGACCAACGGTCGCGACCTCCCTTGGCGGCGGACACGCGACCCGTACGCGATCCTCGTCAGCGAGGTAATGCTCCAGCAAACCCGGGTCGACCGTGTGGTTCCGCGGTACGAGGCATGGCTCGAGCGCTGGCCGACGGTCGAGGCCCTCGCTGCTGCTTCGACTGCCGACGTGATCCGAGAGTGGCAGGGGCTGGGCTACAACCGCCGAGGGCTCAATCTCCAGCGCGCTGCACGCCTGGTCGGGGATGCAGGATGGCCGGCCGACCTCACAGTGCTCCCCGGTGTCGGCCCGTACACGGCCGCCGCGGTCCGCCGCTTCGCCTTCGCTGAGAACGTGCTCCCCGTCGACGTCAACGTCGAGCGGGTGGCACGTCGAACCGGCCAGACGTTCTCGTCGCGGGCTGCACAGGCGCTCATGGATCTCGGGGCGACGATCTGCCTCGCGCGCACTCCGCGATGCGGCGACTGCCCGCTGGCTACCGGGTGCCCTTCACATGGAATTCGCGAGGAACCCGCGCGCAGGCAAGGTCCCTTCGAGGGCTCGTTCAGGCAGCGTCGCGCTGCGACGCTCCGATTCGTCGCCGGCGCTCCGCGCGCGCTCGACGACCTCGACGCCGAGGCCGTCCGCTCCCTCGAGCGGGACGGCCTCGTCGTCGTACAGGACGGATTGGTGGCGCTTCCCGCCTAGAGCACGGGACGACGATCGGCATCGGTCTGATCGTCACGTCCGCTGCGCACACGCGACTGCGCTTGCGGAGCGGAGGACGCGATCGTCCGCACCGTTCTTCCAGGTGACCATGCGAACCGCCCAGAGCGGCGTGTAGTCCTTGCGACCCGGAAGTTCCGCTGGCCTTCGGCACCGTTGGTGAACGACCAGATCGGGGCAACGTTGTTTCCGGGCCGGAGCTTGACGGGGCCGAAGTCGAGGTACGAGACGACCTGGCCGCAGTAGAAGCCGAGCGTGACGTCGTGGGAGGAGGTCTTCACGGGACCATCCGCGGCGAGCGCGGGTATGGACAGCGCTGAGGCTGCGAGGACGACCGTTGCACCGAGCACGAAGAGCCGCTTCATCGCGTCTCTCCTTCGTCGAGGGGACGACTCGACGCTATTGGGGCGGCTTTTCCTCCGGATGACAGGACTCTGAACATCCCCTTGTTCACCTCCGCGTAACGGATCCGCGCGCACAATGCGACGATGGCAACCGTCCTCGTCGTGGACGACGAGCCGATCGTGCGCGAGGTCGTCGTCCGCTACCTGGCCCGCGAGGGACACCGCACCCTCGAGGCAGGAGACGGACACGCTGCACGCGAGCTCATCGAGCGGTCAGCGCCCAACCTCGTGGTCCTCGACCTGATGCTCCCCGGGACCGACGGCCTCGACTTGTGCCGCTGGATCCGAGGCCGGTCCGAGTTGCCCGTGATCATGCTGACGGCTCGTGGCGAGGAGGCGGACCGGATCGTCGGGCTCGAACTGGGCGCAGACGACTACGTGACGAAGCCCTTCTCGCCACGCGAGCTGGCCGCCCGCGTGCGAAGCGTGCTGCGCCGCACCGCCTCCGCCGCGCCCGTCGCCGCAGCTCTCGCTTTCGGAGACGTCGAGCTCGAGCGCGAGACGCGCGAGGCGCGCAAGTCGGGTGCGCCGATTCGTCTCACAGCGAAGGAGTTCGACCTCCTCTGGTTCCTTGCGAGTCACCCGCGCCGTGTGTTCTCCCGCGACCAGCTCATGACGAGCGTCTGGGGCTACACGGCCGCCCTCGACACGGGCACGGTGACGGTGCACGTCCGCCGCCTGCGCGAGAAGATCGAGGACGACCCCTCGCAGCCGAGATACCTCGAGACAGTCTGGGG
Source organism: Gaiellaceae bacterium (assembly GCA_048594925.1). Taxonomy (GTDB): domain Bacteria; phylum Actinomycetota; class Thermoleophilia; order Gaiellales; family Gaiellaceae; genus GMQP-bins7. The sequence goes on from JBMDXR010000043.1 coordinate 15,706, forward strand.
CGTCGGCTACCGGCTCGCTGCGTGATCGCGATGGTCGGCTCCGCAGCCCTGGTCGCTCTCGCGACGCTCGCGGTCGGCCTCGCCCTCGCCTACCTGCTCCGGCTGCTTCCGACCGTACGACTCCAGCTCGCAGGGCTAGCCTTCCTCGCCGTCCTCCTTCCGCTCGGCGCCGTTCTGCTCTCGGGCTGGGTGATGTTCCACATGGGCGAGGACGTGAAGATCCTCGCTGTCACCGCTGCCTCGGCGCTGACCGCGGTGGTGGCTGCTCTCGTACTCGCCCGCTCGATCGTCGGGTCGATCGACCGGGTGCGTTCCGCATCCGTGGAGATGGCTCGCGGCGATCTCGAGGCCCGAGCGCCGGAGGGAGGCCCGACCGAGGTCGCCGAGCTGGCGACCTCCTTCAACGAGATGGGCGCGAACCTCCGTCGGCTCTTCGACACCCGACGCGAACTCGTCGCCTGGGCCAGCCACGACCTCCGAACGCCTCTGGCGAACATGCAGGCGATGCTCGAGGCGCTCGAGGACGGCCTCGGTGAGCCCGAGGAGTACGTCCCCGTCCTCCGAGAGCAGGTGCGGGCCTTGACGCTGCTTGTCGACGACCTGTTCGAGCTCGCGAGCATCGACGCCGGCGCCTTGACGATCGAGCTGCAGCAGCTACCCGTAGCGCCGGTCGTCTCGAGCACGCTGAGGAGCATCGAGGCGGAGGCGAGGAGCAGGCACGTTCGACTGGACGCGAAAGTCGCCGAAGGCATCACGGCCCGCTTCGCCCCCGACAAGATCGAGCGGGTACTCATGAACCTGCTGACGAACGCACTCCGACACACGCCCTCGGACGGTGCGGTCGCCGTTCTGGTCGAGCCGCGGCCGGACGAGGTGCGCGTCGCAGTCGAGGACACCGGCGAGGGCCTCGACACGGAGGCGCGGGAGCGCATGTTCGAGCGCTTCTGGCGCGGCGACCAGTCGCGGTCGTCGCGGGGAGCAGGCCTCGGGCTCGCAATCGCGCGCGGCCTCGTCGAGGCGCACGGGGGACGGATCTGGGCCGAGGATCGGGAGGGCGGTGGCGCTCGCGTCTGCTTTACGCTGCCCGCGAGCTGAGCCCCTCGGTCGTGTGCACCATCCAAACGTTCGGCTCGACGTAAACGCCCCGGTCACGCTCGAGATCGATCTCGACCGGAACCAGCGCACCCGGAACGACGTACGAGCCCGACTCCGGAAAGGCAATGCGGGTCCACGCCTCCCACTCCGCGACCGTGCCGGAGATGACCATCGACCGAGCGGCGATCTTGAGAATCTTCCCTCCGAATCGCTCGTGAGTCCGCAGCCAGGGGTCGAGGTGCGTGCCGTCGGGACGGCGCCAGAGGACGTAGCGGTCGATGCCGGCGAGCGGATAGCGGTGTTTCAGGCTCGGCCGCACTGGGGCGATGAGCGCCACGAATCCGCCGGCGTGCGTGAGTTCGGCCATGCGCTCGAGCATGCGCAAGCTGAGGCCGCGCCCCTGGTGCTCGCCGGCGATGACGATCTGCAGCGCGCAGAGGACGTTCGGGGCCGGCGCGTCCTCCGCGAACGACGCCTCGAGAACCGCGTCGAGGCCGCCGTCGGGGAGTGTTTCGGGATCGCCATCCCAGGCGGCAGGAACCGCATCCCCCTCGGCAATCACCCGGCCGGACTCGTCGTCCCACGCGAAGAACTGCAATGCGGCGTGCTCCTCGCGGACGCGCGGGAAGTACGTATTCCCGACAGGATCGTGGTGCATGAAGTCGGGCCACGTCGACATGAGCTCGCGCGCCGACACCCGCAGGTCGGGCCGTTCGGCCATCGTCGGAAAGTGAAGAGCCATCAGCCCGGCCGAGCGAGCAGCGCGACCGCGTGCGCGGCGAGACCTTCACCCCGGCCCACGAATCCGAGACCGTCCGTCGTCGTCGCGCGAACGGTGACGGTGCCGCGGTCGACCCCCAGCGCTCCGGCGAGACGCTCGCACATCTCGTCGCGCACCTCGCCGATCCGCGGCTCCTCCGCCACGAGGACGCAATCGGCGTTCACGAGCTCCCAGCCCGCTTCGCGCACCTCGCGGTACGCCTCCCAGAGCAGGTCGAGAGACGAAGCGCCGCGGTACTGCTCGTCGCCCGAGGGGAAGAGCGAGCCGATGTCACCGAGGTTGGCCGCGCCGAGAATCGCGTCGATGAGGGCGTGGGCGATCACGTCGCCGTCCGAGTGGCCGGCCAGGCCGCGCGGGTACTCGAGAGCGACGCCACCGAGCACGAGCGGCACGCCCTCCTCGAGGGCATGCGCGTCGCAACCGAGACCGACCCGCAGCTCGCTCACGTGAGCGAGGCTAACGCGTCGGGCAACGAGGCGAGATCGTCCAGACCCAACCTGGCTTCAGGCGGTGTCCGCTGCAGCCGCCCCCAGGGCCCGCGCCGAACGTGTACGGCGACGAGCCCGGCCGCCGCAGCGGGGAGGACGTCGTTGTCGACGCGGTCGCCTACGTAGGCGGTCTCGTCGGGAGGAGCCTCGACGAGCTCTGCCACACGCTCGAAGAATCGCGGGTCGGGCTTCCTCACGTCGAGGCTGGCAGAGGACGAGATGACGTCTGCCGGCAGCGCGGACTCGCGAGCCCAGCGCTCCATCGCCTCCGTCTGATTGCCGACGATCGCGACCCGGAGCCCGAGCTCTCGAGTTCGAGTGAGGCAGTCGAGAGCGTCGGGATAGAGATCTTCGAGCCCGTACGTGACGCCCTCCCACCAGCGCACAGGCTTCTCGATTTCCAGATGGCCCCACAGCGCGTCGTGATCCTCGCCCCGCTCGATCGTGACGCCAAGCGCAGCCCACACGACGTGCGGCTGAAGTCCGGCATGCAGGGAGAGCTCGCGCCACCAACGCTCCTCGTCGACCAGCGTCTCGCCGACGTCGAAGACGACCGCTCTCAGAGCCACGACCCGACGAGCGCCAGATCCGCGGGTGTCGTCACCTTCAGCAGCCGGGGATCGCCCTCCACCACCGCCACCCGTCCTCCCATTCGCTCCACGAGCGAGGCACAGTCCGTCGCGTCCGAGAGGTCCGCGGCGAACGCGCGGCGCAGCGCCGGTGCGAGGAAGGCCTGCGGCGTCTGCGCAACGACGAGGCCGTCGCGGTCCACCGTCTCGACCACCACGCCGTCCTGGACGCGCTTGAGGGTGTCGGCGATCGGAAGCGCCGGCACCGCTCCGTCGAACCCCTCCCCGAGCGGACCGATGAGCCGCTCGACGACGGCATCGGTGACGAGCGGCCTCGCGGCGTCGTGGACGAGCACAACGAGCGCGCCCACAGGGACATCGAAGAGCGCCGCGGCCGCCGACTGAGCACGCGTCGCTCCTCCGGTGACACACGCGACGACCTTTGAGACCGCAAGCTCCTCTGCGAGCAGAATCGCGGGCTCCTCCCAGCCGGGGGGCGCGGCGACGACGATCGCATCGACGAGGGGGCAGCGATCGAGCCTCTCCAGGCTCTCGGCGAGCAGCGGCCGCCCGCCCAGAACGGCGAAGGCCTTTGGTCGATCGATCCCGAGCCGCTCGCCCGATCCGGCGGCGACGATGAGCGCCCAGACATCTCCGCCCATGGCGGAAATGTCTACTAGCCAGCGCCGCTAGGCGCTGGCAGTTGCGGCCTTCGGCTTGGCTCGTGCCTTCGGCTTGGGCTGTCCGGCGCGCGACAGCACGTCGTCGAGCCAGGCAGCCGCCTCCTCCTCGTTCATGTCCTTCGCGTACATGAGCTCGGAGGCGAGGATCTTCTTCGCCTTCACGAACATCTGCTTCTCGCCCGTCGAAAGGCCCTTCTCGTTGTTCCGGACGGCGAGGTTTCGCACGACCTCGGCGAGCTCGAAGATGTTCCCTGTCTTCATCTTGTCGCGGTTGTGCTTGAAGCGACGGTTCCAGTTCTTGGGCATCTCGGTCGAACCACCCGAAAGCGTTCTGACGACCATGGCTACCGTGCGCTGGTCGATGACCGTCCGTAGACCTACCCGCTCCGCGTTCTCGCAGGGGACGTTCACGGTCATGTCGTTGTGCAGGATCTGAATGGTGAGGTACTCCTTGACCTCACCGAGCACCTCCCGCTTTTCCTTCCGCACGACTGTCCCCGCGCCATGGTGCGGATAGACGACCTTGTCGCCGATCTCGAACAAGAGGGCCTCCCCGATGTCGGTGTCCGTCGCCGTCACGTAAAAAGTGCCGGCAGCGTCTCCCTGCCGGCTTCCCGACATATCATAGCGGGTTCTTCATAGGGCATTAACGGAACCGCAACGGGCTCGGCGACCGACTCTACGCGGCTTCCGCAGCGGAAGTCTTCCCGTCGAGCCCTGCTTTGATCGCTTCTCGAAGCGTCTCGGCCCGTAGGACCCGAACGTCCGGGCGTCCAGCGCTTCCCGACGGCGCCACCACGCTCGTGATGCCGAGCTTGACGCACTCCTCGAGCCGCCGCTCAGCCTGCGAGGCCTGCCGGATGCGACCGGTGAGCCCGATCTCGCCGAATGCCGCCACGCCTTCACGGACCGGGGCGCCGCGCGCTGCCGAGGCGATGGCGAGCGCGACCGCGAGGTCCGCTCCCGGCTCTTCGATCCGCACGCCGCCGGCGACGTTGACGAACACGTCCGCGCTCGCGAGAGGGACGCCCGCGTGACGGCCGAGAACCGCGACCACCATCGCGAGCCGCTTCGGATCGACCCCCGTGCCCACACGACGTGGCATGGCCAGGTCAGTCGGCGCGACCAGCGCCTGTATCTCGAGGAGGATGGGCCGCGTTCCTTCGAGGACGCACCCGACTGCCGCGCCCACCTCTCCCGGATGGGTCGTGCCGAAGAGCTGGGATGGATCGGGCACTCCGACCAGCCCCGCCGCAGTCATCTCGAACACTCCGAGCTCGTTCGTCGAGCCGAACCGGTTCTTCGTCGCGCGCAGGACTCGGTGCTCGTGGTACCGGTCGCCCTCGAACTGGAGGACGCAGTCGACGAGGTGCTCGAGGACCCGGGGACCAGCGACAGCTCCGTCCTTCGTCACATGTCCGACGAGCACCGTCGCGACCTCCGCCTCCTTCGAGATGCGGAGCAGGCGACCGGCTGCCTCTCGTACCTGCGCGACCGATCCCGGCGCCGACGCCAGCGCAGTCGCATGCAACGTCTGCACGGAGTCGATGACGCAGACATCGGGCCGTTCGACGTCGAGGGTCGCGCACACCGACTCGAGCTCCGTCTCTGCCAGGATCTCGACGGACTCGGCACCACCGAGTCGAGCGGCACGAAGCGACACCTGCGCTGCGGATTCCTCTCCCGTGACGAGCAACGCTCGCCGTCCACCACGCGCTATCGCACCGAGTGCCATGAGCAGGAGCGTCGACTTCCCGACCCCGGGCTCGCCACCGACGAGAACGAGCGAGCCGGGCACGAGCCCGCCTCCGAGCACGCGATCGAGCTCCGCCACGCCCGTCGCGATGCGGGAGGCCTCCTCGACCGACACCGTCCCGATGGATACCGGCTTGAGGGGTGCGGTCGAGCTGCTCTCGGAGGCGGAGCCGTGGAGCTCCTCGACCAGGGTTCCGAACGCGCCGCACCCAGGGCACCTTCCGAGCCAGCGGCCGGACGTCGTGCCGCACTCCGCGCACGTGAATTGGACCGTGACCTTTGCCACCTTCCCGCCAGTCTAGGAACGGGGTCCGACACCGTTCGTCACGAATTCGTTCCTAGGCGCTTGCAAGTCGGCCCCGTGTGGTTAAGAGTCCCCCATGGGACGCCGCAGACGACCGACGAAAGGACGGGCCGCATGGAGCGATTCAATGCCCTCGGGCGCGGAGCTCAGCTCATGCTGGTTGGAGCCGTGCTCCTTCTCATCGACTTGTTCCTGCCGTGGCAGGACTTCGACATCGGCGGGCTGGCAGATGAGCTGGGCGTCGACGCCTCCTTCAGTGGCTGGCGGGGCTTCGCGGGCGTCGTGCTCGGGCTGCTCACGATCGTCCTGCTCGCCTGGTTGATCGTGCGGCTGGCGTCGGTCAACATCCCGCTTCCGGTGTCGACTGCGATGTCCGCAGCACTGCTGGGCACGCTGATTCTCATCTTCGCGATCATCAAGCTGCTCACGATCCTTGGCGACGAGCAGACCATCTGGGCGTGGATCGGAGTGGCGCTCGCGGTTCTGATCGCGGTGGGTGCGTACATGACCGTGCAGGAGGCGGGTGGCGTCGACACGCTCAGGACCGAAGCCACCAGCCTGAGCTCGTCGGTCGGCGCGCCCCGGGCAGCCGGAGGCGCGGCAGCCGCCGAGACGCCGCCTCCGCCCGCGCCTGCGGCTCCGGCCGCACCAGAGGCAGAGACTGCGGCGGAGCCGCCTTCGGAAGCGACGAGCGACGAGGAATCCACCGAGCGGAACACCTAACCGCTCGAGGCGTAGAGCTCGTCGGGGCACCGCGTGGTGCTGCGGCGAGCTCTCTCGCTCATTTGGGGCCGAAAGGCCTGCAGACGTCCCACTGGGCGAAATCCTGAGTACGCTGTGACGAGGTACTGAACGGACAGCGGCCGTCCGAACTTATCGACGAACGCCGAAAGGACTCCGATGGCGAAGTTCAAGACCCTCTCGCGAGGCACGCAGCTCGTTCTCGTCGCCGGTCCATTGCTGTTCTTCAGCCTCTTCTTCACTTGGCAGAACGTTCCCGTCGATTACGGCCGCTCAGGGATCGCGAAGATGCCGCTCGACGGCTACGACGCGTGGGGACTCCTCATCGCGCTCCTCACGATCGCGACGGTCTCGATCGTCGTCCTGGACGAGTTCACGGACGTCGACATGTCCGAGGAAGTGCCGTGGGCGACCGTCACGTTCGCGCTCGGCGCGGCCATCTTCGCGGCGGCCGTCCTGAAGAGCCTCATCGATGCCGGATCGACGTGGGAGAGCTACGCATTCGTCGCACTCGCTGGCGCGGTTGCAGCCGGCACCTACCTCGACTGGGCCGCGGCGAGGAACGCGCAACGCCCACTCGTCGCACGAAAGCGAAGAGGGATCAGCTCAGCCGTTTGACGAGGAGTACGCGGTCCTCGCCGGGACCGTCGTAGTCCGGCACGACGCGCTCGGCCTCGAAGCCGAGCGCCTCGTGGAACGCGACCGAGCCCTGGTTCACGGGTGACGTGACGCAGCGGATCACCGTGCGTCCGTTCGCCCGGGCTTCCTCGAAGAAGTGCTCGTAGAGTGCCCGGCCGAGCCCCTCCCCGCGGTCTTCCGGAGTGACGCCCACGAAGTGGATGTACGCCTCGTCGTCAGCCGTCTGCGAGAGGAAGCCGCAGAGGAACCCGAGAAGCTCGCCGCCCTCGTCCTCGGCGACGAAGCTCGTTCCCTCGAAGTGGATGAAGAAGAGCTTCGGGAGCATAGGCGCCATCTCGCGCCCGCCCCACCAGACGTTGATGCGTCCGATGACGCGCCCGTAGTCGGACGGCTTGGCGTGACGTATCTCGACGTCAGACGTCAGGGCTGTCGTCGACGATCTCGTCGATCTCGGGCTCGTCGCCTGCTCCCACCGCGGCGGGAACGGGGACACCCTCGATGACGCGGATCTCCACCGGAGGCTCGTTCTCCGTGGATTCCTCCCGCCGGTCGACGATGAGCGTCGAGCCAGGCGCGAGATCGCGACCGAGGATGAAGTCCGCGAGCGGATCCTCGATCATCCGCTGGATCGCGCGTCGCAGCGGTCGCGCGCCCATCGCTGGGTCGTAGCCCTGCTCGACGAGCAGCTCGCGCGCGTCGTCCGTCAGCTCGATGACGACGCTGTGCTTGGCCATCTCCTCGCGCACGCGCTTCATCATCAGGTCGACGACCTCGAGGATCTCGACCTTCTCGAGCTTGTGGAAGACGATGACCTCGTCGATGCGGTTCAGGAGCTCCGGCCGGAAAACCTTCTTCAGCTCCGACATGACGCGCTCCTTCATGTCGTCGTACGACAGCCCCTGCTCGTCGCCGATCGAGAAGCCGAGCGTCTGGTTCTTGGAGATCTGAGCCGCCCCCAGGTTCGAGGTCATGATCACGATCGTGTTGCGGAAGTCGACCTTCCGTCCCTGCGAGTCCGTCAGCTTTCCGTCCTCGAGGATCTGCAGGAGGATGTTGAAGACGTCCGGGTGCGCCTTCTCGATCTCGTCGAGGAGGACGACCGAGTAGGGCTTCCGGCGCACGGCCTCGGTGAGCTGGCCGCCCTCGTCGTAACCGACGTAGCCAGGCGGGGAGCCGACGAGCCGGGACACGGAGTGCTTCTCCATGTACTCGGACATGTCGACCTGGATGAGCGCGTCCTCGTCGCCGAACAGGAACTCGGCGAGCGTGCGGGCGAGCTCGGTCTTGCCGACGCCCGACGGGCCGAGGAAGATGAACGAGCCGGTGGGGCGCTTCGGATCCTTGATTCCCGCTCGGGCGCGGCGGATCGCCTTCGACACCGCGACGATCGCCTGGTGCTGGCCG
>JBMDXR010000044.1:0-6406 GCA_048594925.1 Gaiellaceae bacterium
GTGGGGTGGCTCCTGGGCGCGCGTCGCGGTTGGGGCGCCGCGGTACCGCCGGCAACCTTACGTGGGCCGTGTGGCGCGCTTTGGGTAGCTGCCACGGGGCCGGGCTTCCGCGGCCGGGATCGAACCTGCGCCACTTGCGGAACGCGGCCTCGAAGGTCTCGCTCGTCAGGTCCTCGGCGACGGCCCAGTTCTTCGTCAGGTAGAGGAGGTAGCCGTACACGTCGTCCAGAAGCTCCTCGGCTACCGCCGCGAACGACGGTGATGCCGCACCGGCAAGCCGGGCGACGTCGATGGTCACTGCATGCACGTCTTCTGTACGCCGCCGTATGCCCCTCACGTCACGTGGCGTGAGCCTCGCCGAACAGCACCTCCCACCGTTCGAGCAGCCTGACGAGCTCGTCTCGTGCGGCCCGGTGGGCCCCGAGGACGTCCATGTTCGCCCAGTCCTCGGCAAGCGTGCGTTCGAGGTCCGCGATTCGTGCCTCGACGCCTGCAATCTCGCTCTCGAGGCGCTCGAGCTCGGTCGGGGTCCGCTTCACGGGGCGCGGCTGCGCGGTTTTGTTCGGACTCGGGGGCTTCGGAGCGGGTTCGTGCTCGGGCGCGGTCGCCTCGCTCCGCTCGCGCTCCAGGTCCGCCCACCCGCCGTCGTACGACCGTAGCAAGCCGTCCTCGAAGGCGACGATCCGGTCCGGGACGGCATCGAGCAGCGCTCGGTCGTGGGAGACGAGAAGGACCGTGCCCGGGAACGCCTCGAGGGCCGCCTCCAGCGCCTCGCGCGACTCGACGTCCAGGTGGTTGGTCGGCTCGTCGAGGAGGAGGACGTTCGAGCCCGACGCGACGAGCAGCGCGAGCGCGAGGCGCCGTCGCTCGCCACCCGAAAGGGCGGTGACGGAGCGCTCGTGTGTCTCCCGGCCCGAGAAGAGAAATCGTCCGAGGAGCTGCTGCGCGCGAGGGCGAGGCAGACCGGTTGCGGCTGCGGTTGCGTCGAGCACCGATCCGCTCGCCGGAAGCTCGAGCGCGTGCTGCGAGAAGTAACCCGGAACGACCCCGTGGCCCAGCCTGACGGTACCGCCGTCGAGCGGATGTCCGTCGAGGATGGCTGCGAGCAGGGTCGTCTTGCCGGCGCCGTTCGGCCCGACGAGCCCGACCTTCTCGCCTCGCTCGACCACGAGCGTCGCGCCGTCGAGGAGCTGCTTGTCACCCGCCGACAGCACGACGTCCTCGGCCTCGAGGACGATTCGTCCGCTGCGCGGAGGAGCGAGGAACTCGAACCCCAGCGTACGACGCTTCTTCGTGAGCGCCTCGACTTCTTCCCGTGCTGCCGAGCGCTCCTTCTCGAGCCGGGCGATCTGTGTGAGCTTCGCCTGCGCCTGCTTGGCCTTCGACTTCTTGTACCGGAAGCGGTCGACGAAGCGCTGCAGCCGAGCGATGTCGATCGCGACCCGATCCGCTGTCTTCCCGGCCGCCATGGCTCGCGTCGCTTTCTCCTGGCGCCACTCGTGCCACGGGCCGGCGAAGTAATGCGCCCCGCCCGGCGCCAGCTCCAGCACCGACGTCGTGACCGCTTCGAGGAACCAGCGGTCGTGTGCGACGAGGATGACGGCCGCGTCGATCGACTCGAGCTCGCGCTCGAGCCACTCGAGGTTCTGGACGTCGAGGTGGTTCGTCGGCTCGTCGAGAAGGAGCAGGTCCGGGCTGCCCGCGAGCGCGCGGGCGAGCGACGCGCGCGTCAGCTCTCCCCCGGAGAACGTCCCGAGCGGTCGGTCGAGGTCGTCGTCGTCGAAGCCGAGACCGCGGATGGCCGCGGCAGCACGGTCGCGCCACGCCCATCCTCCCACGTGCTCGAGGCGCGCCTGAGCGTCGGCGTATGCGCGGAGCGTCGTCGCATCGTGTGCACCCTTCGCCATCGCCTCCTCGAGCCTGCGTAGCTCGGCTTCGACGTCCAGGAGGTCGCGCGCTCCGGAGAGCGCGTACTCGCGGAGCGTGATGTCGAACTCGAGTGGCGGGCGCTGGTCGTGGAGTGCGATTCGCGTGCCCTTCGCGAACGCGAGCTTGCCGCCCTGAAGCGAGGTCTCGCCGGCGATCGCGCGCAGGAGCGTCGTCTTGCCGGCACCGTTCGCGCCTGCGAGCGACAGGCGATCGCGTCGGCCGACCGTGAACGACACGTTGTCGAACAACGGGTCTCCCGCGAACTCCTTGCGCAGCTCCGATGCGATGAGGACGGCCATCGGCGAAAGGGTAGAGCCAGCCCGGTGTGGTTGACGGTGACCGACGGATACTCCGCTGGGCGGAAAGCCGTGCCCGCTCGCGAAGTTCGGACGACTACGCGGTGTGCACCGTCTGCGCGATGAGGCGTCGTGCGGCGTCTGCGATGTGAGCCGCGTCGATCCCGGCCTCGGCGAGGAGCTCGTCCGGCTTGCCGGACCTCGGCATTTCGTGGACCGCGAGCTTCACGACGCGCGGAGGCTCGTCCGAGTCGGCGAGCGCTGCGATCACGGCGTCACCGAGTCCTCCCTCCGGCCAGTGGTCCTCGACCGTTACGAGAAGTCCGCCGGTTGCGTCGGACGCCGACCGCAGCGTGTCTGCGTCGAGCGGCTTGATCGAGTAGAGGTCGATGACCCTGGTCGCGATCCCCTCTTCGGCCAGCGCGTCCGCCGCCTTCAGCGCCTCGTGGACGGTGATCCCGGCGCCGATGAGTGCCACTTCGTCGCTCTCGCTCGACCGGATGACTCGCGCGCCGCCGATCTCGAACTCCTCGTCGGGCGAGTAGAGGACGGGCGTCGCCGGCCGCAGCGTGCGCAGGTACGAGATGCCGTCCGTCTCCGCCATCGCGGCGACGAGCTGCGCCGTCTGGTTCGCGTCGCACGGATGGAGCACGGTCGAGCCGTGGACCGCGCGGAGCGACGCGATGTCCTCGAGGCCCATCTGCGACGGGCCGTCCTCGCCGATCGACACACCGGCGTGCGAGCCGCTGAGCGAAAAGGTCGCCCGGCTCACGGCCGCCATGCGCACGAAGTCGTACGTGCGTGCGAGGAAGGCGGCGAACGTCGACGCGAACGGTCTCCACCCGACCGCCTGTAGACCGACCGCGGCGGCGACCATCTGCTGCTCGGCGATGTACATCTCGAAGTACCGCTCGGCGTGCGCCTTCGCGAACGTCTCGGCGAACGTCGAGTTCGAGACCTCGCCATCGAGCGCGACGACGTCGGGGCGTGCTGCGCCGAGTGCGGCGAGCGCGTCGCCGTAGGCCTTCCGCGTCGCCACCTCGCTGCCCAGCTCGTAGCGGGGGAGCTCGAGCGTCGTGGGCTTCGGTCGGTTTCCGGCGCGCACCTCGGGCTTCGCGACCTCGATCGTGATGTCGCGCTCACCCCCGAGCTCGGCGATCGCGGCATCCGCGTCGTCCAGCGGCTTGCCGTGGAAGCCGTTCTGGTCTTCCACGGCCGTGACTCCCTTCCCCTTCTTCGTGCGAGCGACGACGACCGTCGGCTTTCCCGTCGTGGCGACCGCTCGACCGAAGGCGTCGTCGATGGCGTCGAGGTCGTGGCCGTCCACCGCGATCGCGTTCCAACCGAACGCCTCCGCACGTGCCACGTACACGTCGAGGTTCCAGCCCACCATCGTCTCGCCGCGCTGTCCCAGCCGGTTCACGTCGATGATCGCGGTGAGGTTGTCGAGCGCGAAGTGCGCGGCATGCTCGAACGCCTCCCACATCGAGCCCTCGGCCATCTCGCTGTCGCCACACAGGACCCAGACGCGGTTCGGCAGCTGCTCGAGGTATTTCCCCGCGAGCGCCAGACCGACGCCGATGGGGAGGCCCTGGCCGAGCGAGCCGGTCGCGACGTCGACCCACGGGAGAACCGGTGTCGGATGCCCCTCGAGCCTGCTCCCGAGCGTGCGGTACTCGAGGAGCTCGCCCGTCGACACGACGCCCGCCGCCCGGTAGATCGCGTACAGGAGCGTCGAGGCGTGCCCCTTCGACAACACGAGCCGGTCGTTCGCCGGGCTCTTCGGCTCCGAGAAGTCGTACCGCAGATAGCCGTCGACGAGAACGGCCATGAGGTCGGCTGCCGACATGGCCGAGGTCGGATGCCCCGACTTCGCGGCCGAGCTCATGCGGATCGAGTCGACGCGGAATTGCTGTCCCAGCTCGCGACGGCGCTCGGCATCGGTCATGGCGGCCATTCTAGGTTCGCGTTTCCCCGGTAGGCCGAGGAGGTAACGTTGACGTATGGCGCGTAGCAGACTGCACGAGCTCTCGGCTCATGGCGTAAGCGTCTGGGTCGACTCGCTGTCGCGGGAGATGCTCGAGACCGGGCACCTGGCGCGGCTGATCGAGGAGGACGCGGTCGTCGGCGTGACCTCGAACCCGACGATCTTCGAGAAGGCCCTCTCGACAGGCGAGTGGTACGACGAGCAGCTTCGGGAGGGGCTCGAGCACTCGGACGACACGAAGGACGTGTTCTTCGCGCTCGCCGTCGAGGACGTGAAGCGCGCGTGCGATCTCCTGAGGCCGACATGGGATCGGACCGACGGGGTCGACGGCTTCGTCTCGATCGAGGTCGACCCGGATCTCGCGTACGAGAGGGACGAGACGTTCGAGCAGGCCAGGCTGCTCCACGAGCTCGTCGACCGGCCGAACGTGTACGTGAAGATCCCCGCGACTGTTCCCGGGCTCGGCGCGATCGAGGACTCGATCGCCGCCGGGCGCTCCATCAACGTCACGCTGACCTTCTCCCTCGAGCGTCACGCCGCCGTCGCCGAGGCGTTCGTGCGCGGGCTCGAGCGGCTCGTCGCGGACGGGCGCGACCCGACGAACGTCGTGTCCGTCGCCAGCTTCTTCGTCTCGCGTGTAGATACGGAGACCGACCGCAGGCTCGCCGAGATCGGCCGCGAGGACCTGCAGGGACGGCTCGCAGTCGACAACGCGAAGCTCGCCTACCAGCAGTACCTCGAGGTCTTCTCGGGCGACCGCTGGGAAGCGCTGGCCACTGCCGGAGCGCGCCCGCAGCGCTGCCTGTGGGCGTCGACCTCGACGAAGAACCCGGCCTACCGCGACGTCCTCTACGTCGAGGAGCTGATCGGGCCGAACACGGTCAACACCATGCCGTTCGAGACGATCGACGCGTTCCAGGAGCACGGCCTCGTGCGGGAGACCCTCACCCAGGGCATCGACGAGGCGCGCGCGCTCCTCCAGAAGCTCGCCGACGCCGGGATCGACTACGACGACGTGACCGAGACGCTCGAGCGCGAGGGCGTTCAGAAGTTCTCCGACTCGTTCGCGTCGCTCCTGCAGGGCATCGACGCCAAGCGCGCCGTCCTGGCGTAGGCGGACGCCCCGCCGAGCCGGTGCTCGACGGGGCTCGAGCTCCGCTTGGCAGGAGGGCTTGGCGAAACAGGCTCTATGCCGCCCAGCACTGGCACTCCTGCGAGGAGGCCCGTTCTGCCAAGCCCTCCTAGTGGGACGAGCCGCCCTTGGGGTTTCCGACCTTGAGCAATCCGACCTGCCCGAGGTCGACGTGGGCGAATGCGTGGCTGACGAACGGGTACATCCCCGGCTCGTCGATCTTCACGTCGAAGACGGCTCCTCCGCCGGCAGGCACGGCAACCGTCTGCACGCCCTGCTGGAACTGGGTCACGTCGCTGTTGACCCAAGCCCGGTCGAAGATCGTCCCGACGACGTGGAAGTTGGTGTCGAGCGTCGGCCCGGCGGCGACCACGTAGAACCGCACCGTCTCGCCGGGCTTCGACGTGAGGGGATGCGTCACGTACTGGTTGGCGTATCCGTTGAACGTCGTCCAGTCGGGCTGCGTCGCCCGGGCCTTGTTCATGTCGAGCGACGCGGGCTCGGAGACGCCGTCGCCGTTCAGGTACCACTCGCTGGCGACGAGGACGTACTCGTGATCGGCCTTCGGAAGCGGCGTCGCGGGATCCACGACGATGGCTCCGTACATCCCGTTCGCGATGTGCGCGAGCACCGGCTTGGTGCCGCAGTGGTACATGTAGACACCGGGGTCGTTGGCCCGGAACCTGAACGTGAACGACTCGCCCGGCGCGACGTCACGGAAGGCGACGTCGGGCGCGATACGGGCTGCATGGAAGTCGATCGAATGCGGGATGGCGCCGCCGTTCGTCAACGTCATCTCGACCATCTGCCCCTGTCGCACGTGCACGATCGGGCCGGGGGCGCCGTGGCCGTCGAACGCCCAGGTGTTGTACTTCACGCCGGGCGCGATCTCGACGACCATGTCCTTCAGGGTCATGTGAACCTTCGCGACGTCGCCGGCCGGCACAGCCGGCAGCAGGGCGTTCGTCGCCTCGTGCGCCATCGCGAGCTCCTCCGCGTTCTCTCCGGTCGTGCCCGCGAAGCTCTGCAGCGGGAGCGCCACGTTGTGGTCGCGAGCCGAGG
>JBMDXR010000045.1:0-29589 GCA_048594925.1 Gaiellaceae bacterium
GATCGACTCGCTGCAGCTGACGGCGACGCACAAGGTCTCGACGCCGGTGAACTGGAAGCAGGGCGAGGACGTGATCATCGCCGGATCCGTCTCGAACGACGAGGCGAAGGAGATCTTCGGCAGCTGGGAGGAGCCGAAGCCGTACATCCGCATCGTCCCGCAGCCGCAGAGCTGAGTCGCGTCGCTCGGTCGTGCGTGGCGCTTGTCTGAGGTGAGTCAGCGCTGCACAGCTCGAACTCATGGCGGGGGTGAACAGCCTTCGTTTGAACGTGGTTCGGTACCAGCCGCCGGATCATCGTACGATTGCGGGCATGGCCACCTTCCTGCACACCATGGTTCGCATCACTGATCCGCAGCGAAGCCGCGGCTTCTACGAGGCGCTCGGCGTCCGCTTCTCCCGCGACATGGACATCGTCAGAAACGGCGAGCTCGAGGCGACGAACTACTTCTTCTCACTCGGCGAGCAGGAGAACGTCCTCGAGCTGACCTACAACCACGACGGACGCACCTACGACCGCGGCACCGGCTACGGGCACATCGCGAGCGGCGTCGACGACCTCGACGGCACGCTCGCAGCCCTCACGGCCGGGCGCGGCATCGAGCCCGAACGACCCCCGTACCAGGTCCGCGAGGGCGGCGCCCGCATCTGCTTCGTTCGCGATCCTGACGACTACCGCATCGAGCTGATCGAGGCTGGTCGGGCTTAAGACCGGCCTGCCCGCAAGCGAACGACGCACCCGCGGGCTCTTGACTTCGAGAGTCGGGATGTAACAATCGGCCCGAAGGAGGGGAGACACGGGAAGTAACACGCGTTCCTGTCGCAGCGGATGAAGCGCGCTCTCGTCATCGCGATCACGCTGCTCGTTGTCGTCCCTAGCCTCGCGGGCGCGTCCGGGCACGTCGAGAGACTCGTCAGCTTCGACGCCGCCGCCGGCCAGCTGTCGGAGGGCGTCGCTGTCGACAAGGTCGGAAACGTCTTCGTCTCGCTCGCCCCACTCGGACAGCTCGTGAAGGTCGAGCCGGGGTCGGACTCCGCGCAGCCGTTCGGCTCGGTGCCGAACGTGAACCCCGTCACAGATCTCGGCCTGCTCGGGCTCGCCGTCGACGCTCCTGGGAACGTGTACGGCGCAGTCGTCGCGGCTGCATCTCAGGGAGTCTGGAGGTTCGATCGAACGACCGGCGCTGCGTCACGCATACCCGGCACCGAGGCGATTCCGTTCCCGAACGGCCTCGCCTTCGACAAGCGAGGCAACCTGTACGTCGCATCGTCGTTCGAGGAGCTCTCCCCGTCTGGCGCTCCACTCGGCGGCATCTGGCGCATCGCGACGTCGGGCGCAGTCGAGCGTGTGGTCGTGAGCGAGCTTCTCGGCGGCACCGGCGCGTTGGTGCCGCCCGGGATCGGGGCGAACGGCATCGCCTATCGGCAAGGAGTCCTCTACGTCACGAACACCGAGAAGGGAATGCTGATCACGGTGGGCGTCGACTCCCACGGAGACCTCGGCACGCCTGAAGTCTTGGCGTCCGGTCCTGACCTCCTGGCCTCTGACGGGCTTGCGCTCGACGTCCATGGCAACGTGTAGGTCGCCGCCATAGCCCAGAGCACCGTGCTGCGCGTGACGCCCGGCGGCCACAGGCAGCTCATCGCCGACGCGTCCGACGGCCTCGACTGGGCGTCCAGCCTTGCGTTCGGCACCGGCAAAGGCGATCGGCAGCAGCTCTACGCCGTCAACTTCGCCATAGGGCCTCTCTTCGGTGCCCCTCCAGGCGCAGGGCCAGCCCTGCTCACCATCGCGGTCGGGGTTCCAGGCCAGCCGCTGCCGTAGCCGGAGGTCGACGCCCTAGTCGTCCGGCGCCAAGGGCTCGAGGCGCCGCAGTCGCGCTACGGCGAGGAAGAGCGAGACGACGCGTCCGTCACGCCCACGCTCGAAACGTGCGAGCTCGCCCGACTCCCGGAAGCCAGGCTCGATCCTGAAGACGTCGGCCTCGTCGGTCGGAGTCAGGGTCGGCTTCCACGTCGGCACGTCCGGATCGAGCACTGTCAGCTTCCCATCGAGCCACTCCACGCGAATGACGCTGCCGAAGTGGGGTGCCGTGTAGAGGCCGACCAGTGGCCGCCACTCCTTCGGCAGCGCGTCCGGAACCTCGATGACCGGCGCCGCGTCTCGCACGGCGTCGCGCGCGATCGTGCCGAGCTGGAGCGCGAGCTCGGGCGCGTTGCCGATCCCGTTCACGAGGGCGATCGCGCCGACTTTCTCCTTCGGCTCGAAGCACGCGCACGTGACGAATCCGTAGTAGCCGCCTGAGTGCATGATCCACACGACGTCGTCACGCCGTCTCGCGTACCAGCCGATGCACCACGCGGTCGTCCACTCCTCGTCGGTGAGGTACCGCGGTTTGTGCATCTCCTTCAGCGTGTCCTTGTCGATGATCTTCGGCTCCTCCGCGAGCTGGCTCGCGAGCCAGCGTGCGAGATCCTCTACGCACGACCAGAGCCCTCCCTCGGCCCCGAAGATCGAAGCGTCGTGCGGGGCGAGCTCGAGCTCGTCCGAGACGAACCTCGGCTCGTAGCCCGTCGCGCAGCGCGTGAGCAGGCGCGGGGGCAGCGGGTCGAGGGAGGTCGACGTCATTCCGACCGGCCGGAGGATCTTCGAGCGGATGTACTTCGGGTAGGGCGTGCCCGACACGCGCGACACGATCTCACCCAGGAGCTGGTATGCGAGATTCGAGTACTTCCACTGCGTGTGGATGGGGACGCGCATCTCGATCTCGGCCGCGCGCTCCAGCGTCCGACCTGGGTCGTCCTCATAGAGGACGTCCGACCAGTCCGTGCCGGGAGGCTCGCTCTGCAGGCCGGACTCGTGCGAGAGCATGCGGCGGATGGTGAGGCTGTCGATCGGGCCGAGCGGGCTCTTCGCGGACTCGAGCTCGGGAAGGTACGTGACTGCCGGGTCGTCGAGGCCCAGCTTGCCCTCGTCGCGCAGTTGCATCACCGCGGTCGCGGTCACGGTCTTCGTGATGGAGGCGATCCGGTAGAGCGTTCGCGGATCCGAGGGTCGCCGCGACGCACGGTCCGCGAATCCGACGCCGCCCGCCCACGCGAGGTCGCCCTCGTGAACGACGCCGACGGCGGCTCCCGGAAGGCGGTGCTCCTTCACGAAGGAGCCTGCGATGGCCTCGTACTTGCCCGCGAGCTCGGCTGCGGGGCTCGACATGGTGCGCAACCTACTCGACGGCCCGCTCCAGAGTCCGCGGATGAACGTTGCCCGCGGGGCATGCTGAACGTCGCGCAACCGGCCTTCGCGACAACCGCGATCGTCGCGATGACGTACCAGTTCGCGGTGCTTAACGTCGACCCGTATACGCGAAAGGGGAGATTCTTCAGCTTCTTCACGATCCAGTCGGACATCCTCGCCGTCGCTGCTCTGTTCTCCTCGTGGCCGTGTCCCGCGAGCGCCGAACACCGCTCTTCGACGGCGCCCGCGGCGCGGCCGTCCTCTAGCACGGCGCTACGCTGAGAAGTCGTGGAGCACAGCCCCGAACGCGAGCTGAAGCTCGCCGCAACGCCGGACTTCCGCATGCCGAGCGTCTACGGCCTCGCCGGTCCGACCGTTCGGCAGGCTCCCCCTGAGCGAAACGACACGACCTACTACGACACGGACGACCTCCGGCTGGCGCGCTGGGGCGCCAGTCTCCGACACCGCCCCGGGGAAGGTTGGACGGTGAAGCTGCCTGCCGAACACGACGCTCCGTTTCTCGTTCGGGCCGAGATCGTGTTCGAGGGCGACGGTGACCGGCCGCCCGCAGCGGCAGTCGAGCTCGTCCGCGCGTTCATCCGCGAGCACGAGCTGCACGAGCAGGTTCGGATGACGACGATTCGCCGTCGAACCGAGGTCCACGGCGCCGACGGCAAGCTGATCGCGGGCGTCGTCGACGACTCCGTCTCGGTGCTGAACGGGGCAGGCCCGTCCGCCTTCCGCGAGCTCGAGGTGGAGATCAGCGACGACACGACGCCCGACCGGCTCGA
The DNA here is from genome assembly GCA_048594925.1 of Gaiellaceae bacterium. Taxonomy (GTDB): domain Bacteria; phylum Actinomycetota; class Thermoleophilia; order Gaiellales; family Gaiellaceae; genus GMQP-bins7. The sequence goes on from JBMDXR010000045.1 coordinate 4,025, forward strand.
CGCGCTGGTGCAACGGCTGCGCCAGGCGGGCGCCGGAGAGCCGGACCAGACCGCGAAGTACGTGCGCGCGCTCGCGCCGGAGTCCCCCCTGTCCCCCGAGATCACCGTGGTCGAGCTGGGTTCCGCCGCAACCGCGGCAAACGTCGTTCGTCATACGATCGCGCTCTCCGTGATCCGGCTCATCCGCCACGACGCCGTAGTGCGGCTCGACACCGACCCCGAGGGAGTGCATCAGGCGCGCGTCGCCACCAGGCGGCTGCGCTCGGATCTGCGCACGTTCCGCCCGCTGCTCGTCGTCGAATGGTCGACGGCCCTGCGCGACGAGCTCGGCTGGGCTGCCGGGCTCCTCGGCGCGGTGCGAGACGCCGACGTCCTGCTCGAGAGGCTGCGCCAGCGAGTCGTCGAGCTCCCCGACGCGGAGCAACGAGCCCTCGCCACGACCCTCGTGACCCTCGAGGATGAGCGCGACGTCGCGCTCACCTCCTTGCTCGAGACGCTTCGAAGCGGTCGCTACCTCGGGCTCCTCGAGATGCTCGTTGCCGCCGCGAACGCACCCTCGTTGCGCGAGAGCACCGACGCGCCGGCTGCCCAGGTCGTCCCCGGCCTCCTCCGAAAGCCCTGGCACAAGCTCGCCAAGCGCGTGCAGACACTCGGGGACAGCCCGTCGGACGCAAAGTTGCACGAGGTGCGGATCAGGACGAAGCGTGTCCGGTATGCGGCCGAAGCCGCGGCGCCGGTCGTCGGTAAGCCGGCGAAGCAGCTCGCGAAGGCGGCCGAGCGGCTGCAGGAGGTCCTCGGCGAGCTGAACGACGCCGTGGTTGCCGAGTGCTGGCTCGCGGACTGGGCCAAGCGCGATCGCTCGGAGGCCGAGCGCAGGGCAGCCGAAGGGCTCGCCTCGTTGGAGCGCACCGTCGCCCAGGAACGGCGGGAGAGCTGGCACGCCGCGTGGGAGGAGCTTTCCTCGCCCAGGCTCCGCGACTGGATGTGAGCGAACGGGTCCGCGCGGCCGGCGGAATCGTCTTCCGTCGTCGCAGCGACGGCGAGGAGATCCTGGTCGTGCACCGCCCTGCCTACGACGACTGGACCTTCCCGAAAGGGAAGCTGGAGCCGGGGGAGAGCGAGCAGGAGGCCGCCGTCCGCGAGGTCGAGGAGGAGACCGGGCTCGTCTGCCGGCTCGATCGCGAGCTCCCGTCGACCTCGTACCGGGACGGGCGCGGTCGCCCGAAGACCGTGCAGTACTGGCTGATGACGCCAATCGGAGGCCGGCTGGGAGCTGCGAACGAGGTCGACGAGGTGCGCTTCGTCTCCCTCGACGCTGCGAGAGCCTTGCTCACGTACGAGCGGGACGTCGGGCTCGTCGACGCGGTCGAGAGCGCGCAGTGACCGCGGTCCATCTCATCCGCCACGCCAAGGCGAAAAACCGGCACGAGTGGACCGAGCCGGATGAGGTCCGCCCGCTCACGAAGCGTGGCCGCCGGGAAGCCGAAGCACTCGCCGAACGGCTGCGCCACGAACCTCTGTCGCAACTCGTCTCGAGCCCGTATCTCCGCTGCGTTCAGACCCTGGAGCCATTGGCGGCCGCGATCGACCTTCCGATCGACACGACGGAGCTGCTCTCGGAGGGCGGTGTCGGCGCGCGCGTCGTCGAGCTGCTGCTCTCGCTCTCACGTCACGAGCCTGTCGCCTGCTGCACGCACGGCGACGTTCTCTTCGACGTGATTCGGACCGTCGCAGACTCAGGCGTACCGCTCGATGGTCCGTACGACGTGCCGGTCGCGAGCGCCTGGATCCTCGACGTCGAGGGCGATCGCTTCACCGGCGGTCAGTTCGTCGAGCAGCCGCAGAGCTAGCGGAGAGCCGCGGCGACGAGCTCGGATGCTCGTTCCGCGATCATCACCGTCGGCCAATTCGTATGCCCGCGCGGCAGCTTCGGCATGACGGACGCGTCCGCGACACGGAGCCCGGCGATGCCAGTGACTCGAAGCTGCGGATCCACGACCGCGCCGCGATCGGAGCCCATCCGGCACGTCCCGGCCGGGTGGTAGAGCGTCTGCGAGAGCGCACGGATGTGGGCGCGAAGGCCGTCGTCGGTCCTCACGTCGTCGCCGGGGTGGATCTCTCCGTCGACGAATCCGGCCAGCGGCTCCTCGGCGAGGACGCGACGGGCGAGTCGGAGCCCGCGAAGCAGCGTGGCCTCGTCCTCGCCGCCGGGATCCGTCAGGTACCGCGGATCGATCGCCGGGGGCACGCCCGGATCGGAGCTCCGCAGGAGCACCGATCCCGAGCTCTTCGGCTCGAGGAGGACCACGGCGAGCGTCAGGCCGTGCTCGGTCGGCTGCGTGAGTCCCTCGTCCTGGAAGAGGACCGGCGCGAGCAGGAGCTCGAGATCGGGCGCCGCAAGTCCCGGGCGGGAGCGCACGAACGCGACCGCCTCCCCGAGATTCGAGGTCAACGGACCGTGACCGCGGAGCGCCCACAGGGCGACATTGCGCAGCGACTCGGCCGAGGCGAGGGTCTCGACGCCCGTCGTGCGGACGAGCAGGCCGTTCGCCAGGTGGTCGAGTAGATTCCCGCCGACCGCGGGAAGCTCGTGCATCACCTCGACGCCAGCGGCCTCGAGCGGCTCACGGGGACCGATCCCCGACAGCTGGAGAAGCTGCGGCGTTCCGATCGCGCCGGCACAGATCACGACCTCCCGCTCGCAGCGCGCCTCCTCGTCCACCCCGTCGCCGTCGATCCGGTAGGTCACTCCGGTTGCGCGTCCATCCTCCAGCACGATCCTCGTCACGAGCGCTCCGGTCACGATCGTGAGGTTCGGACGCCTCCTCGCCTGCGCAAGGTACCCGTCCAGGACGCTGAACCGCCGCCCGCGACGCTGCGACACGGGCACGAAGCCCACTCCTTCGTTGTCCTCGCCGTTCAGGTCCGCGCTGGCGCGAATCCCGGCGGCCTGCGCGGCGTGGACGAATGCCTCGGCGAGGACGTGTTGCTCGGGCAGCGCGGCCAGAGGAAAGGCTCGCTGCGAGCTCCGGGCGAACACGGGCTCGACGTCCGCCCAGGACCAGCCCGTACAGCCCGAAGCGGCCCACGCGTCGTAGTCCGCCCGATGGCCGCGAAGCACCATCATCGCGTTCATCGCCGCGGATCCGCCGAGCATCCGACCTCGCGGGAAGACGACCTCGCGGTCGTCGAGCGCCGCCTGCGGGACGGTCGAGTCGCCCCAGTCGACGTGAGTGCGGTAGAGCTTCGAGAACGCCGCAGGAATCCTGATCTCGAGTTTCCGCGATCTCGGCCCCGCCTCCAGCAGCAGCACCGAGACATCGGGATCCTCGGTGAGACGGGACGCAAGGACGCACCCGGCCGTCCCACCGCCGACGATCAGGACGTCGTGCACGGGGCGAGGATAGGTCGTGACGCTCTCGGCACGAAGTCGTGTCCCACGCGTGATCCTCTGCGGCCTACGCTCACGCAATGGCGACGGTCACGCCGAAGAGGACTCCGAGAGCCCACACGGCAGCAACTCCGTGGGGCGCGGCTGCGCTCCTCGAAGAGGCGACGATTCCCCAGCGCGTCGGCGACAGGCGCTTCTCCGTCGTCGTACAGCTCCTCGAGGCGTCAGGCGGTGAGCGCCTCATCCGCTTCGCGTACACGACGGACGGGTCCGCACGCCGGGGCCCGGTGACGATGCGGGCGCGCGATCTCGAGCGACTGCGGGCGGCGCTCGAGCGTGCGCCCGTCCTCAAGGAGGCGCTGGGACTCTGACCTCGCACCGGACCGAGTTTGGACCGCCCGGCGGCGCGCAGCGAGCCTATGCCTGGAGGAGGACCTTGTGCTCCACCGCAGCGTCGACGAGGGCGGCGAGCAGGAGTCCCCCGTCAGCCGATCCGAGAAGCGTGTCGACGGCGTGCTCGGGATGCGGCATCAGCCCCATCACGTTCCCCGCCTCGTTCACGACGCCGGCGACGTTGCCGAGTGCGCCGTTCACGTCCTCGGTGTAGCGAAGGACGATCTGACCTCGTGCGGCGACGTGGACGAACGTGCCCTCGTCCGCGTACCAGGCGCCGTCGCCGTGTTTGACGGGGATGACGAGCTCTTCCCCGACGACGCACCGCCGCATGAAAGGGCTGTCGGCGTTCTCGACGCGCACAGTCGCATCACGACACACGAACTCGAGCTGCTTGTTCGGGCGGAGAACACCGGGGAGAAGCCTCGCCTCACAGAGGATCTGGAACCCGTTGCAGATGCCCAGGACAGGACCTCCGGAAGCGGCGAACTCGCGGACGGGGCCCATTACGGGTGAGAGGCTCGCGATCGCGCCGGCACGAAGGTAGTCGCCGTACGAGAACCCACCCGGAAGGACGACGGCTCCCGTCTCGGGCGGAAGTGCGGTCTCTTGGTGCCAGACGAGCTCCGGCTCGGCTCCGACCGCGCCGAGCGCCCAGGCGGCATCGCGATCGTCGTTCGAGCCGGGGAAGACGACGACTGCGACGAGCGGTCTGTCCATCACTCCTCCTCGACGCGAATCTCGTAGCTCTCGATGAGCGGGTTCGCGAGAAGCTCCGAGCACATCCGCGCGACTTGCTCGTGCGCCTCGCGCGCTCCACGCGCCTCGACCTCGAGATCGACGACGCGGCCGATGCGGGCACTCTCGACGCCGAACCCGAGCTTCCGGAGTGAGCTCCGCACGGCATCGCCCTGCGGATCCAGGATTCCGTCCTTGGGGCGAACGAGCACGGTCGCTTTCACAGGACGATCTCCGGATGCGCGAGGTAGTCGCCGAACGACATCTCGGTCAAGCGCTCGAACGCCTCGACGTACCGAGATCGAGTCCCGGCGACGACGCCGTCGGGGAGCTCGGGGCCGGGCGCTTCCTTGTTCCACCCCGCCTGCTCGCACCAGTCGCGGACAAACTGCTTGTCGAACGACGGCTGAGATCGTCCCGGTGTGTAATCCGAGGCGGGCCAGAAGCGCGACGAGTCGGGCGTGAGCGCTTCGTCCCCGAGGACGACAGAACCGTCCGGAGCGACTCCGAACTCGAACTTCGTATCGGCGAGGATGATCCCGCGTTGCTCCGCATGCTGGGAGCCGAAGCGGTACAAGGCAAGTGACGCCTCCTTCACCGCGAGGTAGCGCTCCTCGCCGCACAGCGCTGCGGCCAGGTCCTCGTCGATGTTCTCGTCGTGACCCTCGGTCGCCTTCGTCGCCGGAGTGAAGATCGGCGCCGGGAGCCGCGCCGACTCGTCGAGCCCGGGCGGCAGCACGTGACCGCATACGGTGCCGGTCTCGCGATAGTCCCTCCAGCCGGAGCCCGCGAGGTACCCACGCACCACGCACTCGATCGGCAGCATCTCGAGCCTGCGGCAGATCATCGTCCGCCCGTCCTCACGGAGCTCGAGCGAATGGTTGGGGACGATCTCGGCCGTCCGTGCGAACCAGAACGCCGACAGCCCGGTGAGGACGCGGCCCTTGTCCGGGATGGGCGTCGGCAGCACGACGTCGAACGTGGAGATCCGATCGCTCGCGGTGAGCGCGAGCGTCTGGTCGTCGACGGCGTAGATCTCGCGGACTTTCCCGCTTCCCACATGCGTGGCATCGATGCTCAAGCACTCACCTCCTGCGGTAGCGAGCGCGCTCGCAGGCGCCCGAAGATCGCGTCGACATGGCGGGTGTACGAACCGATGTCGAACACCTCCACGAGATCGACCCGCGCGGCGATCTCGGGATCGGAGCGCACGAGGCTCTGGAACTCGAGGCCCTCGTCCCATGCGCGCATTGCGTGGCGTTGCACCTTCCGATAGGCGTCGTCGCGCTCGAGGCCCGACTCGACGAGAGCGAGCAGCAGGCGCTGGCTGAAGAAGAGACCACCGGTTGCTTCGAGGTTTGCGCGCATCCGCTCCGGACGGACGACGAGACCGTCCACCAGCCAGGAGAAGCGGTCGAGCATGTAATCGACCGCGAGGAAGGCGTCGGGAAGCGCGATACGCTCGGCAGACGAGTGCGAGATGTCTCGCTCGTGCCAGAGGGCGACGTTCTCCAGGCCGACGAGCGCGAACCCTCGGACGATCCGCGCGAGCCCGCAGATTCGCTCCGACACGACCGGGTTGCGCTTGTGCGGCATCGCCGAGGAGCCCTTCTGGCCTCGCGTGAACGACTCCTCCACCTCGCGCACCTCGGTGCGCGAGAGATGGCGGATCTCGAGCGCAAAGCGGTCGAGTGACGAGGCCAGGATCGCGAGCGCCGCGAGGAGCTCCGCGTGTCGGTCGCGTTGAAGGATCTGCGTCGAGGTTGGCGCCGCTTGGAGCCCGAGCGTCTCGCACGCGATCCGCTCGACCTCGGGCGTCGTCGTCGCGTACGTCCCCACGGCACCGGAGAGCTTGCCCACTCGCATCCCGTCGAGGGCATGGTCGATGCGCGTACGGTCACGCTCGAGCTGAAACGCCCAGCCCAGGAGCTTGAGCCCGAAAGTCGTCGGCTCTGCATGCACCCCGTGAGTGCGTCCGATCATCACCGTGTTCCGGTGCTCTTCTGCTCGCGTGACGACGACCTCGACGGCGCGGTCCATCTCCTTGCGGAGCAGCGTTCCGGCGCGCTGGACCGTCAAGGCGAGAGCGGTGTCGACGACGTCCGAGGAAGTCAGGCCGAAGTGGAACCAGCGACCGTCCTCGCCCAGCTCCCCGGCAACGGTGTCCACGAACGCGGCGACGTCGTGGTTGGTCGTACGCTCGCGTTCGGCGACCTGCTCCGGCGTCGGCACGCGAGCTCGCTCCCGGACGGAGCGAGCGCTCGCGGCGGGCACGACGCCGACCTGCGCCCAGGCGTCGAGCGCGGCGAGCTCCACCGCGAGCCAGTGCTCGAGCTTGGCCTCCTCCGACCAGACCCGAGACATGGCAGGTCTGGCGTAGCGGGCAATCACCAGGGCGATTCTAGTCGTCGGGGCCGTGGGTACTTCTCGTCACCGTTTCGGCACCGACGCGTTCACCACTCGTGCGCCCTGCCTCGCTAGGCTCGAAGTGGGAGGAGGCAAGGGGTGGCCCCTTGGTAATCGGTGTGGATGTGACCTTCAGCCGCGTCCGTGCCGGTTGACTTCGAGGCGCAGGCGGCCTGCGGCGGCCTCTGACGCGATATCCCGCCGATAACGCATGCCCGGAAAGTCGATCCGCTCGACGGCCTCGTAGGCCGCGGCGCGTGCGTCCGCCACCTCGGGCCCGAGTCCCGTGACCGCCAGGATCCGTCCTCCGTTGGTCACCAGCCGCTCTCCGTGCAGAGCGGTTCCGGCGTGGAAGACGAGCGCGTCCCCCGCCTCCGCGTCGTCGAGCCCGGTGATCTCACCGCCCCGGATGCCCTGCTCCGGGTAGCGCTCCCCGGCGAGGACGACCGTCACCGCAGCACCCGCCGCGAACGCCACCTCGACCCCGCCCAGATCGCCGCTCGCCGCAGCAGCGAGCATCTCGAGCAGGTCACCTTCGAGCAGAGGAAGCACCGCCTGCGTCTCTGGATCCCCGAAGCGGCAGTTGAACTCGAGCACGCGCGGACCATCGGCGGTCACCATGAGCCCGGCGTACAGGAGGCCGACGAAAGGCGCCCCGAGGCGGTCGAGCTCCGCGAGGACCGGACGGTGGATGTTCGCGACGAGCTCAACGGCCTCCTTCACGCCGACGCCGGGCACCGGCGCGTACGCGCCCATTCCTCCGGTGTTCAGGCCCTCGTCGCCGTCGAACGCACGCTTGAAGTCCTGAGCGGGAACGAGCGCTATCGCCCCCCGACCGTCACAGATCGCGAACAGCGAGAGCTCGTGCCCCTCGAGCAGCTCCTCGACGACGACGTCGCCGCCCACGCCCTGCAACGCGCGCAGCGCCTCGTCGACCTCGGACTGGGTCCGGCAGACATACACGCCCTTCCCGGCGGCGAGCCCGTCCGCCTTCACGACGCACGGCGGTCGCGCTATCGGCAGGCGACGAGGGCTCGCGACCCCGGCTCCGGCCATGACGTCCTTCGCGAAGGACTTCGATCCCTCGATCCGGGCTGCCGCGCCGCTCGGCCCGAAGACGGACACACCAAAACGTCGTAGCGCGTCCGCGAGGCCGAGCACGAGGGGAACCTCGGGGCCGACGACGACGAGCTCGACGGCCAGCGAGCGAGAAAGTCCGAGGATTCCCTCGGCGTCGTCTGCGCGGATGGGATGACACTCCGCGACCTTCGCGATCCCCGGGGTCCCCGGCGCCGCGTGAAGCTCCGTGAGCGTGGGTGACTGCGCCAGTTTCCAAGCGAGCGCATGCTCACGACCTCCGGAGCCGACGACGAGGACGCGCACCGCGCGAGTCTAGTGAGCACTGCCCGACGCGCTCCGAACGCGTTAGCGTGTCGACCATGGACGAGGCGGGAGTAGCGCGGTGGCTCGCGAGCTACGTCGAGGCGTGGCGGTCATACGATCCCGCCGCGATCGGGAGCCTCTTCAGTCCGGACGCGGTCTATCGGTATCACCCGTGGGAGGAGCCGACGCCCAGCCAGGTCCGGGGACGGGACGCGATCGTCGCGAGCTGGCTCGACCACCAGGACGCGCCCGGGTCCTGGACCGCCGAGTATCGCCCCTGGATCGTGGACGACGATCGCGCGGTCGCTGTCGGCGCTTCGCGCTATCTCGCAGCGGACGGCTCGATCGAGAGCGAGTACCACAACGTCTTCTTCCTCGTCTTCGACGGCGAGGGCCAGTGCAGCGAGTTCGCCGAGGTCTACATGAAGCGTCCCAGCTGACTCAGAGCGCAAGCACGTGCTCGCGGGCGGCGCCGGTGCCGACGAGCGTCACCGGAACGCCGAGCGCAGCCTCGACGAACGCCACGTACGCGCGCGCGGCATCTGGGAGCTCGTCGCCGATCGGCGAGCCCCACCCGGGCAGCACCTCGAAGACGGGCCGACAGTGATGGAAGTCGCTCTGGTGCGACGGGAAGTCCGCCGTCTCGGACTCGTCCGAGAGCCTGTAGCGCACACAAACCGGGAGCTGGCTGACCTCCGAGAGCACGTCGAGCTTCGTCAGTGCCAGCGACGTGATCCCGTTCACGCGTACGGCGAACCGCAGCGCGACGAGGTCGAGCCAGCCGCAGCGGCGCTCGCGGCCGGTCACCGTCCCGAACTCCTGGCCCAGCGCCTGGACTCGCTCGTGGTCCGGGCCGACGATCTCGCTGGGAAATGGACCCTCCCCCACACGCGTGACGTACGCCTTGGCGACCCCGACCACCTCGTCGATGCGGTTCGGCCCGATCCCGAAGCTCACTGCAGCGCCGGCGGCGATCGGGCTCGACGACGTGACGAACGGGTACGTCCCGTGGTCGAGGTCGAGCAGCGTCCCCTGCGCGCCCTCGAAGAGCACACGCTCGCCGGCACGGAGCGTCCGATCGACCAGCAGTGACGTGTCGGCGACGTAGGGCGCAAGCCGCTCGGCATGTCCGAGCTGCATCGCGACGACCTCCTCGACGTCGAATGGCTCGAGCTCGTACACCCGCTGCAGCCACACGTTCTTCTCCGCGACCGTGAGTTCCAGCTTCTGGCGAAGGATCTTCGGATCGAGCAGGTCCTGGACGCGGATCCCGATGCGGGTGGCCTTGTCTGCGTAGGCCGGCCCGATTCCGCGCCGCGTCGTCCCGATCTGCAGCCGCCCGAGCCTGCGTTCGCGTGCCCCGTCGAGTGCGACGTGCCACGGCATGACGAGATGTGCGTTCCCGGAGACGAACAGGAGACCGTGCGTCTGGTGTCCTCTGAACTCGAGCTCGTCGAGCTCGGCAGTCAGGACCCCGGGATCGACGACGCACCCGGCGCCGATCGCGCCTCGTTTTCCTGCGATGACACCGGTCGGGATCTGACGGATCTTGTACGTCTCGTCGCCGACGACGACGGTGTGGCCCGCGTTCGGTCCGCCCTGGTAGCGGCAGACGAGATCGGAATCCTGCGCGAGAAGATCGACGATCTTTCCTTTCCCCTCGTCGCCCCACTGCGCGCCGACGATGACGGTTGCAGGCACGGGCGCCAGTCTTGCAGGTCGCGGTCGCGATCAGCCGAGTGGGACGGCTACGCCGAGCGCCGGCTTCCCACCAGCGTCGCGGTTCCCGTGACGAGGCCGGCTCCTGCCCGTGGCCGCGTCGGCACGGCGACCGAGCACCCAGCCGGCAGCGCCGCGATCGCCGTGGCGTCGCGGTGCAACGGTGACCTCCCCGGCCGGGCGGGGACGAGCACGAGATCGCTCGCGCCGACGATGGCCGCCACGGCGTCTCTCCGGGGGCGGGGATCCTCGACGACCTCGGCCCCTCCAGCCGCGAGTCGGGCGAGGACGTCCGGATCTGTGCCCTCTGGAGCAACGACCACGGCGCCACCCCGGACGGCGGCGGCGGCGACGATCGTCATCGCGATCGCGAGGTCACGCTCGGCGAGGTGGTGCGAGACGTCCTCGCGGTCGAGCGCGAGGACCACGCGGCGGTACTCGCCTCGCGCCGCCAGCACCGCGAGCACCGGCACGTCGGCCAGCGCGACGAGATCGATTCGCTGACCTCCGAGCACCACGTCTGCAGCGACGGCGGCGCGCCTCCATCCCGTGACCATGAGCGTGACGCTGTTCTCGGCCACCATCGCGGCGATCGCCGATGTCTCTGAGGTATTGACGCGGACGACCGACGATGCCTCGCCCCCCAAGCCCAGCACCTGCCTCACGGCTGCTTCCGCTCTTCCGCGGGCGCTGTTCAGCTGACTCCCGGCCGTGGCAGCGACCGCGCCTACGAGGACCGTGCCACCCTTGGCCATCGCCATGCGCGCTGCGAGCTCGACGACCTCTGGATCGTCCACGACGTCGACGGGCACGAAGATGGTCTCCGCGAGCCGCTCGCCCTGCACCCTGGGCGGGTCGATGCGCCGGGCCGCGTTGCGCGTGACGATGCTCGACACGAGGACCGTGACGAGCACGACGATGAGCGTCGCGTTCAGCAAGGGGGTGTCGAACAGCCCAATGTCGACGCCGATGGTGACCGCGGCCAGCGTCGCGGCGGCCTGCGCGAGCGAGAGGCCGAACAGAAGCCGCGCCTGCGGACGCGAGAGGCCGAGCACGCGCCCGGCCAGCAGCGCGGCCGCCAGCTTCCCGACGACAACGACGGCGAGCGAAATGCACGCGATCGCGATGACGCGGCGCTCGGTGAACGCCTCGGGGTCGATGAGCATCCCCGTCGACAGAAGGAAGAACGGGATCAGCACCACGCCGCCTACGAACTCGATCTGTTCCATCAGCCGACTTCGGCTCGGGACGAGCCGGTTGAGAGCCAGCCCGCCGAAGAACGCCCCGACGATCCCTTCGATCCCCGCGCGATCGGCCACGAGGGCGGCCGCTGTCAGCGCGACGACGATGAATAGGAACCGCGCCCCCCGATGCTGGCCGACGCCCGCGAACACCCAGCGCGTCAACCAGGGGAGCACGAACGCGCAGAAGAGCGCCAGGATGACGATGCCGACCGCGACCTGGAGGAGCACGCCGACGGGGCGGGCGTCGCTCGCTACGGAGCCGGCGACGACAGCGAGCACGGAGAGCGCGAGCGTGTCCGTCATCACGGTCCCACCCCCGGCGATGCCGACGGCACGGTCGCGGAGCAGCCCGTGCTCCTGGACGATCGGGTACGCGACGAGCGTATGGGACGCCCAGAGCGACCCGAACAACATCGCCGTGGCGAACCCGTAGTCGAACGACGCTGCGATCGCGATGCCGAGGACGAACGGGATGGTGAAGGTGAACGCGCCGAACGTCAGCGCGCCTCGCCTGTTGGCCGCGAACTCGTCGAGGTCGAGCTCGAGCCCCGCGAGGAACATGAGGAAGAGGATCCCGAGGTCGCCTAGCGACTCGACGACACCCTGACGCTCGACCCACCCGAGGACACCTGGCCCGATGAGGAGGCCGCCGAGGATGACCCCGACAATCCCCGGGAAGCCGAGACGCTCGAACACAAGCGGGCCCACAAGGATGACCGCGAACGACACGAAGAAGATCCACTCGGCGGAGGTCGGCGGGAACTCGATCCCGAGCAGCACGAGCGGAGTCTTCAGTGCTCGCCGGACGGCGAGACGCGCGCGAGCCTAGGCAGCAGCCAGGTCAGCGAACACATCTGACGGGGCGCTGGCCGGCTTGCGAAGCAAGCCGCTACGCCGCAGCCAGATCAGCGAACACATCTGGCGGCGAGCTGGCCGGCTTGCGAAGCAGGCCGCTACGCCGCAGCCAGATCAGCGAACTTCGCGTAGCGGCGAAGCCAGGAGAGCTTGACGGTGCCGGTCGGCCCGTTGCGATGCTTGGCGAGGATGACCTCGGCGATCCCCTGCTGGTCGGACTCCTCGCCGAGGTAGTACTCGTCGCGATAGATGAACATGACGAGGTCCGCGTCTTGCTCGATGGAGCCGGAATCGCGCAGGTCGGAGAGGATCGGCCGCTTGTCGTGGCGCTGCTCGACAGCACGCGAGAGCTGCGACATGGCGAGAATGGGGACGTCGAGCTCGCGCGCGAGGACCTTGAGCGCGCGCGAGATCTGCGAGACCTCCTGTACGCGGCTCTCGGCGTTGCGGTCGGCGGCCATGAGCTGGAGGTAGTCGACGATGATCAGGCCGAGGCTCGGCTCCCGCGACTTCAGCCGGCGGGCCTTCGATCGGAGCTCCATGATCGAGGTCGACCCCGTGTCGTCTACGTAGATCGGTGCCTTCATCAGGCGGTCGCACGCCGCGGTCAACCTGGGCCAGTCGTCGGGTGCGAGCCTGCCCGTCCGGAGACGTTGGGACTCCACCTTCGCCTCGCTGCACATCATTCGCTGCGTCACCTCGGACTTCGACATCTCGAGCGTGAACAGCGCGACGGGCGTGGAGTGCCGTACGCCGAGGTTCGCGGCCATGCAGAGGCCGAGACCGGACTTCCCCATCGAGGGCCGTGCGGCGAGGATGATCAGGTTGCCCGGCTGGAATCCCGACGTGAGGAGATCGAGCTCCTTGAAGCCCGCCGGGACGCCGGTGATCTCGACCCCGGCCTCGTAGAGCTGCGTGATCCGCTCGAAGCTCTCCTTGAGGAGTGCCTGTATGTGCTCGAAGTCGCTAGTCTCGAGCTGCTGTCCGAGCTCGAAGACGATCTGCTCGGCGCGGTCGACGAGATCGGAGACCTCACCTTCGCGCTCCTGCCCCAGGCGCACGATCTCCTGACCGGCGCGGATGAGCCCGCGCAACGTCGACATCTCCTTGACGATGCGCGCGTAGTGCTCGACGTTCGACGCCGCCGGAACGAGCGCGGCCAGCTCCGCGACACGCGCCTGCCCGCCCGCCGCGTCCAGCTCGGCCCGCTCGTCGAGCTCGTTCACGAGCGTGATCGCGTCGACGGGCTCTCCCTTCGACCACAGCGCGAGCGCGGCGCGATACATCTTCGCGTGGCTCTCGCGGTAGAAGTCCGATGCATCGAGGATCTCGCTCACCGTGCCGACCGCGACCGGCGAGAGCAGCATCGCGCCGAGAACCGACTCCTCCGCCTCGAGATTCTGCGGGGGGACGACGGAGCTCAGGCGCTCACCGACGCGCTCGAGCTGCGCCCGGGAGGTAGCAGCCTGACTCACGACGCGGGAGTCAACCCGTCCGCACCAGCCACGTCCATTCGGCGCCTTGTGGGTGCCCAAGAAGGCCCGTGCAGGGAGAACGGAACATACGTTCCCAGGTTATCCACGTCTGCGGACGGCCTGTCGACAGGCGACCCGAAGTTGTCAACGAGGAAACACGCGCTCCGAGCGGGAACTTCCGCTCACTGTCCACAGCGCCTGTGGGCAGTCGGCAGGACGTCGCTAGGACGTCGTGGCGCCGGCGAGGAGCAGGGGACGGAGGAGTCGGGCCAGCCCCATGGCGCCCGAGACCGAGACGTGCAGACCGTCGTCTCGGAACCAGGGCTTGCCTCGGCTGAAGGCATTCCAGTCGGCGACGACCATGCGCTTCCAGCGCCGATCAGCGTTCCGGATGCGGGCGTTCGACTGCGCGTACAGCGATGCGTTGGACCCGGCCTCGCGGAGCGTCAGCCAGACGACGCTGTGCACGCCCACGGCCGTGAGCGCCTTCATCACACGATCCACGTCGTAGACCGCGACCCAGTCGTTGTAGCCGACGTTGATCACGACCACGCGTCCGAGCGCGCTGCCGTGGGCCTGCACGATCTCGAGCGCGGTGGACGGCGTCGAGCCCTGGAACGCACAGCTCGTGGCGACGAGCCGGCGGCAGACTGCGTTGTCCGTGCGGACGTCGAGCCCTTTCCCGAGCGAGCGACGAGCCGCGGGAACGTACTCGACCGAGGCCATGATCGAGTCGCCAATGACCGTGACACGCGTCGTCGACGACGCATCGGCGGACGCGGCCGACGCGACGAGTAGCGCGCTCACAGCCAGGCCCGCGAGCGCAGAGACCGCGCGGGTCGGGAGACGATCAGGCAGCCGTCGGGGGCTGCTCGAGGGGTGGTGGCGCGACTGCTGCATCAGGCTCGGCGTCCTCTTCGACGTCCTCGTCCGATTCCTCTTCCGCGAGCACCTCGGCGATCGCCGTCTCCGCCACGGCGTGCTCCGTCTCGGCCTCCTCGGCCGCGACGGCGGCGGCCTCCGCTTCGGCGGCCTCGAGCGCAGCCAGCTCCTCCTCGGGAGGAAGTTCTCCGCCCTCCGGCACGACGAGCGTCTTCACCTCGACCTGCACGTCCTGGAAGAGCTCGATTGGAACGGAGTAGCGGCCGATGCGCTTGATCGGGTCGGTCTCGATCTTGCGGCGATCGACGCGGACCTTGCGCGCACGCCAGAGCTCGTCGGCGATGTCCGAGGCCGTCACCGAGCCGAAGAGCGACCCAGTGGGGCCCGACTTGACCTCGAACCTGAGCACGGTCTTGCCCAGGAGCTCGGCGATCTCCTGCGCGTGCTCGGCCGTCCTCGCCTGGTGCTTCGCGCGCTCGGCCTCGATTCTGCGTAACTCCGCGACACGGGCAGGCGACGCGCTCTCGGCCAGCCGACGAGGGAGCAGGAAGTTCCGGGCGTACCCACGGGCGACGTCGACGACATCACCTCGCAGCCCGAGCTTCTCGACGTCCTGAAGGAGTACGACCTGCATGGCCTACCCCACGTACGGAAGGAGGGCCATCTCGCGAGCGCGCTTCACGGCGGCGGCGACCTGGATCTGGTGACGCCGACACGCGCCGGTGATGCGGCGGGAGCGGATCTTCCCTTTCTCGGAGATGTACCGCCTCAGCTGCGCGAGGTTCTTGTAGTCGATCTCGTCGACCTTGTCCCGGCAGAAGTGGCAGCTCTTGCGCTTGCCGGGTGCGCTCGCCGGGCCGGTGCGGCGACGCGGTTGCTGTTTCTTCTGAGCCATCTGTTCGATTCTCCTGGACTAGCTACCAGGCGGCTGCGAAGCAGCCGCCTTTAGGGACCTTGGCGCGACCGGAGATGTCGCGCTGGCGGGATCTCCGGTGTCGCGCACTAGAAGGGGATGTCGTCGTCGGCCGGGGAGGTGGGGAAGTCGTCCCCGCCTGCAGCCGCGCCCGCGGGCACGTACGCGGCCTCGGTGTCCTGGCGTCCGCCGAGGAACTGGACGCTCTCGGCGACGACCTCGACGGCCTGTCGCTTGGAGCCGTCCTGGGCCTCCCACTCCCGCCACTCGAGGCGGCCGTCGACCGCCACCGGGCGGCCCTTGGACAGGTACTGGGCGCAGTTCTCTCCCTGCTGGCCCCAGACGGTGATGTCGAAGTAGTTGGGCTTGTCGGTCCACTGGCCGGACTCATCCTTGCGACGCGTGTTGACGGCGAGCCGCAGGGAGCAGACTGGGGTCCCGGACGGCGTGTGCCTCAACTCCGGATCCCTCGTCAGGTTTCCGACGAGAACGACGCGATTGATGTTGCCCGCCATGTCTTAGGCCTCCTCTTCCTCGACGTCGGATGCAGCCACTGCATCCTCGCGTGTCGGCGCGCCGACCGCTACGGGCCGAACCGGACTCCCCTGGATCCGACGTGTCGCCATGTGGCGCATCACGCCGTCGTCGATTCGCAGGACGCGCGAGACTTCGTCGAGCGTGCCCGCGTCGCAGGTGAAATGGAGCAGGTGGTAGCTCCCCTCGCCCTTGTGGTCGATCTCGTAGGCGAGCTTGCGTCGCCCCCACGCGTCGTGCAGGTCCCAGGTGCCGCCGCCTCGCTCGACGAGCTCACGTGCACGCGTTACGACCTCACCTTGACGATCGTCGTCGAGGTCGGGGTCGAGCAGCAGCAGGATCTCGTACTCGGTCACGTTCCCGTCCTCTCCTTCCTTCGGTCTGAGTCGGCCTCGCCTGTCGACGGCACCGCCGGGAACGGACGGCGCCTTGTGCGAAGCAGGAAGCCGCGGCATCCTAGCAGCCGCCTTCTGGAAGCCGCGGTACCATCGGCTCGGTGCGCAGGCTCATCAAGGTCGCCCTCGTCGTGCTCGGTATCCGCGCGTTCCTGCGCTGGCGCAAGCGACGCAAGGACGCCCACACCGACGTAACGTCCGAGCCGCGGCCAGTCGAGGCGGATCCCGCCGACGAGCTGCGACAGAAGCTCGCAGAGTCGCGAGATGACGAAGCGACGGACGAGGCGTCGCAGGCCGCCGACGCGACGGTCGAGGACCGTCGTACGGAGGTCCACGATCAAGGTCGCAGCACGCTCGAAGACATGAAGTCCTCCGACGGGAGCTAGCGGACGGCCGTGGCGGACCCGTCCGAGACGACGCAGGTGTCACGCGCGCCCCTCGAGCCCGAGTCCGAGGACCTGCTCGGCGCGGTTCGGACGCTGGCCTCGCAGGTGGGCAGCCTGCAGGACGAGGTCGTGGCATTGCGCCAGGAAGCGCGCGGGCTGCCCGCGGAGGACGGCGAACGTCCCGGCTGGGAGGACGGGCAACCGGTCGCGCGCGAGAGCCCGGTGTGGGTTCGCTCGGTCGACTCGCCTGAGGCGCGGCGTGTTGCCGTGCCGTGGCTCCTCCTCGAGATCGTCTTCCTCGTCGCGGTCGCGGCCCTTTGCGCCGTCGCCGGCCTCGATGCCGGCGTCATCGCGGCAGTGATGGTCGTCGCCTGGGTCCTCGTCGCGATCGGCGAGTGGGCGGCCGCGCGGAGCGCGACGCGCGAGTACGCCCTGGTTTACGGAGCAACCGCGCCACCACGGGGTATCCCCGACGATCCCCGGTGGCTCTCCACGAGTGCGGAGGACACAGCCCTCGACGTCGTCCCCGACGATCGGGTCGCGACGCGCCTGCCGCCACCGCAGCCGGACTAGCCGCCCGATACGCCCGGCGGCCTGAGAGGGTTACGAGCCCGTGCTCTTTCCGACCGCAACCTTCGCGATCTTCTTCATGACCGTGCTGCCGCTCTCGTGGCTCCTGATGCCGCGAGGAGACCGCTGGCGGCCCTTCATCATCGCCGCGAGCTTCGTCTTCTACGCGGGCTGGGACTGGCGGTTCTGCTTCCTCCTTGCGTTCTCGATCGTATGGAACCAGGTCCTCGCCGTCGCGATTCACGGTCGCACGGACGCCCGGTCGCGCAAGTTGCTGCTGACCCTCGCGCTCGTCGGGAACCTCGGGCTGCTCGGGTACTTCAAGTACTACGACTTCTTCGTCACCTCGACGAACAACCTGTTCGCGCTCGCCGGGATCGACCTCCCGCTCGAGGCCCGCTCGATCCTGCTGCCCGTCGGCATCTCCTTCTTCACGTTCATGGGCATCAGCTACGTCGTGGACGTCTATCGCGGCGACTTCACGCCCACGGGCTTCGGCACGTTCGCCGCCTACCTCTCGTTCTTCCCCCACCTCGTCGCCGGTCCGATCGTCCGGCCCGGCGAGCTCATCCCGCAGCTCTCTTCCCCGCGCGATCCGCGCTACGTGGACACGTCACGGGCGTTCTTCCTCATCGGCACCGGACTGTTCATGAAGGTGGTGATCGCGAACCATCTCGCGGCGAACATCGTCGACCAGGTGTTCGGAGCGCCGAATCAACACTCGTCGCTCGAGGTACTCGTCGGGATCTACGCGTACTCGGTCCAGATCTACGCGGACTTCTTCGGATACACGAACATCGCGATCGGCATCGCGCTGCTACTCGGCTTCACGTTCCCGCAGAACTTCGACGCCCCGTACTCGGCGACGTCGATCACGGATTTCTGGCGCCGCTGGCACATGACGCTCTCGCGCTGGCTGCGCGACTATCTCTACATCCCGCTCGGCGGGAACCGCGGTGGAACCCTGATGACGTACCGCAACCTCATGCTGACGATGCTCATCGGCGGCCTCTGGCACGGCGCAGGCTGGACCTTCGTCGTCTGGGGCGGGATCCACGGCACGGCACTCGTGGTGGAGCGCTGGTGGCGGCGACGACCGAGGTTCGTCGAACGCCCGTGGACGCGGGCGCGCAGAGCGTGGCACCGCTTCGTGACCTTCCAGGTCGTCTGTCTTGCGTGGATCTTCTTCCGTTCGGACTCCTTCGCTGACGCATGGGACGTCATCGAGCGTCTCCTCACGGCCTGGCGCGAGCCGTCCCCGCTCGTCACCTGGGGCGTGCTCGCCGCGATCGCGGTCGGCATCGGCTCGCAGTATCTCCCGCGGCACCTTCCGCTCCGGGTCATGGCGCGCTTCTCGCGGCTGCCGATTCCTGCACAGGCCACCGTACTCGCGCTCGCGCTGCTCGCGATCCACGCAATGGGACCCGAGGGCGTGGCACCGTTCATCTACTTCCAGTTCTGATGGAGAGAGCGCAGACGCGGAGACGACGACCACGCCGGCGCACGGGCGAGGGCGGGCGGCGCCTGCACTCGGCTGGCTCCGCGATCGTCGTCTCGCTGGTCGGGCTCGGCATCGCGCTCCTGCTGAACGCGCCAGGCCTGCACAAGTCGGCCACGATCCAGCCGGAGGGCTGGAAGCGCGACGTCGCGCTGGGCGTCACCGGCCCGCTCGAGAGCGTGAGCAGCGCGCTGCTCCTCGATCGCCCGCGACGTGCGCTCAAGGCCGTCCTCGGCCGATCGGGGGACGACGAGGTGGACACGGCGGTCGCCGCCCCGCAGAAGCGCACCAAGCCGACGACGACCCCGCAGCTGCCGCCGAAGCGCGAGAAGTTCACTCCCACGCGCAAGCTCGGCGTATGGATCGCGGGCGACTCGCTCGTGGTCGTGCCCGGCGAGTCGCTGCTCCGCGAGATCGCGGGAAATCGAGCGATCGTCGCCCTGGACGGAGTCGAAAGCAGGATCGCGAGCGGGCTCGAGCGTCCCGACGTCTTCAACTGGTTCACGCGCATGCAGGAGGTGATGCAGAAGGAGAAGCCGCGCGCGGTCGTCGTCATGTTCGGCGGCAACGACGACCACGGCTTCATGACCGGGTTGCCGGAGGACAGGGAAGTAGGGACGTTCGGCAGCCCGAGCTGGCGTGCCGAGTATCGACGTCGCGTGGCCGCGGTCATGGACACCGTGACGAGGAACGGCGGCTACCTCGTCTGGATCGGCCTGCCGATCTCACGAGACGCGAACCAGACGCTCCGCTACGACGTCATCAACACGATCGTCCAGGCCGAGGCCGCGAAGCGCAAGGGGCGCGTCGCGTACCTCGACACGTACTTCTTCTTCGCCGGCGCGGACGGCGGCTACGCGCAGTACATCGAGGACTCGAGCGGCAAGCTGGTGAAGATGCGAGCCGACGACGGCGTCCACTTCGAGCGGCCGGCAGGAGACCTCATCGCTGCGAAGGTGCTCGAGCGCCTCGGCGAGCGCTACGACGTCACGTCCTGGCGAGCCCGCTAGGGAGTTGCCTGCACCGTGACCGGCGCGTTGAGGCGCAGCATCCGCGTGCCGGCGACGACGATCGCACGAACGGCCAGCCTCCCCGAGACCGCCAAGGCAGGCCAGATGACCGTTTCAGCGCGCGTTCCCTTGAACGCGATCCACGTGCCCGAGCTCGCACCCGAGCATGGCCTGAGCGCCGCCGTCCTCCAGCAACCGACGACGCGGGACCCGAGCAGGATCTGAAGCCTCACCTTGGCGTCGACGGGCCGGCCCGCCCCGTCCTGCACGGTGATCGAGTAGCGCCAGGGCTCGCCGACGAGGGGCGTGGTGGAGCTCGCCGTCATCGTCGCCTGCACCGGGTTAGCGGCAGCCGCCGAAGCGGCCAGAGCGAGCGTTCCCAGACAGACGAGCAGAGCCAGCCGCATCGGCGCCATCTTACGGTGGCTCGCCGCCCAGCAGCTGCAGGCGAGCCCCGGCGCGCGGGAGCAGGAGGAGGGCGGCGATCGCAGGAATCGTCGGTGCCCAGAACGCAAACAGGCGATAGACGCCGACGGCGACCAGAGCGAGCGCGAGCGGGACGCCGACGGCGGTGAGCGCGTAGGTCATTGCGGCGTCTACGCCCCCGGCACCGCCGAGCGGAAGCGGCAGCAGCATCGCGGCCTGCCCGGCTGCGAAGGCGAGCACGAGCTCCGGCAGCGGCACCGTCTCGTCGACGGAGCGAAGCGCTGCCCACAGGCATACGACGTTGCCCACCCAGTACAGGACGGTCGAGACGAACAGCCGGCGGCCTGCCGCGTCGGGGAGCACCTCCCGAACCCACTCTACGCCGGCGATCGCGTACGCGACGCCGCGACGGATTACGGAGCCGGCCGGTGCGGTCAGCCGGGCGACTCGGCTCGGCTGGGTGACGAACGCGGCGGCGAGGAAGCAGAACGGCACGACCGCTAGCCAGGGCACAGTCAGGCCACGTGGCGCCTCTCCCCACACACCGGTTGCGGTGACGAGCGCCGCGAGCCAGGCGCCGATCGCGAACGACACATAGAAGAGCGTGTTGAAGCCCAGCACGCGAACGAGCGCCTCCCGGTCTGAGAAGCGCGCCCGACGGAAGCACCAGAAGGTCGCTGCGATCGCGCCCACGCCGCCCGCCGCGAACACCCGCGTCGCGCCGATGCTCGCGAGCATGACGTGGGCGCTCAAGCGGAACCCCGGGTCCGGCCCGCGCTCCCACCTGAACCCGCCGCGAAAGACGTCTGCGTACGCACACAGCGCGAGCACCTGGGCCGCGAGGCAGGCCGAGAACCACGTCGAGTCGGCCTTCTCGATCGCATCGCGCACCTCGGCGAAGCCGGCCGCCCGGGCGATGAGCAATCCGACGCCCACGACCAGGAGGACCGCCGCGACGACGCCGACGACCGCACTCCAGCCAGAGGAGACCGCTCTCCTGTTCGGTGATCGCTTCAGACTCGCTAGCTCCCGGCGCGGGACGCCGTCACGAGCTCAGCCAGCGCGCGCCCGCTCCCAGCGCCGCGCCGGCAACGGCATCCAGTGCGTAGTGGTTCCCCGTTCCGGCCACGACGGCGGCGACGAGAGGCGCGTACGTGTGCGCGATCGCCTTCAACGCCGTCGACTCCGCGCGGTCGGCGATCTCCGCTCCCGTGATCACGGCGAAGGCAACATGCAGGCTCGGCATCGCCGCGACCGGGTTGTAGAAGCGAACGAGAAACGGGTGCTCGAGGTCGAGCCCGGATATCTCGGACAGCGTGTCGACGAAGCCGTCCAGGACGCGCGGAGGTGCGGTCGGGAGCAAGAGGAACACCGGCTGAGCTCCGACGTGGGCGAGGAGGCACGTGGTGCGGAAGCTGTGGTAGCCCTCGTCGCGCCGGCGATAGAGGAGGACGAGCCAGCTCACCGTGAGCGTGACGTTGAACAGCCCATATCCGACGTTCAACCCGTGCACGAGGCGCGGCCATCGCAGCAATGCGCGCTGCACGGCGGGCTCGACGTGGATGTCGTAGCGCTCCTCGAGCGCGACGATCCTGTCGGCGTTCCTCCGCGCACGGACGCGTCCGTTGCGTCGAAGGACGAGCCGAGCGACGAGGAGGTAGAGGGCGTACACCCCGAGGCCGAGCGTGACCTCGCGACGAAGCGAGAACACCTTCACGCGTCGCGCCACGTCATCGGGTACACGGCAGCCCAGTGCTCGGCATTGGCTCGCAAGGTCCTCGTCCAGCGGTCGGCGAGCGCCTGGAGCAGCTCCCTCTCGCCCGCCTCCCCGTCCTCGCGCGAGGGCGGCCACAGCGGCGGCTCGATCTCGATCCGCCATCGGCGCGGCGCGGTCGGCAGCACGCTGAACGGGACGAGCGGCGCTCCGCAGAGCCGCGCGAGCGCCGCCGACCCTGCCGGCACCTCTGCGATTGCGTCGAGCAGTCGGACGGGATACGTGCGCATGCCTTCCTTCGCGTAGTCGCCGAGAACGAGGATCGCTTCGCCGTTCCGCAGCAGGCGGGCCGCCTTCGACACCGGCTCCGAGTCGTACATGATCCCGAGCCCGGCGCGAGCGCGAAGACCCTCGACCGCCCAGGCGAGCCAGTCGTCCGTCACGATCGCGGTCGTCGGCACAGGGACGAAGACCTTGGCGAGTGAGGTCGCGACCTCCCAGCCACCGACATGCGTGGAGACGAGCAGCACGCCCCGGCCGGGGACGAGAGCGTCGTGGACGTGCTCGCGACCGTACACGCGCGTCGTCGCGAGAAGGTCGTCGGGCCGCGCAAGCGCCCAGAGGAAGTCGGCGGAGCGCCGCGCCTCGTTGCGTACCTCGCGACGGACGAGCGTGCGCACCCTGGGATCCTCGGGTTCCAGCCCGACTGTGTGAGACAAGTTCTCCGCGAGCCTGTGGCGCTTGGCCGGTCTCAGCGCCCACTCGAGAGTCGCGCCCACGGCGGCCAGCGAATGGGCAGCGCTCACAGGGATCCGCCCGCCAGAAGCAGCCGCAGCCTGGATCGCGCCGCGCAGAACGCGGGCCGCGAGCGGGCCTTGTCCGAAGGGGGCGTGTGGACGCGATTTTCCGTCAGGAGCGAGGCGGAGTGCTGCGAGGCGGTCGGCGAGCATCACCGCCGCGGCTCGAGCGACTGGAGCCGCAGCGTGACGACCTCCTCGTAGTGAACGTCTCCGATGAGTGAGTCGTTGGTGGTGCGACTCACCATGGCGACGCGCACCGGGACTGCGGACTCGGAGTCGAACCACAGGTCCTGCCGAGACGTTCCGGCGAATCCGCCCGTGAACGTCGTCGTCTTGCGGACGTGGACGGTCGGGCGCGTCTCACCTCCGACTCGAATTCGCGGGACCCCGATCACGCGCGCCAGCCCTCTCTCGCGCGTGTCGTCGGTGCCGCAGTCGACGATGCGCCAGCTCGTCCCCACGCTCACGTCCGCCGGCTTGATCGGTGTCGAGTCACAGACGTACGTTGTGCGCTCCGCAAACCCGAAGAACGTGTGCAGTTCGTCCTGCTCTTTCAGCAGCAGGCCCTGCGGCGCCGTGCAGTACGTCCACCGGGTCGATCGCTCCTTCAGCACGCGCCAGGTGAGGGTCGCGCCACAGGCTGCGGCCCTCACCGTGATCGTCGACACCCGGGGATAGCGATGTGTGACCCCCCCGAGCGCGTCCGTCTTCTCGTACCCGATCGTCGCGTACACGTAGACGCCTTCCGGGATCGGTGATCGAGTGCTCGGCACGGATTCCGTCTCGGTGCGTGAGCCCGCTACCGCCTCCGCGACGCTCACCGGCTCGGTCGTGTCGCGAAACGCGACGAGCCAGGTCACGACGCCGGCACCGATGAGCACGACGATCGTCACGACAACGATCAGTCCGGCACGCCTCACAGGCGCGAGCGTACAGCGCGCTCAGTCGCGAGACATCGACGGCCGAGCTAGCCTGCCCAACGGAGCGGCATGGGCCCGGTGGTCCAGCGGGTCTTCAAAACCCGTGCGGTCGTGTAGCCCACGGCTCGGTCGGTTCGACTCCGGCGCCGCTCCGTTGAGCCAGATTTCGCTGGTTGCGGCGATCGTGGTCTGGGGCGCCCGACCCGCGCGGCGTGGTCGAACTTCCGCTCAAGTCCGCTCACGTTCGCCTGAGAGAAGCGACGACTATCGCGCAAGTATCGCGCACCGAGCCAGCCGGTTAGCTCAGCGCAGCGAGACGCCACGGGCCTCGGAGAGCCTGAACCGCTCCACTCCGTCATCAGAAGGAACACTTCTTGATCCGACTGCGATTCTTGCTCCGCTTCTACGAGCAATGGCGCCAGGAGCGCCTCGCGCAGTTGCGCTCCCGATGGCCCAAGAGCCCTTAGCTTCCAGACGGCATCGGCAAGCTCCTCGGGAGTTTTCGCCGCGGCGAGGAGGGCCGTCCACCCCTTTACTTCGCGAGAGGTAGCGGCGTCGTAGTTGGCCGTTGTGCCTTCGTTCAGCGGGTTCACCTCTTCACTCTCGTTTCGTTTCGTTGACATCGGGTCTCCCGAGGTAGACGTCGAGCAGGCCCGCAACCTCGCGCTCGTTCCCCGGCAACAGGTGGCCGTACCTGTCGAGCGTGATCGTGATCGAGGAGTGACCCCATGTAGGTCGAGAGAGCCTTCGCGTTCACTCCCGCCGCGATCATCGGGCTCGCGAATTCGCCTGCCCAAGCGTACGGGAGTGTCCCTTGAGAGCGGTCGTCCACGGGCCACTCGTGCCGCGCCAATCGGACACCTGTGGCGACTCCGGCGCGCCGGCTCGCTACGCCACTCCTTGCTGCCGGAGCTCATCGTCGGAGAGGGAAGCGAGCTTCTTCGGCACGACCATGCGCCAGGCGTCGAATACGAGCTCGCGGAGCTCCTCCTTGTCGATGGCCTCCAGGCGAACGACCAGCCATTGGTAGCGCATGTCGGACGGTTTCGGGCGCAGAAACTTGTCCGGGTACGTCTCGAGCGCAGCTTCGCGCTCTTCCCTCGGGAAGGCGAACCCCATGAGCGTCTCGTCATGCGAAAACGCCAGATAGACGATACGTCCGACGCGGAATTTGATACGGCCCCTGACGAAGACCTCGTACGACCGCGGCAACCCCGCCGTCAGATCGCGCACATCGTCGATCTTCACGGCCATCTCGCGATGAGGTTAGGTCACGTCCGTAGCCGCGCGCGCGCCCCGGGCTACGACGTACGGTCCTTCCTCATTGCGGCGGATCGCTTCCTCGCGGGCCTTCTCACACCGAGGCCCTCAACCTGGCTGCAGCGGCTCGGCCGCGTTCGGGATCTCGCTCGACCCTCGACATGTCTCAACGTTAAGTGCTCTTGCCCCGAGCGTTTGGTCGAGCGATATGGCTGCGGCCTGCCCGAGTGTGCCGGAACGTCCCTGAGCCGCCGACGGTCTACGACGTGTGCACTGGATAGCGCAGATGCGTGACACCCACACCGGCGACGACTGTCGGATTCCTGAGGACGACCGGTGTGTTCGCGAGGTGGTCGAACAGCCGCACTCCTGCGCCTAGCAACACCGCAGCCAGATCGATGTGGATCTCGTCGAGCAGCCCGGCGTCCAGGCACTGCTGGATCGTTTGAGCGCCGTGCACTCCCACGGACTTCGGGTCGGCAGCCGATTTCGCTCGAGCAACGGCGCTTTCGATGCCGTCGGTGACGAACTGGACTGTCGAGCCGGGCCGTGGCCAGCCGTCGGGCACGTGGTGGGTGACGACGAAAGCGGGCACATCCCACGGGTGCTGGCCGCCCCAGCCGTCGGCGACCTCGAACGTGCGCCGACCGGTG
>JBMDXR010000046.1:0-52373 GCA_048594925.1 Gaiellaceae bacterium
AGCCCGGGGCGGCGACTCTCCACGTTCTTCTACCGCCACCCACGCGCCCGGCTGGGGGCGCTGCTGGCGCTGCCGCTCGCGTGGCTCGTGCTCGTCTACTTCGGGTCTCTCTTCGTGCTGCTTCTGTCGTCGCTCTGGGACACGGACCCGTTCACGCGAGAGGTCGTCCACCAGTTCACGTTCGAGAACTTCCAGCGCATCTTCGAGACGCCGGTGTACCGCGACGTCGCATGGCGGACGGTTCAGATGGCGGTCCTCGTGACGATCGCCGACATCGTGCTCGCCTTCCCGATCGCGTACTACATGGCCAGGGTCGCCTCGCCGAGGACGCGCGACATCCTCGTCGTTCTCGTGCTCGTTCCCCTCTGGGCGAACTACCTGGTGAAGGCGTACGCCTGGCGCACGATCCTCTCGGAAGGCGGCGTCATCAACTGGGCCCTCGACCCGTTCGGACTGCACTTCGACGGCCTGTCGAACGTCGGCCTCTGGCTCGTGTTCACGTACCTCTGGCTGCCGTTCATGATCCTGCCGATCTACGCGGGGCTCGAGCGGATCCCGACCTCGTTTCTCGAAGCCTCCGCGGACCTGGGCGGGCGCTCGTTCACCACCTTCGCGCGCGTGATCCTGCCGCTCGCGTTCCCCGCCATCGTCGCCGGCTCCATCTTCACGTTCTGCCTGACGCTGGGCGACTACATCGCTCCGACGCTGATCACGAGCGAGCAATTCATCGGCACGGTGATCTACAGCATCCGCGGCGAGGCGCTGCCGACGGCGGCGGCCTACTCGCTCGTCCCGATCGTCGTCGTCATCGTCTACCTCCTGGTGGCGCGTCGACTTGGAGCCTTCGAGTCACTCTGATGGTCGAGTCCCCCGTCACCCGGATCCTCCTGCGCCTCGGGGCGCTCGTGACGCTGGCGTTCATCTACCTCCCGCTGTTCGTCATCGGGCTCTACGCGTTCAACAAGAACGTCACGCAGGCGTGGCCGATCGAGAAGTACAGCGTCAAGTGGTTCTCGGTCGCGTTCCACGACCCCGCTGTGCGCGACGCGCTCAAGAACTCCGTCCTCGCTGCGCTCGGAGCGACTGCCATCGCGCTCGTCCTCGGGACGCTCGCGGCGATGGCCGTCGCCCGCTACCGCTTCTTCGGCCGGGAGATCATCACCTTCGCGGTGATCCTTCCGATCGCCCTGCCCGGGATCGTCACCGGCCTTGCCCTGCAAGCGACCATCATCGACGTGCTCGGGCCCCTCGGTGTGACGTTCGGCCTGGCGACGATCATCATCGGCCACGCGACCTTCTGCATCGTCGTGATCTACAACAACGCGATCGCCCGCATGCGTCGCACTGCGGGATCGCTCGACGAGGCGTCTGCGGACCTCGGCGCCGACAGCTGGCAGACCTTCCGCTACGTGATGCTGCCCCAGATGCGGACGGCGCTTCTCGCCGGAGGCTTGCTTGCGTTCGCGCTGTCCTTCGACGAGGTGATCGTGACCATCTTCACGTCCGGCGCGCAGCAGACGTTGCCGATCTGGATCTTCGCGACCCTCGCACGTCCGGCCGAGCAGCCGATCGTGAACGTGGTCGCGCTGTTCCTGATCCTCGTCTCGGTGATCCCCGTCTATATCGCGGCGCGGCTAGCCGGATCGAGCGGGATCACGGCAGACAGGCCGAGACAGAGCACGGTCGTCGCCGCGCCATAGCACCATGGACCTCGTCGAGGCCGCGAACCGCAACTTCGTCGCGTCCGCGAGGAAGTTGGTAGAGCACAGCCAGGCGGGTCGAGCTCGTCAAATAGGTGGTCTCTTCGCCTTTGTAACGGGCCACCCGATCGCGCTCTTCAACGGCTGCGTCGTCACAGAGGAGTCGACTCCCGCTCAGCTCGAAGCCAGCCTGGAATGGGTGCGTGAGCATCGCGTGCCGTACCGGGTCTGGATTGCCACCGACCATGCCGAGGAGCTCGGCGCGGTTGCCGAGCGGAGCGGGCTCGAGCGAGCTCCACGCCCGTACCCCAACATGGTTCTGCATCCCGTACCCGAGGTACCCGCACCCGCGACCGGCGTGACCATACGGACGCACCGAGAAGCGGAGCGCGCCGAGTTCCTGGCCGTCGTCGTCGAGCTCGGGCTCGGGCGTGAGTTGGCGGAGAGGATCTTCTCCTCGGGATTCGTCGCCGATGGCGACGTCCGGCTGTTCACCGCGTCGCTCGAAGGCCGAAAGGTCGGCACCTCGATCGCGATCAGGAGCGGCGACGTCGGCGGCGTTTACAACGTCGGCGTCGTCGAGGAAGCTCGTCGGCGTGGGGTCGGCAGTGCGTTGACCTGGGCTGCGGTGGACACGAGCCGCGCGTGGGGCTGCGAACTGGCCGTCCTTCAGTCCACCGCAATGGCACATGCGATGTACGAAGCCATGGGCTTCCGCACCGTCGTCTCCTACGCCGAGTTTCGAGACCCGAGCGTCTAGCCGGCCGAGGACACGCCGACGCCAATCGGGCAGGACACGCCCGTCCCGCCGAGCCCGCAGTAGCCGTTCGGGTTCGCCTCGAGGTACTGCTGGTGGTAGTCCTCGGCGTAGAAGAACGGTCCCGCCTTGACGATCTCCGTCGTGATCGCGCCGTAGCCGGCGCGCGAAAGCTCCTCCTTGTACATGTCGCGCGACGCGAGCGCGGCGTCGCGCTGGGCCTCCGTCGTCCAGTAGACCCCGCTGCGGTACTGCGTCCCGACGTCGTTCCCCTGGCGCATGCCCTGGGTCGGGTCGTGGCCTTCCCAGAAGATTTTCAGCATCGCCTCGTAGCTGGTCCTGTCCGGGTCGAACACGGCGAGGACGACCTCGTTGTGCCCCGTACGCCCGGTGCAGACCTCCTGGTACGTCGGGTTCGGCGTAAACCCCGCGGAATAGCCGACGGCCGTCGTGTAGATCCCCGGGGCGCGCCAGAACATCCGCTCGGCGCCCCAGAAGCAGCCCATCCCGAAGATCGCCTGCTCCGTTCCCTCCGGGAACGGCGGGCCGATCGGCGTGCCGAGGACGAGGTGCCGACCTGGGGCCACGATCGGCGTATCGCGCCCCGGGAGCGCTTCCTCCGGCGTGGGCATTGCCCCCGGCTTTCGCGTGAACAGCATGTGCGGAGGTTAGCTGGTCGCTAGCCGAGGACGCCCGCGAGGGCCTGCTCGAGATCGGCCCACAGCGCGTCGGGATCCTCGAGGCCGATCGAGAGGCGCAGCAAGCCGGGCGGCACGCGCGCGCCCTCCCAGCGCGACCTCGCCTCGATGCGAGAGGTGACGCCGCCGAGGCTCGTCATGTTCGCGACGACGTGTGTGGACGTCTCGACGCGGCGCGCCGAGCCGGCATCGGCGACGTCGAACGAGAGAAGGCCCCCAAAGCCCGGGTAGCGCACGATCTCGACAGCTGGATGGGCTTCGAGGCGCTCGGCAATCGAGCTCGCAGTCTCGGTTTGTCGAGCGAAGCGGACCTCGAGTGTGCTCAGCCCGCGAAGAAGGAGCCAGGCCGCGTCCGCGTCAGGGACGGGGCCGGTGCGGGATCGGAACTCGAGCAATCGCGCCCAGTCTTGACGGGTGCCGCAGACCACGGCGCCGAGGAGGGCGTCGTCGTGACCGGCGAGGTACTTCGTCGCCGAGTGGACGACGAGGTCACAGCCCAGCTCGAGGGGCCGGACGTGGAGGGGAGTCGCCCCCGTCGAGTCGCAGACGACTCGGGCCGGGTACGCCGCCGCGGCGTCGAAGTTCGGCATCGTCAGGAACGGGTTCGACGGCGCCTCGAGCCAGACCAGGTCGACTGCCTCCGGCGGAGGTCCGGTCTGGTCGAACTCGACGGTCTCGACACCCCAGCGACCGAGCTCGGCCAGCATGGCCCCGGTGCCGTAGTAGGCGCCCTCGGCAAGCGCCACCTTCTGGCCGGGAGCGAGGAGCGCGAGCACCACCGACGCGCACGCCGCCGTCCCCGAGGCGAACAGCAGGGCCTCCCCTCCGTCCAGCTCGCCGAGACGCCGCTCCGCCTCGGCAACGGTGGGGCTCGAAAACCGGGAGTACGTGAACGCCCCGGGCTCGCCGTCCTCGTAGGGCCACGTGGTCGAGCGATCGATGGGCGTGCTCCCCACGGTGGCGAAGCTATCACCGGTCTCGAGGAGCGGCGTTAGGCTCCTCGCGATGGCGGAGATCCACGACACCACAGAGGCGAAGCTCCGCTGGCTCGAGGAGCTGAGCGCGGATGCGCGCGACCACGCGAGCGAGACTCACGTGGCCCGGCAGCGCGAGCGGGGCAAGCTGCTCGCGCGGGAGCGGCTCGAGAAGCTGCTCGATCCGGGTTCGTTCGTCGAGCTCGACCGCTTCGTCCGACACCGCGAGGTCGAGTTCGGGATGCGCGACAACCGGCCCTGGGGCGATGCCGTGATCACCGGCTACGGGGCGGTACTCGGTCGCAAGGTGTTCGTCTTCTCGCAGGACTTCACGGTCTTCGGCGGCTCGCTGTCCGAGGTGTTCGCGGAGAAGGTGTGCAAGGTGATGGACATGGCTGTGAAGTACGGCTGCCCCGTGATCGGGATCAACGACTCGGGGGGTGCGCGAATCCAGGAGGGCGTCGTCTCACTGGCCGGGTACGCGGAGATCTTCTGGCGCAACGTTCAGGCGTCGGGCGTCGTGCCGCAGATCTCGCTCGTGATGGGGCCGTGTGCCGGCGGCGCCGTCTACTCGCCCGCGATCACCGACTTCGTGCTGATGGTCGAGGGAACGTCGTACATGTTCATCACCGGTCCCGACGTCGTGAAGACGGTCACGGGTGAGGACGTGAGCTTCGAGGAGCTCGGCGGCGCCGCGGCGCACGCGACGCGATCCGGTGTCGCGCACTTCACGACCCAGGACGAGGAGGCGTGCCTCGAGGAAGCCCGTTACCTCCTCTCGTTCCTGCCGCAGAACAACCTCGATTCTCCGCCCTACGCGCCGCCTTCGGATCCGGTGGACCGCGAGGATCCGTCGCTCGATACGCTCGTCCCCGACAGCCCGAACAAGCCGTACGACATGAAGGCCATCGTCGAGCGCGTCGTCGACGACGCCGACTTCCTCGAGGTGCACGCGCACTGGGCACAGAACGTCGTCTGCGGGTTCGCACGCGTCGGCGGGCATGCGGTGGGCGTGGTCGGGAACCAGCCCGGAGCCCTCGCTGGGGTCCTCGACATCGACGCGTCCGTGAAGGCGGCGCGGTTCGTGCGGACCTGCGACGCCTTCAACATCCCGCTCGTCACGTTCGTGGACGTTCCCGGCTTCCTGCCCGGGACCGCGCAGGAGTGGGGAGGGATCATCCGGCACGGCGCCAAGCTCCTGTACGCCTACGCCGAGGCCACGGTCCCGAAGCTGACGGTCATCACGAGGAAGGCCTACGGCGGCGCGTACGACGTCATGTCCTCGAAGCACATTCGCGCCGACTTCAACGTCGCCTGGCCGACCGCCGAGGTGGCCGTGATGGGTCCCGAGGGCGCGGTGAACATCGTCTTCCGCAACGAGCTCGCGGAGTCGGAGGATCCCGACGCGCGCCGCGAGGAGCTCATCGCCGACTACAAGGAGCGCTTCGCGAACCCGTACACCGCGGCCGAGCGTGGCTATGTCGACGACGTCGTCGAGCCGCGCCGCACACGTCCGGTGCTCGTCTCGGCGCTCGAGACCGCGCTCTCGAAGCGCGAGCCCGCGCCGAGGCGCAAGCACGGAAACATTCCGCTTTAGACGGCAAGCGGGAACGTCTCTCGTGGCCGCCAGAGCGCGGAGTCGGGCTCGAGCTCCTCGATGAGCACTACCTCACGGGCGTGGGCCGCGATCGGAAGCCGCGGCAGCACGTCTGCCTCCGCGGCGGCCAGGACGTCGTCGTCTCCCTGGGCCGTTGTCAAGTGGGGCACGATCGAGGCGAACGCGCCTTCGTAGGGCGGGTACCGGGGGTAGGAGGCGAACACGGAGTCCGTCAGACGGGCGAAGGGCTCCGCCGGCTCGGGAGCGAGATAGAACGTGCCCGGAAACCGCGCCGCCGCCCGGAGCTCGAAGACGAAGCCGTCGAGGACGCCGAAGAGCCTCCCCAGCTCCAGGATCAGCATGTCGTCGATTCGCGGCGCCGGAACGAACGGCCAGAGGATCGTGATGTGGGCGGGGACACCCGACGACGGCTTTGCCTGGCACGTCCGTTCTCGCCACCCGTCGACGGTCGCCGCAGCCTCGGGGACTGCGACGATCAGCGCGCTGCGAAGCTCGGCGTCAGCCACCCTCGGCGAGCGACCGGAGGTGGGTGCTGCGCGCGGCATCGTCGGCGAGCGACGGATCCTGCGCCGTGAGCAGCGGAATCGCGAGCCGCGCGTGGACGCGAGCGTCGTCGAGTCGCCCGACGGACGCGTAGTCCTCCGCGAGCTCCTCGTGCAGCCAGCCGTCGGCGGCACCTCTGCGTGTGGTGGACGCGACTGCCTCCTCGAGGAGCGGAACCGCCTCGTCGGCCCGATCGAGGGCCCGCAGCGTCTTCCCGACTGCATATCGGGCGATCTCGATCGCTGCCGCGTTCTCCGGGTCGCGTTCGCGCGCGACGACCGCCTGCTCGAAGGCCTCGAGCGCGCGATCGAGCTCGCCGGCGTCGTAGTACTCCCAGCCGAGGTTGTTGAGGAGCGGCCCCAGCCAGTAGGTCGCGTTCGGCCCCTCCTCGGCGAGCTCGATTCCGCGTTTCGTCCAGGCCACGAACCCCTCGCGGTTCCCGGCCGCGAGCGTGGCCATGTGCGCCGCGTCCGCCGCGATGACGTCCTGGCCGGCTTCGAGTGCTCTCTCGAACGCGGACTCGAAGAGCGGCAGCGCGGCCTCGACGTCGCCGCTCGAGCGCCGCACTCGACCGCGCTCGAGCTCGATTCTCACGAGCGCAACCTCGCTGTCGCCGGCGAGCGCCGCCGCCTCGTCGAGCAGCGCGTCGCCCGCGGGGAGGTCGTCGCGAAGGCCGGCTACGCGGGCAAGCTGCGTGAGTACCTCCGCGCGCCCCGCGTCGTCTTCCTCGCGGCCGAGCTGCTCCTCGAGTCGCGCTTCGGACACATCGAGATCGTCGAAGTTCCACAGAGGCCGGAGCCGGTCGTCCACACCACGAACCCTAGATACGCTCGCCCCTGTGGAGCTCGACGTCTTCCCTCCGGTCGACGCGCAGGTTCGGCAGGCGCTTCTCGCCGCCCTCGAGGAGGTCGCGCTCCTCTCGTCGAGACCGCCCGGGTACGAGACCAGCTGGCGCCGAGCCGGTCTCACCGATGGTGTCGAAGGTCCGGACGAGGCGGAGCCGCCCCGGAGCTACGCGCTCTCGCCGCGCAGCACGCGGGGCGCGACGCGCGCGTAGTCGAGACCCGAGACCCACGTCGCGACGAGCGCGACGAGCAGCGCCCACCAGCCCACGTCGTCGCTCCAGGCACCCGCTGCCGCGAGCCCGGCGATGGTGGCGGCGATGACCTGCGCCCAGGTCTTGGCGCGCCCGAGGTCGCGCGCCCCGAGCACGACCCCGCGCTCGACGGCGGCGAGCCGCAGGCCGGACACGAGAATCTCGCGCACGACGATCAGCGCGATCATCCAGGCAGGCGCGACTCCCTCCCCGACGAGCATGACGAGGGCGGCGAGAATGAGGACCTTGTCGGCGACGGGGTCGAGGAGCTTGCCGAGCGCCGAGCTGGTCCCGCGACGGCGTGCGAGCCAGCCGTCGATCTGATCCGTCGCCATCGCTACCACGAAGACCGCCGTGGCCCAATAGGCGTGGTTGGGAAAGTCCCATGCGAAGAGGAGCACGACGATCGGCACCGCGGCGACCCGCGCGACCGTGAGCTGATCCGGGAGGCTCACCGTTCGGGAGAATACGCGTCCCATGGCGTCGTTCACGAAGATCCTCGTTGCCAATCGCGGCGAGATCGCCGTGCGGATCTTCCGGACCCTTCGCGAGCTCGGAGTGGGCACCGTCGCGGTCTTCTCGGATGCGGACAGGAACAAGCTCCACGTCTCCGTCGCGGACGAGGCGTACCGCATCGGGCCGGGGCCGTCGACGGAGTCCTACCTGCGCGGTGACGTGGTCGTCGACGTCGCGCTGCGCGCCGGCGCGGAGGCTATCCATCCCGGGTACGGATTCCTCGCGGAGAACGCGGCGTTCGCGCGCCAGGTCGAGGATGCGGGGCTCGTGTGGGTCGGACCGCCGCCCGAGGCGATCGAGGCCATGGGCTCCAAGATCGCTTCGCGGCAGCGCATGCGCGAAGCCGGTGTGCCCGTCGTGCCGGGCACGGCTGAGCCGGCCCGGAGCGTCTCGGACGTGCTCGACGCCGCGGCGGACTTCAGCTATCCGATCGCGGTGAAGGCCTCCGCGGGCGGAGGGGGGAAGGGCCTGCGCGTCGCGCGCTCGCCGGAGGAGGTCGAGCGCGCGTACGAGACCGCCCGGCGCGAAGGCGAGGCGTATTTCGCGGACGCGGCCGTCTACGTCGAGCGTTACCTCGACGACCCGCGACACGACGAGGTGCAGATCCTCGCGGACGCGCACGGCAACGTCGTCCACCTCGGCGAGCGGGACTGCACGATCCAGCGCCGCCACCAGAAGCTCGTCGAGGAGACGCCGTCCCCTGCGGTCGATGCCGACCTGCGCGCCCGGATCGGCGCGATCGCCGTCGACGCCGCACGAGCGGTCGACTATCGCTCCGCCGGGACGGTCGAAGGGCTCCTCGACGGGGAGGGCTCCTTCTACTTCCTGGAGATGAACACTCGTGTGCAGGTCGAGCACACGGTCACCGAGGCTGCGACCGGCATCGACATCGTCCGCGAGCAGGTCCTGATCGCGAGCGGCGCCCCGCTGTCGTTCGGGCAGGACGACGTCGAGATTCGCGGCCACGCAATCGAGTGCCGGATCAACGCGGAGGACGTCACGCGCGCGTTCATGCCCTCGCCGGGGCGGATCACTGCCTACAGGGAGCCGGGCGGGATCGGCGTGCGCGTCGACTCCGGGGTGCGCGCAGGGGACGACATCTCCGAGCTGTACGACCCTCTCGTCGCGAAGCTCGTCGTGCACGACGTCGACCGCGAGCACGCCCGGCGACGAATGCTGCGAGCGCTCGAGGAGTTCGTCATCGAAGGGCCGACCACGCTGCTCGGCTTCCACCGCGCGCTACTCGAGGCGCCGTGCTTCGTAGAAGGCGGTACGTGTCGCGGGATCGTCGAGTCCGAGGAGCTTGCGAACCGCGCGCGGGAAATCGCCGAGTCCACACAGGTGGGTACGGCGACGGCTGCGAGCGTGGACGGTCGAGCCTCATCGGCTGCGACTCGCGACCGCGTGCTCTCGGTGGAGATCGACGGCCGGCGTCACGAGATCCGACTGCACGCGGAAGAGGCGCCGTGGGCCGAGCTCGCCCGACGTCACAAGGCGCGTAGCACAGGGCTCTCGGCGGCGTCGACGGGAGCGGTTGCGAGCCCGATGCAGGGCACGGTGCTCTCGGTCGCGGTCGCCGAGGGTGGGCAGGTCAGGGCCGGCGAGCTCATCTGCGTGATCGAGGCAATGAAGATGGAGAACGAGATCGCCGCGCACGGCGACGGCGTGATAGCCGAGCTTCGTATCGCCGCCGGGGACCAGGTCTCGAGCGGCCAGGTCATCTGCGTGATCGCTCCCGCGTGAACGAGTCCCCGCGCTGCTCCGACCTGTCCCAGCGCGCCGGCGAGCAGCTCGGCGCGACGGCGACGACGGCCGAGAACTGGCTGCTCGTCGAGGTTCCCAGACCGTGGCCACGGGACGTCTCGGACGCCTCTGGCCTCCCGGAGCCGTCGAGCGCCGTGGTCCGCGGATGGCTGGAACAGTTACCGTCGGCGCGCCTTCTCTACGTGCGTCGCCCTGGTCGGGCTAACGACGCGTCGCAGCTCGTTTTCGTCGTTCGAGCGGCCGAGGGCGAGCGCGAGGTCCGGCGGATCGAGCTCGCAGGGCCCGACGAGCTCGCGGCCCTCGATCTCTCCCGGGCCGGTGAGGTCACCGACGCGCAGCTCGTCCTCGTCTGCGGTCACGGAATGCGAGACGCGTGCTGTGCGCTTCGCGGAACCGCGGTCTACGGCGCACTCTCATCGCGCCTCGGGCCGGAGGAGCTGTGGATCTCGTCCCACCAGGGTGGGCATCGCTTCGCCGCGAACGTCCTCGTTCTTCCGGCGGGAATCCAGCTCGGCCGCGTCTCGGCCGAGGAGGCGTCCTTCGTGGTTGCTCGAGCCCTGGCGGGGCGGATCGCGCTCGACCGCTATCGCGGTCGCACCGCCTACACGCAGTTCGAGCAGGCAGCGGAGCGAGCTGTCCGCGAGGCGACGGGGCTCGAGGGAGTCGCCGATCTCAGGCTGGTCGGGGTCGACGGAGCTCGGGTCCGCTTCCGGAGCTGGGACGCCCGCGAGCACCTCGCGGCTGTGGAGGAAGTCACAGGGCCTGCAGTGCCTGCGAGCTGCGGCGCCGAGGCCACGCCGCAGGCGGCGTTCAGGGCACGAGTCGTGTGAGGCCCGTCAAGGGCGGAGTCGGTACGCGCTGTCGGTGATCCACACGAACATCTCCTCGAGTCCCTCCGGCGGCTTCCCGACGGCGATGAGCGTGCCGAAGACCACACGAGCCCAGCTGTCGGCGACGAGCGCTCCCGGGGCGGAGATCGTGCCCTCCCAGGACGCATGCGGCTCGAGGATCGAGGGCAGCTCGGGCGCGTAGTGCTTCGCGGCTCGGACTGCGGGAAGCGTCCCGGTCTGGTTCCGTTCCTCGAGCTCGTCTTCGTCTCCGGTCTCGAACAGCTGGAGCCCGAAGGAGCCGTCCGGTGTCGCCCCGGGCGCAAGCTCCCAGGCCACCGACGTGTCGTTCTCGATGCCGACGAGGGCGTTCCAGCCGGACTCGGTGACCTCGAGGGAGTCGACCGTGAACACGACCTCCTCGCCCGGGACGCCGTACTTCTCCCTCCAGTCGAGCGTCGCCGACTGTGGACCGGCCCCGACGCTGGGCTGCACCTCGGGGTCGTCGCCGCGAATCCGCTCGGCGTTCGAAGCGAGCACGAAACCCGCGAAGGTCGCGCCCAGCGCGATGAGGACGATGGTCGTGGTGCGGCTCACGCCGCCGAGATGCTCGCATCTTTCCGCAGGGGCCGGGATCCGCGAGCGCCGATCCTGGCCTCGCGAGGATCCCTGAAGCACGACAGCTCCGCTGGCGCTGATGTCAGCGTTCGTCCCACGCGACGCCGCAGGTCGACGGGGTAGACTCGCGCGCGCTTTGGACCTGCACGAGTACCAGGGAAAGGAGCTCTTCCGCCGCTTCGGCATTCCGGTCTCCGAGGGGCGCCTCGCGACGAGCGCGGCGGAGGCCCGCGCCGCGGCAGAGGAGCTTGGGTACCCCGTCGTCGTGAAGGCGCAGGTGCTGACGGGCGGACGCGGGAAGGCCGGTGGGATCAAGCTCGCGAGCGACGCCGACGAGGCCGAGGCCCGCGCCGGAGAGATCCTCGGCATGGACATCCGGGGGCACGTCGTCTCCAAGGTGTGGGTGGAGAGCGCCTCCGACATCGCGCGCGAGTACTACCTCTCGCTGACCTTCGATCGCGGTGCGAAGAAGCCGCTCTTCATGTTCACGACGCAGGGCGGGATCGACATCGAGGAGGTCGCGGCGACGAACCCGGATGCGCTCGTGCGGCTCCACGTCGATCCGCTCGAGGGCTGCCATCCCTGGCATGCGCGGCGGCTCGTCTACCACGGAGGCGTCACAGATTCCGGCGAGCAGAAGCAGATCGCCGCGATCGTCGCGAAGCTCTACGACGCGTTCGTCGGAACCGAGGCGATGCTGTGCGAGATCAACCCTCTCATCGTCACTCCGGACGGTGAGGTACGGGCACTGGACTCGAAGTTCACCGTCGACGACAACGCGTTCTTCCGCCACGCGGACGTCGCGGAGATGCGCGACGTCGCGGCGGCCGACCCGCTCGAGGCCCTGGCACGTGAGAAGGGTGTCACCTACGTCAAGCTCGACGGCGACGTCGGCGTTCTCGGCAACGGCGCGGGCCTCACGATGTCCTCGGTCGACGTCGTCACGTTCGTCGGCGGGAGACCGGCCAACTTCTGCGATCTCGGCGGTGGCGGAGACGCGCAGGGAGTCGTCGACGCGCTCGAGATCATCACCCGCGATCCGCAGGTGCGCGCGATCTTCTTCAACATCTTCGGCGGGATCACCCGCTGCGACGAGGTCGCGCGAGGGATCCTGCAGGCGGTCGAGCAGATGCAGCTGGAACTCCCGATCGTGGTGCGCCTCGACGGGACGAACGCCGAGGAGGGGCGACGGATCCTGCGTGAGGCCGCGCTTGCCAACCTGCAGACCGAGGCGACGATGCTCGACGGCGCTCGTCGCGCGGTGGAGCTCGCTGCCTGATGGCGATCCTCGTCGACAAGGACACCCGACTCGTCGTCCAGGGTCTCACGGGCTCCGAAGGTCGCTTCCACGGGCTGCGGAACCGCTCTCACGGGACGCAGGTCGTGGCCGGTGTGACGCCGGGCAAGGGCGGACAAGACGTCGAGGGGATCCCAGTCTTCGACACAGTTGCAGCCGCGGTCGCCGAGACGGGCGCCAACACTGCGATGGTGTTCGTCCCCGCTCCGTTTGCCGCGGACGCGATGTACGAGGCGATCGACGCCGGGCTCGAGACGGTCGTGTGCATCACCGAGGGCGTTCCGGCCCACGACATGCTGCTCCTCCATGCGTTCATTCAGGATCGCCCCGTGCGGCTGATCGGGCCGAATTGTCCGGGCGCGCTGTCGCCGGGAAAGGCCAACGTGGGGATCATTCCGGCCGAAATCTTCCGCGAGGGATCCGTCGGGCTCGTCTCTCGCTCCGGGACGCTGACCTACCAGATCGGTCACGAGCTCACCCAGCTCGGGCTCGGGTGCTCGACGATCGTCGGCATCGGCGGGGATCCTGTCGTCGGCTCGTCGTTCATCGACGTCCTCGAGCTGTTCGAGGCGGACGCGCAGACCGAGCAGGTCGTGTTCGTCGGCGAGATCGGCGGCGACGAGGAGGAGAAGGCCGCAGCGTTCATCGAGTCGGAGATGTCGAAGCCCGTCGTCGGCTACATCGCGGGGTTCACGGCTCCGCAGGGGAAGACGATGGGGCATGCCGGAGCGATCATCTCGGGCTCCGCGGGGACCGCCCAGGCGAAGAAGGAAGCTCTCGAAGCGCGCGGCGTGCGCGTGGGGACGACGCCGACCGAGGCCGCCCAGCTCGTCGCCGAGATCGCCTCGCACTAGCCCGGCGTGGAGCTGCGGAACCGAGACCGGGACGCCGCGCCCTTCACGACGAAGGACGGCTCGACGATTCGCGAGTACTTCCACACCGGGGCGCAGAGCCTCGCGGAGGCGTCGCTCGCGGCTGCGCAGTCGACGCTGAGGCACTACCACGCACGCAGTGAGGAGATCTACCTCATCCTCGAGGGTGGGGGCGAGCTCGAGGTCGACGGCGAGAGGCGTGAGGTCGGTCCGGGCGACGCGATCCTCATCCCGCCGGGAAGCTGGCACCGGCTCGAAGCGGGAGCGGCCGGCGCTCGTCTGCTCTGCTGCTGCGTTCCGCCCTACTCGGACGACGACACGTACTTCACGTAACCTCGAACGCGTGTCGTCCGCGCCCATTTCCTTTGCTCGCGGGGCGCCCGGCCCCGAGCTGATCCCCGCCGAGGAGCTCGCCGAGTGCGCCCACGCTGTTGCGACTCGCGACGGCACGAGGGTGTTCTCGTACGGCCCGGGTGGCGGCTACGCACCGCTTCGGGAATGGGTGGCCGAGCGCCACGGGGTGACGTCCGGCCGCGTCGTGCTCACCGTCGGGGGCTTGCAGGGCTTTGCCTTCTACGCGGCCGAGCAGCTCGCGCGCAGGCCGGGGCGCGTGCTCGTCGAGGCGCCGAGCTACGACAGGCCGCTCAAGATCCTGGCGCGTGAAGGTGCGGAAATCGTGGCGATCCAGATGGACGAGGAGGGGCTCGACCCCGACGCGCTCGAGAGGGAACTCGGCCGCCGCGACGAGAAGCCGTCGTTCCTCTACACGATCCCGACCTTCCAGAATCCGAGCGGACGGACGCTCTCGCCCGCGCGTCGCGGCCGACTCGTCGAGATCGTCCGCGAGCACGAGCTCGCTGTCCTCGAGGACGACCCGTACGGCCTCGTCAGGTTCGAAGGCGACGCGCCGACGAGCCTGCGCGACCTCGAGGGTGGTGAACTCGTCACGTACACCTCATCGTTCTCCAAGACCGTTGCGCCGGGAGTTCGGACGGGCTACTTCGTCCTTCCCGAGGCGGACACGGCCGCCTTCGAGGAGCGCGCCGTCTCGACCTATATCACTCCGCCGTTCCTGCCGCAGGCGATCGTGGCGGAGTTCGTCTCCCGCGGCTGGTTCGAGCCCAACCTCGAGCGCGTGCGGGCCGAGCTGCGGGCACGCAGGGACGCAATGCTGGACGCGCTCGCGGCGAACGCGCCTTCGGGATCGACCTGGAGCAGGCCCGAGGGCGGCTACTTCGTCTGGCTCGAGCTCGACGTGAACACGTCGGAGCTCGCATGGCGCGCGGAGAACGACGGGGTGACGTTCGTCGCGGGCAGCGGTTTCTTCCCGGGCACCTCGCCGGACGGCACGAGGAGCGCGCGCCTGGCGTTCAGCTACGAGTTGCCCGACCGCATCGGCGAGGGCATCGAGCGCCTCATGCGCCTGCTGGGCTGAGCTAGTCGCTCCTGCGGCGGCTGCGAAGCTGGTCGAACAGGTAGCCCGTCGCGAAGCCGATGCCGACGCAGAGCAGGATCAGGACGAGGAGCGAGATCTCCGCGGAGAAGAAGACGAAGCTCACCTCGACCTGTTCGCGGTTGAACAGAATGATCATGATCGCGTAGACCGCGAGCACCGCGAAGACGATGACCTTCCACGGCGTGTCCCTCGACCGTGCTGGCTGCGGAGCTCCTTGTTCGCTCACGCGGGCCAGTCTAAGGCTTGACCCGAAACCGCGACGCGGCTGCGAAGCAGCCTCCTTCAGGGGTCTTCGCGCGATCGGAATCTGCGCTCGCGGATTCCGATCTTGCGCACGAGCGAGCTAAGCGGCGTGCGAAACCGTGGCCGTCCGCAGCGTGCGGGGGATGAGACGCGGCTGCTGTGGCGGGACGAGCGAGCCCGACTTCATCGCGCGGAACGTCGGGCACGGCACGTTTCCGGCGAGTGCACAGAGCGACTCCTGCCGGAAGTAGCAGTCGTCGCAGGTCACTGGTTTCCTTTTGCTCGCCGCCATGTCACCGGGTGGCCGCCCCTCACGACCAGCCCGCATTCTCGCGAGCCGACCTCCGGCAGACAACCCCCCTCCGGACGAATTGGCCGCAATTTGCGCCTGTTGCCAGCAGGGAAGAAGTGCCTGCAAATTCAACATTTTATCTCGTCAGTTGCCAGTTCCTGCAACGCCTGTTGAAAACTTTCAACAGGGATGACGTCGAGGTCTCCCGCATTGTCCAGCGCTCCCTCGGCATTCTCGCCGGCGGGCACGAGGAAGAAATCCACATCTGCCCGACGCGCTCCGATCGTCTTCTGCTTGATGCCGCCGATCGGGATCACGGTTCCGTCGAGCGACAGGGCTCCGGTAGCCGCAATCCGACACCCGTGGGTGACGTCGCGACCGAGCTGGCGAGCGATCTCGAGCGCGAAGGGCAGACCCGCGGACGGGCCGCCGACCCGCCCGAGGTCGATGTCGACGTCGAACGGGAGCTCGACCCGCGCATCCTGGTCGACGAGGATGCCGATGATCGCACGCGTTTCGTCGGCGGGGCTGGGGATCGTCTTCACGGTCACGTCCACCGGCTTGCCGCGCCGACGGACCGTGAGTGCGACCTCGTCGCCGGGGGCCAGCCGGCTGAGCTGGCCGCGGAGCTGCGGCGGCGTTCGCACGGGCGTGCCGTCCGCCGCCACGATGACGTCACCTTCCTCGAGGGCCTCCGCTGCGGGGACGTCGGAGGAGACGGCGGTGACGAGGACGCCGTTCGGCGCGGCCACGACGTCGTAGCCGAGAGCGCGAAGTGCGACGACCGCCGCGGTCTTCTCCGACCGCTCCATGTCCTCGGCGTTCTGACGATCGCGATCCTCGTCGCTGGTGCCGGACGGAAGCAACACCGCTTCCGGAACGAGGGTCGCGCCGTCGGGCCGGGTGAAGGGGAGCAGCTCTTCCAGCAGCCTGACACGCCGCACGAACAGGTCGACGTAGTACACGTCGCCCTGCGCATTCGTGTTGCCTCCCTCGACCTCGACCTTTCCGGCGAGCGGCTTGGCCCGGTCGGGCACGAAGAGGAAGTCGTCCGCGGGCAGCCACCAGAGCACGAACGCCGTGACGATCCCGAGCACGCCGAGAACCACTGCCACGCCGGCGAACCGCTTCACGAGTGGCTACAGACCTCGAGTCAGCGCGCCGTCGACGAGGATCACCGTGCCGCTCACGTAGGACGCGCGCTCGGAGCAGAGGAACGCCACGATGTCTCCGACCTCCCGCGTCGTACCCAGCCGGCCGAGAGGAATGGCCGCGAGATCGTCCTCGCTGGGCCCGTCCGGATACACCTCGCGGATCCGCTCCGTGTCGATGCGTCCGGGCGCGACGCAATTGACCGTGATCCCTTTCGGCCCGAGCTCCCGCGCGAGCGACTTCGCCCAGCCAACGACGCCCGGACGCACGGCGTTCGAGAGGGCGAGGTTGTCGATCGGCTCGCGGACCGTCGACGACGTCACGTTCACGATCCGCCCGGCCGGGCTGTTCTCGAGGTGCGGGAGACTGAGGCCGGTCAGGGTCACGACCGAGTCGAGCAGCAGACGCACGGCCGCGTCCACCTGTTTCGCGTCGAGCTGGCTGGCTGTCGCCCTCGGCGGGCCTCCGGAGTTGTTCACGACGATGTCGATCCCGCCGAACGCCTCGACCGTCGACTGAACGAGGCGCTCGAGTTCGTCCGCGCTCGTCACGTCGCCTGTGACGGCGAGCGCGCCGAGGCGCTCCGCCTCGCGCTCCAGGAGCTCGCGGCGACGGGCGAACATGGCGACGTTCGCGCCTTCGCCGGCGAGCGACTCCGCGATGCCGAGTCCGATGCCCGACGACGCGCCACACACGATCGCTGTCCGGCCGCTGAGCCCGAGATCCACCCCTTCCTACTTCCGCTTCAGGACACCGACGACCTCGCGTACGGCGGCTGCCGACGCGCGCAGCATCTTCTTCTCGTCGGCCGTCAGGCGCAATGTGACGATCTCCTCCACACCGGCTGCCCCCAGCTTGACTGGGACGCCCATGTACAGACCGTCAATCCCGTACTCGCCCTCGAGATAGGCGGTACACGGGAGGACGCGCTTCTCGTCGAGGCAGATCGAGTCGACCATCTGCGCCGCGGCAGCGCCGGGTGCGTACCAGGCCGACGTTCCGAGGAGGCCGACGAGCTCGCCGCCGCCGAAGCGCGTCCGATCGACGAGCTTGCGGATGCGCGCCTTCGACATGAGCTCGGGGAGCGGGATCCCGGCGACGTTGGACGCGGAGACCACCGGCACCATCTGATCGCCGTGCCCTCCGAGCACGACGGCCGTCACGTCCTTCACCGAGACCTCGAGCTCCTGTGAGATGAAGGTCGCGAAGCGAGCGGTGTCGAGGATGCCCGCCATGCCGACGACGCGATGCTTCTTGAAGCGCGACGTCGCCTTCGCAACGTGGCACATGGCGTCGAGCGGATTGGAGACGACGACGACGATCGCGTGCGGCGAGCGCCCTACCGCCTCCTTCGTCACGGCCGAGACGATGGCCTCGTTCGTCGTCACGAGGTCGTCGCGGCTCATTCCCGGCGACCGGGGTTTGCCGGCGGTGATCACGACGACGTCGGAGCCCTCGGTCTCCTCGTATCCGTTCGAGCCGGTCATCGCCGGCTCGTAGCCGAGGACGGCGCCGGCCTGGTTGATGTCGAGCGCCTTGCCCTGCGGGAAGTTCGTGATGATGTCGACGACGACGACGTCCGCGTAGTCGCGCCGTGCGAGCTCCTGTGCACACGTGGCGCCGACGTTTCCGGCGCCGACGACGGTGATCTTCTTTCGCATCAGGCCTCCAGCGATTCGATGATGGCGTCCGCGTACTCGGACGTGCCGACCGCGCGCGGGTCGTCGCGCGTCGGCTTGAGGTCGTACGTCACCCTCTCGCCCGCGGCGATGACCGCCGCAACGGCAGCTTCGAGACGGCGCGCCGCGTCGCGCTCGCCCAGGTGCTCGAGCATGAGCTTGCCGGAGAGGATCATCGCGGTCGGGTTCACCTTGTTCTGCCCCTTGTACTTCGGCGCCGAGCCGTGTGTGGCTTCGAAGACGGCCGCGTCGTCGCCGATGTTGGCTCCCGGCGCGACACCGAGGCCGCCGACGAGGCCTGCGGTCAGGTCGCTGATGATGTCTCCGTACAGGTTCGGCAGGACGAGCACGTCGAACTCCTCCGGCCGCTGGACGAGCTGCATTGTGAGCGCGTCGACCAGCACCTCGCGGGACTCGATGTCGGGGTAGCCGGCGGCAACCTCGCGATACACCTCGAGGAAGAGGCCGTCCGTGAACTTCATGATGTTCGCCTTCGTCACCCCGGCGACCTGTCGGCGTCCATTGGCGCGGGCGTACTCGAAGGCGAAGCGGACGATCCGCTCGGACGCCGCGCGGCTGATCGGCTTCACGGAGATTCCCGAACCGGACGAGATCTGCCTGGCCTGCAGCGCGTTCAGCGTC
Source organism: Gaiellaceae bacterium (assembly GCA_048594925.1). Classification (GTDB taxonomy): domain Bacteria; phylum Actinomycetota; class Thermoleophilia; order Gaiellales; family Gaiellaceae; genus GMQP-bins7. Next base: position 18,745 of record JBMDXR010000046.1, read on the forward strand.
TCGATCACGCGCACGGCAGCGTCGGATCCCGCCTCGTACTCGATACCCGCGTACAGATCCTCGGTGTTCTCTCGGACGATCACGAGGTCGACGTCCTCGTACCGTGAGCGGACGCCTGCGTACGTCTTGCACGGCCGAAGGCACGCGTAGAGCTCGAGCTCGTGGCGAAGAGCGACGTTGACGGAGCGAAACCCGGTGCCGATCGGCGTCGTGATCGGGCCCTTCAGCGCAACGCCGTTCCGCTTCACCGAGTCCAGCGTCTCGTCGGGGAGCGGTGTTCCTGCCTCGTCCATGACGTCCACGCCCGCCTGTCGCACGTCCCAGTCGAAGTCGACGCCGGTCGCCTCGAGAACGCGGCGCGTGGCCTCCGTGAGCTCCGGCCCGGTCCCATCGCCGGGAATGAGGGTGACGCGGTGGGCCATCGGCGCGGCGATCGTACCTGCGCTCTGCTCGAATCCCCGTCAGGTAGCGTCCTGCGAGCATGAGCGAGACCACCGACTTCACGCCGGGGCTCGAAGGCGTCGTCGCGGTCGAGACGGAGATCGCGGAGCCGGATCGCGAAGGCGGCTCGCTCCGCTACCGCGGCGTCGACATCAGAGATCTGGTGGGCCGTGTGCCGTACGAGAAGGTCTGGGGCCTGCTCGTCGACGAGAGGCTCGAGCCTGGAATGCCTGATCCGGAGCCGTACGAGCCGCCGTCCCTGACGGGAAACGCTCCGGCCGATGCGCAGGCTGAGATCGCCCGGCTCTCCGGGGTATGGGGGCTTGGCAAGCTCCATCAGATCTCGGACGAGCAGGCGCGGGACGACCTGGCCCGGCTCTCGGCGCAGGTCATGGCCATCGTCGCCCGCTCGGCACGCGTTGCCGACGGACACGAAGATCCGGTTCCGGACGACGTCGTCGCGACGGGCACGACCGCTGCGGAGAAGTTCCTCCTTCGCTGGCGAGGTGAGGCTGATTCCCGGCACGTCAAGGCGATCGACACCTACTGGATCTGCACGGCGGAACACGGTCTCAACGCGTCAACGTTTACCGCCCGTATCGCCGCCTCGACTGGCGCCGACGCTGGCGCCGCATTGTCGGCGGCGATCGGCACGCTCTCGGGGCCACTGCACGGCGGCGCCCCGGCCCACGTCATTCCGATGATCGACGAGGTGGCCGCCATGGGCGATCCCGAGCGTTGGGTGAAGGACCTGCTCGACAGGGGCGATCGGATCATGGGGTTCGGGCACCGCATCTATCGGACCGAGGATCCGCGGGCGACACTCCTCAGCGGGACCGCCGCCGAGCTCGGGTCCCCGCGCGTCGAGACCGCAACCGCGCTCGAAGAGGCGGCGCTCGCGGAGCTCAAGCGCCGCCATCCCGAGCGCGAGCTTCCCACGAACGTGGAGTACTGGGCGGCCGTCGTTCTCGACGTCGCCGATATTCCTGCCGCGCTCACTCCGGCGATGTTCGCCTGCGCTCGCGTTGCCGGCTGGTCGGCGCACATCCTCGAGCAGAAGCGCGTCGCCCGGCTCATCCGGCCGTCGGCGCGTTACACCGGCCCGGGCCCGCGGCCCCTTTCATCGGTCTCGTGACGCTCGCCGAGGCGGCTGCCGAGGCGGACGCCCTCGCGCAGGCAGGCGACGAGAGCGCGCTCGCTGGGCTCCGGGCGCAGTGGGACGACGAGATCGAGGCGGCGGCTCGCCACGCGGACTATCGGGTACGTTCTCAGGCGTACCGGGCGATCGCGCAGTTCCGCTTCCGCCGGAAGCTCGAGCTCCTTCGGCGTGGGCTCGAGGACGAGAGCCCGGCTGCCCGCGGCTCCGCGCTCATCGCGCTCGAAGGACTGTCGCGAACGCATCCCGGTGACGTCAACGCCTTCCGCCCGCTGCTGCACGAGCTCGCCGCCCATGACCCGAACGTCCCCGTGCGCCGGCTCGCAGTCGTCTGCCTCAGGAACGGCACGCCGCAGCGCGACACGCTGCAGCTCCTCGAGGGGATCGCCGAGTCCGACGAGGAGGAGGCGGAGCTGCGGAAGACCGCGCGCGTCGTCCAGTCGTCTCTGAAGAAGAAGGCGATGACGCGATGAGCGATCCGCTCGTCGCTGTCGTCATGGGCTCCCGCTCCGACTGGGAGGTCATGGAGCACTCGGTCAAGACGCTGCGCGAACTCGAGATCGCGCACGAAGTCCGCGTCCTTTCCGCGCACCGGACGCCCGACGCTCTCGAGGCGTTTCTCGCCGACGTCGAAGCGCGGGGCGCACAGGTCTTCATCGCCGCCGCGGGAGGCGCCGCGCACCTCGCCGGTGTCGTGGCGGCGAAGACGCTCAAACCGGTTCTCGGAGTTCCCATGGGGACACAGCTGGGCGGGCTCGACTCGCTGCTGTCGATCGTGCAGATGCCCGCCGGAATCCCGGTCGGCACGCTCGCGATCGGTCGCGCGGGGGCGGTGAACGCTGCCCTCTTGGCCGCCGAGATCCTCGCGCTCCGGGACGAAGGCATCGCGGCGGGTCTGCGCCGGCACCGCAAGGAGCAGGCGCAGGCGGCCCTCGACGTCGGCGACCCGAGCGTTTAGGCGGAAGGCCCCGGCTCGCGCGAACGGCGTCTGGCGTGCGGATGAGCCTGGAAGTAGACCTCGCGGCGGCGCCGGTCGGAGACGTGCGTGTAGCGCTCGGTCGTGCCGAGATCTGCGTGGCCGAGCATCTCCTGCACCGAGCGCAGATCGGCGCCGCCCTCGAGGAGATGCGTCGCGAACGAGTGCCGGAGGAGGTGCGGATGCACGCGACCCGGCTCGAGCCCTGCTCGTTCGGCGAGCTTCTTCAGGATGAGGAACGCACCGGCGCGTGTGAGTGCGCCGCCGCGCGCGTTGAGGAAGAGCTCCGGCCGGTAGCGGCGGTCGAGGTGCGGGCGGCCGAGAGCGAGATACCGGCGCACGGCCTCAGCTCCAGGCCGTCCGAGCGGGACGAGCCGTTCCTTCCCGCCCTTTCCGAGAACGCGGACGACGCGCTCGTCGATGGCGACCCCGCCTTTCTCCAGCCCGACGGCCTCGGACACTCGGAGGCCCGCGCCGTAGAGCAGCTCCACCAGCGCTCGGTCGCGGAGCGCGCGGGGAGAAGTGCCCGTTGCGGCATCGATGAGTCGCTCCGTCTCCGCGGGTGAGAGCGCACGGGGCAGCGTGCGCGCGCGTCGCGGTAGCTGAAGGGAGGCTGCGGGATTTTCGCGTCGCGTGCCGATAAGAACGAGGTGACGGAAGTACGCACGGACCGCGGAGACGCGGCGCGCGATCGTCGACGGGGCGAGGCCGGCCGCGCGCATCGAGGCGATCCAGCGCTCGAGCTCGTCCAGCGTCGCGTCTGCGACGTCGTGTTCGCAGAAGCTGGCGAGCGCGGCCAGGTCGCGGCGATACGCGTCGACGGTGCGCGGCGACCGCCGGGCCTGGAGGCCGAGCAGGAAGCGTTCGACGTCGGGGTCGGGAGCACTCATGGCGCCCGACCGCATTCGGCGGCGGCCCGTCGGCTCCTTCGCGCGGCCCTCGTGGTCGCGGTCGTCGCCACGTCGTTCGCCGCCGCGCCTGGCGTCGCGAGTGCGTCGCAGCTCATCGCCCGCAACACCTCGAGCGAGCGGCTCGCGGTGTCGTCCGAGGGGAAGGCTCTCGTCACCTTCCACGGGCAAGGACAGCTCAAGCGTGTGCTCGTCTGGGGCGCCGTCAACGCCCGCGCGCCGAGCGCCGCAGCTGCGCAGACCGAGTTCGACGTGGACTACTCCGGTGGGTGGGGAACGCATGGTCGCGCGGTCTGGAGGACGATCCGAAACGCATGCGGCAGGTACCGCGGGCCGCAGCTGCGCTACCTCGTCGCCGCATGCACCGCTCGCGACGGTTCGCACTGGGCACTCCAGCGCTGGCAGCGTCATCAGGCGAACTTCGGGCTGCCGCCCTGGAAGCCCGGGCACGGCGTATCGGAGTTGCGCGTGTCGCACTGGCGCGGTGCGCTGCCGAAGTTGGAGGTGTGGCTCGACTGGAGCTACGGCGGCCGCTGGCACCACCTCTTCGGCCGGGTGACCTATCGCGGTCTGCCGGTACACGGCTTCGCGACGACGGCCGACGGGCAGCCCCTCGACCGCTTCGGGCGTGTGCTCTACCTCGACACGCTCGACTCGGCTTACGGGAAGGGTTGGTACCGGGAGAACGGGTTCGTCGCGCGCAATCCGGACGGGACGTTCTGCTACGGGTTCGTGCCGCACACGAGCCACGCGGGCGAGCAGCGGCCCGCGGGGCACGGGCGTCGCTACCGGCTCGCGGTCTCGGGGCCCGGCGTGACGCCAGACATCGTGTGGGAAGCGCCGGGCCTACCCGGATTCGACCCGAAGAACCCGGAGCACGTCGCCCACGAGGCTCGCATGAACGAGCTCCAGCGCAACCTCGCGACCGGCTCGCGGCCCTGCCACAGCTGACCTAGCTGCGCGGGTGGGCGCGGTCGTAGACGCGTCGCAGACGGCGCGCGTCGACGTGGCTGTAGATCTGCGTCGTCGAGAGCGAACTGTGGCCCAGGAGCTCCTGGATGACGCGCAGGTCGGCCCCGCCCTCGAGGAGGTGTGTGGCGAACGCGTGCCGCAGCCGGTGCGGATGGCGGAGCAGGCGCCGAACCGTGCTCGTGTCGAGGCGTCGCCCGCGTGCCGAGAGGAAGAGGGCGTCGTTCGCTCCCGCGGCCAGGGCCGGACGCGCGATCTGGAGGTAGCGGGCGACGTGAGCCGCGGCTTCCTCTCCGAGCGGGACGACGCGCTCCTTCCCCCCCTTGCCCCGGGCGTGGACGATCTCGCGGTCGAAGTCGACGTCGCCGAGATCGAGCGAAACGGCCTCCGCGCTGCGCAAGCCTGCCGAGTAGATGAGCTCGAGGAGCGCCCGGTTGCGCAGCGCGAGCGGCGAATCGCCCTCGACCACCTCGAGCAAGGCATCGATCTCCGCCGGCTTCGGTGCGTCGGGGAGGCGGCGCGGGCGCCGCGGAGACAGCGCAGCATCGGGAACCGATGCCGGCCCGAAGGTGAACCGCAGGCACGAGCGCGCGGCAGCCAGGCGTCGGGAGATCGACGCCGGCGCGAGACGTTTCCTCCCGCTCCCGAGCTCCGTGACCCAGTCGGAGAGGACACGGGCGTCGACGTCGCCGAGAGTCAGCCCGCGCCGCCCGAGCCACGCCGCGAACGAGAGCAGGTCGACCCGGTACGCGCGCTGCGTCGCCTCGGAGAGCCCACCGTGCTCGAGAAACCGCTCGATTGCCTCCTTGGTGCTCACGACGACCGGATTCGTCGCGGGCCGGTCGCCGCCTGCTCAGGCGCGGTGACCGCGGAGCGCCGATGCCCCCGCAGACGTGAGAGCGACGAGGGATCCGCTGCCCTCACGGTTGCGTCTCACCTCGACGAGTCCGGCTGCGAGGGCGCCCTCCCACACGGGTAGGCGAGGGCAGTGCGTGTGCCAGGCCTCGAGCGTCTCCGAGTAGGTGCGCGGGCGCAGCGAGACCCAGTCGAGAAGCTGAAGCACCGAGGCGCTGGGAGTCTGCGGAGACATCGCTCGCATCGTAGTCCGGCCGCCTGACCCGCCTTCCCGCAGGCACGCTTAGCGCCGTGCCGGGTCGACGCTTCGAGATGTTCCTCGCCGACGAGGCGCCCGAGCGCCCGTCCGATCCTGCGGTCCGAAGGGCGAACCTGGGCCGGATCATCCACCTCTTCCGCCCGTACCGCGCGCGGCTCACGGCCGTCTGCGTCCTCATCTTCTTCTCCGCCGCGATCGGCGCGGTGTCGCCGTTCCTGCTGCGCGACGTGCTAGACGTCGCGATTCCGGAGAACGACGTCCGCCTTCTCACCCTCCTCGTCGCCGGCATGGTCGCCATCGCGATCGTCACGGGCGTGGTCGGGGTCTTCCAGACGCTGCTCTCGAACCAGGTCGGCCAGAGCGTCATGCACGACCTGCGGACACAGGTGTATCGCCACCTGCAGCGGCTCTCCCTCGCCTTCTTCACGCGGACGCGGACCGGGGAGGTGCAGAGCAGGATCGCCAACGACATCGGGGGGATCGAGAACGTCGTGACCTCCACCGCCACGTCCGTGCTCTCGAACGTGACGACCGTGCTCGCGACGATCGCCGCGATGGTGATCCTCGACTGGCGTCTCGCCGCGTTCGCGCTCGCGTTGCTCCCCCTGTTCGTGTGGCTGACGAAGCGCGTCGGCGCTCAGCGAAAGAAGGTGACGGCAGAGCGGCAGGCCTCTCTCGCCGACGTCTCCTCGATCGTCCAGGAATCGCTCTCGGTCTCGGGGATCCTTCTCGGGAAGACGATGGGCCGCACGCAGGACCTCGCGGAGCGCTTCGCGGGCGAATCGAAGCGCCTCGCCGAGCTCGAGGTGCGAAGCCGGATGACGGGTCGCTGGATGATGGCGTCGATCCAGATGACGTTCGCGATCATGCCCGCCCTCGTCTACTGGTTCGCCGGCTTCACGAGCGCCCAGGGCTCCGAGACGATCTCCATCGGAACGCTCGTGGCGTTCACGACCCTCCAGACGCGCCTCTTCTTCCCGATCGGCAGCCTGCTCGGCGTCCAGCTCGAGGTGCAAAGCTCGCTCGCGCTCTTCGACCGCATCTTCGAGTACCTCGACCACGAGATCGACATCGTGGAAGGCCGCGAGCGGCTGACCGTGCCTCGCGGCGAGGTGGCACTCGACTCGGTCTGGTTCCGCTACGACGATGCGGCCTGGACGCTCCAGGACGTGTCCTTCAGCGTTCCTCCCGGGACGAAGACGGCGCTGGTCGGCGAGACAGGCTCGGGTAAGACCACCTGCGCGTACCTCGTGGCACGGCTGTACGACGCATCCGAGGGGTCGGTGTCAATCGACGGCGTAGACGTCCGCGACCTCACGTTCGAGTCGCTCGCCGACACCGTGGGTGTCGTGTCGCAGGAGACGTATCTCTTCCACGCCTCGGTGCGCGAGAACCTCCGCTTCGCGCAGCCGAGCGCGTCCGACGAGGAGATCGAAGAGGCCGCGCGAGCGGCTCAGATCCATGAGCTCATTGCGACGCTGCCCGAGGGCTACGAGACGATGGTGGGCGAGCGTGGCTATCGCTTCTCGGGTGGCGAGAAGCAGCGCATGGCGATCGCTCGCACGATCCTTCGCAACCCACCCGTGCTCGTGCTCGACGAGGCGACGTCGTCGCTCGATACACAGACCGAGCGGCTCGTTCAGGACGCGCTCGAGCGCCTGTCCGAAGGTCGGACGACCATCGCGATCGCGCACCGTCTTTCGACCGTGCGCGACGCCGACCAGATCGTCGTCCTCGACCGTGGCCGGGTCGTCGAGCTCGGAACCTACGACGAGCTTCTCGCCCGCGGCGGCCGCTTCGCCGAGCTCGTCGCGGGCGATCAGCCTGCGGTCGTGAGCTGAATCTCCGACGGCAGCTCGGAGACTCGCTCGACGGGCTCGAGCTCGACGCGAGCACGCGCGTCGAAGTAGACGTACGAAGTGACGAGCGCGACGAACGGCATGGCGAGCGCGTAGACGATCCCGGCAGTGAGGTTGAGGAGGGTGAACGGCGCCTCCGTGAGGAAGATCAGGACCGCGCCGATGAAGGGACCGATCACCAGCGCCACTCCCGCGCTCACGCCGACGAGCGACGCGACTCGGATCCAGCGTCGCCGCACCAGCTCGGCGCTACGTCGCAGCGAGGGGGGCGGGCGATCGACCTCGAGCATCACCACCGGGGCGACGAGGCACCAGCGGACGGCCAGCCAGACCGCGACGGGGATGAGGAACACGGTGCTGGCCAGCACGACCCACGCGACGACGAAGAGCGCGATCGCGCCCAGAAGCGGCCGGATACGGCGTAGCGACAGCCGGTAAGCACTCCACGCACCGATCGGACGATTCGCGTCGAGCTCGACGAGCGCGCATGCCGTGGCTGCCTGGACGAGACCGAGCCCGAGCAGGGCGAGAGTCGTCCCGATCACCACCGAGAGGAAGGCCCACGTCCCGGCGGGTTCGCCCGAAACGCTTCCGAGAAGGTCGACGAGGCCGAGCAAGAGCCACTGCGAAAGGCTGATGGCGAGCGCGACCGGAATGAAGAGCACGCCGAGACCGAGGAACACCAGCGGCCGCTCGACGTACATGCGTGCGGAGGCGGAGATGATCTGACCCCAGGAGCGACGCCGTGCGATTCGGAGGGGGGCGACCGGCGTCCACGTCGCCCGCACGGCCGCGAAGATCAGAAGGGCGACCAGCGTACCCGTGACGACGAGGAGCGGGAGGGGGTCGCGGAGCAGCTGTGTCAACGCGCTCGAGCCCCGCGCCACCGCGGAGCAGAAGAAGTCGGTCGACCCGGTGCCGAACAGGCCGCCGGCCGGCACGGCGTAACTGCGATCGCGCCAGCCCTCGGACCAGGTGATCGGAGTAGTCCACTGGGTCTTCAGGTTCGGCCCGGTCGGGCCGTTGTAGAAGGCTCTCTGAAGCTCGCCCCAGCGTCCCTCGAACCCGATCCACGGGTACGACTTCTCGGCGGCGACCGGGTCGCTCGGGATCGTGACCACCTTCGGCGAGAGCTCGGTGTGCGGCCCGTTCGTGTCGTCGCAACCCACTCCAGCCTCCGCCGAGCTTCCGACCCACAGGGCAGGGCCGTATTTGTTGGCGTGTGACCCTGCTGCCGGATAGACGACCGGACGACCGTCGACGAGCTCGAGCTTCTCGTCGTCCCACGAGGCGCGCTCCGCGCCCTCGTGCGAGCTGTAGCCGACCTCCGAGGGATCGAGACCGAGAGCGCCACGAGCATCGGCGGCGTCGAAGAGGAGCTGGATCATCTCCCAGTCGCCCTCGTGCGTGTTGTTGAAGTCGTTGAAGGGGTAGAAGAACCAGTACTGGAGCGCGAGCCTGCCGCCTTCGCCGACGACGTGCGCGTACACGGCCGCGTCGGTGCCTCGAGTGAGACGCTTGGCCCAGCGGTTGTACTCGCAGCCAGGATCGAGCGCATTTCCCGGAAAGTCGAGGTGGTACTCGAAGCGGTTCACGAGGTCGTCCGCGGATGGGCCGATCTCGACGAGATCGGTGACGTTCCACGGGCCGCGGAGGGCGACGGTCGGCTCGTCGAGCAGGACGTCGATGTCGGTGGGTATGAAGGGCTCGCCGTAGCCGCACACGTCGGCCTGCTGCACGAGCCGGACGACCGGCGCGTACTTCTCGGCGAGCGCGCGCTCGTCTGCGAGGTCGGCGCTCGCCACGGGCGCCACGACCAGCGCACCGAGAACGAGAGCGACGAGAACAGCCGTGCGTGGGGCGTGCGTCACGGCGCGCATTCTCGGGCCACGTGCGGACGGGGGTGGCGTACGATGGGACGCTGTGATCGCGATCGTTCCCGATCGGGACGAGCTCGCTCAGCACGGAATTTCGGTGCGCGGGCACGTCTACTGGCATCCCACGACCTCCCAGCTCTACGAGCACGCACTTGCGCGCGGAGAAGGGCGACTGGCCGAGGGCGGCCCCCTCGTCGTCGACACCGGTAAGCACACGGGTCGCTCGCCGAAGGACAAGTTCTTCGTCCGCGAGCCCGACTCCGAGTCGCGAATCTGGTGGGGCGACGTCAACGCCGAGATCTCCGAGGAGCACTTCGAGCGGCTGCGGGACAAGGTAGCGCAGCGGCTCGGCGAGGGTGACGTCTACGTGGTCGACGCCTTCGCCGGCGCCGATCCGGACCATCGAATCGCCGTTCGTGTCATCTCGGAGAGCCCGTGGCACGCGCTCTTCGCCAGGACGCTCTTCATCGATCCGACGGACGAGGAGCTCGAGGAGATGGAGACGCAGGCGCTCATCCTGCACGCGCCGTCGTGCTCCGCGGACCCCGACGAGGACGGGACGCGGAGCGAGACGTTCGTCTGTCTCCATCCGTCGCGAACCGAGGTGGTCATCGGCGGGACGTACTACGCCGGTGAGATCAAGAAGTCGATCTTCACGGTGATGAACGACCGCCTTCCGCTCGACGGCGTGTTCCCGATGCATTGCTCGGCGAACGTCGACGACGCGGGGCGCGTCGCCGTGTTCTTCGGGCTTTCGGGGACGGGCAAGACCACGCTCTCCGCCGATGCGGAGCGGCATCTCATCGGCGACGACGAGCACGGCTGGTCGGACGAGGGCGTCTTCAACTTCGAGGGCGGGTGCTACGCGAAGGTCATCCGGCTCTCGGAGCACGCCGAGCCGCAGATCTTCGCGACCACGCGGGCATTCGGAACCGTGCTCGAGAACGTGGTCATGGACGAGCGGGGCATCCTGGATCTGGACGACGATACGAAGACCGAGAACACACGTGCGGCCTACAAGCTCGAGCGGATCGCCAACGCGCTTCCCGCGAAGCGAGCCGGTCACCCGAGCTCGGTCGTGTTCCTCACCGCGGACGCCTTCGGGATCCTCCCGCCGATAGCTCGCCTCGACCGCAACCAGGCGGTGTACTGGTTCCTTTCGGGATTCACCGCGAAGCTCGCCGGAACCGAGATCGGCGTCACCGAGCCGCAGCCGACGTTCTCGGCGTGCTTCGGCGCGCCCTTCCTCTCGCAGGCGCCTTCCGTCTACGCGAACCTGCTCGGCCAGAAGCTCGACGCCCATCGGCACGTGAACGTCTGGCTCGTCAACACCGGCTGGACCGGTGGGCCGTACGGCGAGGGTGAGCGCATGCCGATCCAGGCGACTCGAGCGCTGCTCGACGCGGCTCTCTCCGGCGATCTCGCCGGCGTCGAGTTCCGGATCGACGCCGTCTTCGGCTTCGAGGTCCCGGTGGCCGTGCCGGGCGTCCAGTCGAGCCTCCTCAATCCACGGCTGACCTGGTCCGACCCGACCGCATACGACACGAAAGCCCGCGAGCTCGCGCAGCTGTTCCGGAACAACTTCGAGAAGTTCGACGACGTTCGAGCCGAGATCGCGGCCGCCGGTCCGAGCGCCTGATCTGAAGCTGCGCCGCGGCCGCGGAGCGGCCGCGTTCAGGGGTCTTCGCGCCCGGAGATCGGCGCGAGCTGATCTCCGGGGTGCGCACTAGGCTGCGACCTCCAACTGCGAAGCGCGCCCTGGCAGGCGGCGCAGAGAGGGAGGTCAGACGTGAGAGGACGATTCACCCGGCGGCCGAGCGCGGCGCTCGCTGTCGCGATGGTCGCGCTGTTCGTGGCGCTGGGGGGAACCGCAGGCGCCGTCGTCACCGCGGCGGTACCGCTTGCCAAGAGGGCGCTGGTGGCGGACAACGCGAAGAAGCTGAACGGAGTAACGGCGGGCCAGCTCGGAGGGGCGGTGCTCCAGGTCGCGCTGAAGGAGTCCGCACCCGGGCCGAGGCCCGCGAGCACCGCTGCGAGCCTCCTGAGCGTGAAGACGTCGTCGGCCACGCTGCCCGCGGGTGGCGAGGGCGAGTTCACGATCACGTGCGACGCGGGGCAGCGAGTTGCCGGCGGAGGTTTCTCCTCGGACGGCGCGGTCTTCAACCTCGATTCGTCGCCGGGAAGTCCGTCCGCATGGCGGCTCTACCTCGTGAACGGAAGCGATGCGAATCCGGCGAACATTGCGCTGTACGCGACCTGCCTGAAATAGGTGCGCGACGCCCGGGCCCGGCAATCGTCGGGCCCGAGTGTTCGCCGGTTCTTACCCAGAGTTCATACTCCCGCGGCTATAACCGCGTGGTGGCGCACCCGACGACGCGTTGGATAGCCGTCCTCCTCTCGGGCGCGCTGCTCGTTGCAGCTCTCGCCGCTGCGACGAGCAACGGACACACCGGATCCTCTCTCTTCGCCGCCCGACTCGACGCGCGTGCCATCGATGCCCAGGAAGGGACACAGCTTCGCGCCTCGCGCCTGGAGCGCGTGTCTGCGACCTGGCGCGGTGGGCCGATAACGACGTCCACCGGCGAGACCGTCCACGTTCGCGTCTCCGATGCGCTTCCGCTCGAGTCTACCCCGGAGGCCTGGGCCGAGTTCCTCACGAGCATCACTCACGGCCCGGAGATCGCCTCGCTGCGGGCGTACGTCGGCACGCTCGGCGAGATCCGGGAGATCTGCGGCGTGAGGGCGCTCGGCTGCTACGGGCGGAACGAGATGGTCGCGATCGGAGAGCCGGCCCTCGAGGAAGCGACCCCGGAGGAGATCGTCCGTCACGAGTACGGACATCACGTCGCGTTCCACCGGCTGAACTCGCCATGGGTCGCAGTCGACTGGGGGCCGAAGCGGTGGGCGAGCTCGGCGAACGTGTGCGCGCGCGTCACCCGCAAGGAGGCGTTCCCCAGTGGCGACGAGTCGCAGTACGCCCTGAACCCGGGCGAGGCCTGGGCGGAGGTCTATCGGCTGATGGACGAGCGGAAGGCAGGCATCACGACGGCGACGTGGCCGATCATCGATCGCAGCTTCTTCCCGAACGAAGCAGCGTTGCGAGCAGCAGAGCTCGACGTCGTCCAGCCTTGGACCGCTCTGCGCACGACACCGTTCACGCGGGTGTTCGGAAAGAAGACCGCGAAGGTGTGGTGGATTCCGCTCTCGACGCCGCTCGACGGCGATCTCCGCATCAGCGCGACCATGCCACGAGGCGGAACGGCCGAGGTGGCGCTCGTCGCCGCAAATCGCAAGACCGTCGTGCGTCGCGCGCAGTGGGTAGGTCAGCGGCTGAGGCGCCTCGAAGGCGCGATCTGCGGCCAGCGCTCGCTCTTCGTCCGGGTCACGCAGACGGGGGCACTGGGACGTGTGCGAGTGTCGGTCGTGACGCCATGACGCGGGCTCTCGTCGCGTCGGGGCTGGTCGTGGCCGTCTTGCTAGGAGCGCTGTCCGCGGCGGGTGGAGTTGCGACCAAGGCGCCGCTCTCCGCGCGCAGCTCGACGTCGTCCGAGATCGAAGGGCTTTCGTCCACGGGGGCTGCGACGGCCTGGTGCGGACAAGCCGCCCAGACCGACCGAACGCCCAACGCCCTCGCCGGAAACGCGGTCCACTGGGTGTACATGATCCCCTCCGACGGCGCCGACAACCTCGACGTTGTCGCGAGCGTCATGCAGTCGGACGCCGAGCAGGTGGACGGGTGGTGGCGTGGCCAGGACCCGACCCGCACGCCGCGAAACGACCTCGCGACCTTCTCGTGCGGCTCCCAGCTCGACGTCACGACCGTTCGGCCGTCGCGCTCGAGTGCACAGCTGATGCCGCTCGGCGGACGCTACGCGGGGATCGTCGACGCGCTCGAGCAGGCGCAGCTCGCCTCGCCCTTCACGAAGTACGTCGTCTACTACGACGGGCCGCTCTCCGAGACGAACGTCTGCGGCCAGGGTGCGAGCAGCTCCTCCGGCTTCGGGGTCGCGGTCGTCTTCTACCGCGCGTGCGCCGGGATCTCGACCGCCGCGGTCGCCGCGCACGAGCTTCTCCACACGCTCGGCGCGGTCCCCGGCAGCGCACCCAACGAGTGCAGCGGCGAGTCGAGCGGTCACGTTTGCGACTCGGAGCAGGACCTCATGTACCCGGCGCTCGGGGGCCAGGAGCTCGCCTCGAAGATCCTCGACATCGGCCGCGACGACTATTACGGCCACTCGGGTGGCGGGACGGACACGCAGGATTCGGCCTGGCTCGTCCGGCTGGATGCCCAGGTGCCGCTGGCACTGACGATCTCCGGCGCGGGTAGCGTGACCGCAGACGTGCCCGGGCTCCAGTGCGCCGCCAGCTGTACCACGACCTGGAACTCCGGTCAGCGCCTCGCCCTCACGGCGACGCCCGGCAGCGGGGCGAAGCTCGTCCGCTGGGGGGGTGCCTGCACGGGCAGCGCAGGTTGCACGCTGGCCGTGGGAGCGGGTACGGGAGTGTCCGCGTTCTTCGCCCCGGCCTCGTTCCGGCTCAACATCGGGGTCAAGGGACGGGGTGCGGTTCGAAGCGCGACAGCGGGCATCACGTGCCGGCCGCGCTGCTCGGCGAGCTTTCCGTCGTTCACGCCTGTTCGACTGACTGCGACACCCGGGAAGGGATGGAAGCTGCGCTCGTGGAGCGGAGCGTGCCGTGGTTCCAAGCGGACGTGCACGGTGCCCATGAGCGCCGCTGCAAACGCGCGCGCCACGTTCGTTCGCGCCTGACCGAGGCCTCCGCGATGATGTCCTGAATGGAGGCCGCCTCGACGCCGGCTGGTCGCCGGCTCGGTACGACGTCGAGACGCGACGCATGGTGGCTATCGCCGGTGCTCGTCGCCTTCGGGTTCGTGGCGTTCGGGATCTATGCGCTCGTCGTCGCTGCGCTCGGCGCGGACTACCTGTACACGGAGGAAGGCGCGCACTATCTCTCGCCGTTCTACTCGCCGGATCTGCCGAGCCTGCTCGGGATCGACCCTCCGTTCTCGTTCGCGTTCCTCGTTCTCTGGGCACCTCTCGGGCTCCGGGCGACGTGTTACTACTACCGCAAGGCGTACTACCGCTCGTTCTTCCTCGCGCCGCCTGCGTGTGCCGTGTCGGGAGCCGCTCGCAAGCGCTACCGCGGCGAGGCGGGCTTCCCGCTCGTCCTGCAGAACGTCCATCGCTACTTCTTCTACTTCGCGACGATCGTTCTGCTGTTCCTCTGGTACGACGCCCTCCGGGCGTTCGTCTTCGAGAGTCCGGGAGGAGGCCGGGAGCTGGGCGTCGGCGTGGGCACGCTCGTCCTGCTCGGGAACGTCGTGCTCCTCTCCCTCTTCACCTTCGGATGCAACTCGCTACGGCACCTCGTCGGCGGGAGGCTCGACTGCTTCACGTGCTCGCGCGCAGCCCGGACGCGGCACACGCTGTGGCGCGGAGTGACGGTCCTCAACCTCCGTCACCGCGAATGGGCATGGCTGAGCCTGGCGAGCGTGGCGCTCGCCGACCTCTACGTCAGGCTCGCCGCGATGGGCGTCTTCGACGATCCCCGGATCCTCTGATCGTGCGGGAGCCGTTCGAGACGCACGACTGCGACGTGCTCGTCATCGGTGCCGGCGGCGCAGGCCTCCGGGCGGCCGTCGAGGCCTCGTCTCTCGGAGCCGACACGGCCATCGTCTGCAAGTCGCTGCTCGGGAAGGCGCACACCGTGATGGCCGAAGGTGGCGTCGCGGCGGCTCTGGCGAACGTGGACGCGGACGACGACTGGCAGGTGCATCTTCAGGACACGCTCTTCGGCGGCAAGTACCTGAACAACTGGCGCATGGCGGAGCTGCACGCGAAGGAGGCTCCGGAGCGAGTCCGCGAGCTCGAGCGTTGGGGCGGCGTCTTCGACCGCACGGCCGAGGGTTGGATGTCGCAGCGGGCGTTCGGGGGGCACACGCACAAGCGGCTCGTCCACATAGGCGACCGAACCGGGCGTGAGCTCATCCGCACGCTCCAGGACAAGACCGTCCATCAGGGCGTGGAGGTCTTCATGGAGCACACGGTGACCCGTCTGCTGAAGGACGGATCTCGTGTCTGCGGCGCCTTCGCGTACAAGAGGCTGACGGGCGAGTTCGTCGTCTTCCGGGCCCGGGCAGTCGTCCTCGCGACGGGCGGCGCCGGCCGCTGCTACCGGGTCAACTCCAACTCCTGGGAGTCCGCCGGCGACGGGCATGCGCTCGCCTACGAGGCCGGCGCCGAGCTTGTCGACATGGAGTTCGTGCAGTTCCACCCGACGGGAATGGTGTGGCCGCCCGGGGTCGTCGGTCTCCTCGTCACCGAGGCGGTTCGTGGCGAAGGCGGCGTCCTCTTGAACGCTGCCGGTGAGCGCTTCATGGAGCGATACGACCCGAAACGTCTCGAGCTCTCGACGCGCGACGTCGTCGCTCGCGCGATCTACACGGAGGTGAGCGAGGGCCGCGGCACTCCGCGCGGTGGAGTCCTTCTCGACGTCTCCCACCTGCCGACCGGAACGGTGACGAAGAAGCTGCCCGGAATGTACGACCAGTTCCTCGAGCTGGCCGGCGTGGACATCACGCGGGAGCCGATGGAGGTCGGCCCGACGTGCCACTACTTCATGGGTGGCATCCGTGTCGACGCCGAGACGGGCGCCTCCACCGTCCCGGGCCTGTATGCATGCGGCGAGTGCTCGGGCGGGATGAACGGTGCCAATCGCCTCGGCGGCAACTCGCTCTCCGACCTTCTCGTGTTCGGCCGGCGTGCGGGGGAGGGCTCCGCGGGATTCGCGGCATCGGCGAGCGCCGCCCAGCCCGACGATGCGGAGGTGCCCGCCGCCGCAGACGAGATGAGGGCGTTCCTCGACGGAGAGGGCGAGGATCCGTACGCGGTCGAGTCGGCTCTGCAGGACACGATGCAGAGGCAGGTCGGCATCTTCCGCGACGAGGCAGGGCTCTCATCGGCTGTTGCGGAGATCGAGCGCCTGCGCGTCCGGGCCGAGCATGTGCGGGCGCCGGGTGGGCCGGCGTTCAACCCCGCGTGGAACCTGTGTCGCGATCTCCGCAACCTGCTCACCTGCGCCGAGGCAGTCACGCGTGCAGCGTTGCTGCGCGCCGAGAGCCGCGGTGCGCACAGCCGACTCGACCATCCGGCGTACGACGACTACTGGGGAGAGCACAACATCGTCGTGCGCAAGGAGCCGCAGGGCATGAGCGTCGAGCCGCGGCCGGCGGTCCGCGTCGCGGAGCTCGTACCCCTCGTCGAAGTGCGGATGACCGCGGAGCTTTCGTGAGCATCCGGCGCTTCGAGGTCTGGCGAGGTGACCGCTCCGGAGGCAGCTTCGTCGAGTACGAGATCGAGGCCGAGGAAGGGATGGTCGTGCTCGACGCCATGCGTGAGGTCCAGCGCACGCAGGCGAGGGACCTCGCGGTTCGCTGGAACTGCAAGGCGGCCAAGTGTGGCTGCTGTAGCGCGGAGGTCAACGGGCGGCCGAGGCTGATGTGCAAGTCCCGGCTCGACGAGTTCCCGCCCGGGGAGGCAATTCGGGTCGAGCCGATGCGCACGTTCCCGCTCGTCCGCGATCTCGTCACCGACGTCTCCTGGAACTACGAGGTCGAGAAACGCATCCCGCCCTTCACCCCGAAGGAAGACGCCGAGTGGCGAATCGGCCAGGAGGACGTCGACCGCATGGGGGAGTTCCGCAAATGCATCGAGTGCTTCCTCTGCCAGGACGTCTGCCATGTCCTTCGCGAGCACGACCTGAAGCAGAGCTACTTCGGCCCTCGCTTCATGGTTCGCATCGCCGCGCTCGAGATGCATCCGCTCGACGACCTCGACCGGACGGAGCTGCTGCACGATGAAGGCGGCATCGCGCTCTGCAACATCACGAAGTGCTGCAGTGAGGTGTGCCCCGAGGGCATCCGGATCACGGACAACGCGATCGTCCCGCTCAAGGAGCGGATCGTCGACCGTCGTTACGACCCGCTGCCGATCGTCGCGGGCAAGCTCAAGCGAGTCTTCGGGCGCGGCGGCGTGTAGCGCGCTGCCTCCCGCGCCGGGTCACCCCCGCTTCAGGTAGCTTCGCGAGTCGTGGAAGCGAAGCACGACGTGCTCGTCGTCGGCGGCGGCTGCGCGGGGATGCGCGCCGCGATCGAAGCGCACGACGCGGGCGTCGACGTCGCCATCGTCTCGAAGCTCCACCCGACGCGAAGCCACTCCGGCGCGGCTGAGGGCGGGATCAACGCTGCGCTCGGCAACGCCTCGCAGGACAGCCCCGAAGAGCACGCCTACGACACGGTCAAGGGCTCCGACTTCCTCGGGGATCAGGATGCCATCGAGGTCCTGTGCACCGAGGCCCCCGGGGACGTGTACCAGCTCGAGCACTGGGGCGCGGTGTTCTCGCGGACGGAGGACGGGCGGATCGCGCAGCGCCCGTTCGGTGCGGCCGGCGAGCCGCGAACCGCGTATGCGGCGGACATCACGGGGCACGTCTTGCTGCACGTCCTGTACGAGCAGGTCGAGAAGCGCGAGATCCCCATGTACGACGAGTTCTTCGTCTGGAAGCTCGTCGTCGACCACGACCGCTGCCAGGGGGTGATCGCCTGGGATCTGCGGGGCGGTGGGCTGAAAGCGATCGGCGCGAAGACCGTGATCCTCGCGACGGGGGGCCCGGCGCGGCTCTACGCGGGCTCGACGAACGCGTACGCCTGCACGGGTGACGGCATGAGCATGGCCCTGCGTGCGGGCGTCGCGCTCGAGGACATGGAGATGATGCAGTTCCATCCGACGACGCTCGCGTCGAACGGCGTGCTCATCACCGAAGGGTGTCGAGGTGAGGGTGCGTACCTGCTCAACAAGGACGGCGAGCGGTTCCTCGTCCGCTACGCGCCGAACGCCATGGAGCTCGCCTCGCGGGACGTCATTTCACGTGCGGAGCAGACCGAGATCGACGAAAGTCGCGGCATCGAGGGGAACGTGCTCCTCGACCTGCGTCACCTCGGCGCCGAGAGGATCCTCGAGCGGCTCCACAACACCCGCGAGCTCTCGATCGTGTTCGCGCACGTCGACCCGATCTACGAGCCGATCCCCGTGCGCCCCGGCGCGCACTACCACATGGGCGGTATCGACACGGACGTGTGGGGCAGTACCGAGCTCGACGGCCTCTACGCGGCGGGCGAGGCCGCGTGCGTATCGGTCCACGGCGCGAATCGACTCGGCGGCAACGCCCTCATGGAGACGATCACCTACGGGAAGCGCGCGGGACGGCACGCCGCCGAGTGGGCGCAGTCGCACACGACCGTCGCGGTACCCCCGGCGCTCGAGGCCGACGCCGAGCGCGAGCTGAAGACGCTCCTCGACCGCTCGGACGGCGAGCGGCCGTGGAGGATCCGGGAAGAGCTCGCTCACAGCATGCACGAGAACTTCGGCGTCTTCCGGCGCGAGCAGCAGATGCTCCAGCAGGGCGAGATCGTCCAGGGGCTCCGCGAGCGGTACGAGCGCGTCGTCGTCGACGACAAGGGCGAGGTGTTCAACAACGACCTCACGCAGGCGCTCGAGCTCGGGTTCATGCTCGAGCTCGCCGAGTGCATGGTCGTTGCGGGGCTCGCCCGCAAGGAAAGCCGCGGCGCACACGCGCGACCTCATGACTACCCACAGCGCGACGACGAGAACTTCCTGCGGCACACGCTCGTCACGTGGGAGGATGGAGCGCCCCGGCTGGGCTGGAAGCCGGTCACGATCACGAAGTGGCAACCCGAGGAGCGCAGGTACTAGTCGCATGCAGGTCGCGCTGAAGATCTGGAGGTTCGACGCGGTCGCGGGGGAGCGGGCGCTCCGCGAGTACGAGTTCGACGCGCCCGAAGAGGCCACGCTCCTCGACTGCCTCGACATCGTCAAGGACCGAATCGACGGCTCGCTCGCGTATCGCAAGAGCTGCCGGATGATGATCTGCGGCTCGTGCGGCATGCGCATGGACGGCGGTGCCGTCCTCGCGTGCAAGACGCAGATGAGCCCGATCGTCGAAGCCGGTCACGTCCCGGTCATCTCCGCCATGGGCAACCTGCCGATCGTCAAGGACCTCGTCGTCGACATGGCGCCGTTCTGGAGCAAGATCCGGGCCGTCCAACCGTGGCTCGAGCCGGGCTATTCCGATCCAGGCGAGAAGGAGTACATCGTCTCGCAGGCGCAGATGGACGTCATCCAGAAGGAGTCGCTGTGCATCCTCTGCGGCTGCTGTGTCTCCGAGTGCAACTCGATGGAGGCCGACCCCGACTTCCTCGGCCCGGCCGCGCTCGCCAAGGGCATGCGCTTCGTGGGCGACGCGCGCGACCAGGCAACGGTCGAACGTCTGCAGGCGTACTCCGACGAGCACGGAATCTGGGACTGCACGCGCTGCTACTTCTGCCAGGAGCGCTGCCCGAAGGGCGTCGACCCGCGTGACGCGATCGCGAAGCTCGGAGCGGAGGCGATGAAGGCCGGCATCGACTCCGACATGGGGGCGAAGCACGCGAAGTGGTTCGTGACGTCGGCGAAGACGACGGGCTGGCTCCGCGAGACCGAGCTCGTCCCGAAGACGCAGGGCGTCGTCAGGTCGCTGAAGGAGGTCAAGTTCGCGATGGGGCTGGCCAGGCACGGCAAGGTTCCGCCCCCCGTGCCGCCGCACGTCGCGAAGCACGTCGGCGAGGCTCGTGCGCTCTACGACCTCGTGAAAGAGCAGGATCGCGACGGGGCGCGCGGCGTCGTCCAGGCCGACAAAGGGCTCTCGCGAATCGAGTTCGAGGGCGTCGAGGCACGCGATCCCTACGGCGAGGGCTCGTTCGCCAAGCCGCACCTGCCCGGCGAGGAGGCGTCCGAATGAGGACCGTCGCGTACTACAAGGGCTGCCTGGCCTCGCTGTCGGCGAAAGAGCTCGACACCTCCACGCAGGCGCTCGCGCCGAAGGTCGGGCTCGAGCTGATCGAGCTCGAGGCCGTCACGTGCTGCGGGGCGGGCGACATTCACGAGGCCGAGCCGGACTACTACCTGCACCTGAACGCGCGGATCCTCGCCTACGCCGAGGAGACCGGTGCCGACACGCTCATGACCATCTGCAACGTCTGCACGCTCAACCTCCGGCAGGCAAACCATGCGCTGATCGGCGACCCCCATCTGCGCGCGCGCGTCAACGAGAATCTCGCGACCGTCGGCGCGCCGACGTACTCGGGCGGCGTCGAGGTCATGCACTTCCTCTGGCTCATATCCGCCGGCGAAGGGTACGAGCTCCTCCAGGCCGCCGCGCACAAGGGGCTCAAGGGCATGAAGATCGCTCCCTTCTACGGCTGCCAGATCCTGCGCCCCTCGAAGCTCCTCGGTTTCGAGGATCCCGACCGCCCCGAGTCGCTCGAGCGGATCATCACCGCCTGCGGCGGCGAGCCGATCGACTACCCGGCGAAGATCAAGTGCTGCGGCTTTCCGATCATCCAGGCCCGTGAGGACGTCGCGCTCGCCGAGCTCATCCAGCCGATCGAGCAGGCGAAGGAAGCGGGCGCCGACGCGATGGTGACTCCGTGCCCGCTCTGCCACCTCTCGCTCGACGCCTGGCAGTCGAAGCTGAAGAAGCAGACCGGCAGGGACTTCCAGATGCCGATCCTCCATCTCTCGCAGCTCGTGGGAGTCGCGGCAGGGCTCGACGGCTCCGAGCTGAAGTTCAAGCGCCACGTCGTCTCGGTCGCCCCGGTGGCCGAGAAGCTCTCCGTCTGATTAATCGCCGATCGACGCAAGCCGTCGATCGGCGAGGAAGATCATGTTCTGGATCGTCTCGATAGTGGCCCTGGGTGCCGGAATGCTGCTCGCTTGGGGTTGGTTCGAAGCAGGCTGGTTGCGTCGGCGGGTGATCGAGGTCGAGCTCCAGGGAGTGCCGGCCGAGCTCGACGGGCTTCGTGTCGCTCACCTGTCGGACTTCCATCTCGGTACACCGTCACGCGGGCGCAAGGCCGTCGAGGACGCCGTCGGGTGGGTCGCCGAGCGGCGTCCCGACCTCGTGTGCGTCACGGGCGACCTCGTCTCCCGCCGTGGCGGGCTGCCGCTCCTCGAGCGGCTGCTGGCGACCCTGGGAACCTGCTACGTCGTTCTCGGGAACCACGATTTCGCCGACAGCCGCGACCCGCTCTCGCAGCGCGTCGACCCCGAGGCGATCGACGCAATTGACGGTCCCACTCTGTTGACTGACGAGTCGATCACCGTCGAGATCCGGGGGCAGCGCGTTCAGCTGGTCGGCGTCGATCCACGCACGTATGCGCGCCGTGAGGCGCGCCCGGACACGTTGACTGAGGAGTCAGCCGACCTGCGCATTCTCCTGTGCCACTTCCCGGGCATCGCGCGCCGCATCGGCCCGGCGTTCCACCTGATCCTCTCGGGGCACTACCACGACGGCCAGATCGTGGTTCCCTATCCAGGCGGGCGCCTGCGGCTCGCCCACCTTCGGGCGCGTGACGTCGCCGGTCTCTACGACTACGGCACGACGAGGCTGCACGTGTCGCCAGGTCTCGGCACGACGTTCGTTCCCTTCCGCCTCTTCGCGCGGCCCGAGGTGACGGAGCTGGTTGTACGATCGGCGTAGTGGAGGCGTCACCGGTCATCTCGCCGGAGGTTCTCGCGCGATACGCGGGCGACGCGGCTCAGGAGGTGGTCGGCGTGTCCGGTCTGACGCGCGAGGCGGCAGAGGTCTCGAGCTCGGGCGACGAGACCGACGTCGTCGTGCACCTCGCGCTCGACTGGGGCGCGAACGCCGAGTCCGTCGCGCGGCAGGTTCAGCAGCGGGTGGGCGAGTACCTAGAGCGGATGGCAAAGCTGCACGTCCGCTCCGTCGACGTCGTCGTCGAGCGCGTCGGAGCACCGCCGGCGAAGCAATGACGTCGCGGCTGGCCGGCCTCACCGGCGCGACCCTCGAGACCGCACCTTCGGTCTGCCAGACATGCGCGTGGTGGCAGAGCCGAGGCAACCGTGAGCCCGAGAAGCGGAAATGGATCGAGCGTGCCGAGGAGGAGTGGGGGGCATGGGGCACGGTCTACCGAGACGACGACGGCCGCGTGCTCGGCTCCATGCAGTACGGGCCGGCGGCCCTGTTCCCCCGTGCGGCCGATCTTCCGGCCGGCCCACCGTCCGATGACGCGGTCCTCGTGACGTGTGCCTACCTGCTCACCGACACGCAGCCGTGGGTCGAGCAGTCGCTGTTCCTCGCGGCGATCGGCGAAGCGCGGGACAAGGGCGCACGGGCTCTCGAGGCGTTTGCCTATCGCTACCGGGAGGGCACGCCTCCCGCCGAGCGCTTCCTCGTCCACCGCACCGTGTTCCCGCGCGACTTCCTGGCCGACTTCGGCTTCCAGACGCTGCGCTCGTCGGGCAGGGTCGAGCTCGCTCGCCTGGAGCTGGGCGGTCTCCAGCCCGTCGAGGAAGGGGCGCGCGCGAAGGTGCTTCGCGTCGTCCAGGAGGCGTTCCAGCCGGCGCCGACTCCGGCGCCGCCGGGCGGGGGCTAGCTCGCGACGCCGCGTTGCTCGAGGGAGCGCTCGAGAGACGCCCCGATGAGGAGCTCTGCGATCTGGATGGCGTTGAGAGCGGCGCCCTTGCGGAGGTTGTCGCAGAAGAGGAAGAGCACGAGCCCGTTCTCCGTCGCCGGATCTTGCCGTATGCGGCCGACGACGACTCGATCGCTCCCGATCGCCTGCCTGTGCGTCGGAACCGTCTCGAGCTGCAGGCCCGGCGCCTCGGACAGGATGCGCTCGGCCCAGGTGACGGCTATCGGGGCCTCCGTCTCGATCCAGATCGCCTCGGCATGACCGACGACGACCGGGACGCGGACGCATGATGCGCTTACGGGAAGCTCGGGCAGCTCGAGAATCTTTCGGGTCTCTTCGCGGAGCTTGACCTCCTCGTCGTACTCGACGCCGTCGAACTCCCAGTCCATCCGGAGGAGGTGATCGTCGGAGGACTCGCCGCGGAGGTCCTCGATCGCCTCCGACCCCGCTCCGGAGACCGACTGGTAGGTGGCGACCCGTACGCTTCGGAGACCGGCTGCGTCACGCAGTGGGGCGAGCGCCATCGTGAGGGGAATGGCGCAGCAATTCGGATTCGCGACGATGCCGTTGTGCTCGAAAGCACGTTGACCGTTCACTTCGGGTACGACGAGCGGAACGCCTGCGTCGAGGCGGAATGCCGCCGACTTGTCGATGCAGACGCTGCCCGCCGCCACCGCGTGGGGGACGAGGTCTCGGCTCGATTGCGTGCCGATCGAGAAGAAGCACATGTCCAAGTCGCCGGCCCCGAGAGCGGTCGGTGTCGCCTCCTCCACCTCGAACCGGCCCAGTTTCCCACCGGCCGATCGCCAGGACGCGAATGTTCGTATGTTCGTATAACCCCGCTCGAGAAGAAGCTGGAGCGTGACGCGCCCGACCGCGCCGGTCGCTCCGACGACCCCAATCCGGAGGTCTTGGTCGATCATCGCGCCCCAGTGTACGGATGACCGGGAAAGTCCCGAAAAAACACTGAACCGGCTGACCCGAAGGCCCGCCGGTTCAGTGGCTGCAACTTACGACGAGTGGATACCGGATGCAACCCCCGCCGTCACCAAAAGGTCGCTATTTGCGAAAGATTACTCTCGGGGCTTACATCGCGCGGCGTCCGGCCAGGGCCCGCCCGAGGGTCACTTCGTCCGCATACTCGAGATCGCCGCCCACGGGCAGCCCGCTCGCGAGCCGTGTGACCTGAACCTTGTCGCGCAGGCGATCGGCGAGATAGGCGGCGGTGGCCTCGCCCGTCATCGTCGGATTCGTCGCGAGCACGACTTCGGTCACCCCGTCCCGCTCGACTCGACCGACGAGGTCGTCGATACGGAGATCGCCGGGCTCGACCCCGTCGAGCGGCGAGAGCGCACCGCCGAGCACGTGGTAGAGCCCGCGGTACTCACCGGTCCGCTCGACCGAGACGACGTCGACGGGCTGCTCGACGACGCAGATCACGGTTCGATCGCGTCGCGCGTCGGCGCACACGGCGCAGAGCTCGTCCTCGGTCAGGTTGCCGCACTCGCGGCAGAACCGAACGCGCGACTTCACGTCCTCGATCGCCCGGGCGAGCTCGAGTGCATCCTCGGGTCGGGTGGAAAGGATGTGGAACGCGAGTCGCTGTGCCGTCCGGCGTCCGATTCCAGGCAGCTTCGTCAGCTGCGTGACGAGGTTCTCGAGGGATGGGCTGAGCACGCCCGAAGCGTACTTGTCCGTCCTGAACGCCTTGCCGTCAGCTTGCCCTGTGCGCGACCCAGATCTCCTCGCTCGGCCACCGGCGCGCCCAGTCGGCCGAGACTAGGTCGAAGCGAGGCTTCGCGCCCGGCTCGGGTCGAACCTCGATGAGGTCATCGAGCACGAAGCCCGACGCACGGAGCAGTCGAACCCACTGCCCATGCGTGAGGTGGAACTCTACGGGGCCGTCATGCTCGAACTCGACGCGGTAGCGCGAAAAGTAGTCCCGCACGAGCCGATCTCCGACCGCTCCCCCGTCGAACGGAGTGCAAGTCATGAGGAGAGCGCTGTTCGTGAGGAAGATCAGCCTGCCTTCGGGGCGAAGGAGCCGGCTTGCCTCCGGGAGCCAGCGGCGCGGATTGCACCAGAGGCTCGCTCCGTACTCTGACACCGCGAGATCGAAGCTCTCGTTGTCGAACGCCACCTGCTCCGCATTCGTGCGAATGAGCGGGAAGCGGAGGTTGAAGTCCCGCTGAAGAGTCTCCGCGTTGTGGATCTGCGCCTGGGCGATGTCGACCGCGACGGGTCGTAACCCTCGTCGCGCAAGCCAAGCCGAGATCGCGGCCGTGCCGCACCCGAGCTCGATCGCGTCCTCGCCCGATCGGAATCCGTCGAGGAGCCGAAGCTCGGACTCCGGCTTCCCCCACAAACCCCACCGGAGCTCGTTTTCCTCCCACGCCTTTCGTCCCGCTGCGATGTGCACCGAGGCGAGCTGCTCCCAAGCCGCCCTGTTTCTCTCGACGTAGTCGAGTGCGGTCGGGACGTAAGAGTCGAAGTCATCGGATTCGACTGCGCTTTCGGCGGCAGCTGCCGCCGCGTCGAACATGACGTCCTTCGTCAATTGTCGGCTCGCTTGCGCCACTCCCTAACGGTACTGTCATGGTCCCTCGCATGCCAAACCTGGCTGCGGTCACTGCATCCGAGCGCGATACCGATCTACGCTTGGTTGGTGAGAAGTCTGACGGTGATCATCCCGGCGACCGACGGGCGTGCCACGTTGAGGCGTGCGGTCGCTGCGGTGGAGCGCGCCGCCGGAGCGCCTGAGCAGCTCATCGTCGTCGACGAGCCGCGGGGTCTCGGCCCGGCGGCTGCGCGAAATTACGGCGCGCGGCGCGCGACAGGAGACATCCTCGTGTTCGTCGATGCCGACGTGGAGGTGCACGAGGACGCGTTTACCCGTATCCGGGACGCATTCGAGCGCGCTCCCGGGCTGACAGCGGTGTTCGGCTCCTATGACGACGATCCCGGTACCGACGGAGTGGTCTCGGACTTCCGGAACTTGCTTCACCATCATGTCCATCAGCAGAGCCCGGGACGGGCTACGACCTTTTGGGCCGGGCTCGGAGCGATCCGCCGTGACCGCTTTCTCGAACTAGGAGGATTCGATGAAACGCGGTTCTCGCGGCCTTCGGTCGAGGACATCGAACTCGGGATGCGTCTGCATGCACGCGGAAGTGCAGTCCTCCTCGACCCGACCATTCAGGGGAGGCACCTCAAGCGCTGGACGCTGACCAGCATGGTGAAGACCGATCTTCTCTCGCGCGGCGTGCCCTGGCTCCGCCTCGTCTTTGAGCGTCGCTCGGAGACAACAGCGCTCAACCTCGGCTGGCGACATCGGATCGGCACAGGGCTGGCCACTCTCTTCCTTCTCGGCCTGCTGCGACGTGATCGTCGGCTGGCAGGCACGTCGCTGGCGCTCATGATCGCACTCGACAGGTCGTTCTACCGCCTGCTCTATCGGCGGCGCGGCCTGCGGATCGCTGTCGCAGCCGTCCCGCTGTACCTCGTCCATCGCCTCACGTCCGTCGTCGCAGTTCCTATTGCGGTGGCCGGCCACTTTTCGGCGACGATGAAGCGGACTCGCCTCGCCCGGTCGTCCAGGCCCGAATGAATCCCACGGCGGTTGCGCCCTGTGCTGCGCTGACGAGCAGCCCGATGACGAACCCTCGCGCAAACGCCCGGCGGATCAGCGCGACGTAGAAGGACGGGCGCTCGAGCTGGCTCTTATTTGCGCGGCCGCGACGAAAGCGAAAGGCCCCTTCGCCGTACCGGATCTGCTGTCGAAGGAAGCGACGAAACGTCAGCTCCTGGCGGTGGACGACGCGCGCAGAGGGGACGTAGCGAAGAGTGTGTCCCGTCGAGAGCAACCGGGCACACCATTCGCGATCTTCGCCTGCCGCGCCCGGATATGACTCGTCGAAGGGCACGGCCTCCATCACCGACTTCCAGCATGCGAGGTTGTTCGACGGAGCGAACGAGACGGAGTCGCCGTCCGCCTCGTCCGCGCGCACGGGGGCGCGAGCGATGAGCTCCGATGCCTCCGCGAGCGCTCCACCCTCCGCGATCGTCGCTCCCCCGGCGGCATCCGCGCCTCGTCGAAGCGCCGCGAGGAACTGCTCCGCCCACTGCGGCTCCGGAAGACAATCGTCGTCGGTGAAGCAGACGACCGCGCCCGTCGCGGCGCGTGCTCCCACGTTGCGGGCCGCCGCAGGGCCGCGGCCTGCTCGGCGGATCAGGATCGCCCGCGGATGGCGTGCGACCGCGGTCGCGACCGCGCGCGGCGACGAGGATCCGTCGTCGACGACGAGGATCTCGAGCGAGTCGTCGACCGTCTGAGCGGCGAGAGCGTCCAGACAGCGACTCAGAGCGTTCGGTCGGTCGCGCGTCGGGACGACGACCGAGATGAGTGGGGCGCTCGATTGATTCACGTCGCTGCGCTCGTCCGCAGGACGCGAACGCTACGCGACTGTCTCGATGGGCGCTGCGTCTCCAGCGCTCAGATCGAACAGCGTCTCGATGAGCTCGCCTTCCTCGTGGTAGTCGCCGTCGGCGTTCACGCTCCAGACGTCGTGCTGCGCACCGTCGACGATGTTCAGTGCCGCGAGCATCGCCGTCCACATGGAGTGATCCTGGTTGTTGTAGCGGTGCAGGCCGTTGCGGCCGCACGTCTCCAGGTTCTCGAAGCGTGCGAGAAACTCCCGCACCGTGTGAACCGCTGCCTCGAAGTTCGAGTCGTACATCGGGTATGCCTTGGGTACGAGCACCTTCACGCCGTCGACCACCCTGCTCGGATCGATCAGGTCGATCCGAGCGAGTTCTTCGGTCGCGAGCGCAACCGCCTCCTCGTCGGACATCTCCCAGATGTCGTCGCCGTGGAAGCAGAAGTATTCGACGCCGAGGCACGTGGTTCCCGGACGCACCATCCCCGGGCTCCAGGCGCCGTAGTTCTGGACGCGTCCGGCGCGGATCTGCGGGTCGTGCAAATAGATCCAGTTGTCCGGGAACGGCTCTGCTTCCGTCGTCATGAGTGCGACGAGGACGAGATCGCGATATCTCAGCTTGTGAGCTGCGGCCCGCACCTCGAGTGGCGCCGGTGGGTCGAGGCTGAGAACGAGGTCCTTCAAGGCAATGCTCGAGACGACCGAGTCAACCGCATACTCGAAGACATCCCCGTTCTGTCGCGTGACGACGCTACGAACCAGGTCGTCGGAGTGCTTCACGGCGATGCAGCGCTCGTTGCGATGCACGTGGATACCGCTTTGTTCCGCCCGGGCTGCGAAGGCATCCCACATCTGTCCCGGGCCGAGTCGCGGGTACTGAAATTCCTCGATCAACGTCGTCACGTGTTCTCGTTGGAGCCCGAGCATCGTCATGATCGCCTTGCCCAACGAGAAGTTCTTGATTCGCTGGGCCGCCCAGAGGGAGCGGATCTCCGACCCCGGAATGCCCCAGACCTTCTCGGTGTACGAGCGGAAGAAGGCGTCGTACAGGCGGCGTCCGAACCGCGTGGTGACCCATTCCTCGAACGTGTCGGCGTCCGCCCTCCGGCGGCGCGAGGCCCACAAGTACGACAGCGCACAGCGCGTCGCTTCGACAAGGCCGAGGCGTCCGACCACGTCCTTCGCCCTGATTGGGTACGCAAAGAACTTGCCGTTGAAGTAGATACGGGACAGTCGTGAGCGCGTCAGGAACTCGCTGCCGAGCGTCTCCTGCCAGAGTTGCTGCACGGGCTGGAGCTTCGTGAAGAAGCGGTGTCCTCCGAGGTCGAATCTGTACCCGTTGAACTCGACAGTCTTGGCGATGCCGCCGACGACGCCATCGGCCTCGAACACGGCTGCGCGTCGTCCTCGGCGGCCGAGGACAAAGGCTGCGGTCAGGCCCGCGGGGCCGCCACCGAGGATCGCCGTGCCGATGCTTTCGGCGGAGCCGGAGCCTGCTGTGATCTCGACCCCCGAGCTTTCGTCGCGCTCGGGCGTCTCGAGCGGAACAGCAAGCCCGTCGGTGACCGAGGCCGACTCGCCACTGGATAGGTGTACGGGAATGCCGCCGTCCGCCAACGATCGAGTGACGGCCTCGATCGTGCGAACGACGTCCAACCCGACTTCGGGCGATGAGAGAAGGCCCGTCCCTTCGGCGATCGCTGCGCCGAAGTCCTCCAGCTGCAGCGCCAGGGGCTCGGTCGGCTCCAGTCGCGGTGAGACGACGTCGCCAGTCCGGAGACTCAGGCGAAACTCGCCGAAGGTCTGCGGATCCGGCATGTTGACGCCCGAGTCGAAGATGCGGACGGGCTCGTTCGACGTATCGTCGTAGACCACCATCTTCTTCGACCCGACGACGGTGGTGCGTCGAAGCTTGCTGGGCGAGAGCCAGGAGAGCTCGACGTGCGCAACGATCCCCGATGCGTACCTGAGGTTGACGAAGCACACGTCCGAATGCTCGGGGAGGAAGCAGCTGCGGCTCATCGCCGACACCTCCTCGGGAACTGCATCGAGCCAGAAGCGAAGGATCGAGAAGTCATGCGGCCCGAGGTCCCAGACGACGTCGACGTCGTGTCGAAGGGGGCCGAGGTTGACGCGGCTCGACGAGATGAAGTAGATGTCCCCCAGCTCGCCGGAGTCGATGATGCTCTTGATTGCCCTCACGGGAGGGCTGTAGAGGAACGTGTGGCCCGGCATGAGCACGAGGCCGCTCGCTTCCGCCTGGCGTGTGAGCTCGACGATCTCCTTCGTCGATCTCGCCAGAGGCTTCTCCACGAAGACGTGCTTCCCGGCCGCGAGCGCCGACGACACGAGGACGTGGTGCGTCGAGACGGGCGTCGCGATGGCGACGGCATCGAGCTCCGAATCCGCGAGCACGTCCTCGAACCGAGTCGTGCACACCACTCGCGGATACCGTCTGCCGAACTTCTCCAGTATCTCCGGGCGCACGTCACAGAGGAATGCGACGTCGAACTGCGGCAACTCCATGAAGTTCCGAACGAGGTTCGGCCCCCAGTAGCCTAGGCCGACGACGGCGACTCGCAAACGCGGCGCCGTCACGGAGCCGTCACTCCCCCTGTCCGTACCCATCAGCTCGTCGCTCGCCTTCGGAACATCAGCGCCGGGCTCCGCATGAGCAGGCGTAGATCGAGGCCCAACGACCAGCTCCGCGCGTAGAGCACGTCGAGGTCGAGCGCTTCGCCGAACGTCGAGTGCGCGCGCGCCTCGACCTGCCACAGCCCCGTTAGCCCTGCCGGTACGGCGAAGCGCTCGAAGTGGTGCGGCGCGAATAGCGTCACCTCGTACGGAATCGACGGGCGCGGTCCCACGAGGGACATATCGCCCTTGAGGACGTTCAGCAACTGTGGCAGCTCGTCGAGGCTCGTCCGTCGTAGCCAGCGACCCACCGGCGTTACGACGTCCGAGCGATCGAGCTTGTAGAGGTTGCCCGTGGTCGGGACCGCATCGGGCGTCATGATCTGAGTCAGATACTCCCTGTGCGGGGCGTCGTCCGTCCCATCGCGCATGGTCCGGAACTTGAGCATGGTGAACTCGCGCATGTTCATTCCGAGGCGCACCTGTCGGAAGAAGACGGGACCCGGCGAGTCAAGGCGAATGCGCGCGGCAATGACGAGCATGAGCGGCGCCGTGACTACAAGCAGCACCGAAGCTCCGACGATGTCCATGCCGCGCTTCAGCAGTCGGGATGAACGAGGGATGTCCACGGGCGTGAGACCGAGCAGCGGCAGGCCTTCGACCCAGTGGATGATGGTCTTGGGACCAACGGCCTCATAGAGTCGGGGGACCACGTCGATCTGGACGCCCTGGTCACGCAGCGCGGTGACCAGCGCCAATGTCTCGTCATGGCGATCTTTCGAGAACGCGACGATCACACGGTCGACGTCGTGCCTCCGGACGATGTCGACGATCTCATCGGGGCCCCCCAGAAGCTGAACTTCCGGCAGGTCGCGGCGCAACTCCCTCGGCGAGGAGTCGACGTATCCAAGAAGATCGATCCCGTATTCCGGATGTTGCATCAGCTTCCGCCCGATAAGTTGTCCGACGTCTCCGGCGCCGATGACCACGGTGCGTTGGACGTAGGCGGGATGGCGGCGCGCCAGCGTGCGTGCGGTCGACCTCGCTGCGATGAGTCCGAGGAACGACAACAGCCAGAAGGTCGCAAGCTTTGCCTGGTCGGGGCGGACCAGTCCGAATATCCAGGAGACGCTGTAGTACAACCAGACGACGACCGTCACCATGTGGAAGACGGTCACCACCTCGTCGGCCGTCGAGTGGGTTGCGCGCTCTTCGTCGCGGTCGTAAAGGCCGTAGAGCTTCGCGACGACGATCCACGCCGGCAAGGCGAGCAGGAAGATGACCGTCTCGGTTCCCGTGCCGATACCAGCGTCGTCGTCGCGCTGGAAGAGCAGCTCCGTCGCAGCGAATGCGGTGATGAGGGCGGTGACGTCGGCGGCCACGAGCAGGCGCCTGACGACCCACCCGCGGCGGGCCCGGTGAGCCCCTCGAACCGGATTCAGTGGCGTCGCAGCCGGCGGCGCAGCGACGCTCTTGTCCCGCGCTTGGGCGACGTCGTCTCGAATCGCGACGTCCTCAGCGGCGGACGCGGCGGTGGCGAGTACGTCGGAGCGCGAGCTACCGATCACGGCGCTCTCCAGCGTGTGCGCCGACGACGAGCATGCACGGCGTTTCAGCGCAGGTGCTACGTCTCGATGGTCGATCGAAAACCCAAGCCGCCAAACTCACGTCGGTTCCTCCCCCAGAACCCTTCCCCCGTAACCCTCGCCTCACTGTAGGTCAGGCCAGCGGTTACCGCAAGGGAAAACTACCGGCGTCGTCCGACCCTGTGCGACGAACGGATCAGTTACCGCCGAAGTACTCGTGAATCGACTCGCACACCCACTCGAGCTGTGACTCGGTGATGCCGGGATAGAGCGGAAGCGACAAGCCCTCGCGTGCGAGCGCCTCCGCAACTGGAAAGTCACCGGGTGCGTAGCCAAGATGGCGGAATGCGGGTGACAGGTGGACCGGCTGCGGGTAGTGGCGCCCCGTCTGAATACCCTGGTCTCTGAGGAAGGCCGCGAGCTGCTCGGGACGCCGGCTTCGCACGACGAAGAGATGCCAAACCTGGTCGCTTCCGTCCGCGTGCGGCGGTAGTCGAAGCCCCTCGACGCTGGACAAGGCATCAATGTAGAAGCTGGCCGCTGCTCGGCGCTGCTCGTTCCAGCGTGCGAGGAGCGGGAGCTTCTCGAGCAAGACGATCGCCTGGATCGTGTCGAGCCGCGCGGTGTAGCCGCTGTACTCGTGGTGATACTTCTGGAGCTCGCCGTGTGCACGTAGGGCCAGCGACTTGGCAGCGATCTCGGCGTCATCGGTGACGAGCGCTCCCGCATCTCCCATTGCGCCGAGGTTCTTCGACGGATAGAAGCTGAACGCTGCCGCGTCGCCGACGGTCCCCGCGAGGAGACCCTCCCGACGGGCTCCGTGCGCCTGGCAGGCGTCCTCGACAATGCGGAGGCCATGCCGGCGGGTGATCTGGACGAGGTTCTTCATGTCCGCCATCTGCCCGTAGAGATGCACGGGCACGATGTGCGACGCCGATGCCGCGGCGCGCTCAGCCTGGCCGACGTCGATGTTGTAGTCGCTGTCGGTAACGTCGACGATGACCGGCCGTCCGTTGGCCTGAAGCACGGCCTCGACGGTCGCGGCGAATGTGCTCGCCGGGACGATCGCCTCCGCGCCAGGGGCAAGCTCCGTCGCGAGCAGCGCGAGCCGCAGGGCATCGAGCCCGCTCGAGACGCCCACGCAGAACCGTCGCTCGAAGGAGCGAGCGAAACGTTCCTCGAACTCCGTGACGGCGGCTCCGACGGTGAAGTCTCCCCGGTCGATGAGCTCCCCGATTCGGAGGACGACCTGCTCCTTCACCGTGCTGTTCGCCGGGTGCAGGTCGACGAACGGCACACGAATGGGCGTCGGGGCGATCGCTGCGTCGTTCGTGTCAGAGCGGGGCGTCGTCATCCCCGCCGCAGAGCCCGTGCCGGAACGCCGGCGACCGTCTCGCCGGGCGGGACGTCCCGAGTGACGACTGCGCCGGCGCCCACCAGAGCTCCGGCGCCGATCCGGACGCCACCCATGACCACGGCTCCGGAGCCGAGGGATGCACCGCGTTCGACGACGATGTGCTCGAGCACCCAGTCGTCTTCCGAAGCCAGCTCGCCTGCTGCGTTCACCGCGCGTGGAAATCGATCGTTGACGAACATCGTTCCATGGCCCACGAAGACCTCGTTGCCGATCTCGACACCTGTGCAGATGAACGAGTGGCTCTGGATCTTGCATCGTGCACCGATGACCGCACCGCGCTGGACCTCGACGAATGGACCGATCCTCGTCCCGTCTCCGATGCGGCAGCCGTACAGGTTCGTAAACGGATGGACGACAACGTTCTCGCCGAAGTCGACCTCGTCGATCAGTCGGCAGGGAGCGGGATTCACTGGTTCGGTGGCCACGCGCGTCGGTTGTCTGGCCGGTCGGCGCGGGCGTTACCGCGTGCGCTCCGCTGTCCGTTCGAGTTGCGACACCGGTGCCCCGTAGCCGTAGCCATAGCCGTCCGGTTGGGCAACGCCTGTCACGACGAAGCCCAGCGGCGTCGCCCGGCAGTTCTGCAGCTGCCGCGCAAGCTCGTTGAGGACGGGACGCCGGATTCCGAGGCGGGTAACCACGATGATTGCATCGACCCTCGCGCTGAGGGCCATGGCGTCGCCAACCGC
>JBMDXR010000047.1:0-41949 GCA_048594925.1 Gaiellaceae bacterium
GCCTGCGACTGACGCGGAAGCACTCGCCGGGCAGCTCTTTGCGCCGCACGAGAACACCGGCTTCGACGTCGCGCGCCTGGTGGAGGTGGCCGGTGGCAATCCGCTCTTCCTGGAGGAGCTCGCCGCGTCCGTCGTCGAGCTCGGAGAGAGCGGCGAGCTGCCGGTGACGGTTCGCGAAGCGATCGCGGCCCGCATCGACGTCATGCCGACGAATGCTCGTGACGCGTTGCTCTCGGCCGCGGTCATCGGGAAGACGTTCTGGCGCGGTGCGCTTCAGGCCGTCGGTGGCACCGAGGACGTGGACGACGCGCTCGGGCTCCTCGAGGCTCGCGACCTCATACGGCGCGATCCGTCGAGCGTGCTCTCGGGTGACGCGCAGTTCACGTTCAAGCACATGCTCATCCGGGAAGTCGCATACGCCACCCTTCCGCGTGCCGAGCGGCGTGAGCGTCATGCCGCTGTTGCCCGTTTCGTCGAGAGCGCCATCGCAGGCGCGACCGAGACCTTGTCGACGATTCTCGCTCACCACTGGCGCGAAGCGGGCGAGCCCGCGCGTGCGATCCCGTACCTGCTCGCGGCGGCCGAGGCCGCGCGTCGGAGCTGGGCGCGCGACGCAGTGGTCGATCTCTACTCGCGCGCGCTCGAGCTTGCCGAAGACGACGAGCTGCGGTTGCAGATACGCCTTCAGCGAGGGATGTCCCTGGTGGAGCTCGCGGAGTACCCGCGCGCAGTGGGGGAGCTCGGCGCCCTGCTCCCCGAGCTCGAGGGGAGCGCCGCCCGGCTCGAGGCTCTTATCGCGTACGGCCATGCCACGCTCTGGACCGAGCGTGACGCCGAGACACTCGAAACGGCTGATCAGGCGCGACAGCTCGTGACAGAGCTCGGCGAGGACACCGCCTTTCCGGCGGTCCTCGCGATGGAGAGTCAGGCGCTCGCGATGAGGGGCGAAGAGGGAGATCTGGACCGCGCGCTGGAGGTCGGCAACCAGGCACTCGAGCTTTGGGTGAAGGGAACGCGGTCACTCGACCTTCGCCACCACCTGCATCTCCACGCAGACACGACGTACTGGGTGGGCGACTACGAACGATCGGCCGAGCTCTCGCGTGAGACGAGAGCCCTCGCACGCGACGTGCACAGCGCCGAGTCGCTCCTTCGTGGCGGGGGGCTGGAGGCACTCGCCCTTGCCGGGCTCGGCCGGCACGAGGAAGCGATCGCGATCTGGGACGACCTGTTCGTCCTCGCACGCGAGCTCGGTCAGAACCCTCGGCACCTGCTGAACTATTCCGCACTCGCGTTCCGAGAGATCCTGGACCTCGGCGAGGCGCGCAGGCGGAGCGAGGAGGCGCTCGAGCTCTCGGCAGGGGAGACGTTCGGGATGCCGAGGCAGTTCGCCGGCTCCGACCTTGTTCTGACCCAGCTCCTCGCGGGCGACGTCGGTGGCGCCCAGACCGCCTGGCGGGAACGTTGGGAAAGCGCGCAGAGCGCAACCGCGTGGACGAGGTGGCTGATCGCGGGGCGGCTCCTCTACGCGCGAGCGCAGATCGCGCTTCGCGCCGAGGGACCCGAGTCGGCGCTCGAGTGGTCCGAGAGGGCAATCGAGGTCGCTCGGAGGACGAGGCGTCGGAAGTACGAGGCGCTCGTTCTGACGCTCCGCGGCGAGGCCCACGCAACTCTCGGCCGGCGCGAAGAAGCCCTGGGAGACCTGAGGGCGGGTGTGGCCATTGCGGACGAGCTCGTCGGCCCGCCCGGACGCTGGCAAGCGTACGCCGCGCTCGGCAACGCCGCCTATGCGCTGGGCGACGACGAGACGGCCGCGAACGCGTACGGCACGGCGGTCGAGCTCGTCCGAACGTTCGCCGAGAAGCTTTCGTCCGAGCGTGCGGCGACGTTTCTCGCCGCGCCTGCGGTCGACGAGATCCTGTCGCGCGTGGGCTCGCGCGCGTCGAGCTCCTAGCTAGGTCCGTGCGCCTCGAGCGGAAGCCCAGCCGAGGCCCAGTCCTCCTTCCCACCTGCGTAGTGCCAGACATTGAGATATCCGAGCTCGACCAGACGCTGCGCGACCTCGACCGAGCTCTCGCAGCTCGGGTTCGCGCAGTACACGAAAACGGCGGTATCGAGATGCGGGATCCGGCGTGGGGCGAGGGCGTCCACGCGCTCCGGAGGGATGTTGATGGCGCCGGGGAGGTGGGCGGCGCCGTACGAGATCGGCCCCAGCGCGTCGATGAGGACGGCATCGTCGTCGCTCTGCAGCCTCTGCACGAGCTCCTCTCGGCTGATCTCCACGAGCACCGCGGACATGCGGCGATCGTACGTGCTGTAAGCCTCGCTAGGTCTCGAGCCCGATGACGAGCTCGCGCTCGCGACCGAGCCACGTGACCTCGAGCGATCCGAGTCGCTTCATCAGGGCGACGACGCGCGGGTTGTCGCCGCACACGGTGGCGACGAGCTGCGATATGCCGGCAGCGCGCGCGTCCGCGGCGAGCTCGCTCGCGAGGATGGATCCGACCCGCCGGTTCTGATGCGCGTCGGCCACGGCGAAGGCGATCTCGGCTGAATCTCCGTCGCGCACGAGCCTGGCGATCCCGGCCGGCTCGGAATCCCCGTCGAGGTAGCCGACGAGGACGTGGTGGTCGCGGTCCACACGTGCCAGGTGCGCGAGGTCGAAATCCGACAGACGTGGCTTCGCACCGCAGAAGCGGTGCTCGCGCGAACGCTCGCCCAGGCGCGCGAAGAGGGCGGCGACCGTCTTGGTGTCGCCGTTGCGGAGCGCCCTGATGGTGAGCCCGTTGACGTAGCGCGACTGCATGTGAAGACCGTAAACGCCGACCATGGCCCGATGCTTCCCCGCGACGGGCCATCTTGTTGACATGGCCCGTTCGGGCCAGGAACACTGCGGGTGATGGAGCAGGACATCCGCTTCTGCAAGCTCGACGGCAAGCGGATCGCGTACGCCACCGTGGGCCAGGGGCCACCGCTCCTGTTCGGCGCGAACTGGATATCGCACCTCGAGGAGGAGTGGGACAACGCGAAGGCGCGCAGCTTCTACGAGGAGCTCGCCCAGACTCACCTCGTCGTCCGCTACGACAAGATCGGCACGGGCCTGTCGGATCGCACTCTCGCTACACCCTCCACGGTCGAGCACCAGACGAGGGTGCTCGAAGCCGTCATCGACGCGTCAGCCGGCGGAAGGGCAACGCTTTTCGCGTGCTCGTGCTCGGCGATCGTGGCGGCGAGCCTGGCAGCTCGCAGCCCCGAGCGGGTGGCGAAGATCGTGTTCTTCGGGAGCTACGTATCCCGCGAGGACCTGCCGGAGGCGACACGGAGGTCGCTGGTCGACTTCGTTCGCGTGAACTGGCCGCTCGCGGCGCAGATGCTCGCCGGCCTGATCGTGCCGCACGCGAGCGGCGACGAGATCGCAGCCCTCAGCCGCTGGAAGCGGCGCGCCGCAGAGGCCGACGTCGCGGCCGCGTTGCTCGAGGTCGCGCTGTACAGCGATGCGGGTCGGTTTCTCCCCGAGGTGTCGATGCCTGCACTCGTCCTGCATCGACGCGGTGACCGCGCCGTGCCGATCGGTCGCGGACGTGAGCTCGCGTCGTTGCTTCCCAATGCGCGCTTCGTCGCCCTGAGCGGGGACGCGCATCTGCCGCATCAGGAGGACCAGCGCCAGGTTCAACGCGCGCTGGCCGGCTTCCTCGACGACGCGGTTCCGGTCGAATCGAACGGCGACACTCCGCTTTCACGCCGAGAGGCCGAGGTGCTTCGCCTCGTTGCGGCCGGTCTCTCGAACCGGGAGATCGCGTCGTCGCTCGTGCTCAGCGAGCACACCGTGCACCGGCACGTCGCCAACATCCTGTGCAAGCTCATGCAGTCCTCGCGCGCGGCGGCGGCGGCCCACGCGACGCGCGCCGGCTACATCTAGCCGCGGGTCAGAGGCTCGCGTAGAGGTCGATCGGGACGCCGTCGGGATCCCGGAGCTGCGCGTAGCGCTGACCCCATACTGCGTCCCAGGGCTCCTTCTCGCTCTCGAACCCAGCCGCGACGACGCGGGCGTGGATGTCGTCGACCTCGGCTGGGCTCGCGCACTCGAACGCGACCGCGAGCTGGTTGCCGGTCTCGCGTGTCCACTCGGGGCGAAAGCCGAGGATGACTTCTTCCGAGTCGAGCATGAGCCGCATCCCGCTCGGCATCGACGCCTCGATGTGACCGCCGTCGGAGCTGTCCGGGAACTCGAGCCCGAGAAGCCTGTAGAAGGCGAGCGACCGCTCCAGGTCCGACGCCACGATTCCGATTGCGTTCAGATCGGGCATGGCCCCACCCTAACGCCCGGCTACTAGTCTGAGCGACGTGGCTCTCGAGGCGCGTTCGCGATCGGAGGCGCTGGCGCCGTTCGTGAGCTCGCTCGGCTACTTGGAGGGCGAGCTAAGAGCGGGACGCGAGCGCGTGCTGCCCTCCGGGCATGTCAGCCTGATGGTGAATCTGCACGAGGACGAGTTCCGGACGTACTCCGGGCCCGACCATGCGAACGTGCATTGCACGCGCGGCGCGGCGTTCAGCGGCCCGCAGGCCCGCCACACCGTGATCGACACGGAGGAGCAGCGATGCCTCGTCTGGGTCAGCTTCCGGCTCGGAGGGGCGGCGCCGTTCTTCGACGCTCCCCTCGACGAGACGAGAGACGAGCTCGTCGGCCTCGAGGATCTCTGGGGCCGCGATGGAGCGGTTCTGCGAGAGCGTGTCCTCGAAGCGAGGACGATCGACGAGCGTCTCGGCGTCGTCGAGCGGGCGCTTCTCGACCGGCTCGGAGCCCACGAGCCCGACCCCGCTGTCGCCTTCGCCGTTCGGGCGCTCGAGCGCGGCTACCTCGTGTCGCAGGTGACGTCGCGGCTCGACGTCCTCCCGAAACGGTTCGTGCGACATTTCCGAAATCAGATCGGGCTCACTCCGAAGCGCTTCGCTCGCGTTCGCCGCTTCCAGCGGCTCCTCGGCGCCGTCGCCCGCGAGGACGACGTCGACTGGGCGGAGGCGGCCTTCGAGCACGGCTACTACGACCAGGCACACCTCATACACGACTTCCGCGAGCTCACCGGGATCACGCCGACGGCGTACCGGCCGCGCGCCGCGAACGAGTGGAACCACGTGCCGGTAGGTTGACGTTTTTCTCCAAGACGATGGGGGAGCGCAAGCCTACGATCGGGCGCATGAGATCCGACAGCGCAGTTCTCCGGCCGCGCCTCGTCGTCGACGGCGCCGCCTCCGCGATCGAGTATTACAGGGAGGTCTTCGGAGCGGAGGAGCTCGAGCGCTTCGAGGACGAGGCGGGCAAGATCGTCCACGCCGAGCTCGCGATCGGCTCCGGCCGGCTGACGCTGAAGGACGAAGACGACGTCGATCCTGCACCGAGCACGCTCGGCGGGTCGCCCGTGCTTCTTTCACTCACCGTCGACGACGTCGATGCTCTCGGCGAGCGCATGGTGGCGGCGGGAGGGAAGGTCGTCTTCCCGATCGGAGACCACGAGGGCGGCAGAGGTGGCCGCATCCTCGACCCCTTCGGACATGCCTGGATGATCTCCGCCGCGCGATGACGAGCGACCCGCTCGCGCCGATCGTCCACGAGTACACGCTCTCGTGCGGCGCTGACCACGGTTTCGAGACGTACGCCGGGCGAATCGGCGAGTGGTGGCATCCGGCTTACACGGCGAACGCGGAGACGCTCGAGGCGGTCGTCATCGAGCCACGGGTCGGCGGACGCGTGTACGCGCGCCACAGCGACATCGGTGTCGACGACTGGGGTCAGGTGACCGTATGGGAGCCCGGGCACCGGCTGGCGCACACGTTCACACTCGCGCAGGACCCCACGTTTCCGAGCGAGGTGGAGGTGACGTTCCGCGGCGAGAAGGGCTGTGCCGTGCTCTTCGCGCACGGCGGCTGGACCGAGGCGAACGCGGCGGTGCGGGCGAAGTTCAGCGACTGGCGCGTTATGCTCGACCGGTTCGCCGCACTCGCTCAGGTGTGAACCGCGCGAATCGGGGGAAAGCAATGATCGTGAACAGGCTCGCCGAGATCCTGGAAGAGAAGGGCGAGGACGTACTCGAGATCGACGCGGACTCGTCGGTGCTCGAGGCCGTTCGGCAGATGGTCGAGAACAACGTGGGATCGCTGCTCGTGACCGAGGACGGCGAGGTCACGGGAATCGTCACCGAACGGGACTACCTCCGTCGCGTGACGCTCGAGGGCCGCACCGAGGAGGCGCCGGTCCGGGAGATCATGTCGTCGCCGCTCGTCGTCGCGACGCTCGAGACGACCGTGGACGAGTGCATGGCGCTCATGACCGACCGTCGCATCCGGCACGTGCCGGTCGTCGACGACGAGCAGGTCGTCGGCCTCGTCTCGATCGGAGACCTCGTCAAGTTCAAGTCGAAGCTGCAGACCTTCGAAATCCAGTTCCTGAACGACTACATCACCGCGGGCTGAGGCCGTCTTCGTGCCGCGTTTGATCGTCCTCCTGCGAGGTGTGAACCTCGCAGGCCGGAACCGCGTCTCCATGCCGCGGCTTCGCGAAGCGCTGGAGGAGGCGGGTTTCGAGGACGTGAGCACCTACGTGCAGAGCGGCAACCTCGTGCTCTCGAGCAAGACGTCGGCGAAGCGAGCGAAGACCGAGATCGAGCGGCTGATCGCCGATCGCTTCGACGTCGACGTCAAGGTCGTCGTGCGCACGCACGACGAGCTCGCGGGGGTCGTCGCACTCAACCCGCTCGGGAAGGTCGCGACGAATCCGAAGCTCTACCAGGTGACGTTCCTCGAAGCCGATCCCGGGACCGACGTGCTGCACAAGCTCGAGGCTGCCGCGGCGGGGGACGAGCAAGTCGTGCTCAGCGGACGCGAGCTCTACGCGTGGCATCCCGACGGCGTCGGGCGCTCCAAGCTCGCGGCCCTGATGTCCGGGAAGGGACTCGGGGTCACGGCCACCGCGCGGAACTGGACTACGGTGACGGCGCTCCTCGGCATCGCAGACGAGAAGTAAGCCCGGAGCGCCGAAGCCCGCCTCACGGCGGGCTTCGCGATCGTTCCGCCTGGCTGGGGAGCTACTTGATCTCGATCCGGCGCCGCTGGGCCTTCTCGGATTTGGGGACGCGGACCTTGAGGATGCCGTCCGAGAGGGTTGCTTCCACCTTCTCGGGGTCGACGTGGCTCGGAAGGCTGAGGCGGTAGTCGAAGCGCCCGGTCCGGCGGGCCTGACGGCGCAAGGTGCCCTTTCGCTCCTGCTCCTTCATCTCGCCGGTGATCGTGAGCTCGTTGCCGACGAGCTCCACGTCCACGTCCTCCCGCTTGACGCCCGGGAGCTCGGCCTCGACGACGTAGGCGTCGTCCTGCTCCTCGAGGTCGACGAGTGGAGACAGCCCGCGCGCTCCAAAAGCGGTGGGCCCCATCCGAACCCGCTGAACGTCTGCTCGAGAAGCCGCCGCATGCGGTCCGACACGTGCTCGAGCTCGCTCATCGGCTCCCAGCGCTCGGTCGAGGCCGTCCGACGGCGCTCCGGAAGAGTCTGGGACATGAGGTACCTCCTTTCGCCCAGTCGAAGCTTCCCTACCCGATGCAGCCGGGACGTAACCAGCGCGGTGCACGGTTCTTCGTATTGCGACCATCGTCGGGCACCGGAGGGCTCCCGGAGCGGCGTCGTCACCGGTCGGCGTGCAGCGAGTCACCTTGCTCGCCGAGCACGAGGTCGCGTTCCGGATCCGGCACGTGATCCCGCAAGACCGGAGCGAGCGCTTCGACGAACGTCATCCCGCCCTCGGAGTAGAGCTCATGCTCGGCCCCGCGGTTGACTACGGCGACGTCGCCCGGGCCGAGCGTCTTCGTCTCGTCCCCGATCGTCATCGTCACGTCGCCCTCGACGATCCACATGACCTGCTCGGCCGTCGGGTGCGAGTGCCGCCCGACGCGGGTTCCGGGCTCGTACGTCACCTGGCACATGAGCACCTGCTCGCCGCCGATCGCGTGGATCGCCACCCCCGGGAAGAGAAGGTGGCGATCCAGGCCGTTCCAGGTCCTGAAGGGTGAGCTCAGGCGGGAACCTCGAAGCGCATCCCGCCGCTCGAGACGGTGTTCACGGACAGCTCCTCGTCGAACACGACCCTCTTGCCCTCGCGCTTGGGCTCCCGCTTCTCCTCGAGCGCGCGCAGCACGCGCTCGGGCGTGATCGGCAGCTCGGTGACCCACACTCCGACGGCGTCGTACACCGCCGCCGCGATGGCCGGCGGCTGCGGGTTGTTCGCCATCTCGCCGATCCCCTTCGCGCCGTACGGGCCGTCCGCAGAGGGGTTCTCGATCATGATCGTGTCGATCTGGGGCATGTCCTCCATCGCCGGGGCCAGGTACGAGCCGAACGCACCGCCGCGGTGCTCGACCGACGGGTAGTACGGGTAGCAGGTCTCGAGCACGCCGAGCCCGAGGCCCATCATCGCGCCGCCCTCGATCTGCCCCTCGACCTGCGAAGGATTCAACGCGCGGCCGACGTCGTAGCACTGCTGGAGGCGCGTCACGCGCACCTCGCCCGTCTCGTCGTCGACCTCGACCTCTGCTGCGCATGAGGCGTACGAGATCGCGGAGTGGGGCGGGAGGTCGACCTCGCCCGTCTCCGGGTCGATGATCGCTGCGTACGGCTTCAGCTGTGCGCCGGTTCCGGTGATGAGCTCGCCGTGACCCCACGTCGCCGCGGCCGCGACGTCGCCAACCGACAGCTTCGTCTGCGGAGCGCCTTTCGCAATCACCTCGCCGTCGACGAT
The DNA here is from genome assembly GCA_048594925.1 of Gaiellaceae bacterium. Classification (GTDB taxonomy): domain Bacteria; phylum Actinomycetota; class Thermoleophilia; order Gaiellales; family Gaiellaceae; genus GMQP-bins7. Next base: position 8,784 of record JBMDXR010000047.1, read on the forward strand.
CTCGAGGTCGGCCGGGTCGATCTCCATCTCCTTGCCGGCGATCTCGAGGATCTTCTGCTTCACCTGGAGCGCCGCCTTCTCGGCAGCCTTCCCGGCGACGAACGTCGCGCGCGACGCGAACGTCCCGGTGCAGACCGGCGACGAGTCGGTGTTCGAGTTGTCGTACGTGATCCAGTCGTAGGGGACGCCAATGGTCTCGGCGACGATCTGCGACTGGATCGTCTTCGAGCCGTTGCCGATGTCGGCGGTGCCGGCGAAGACGTCGATCCGCCCGTCCGGCTTCATCTTGATCCAGCACTGCGACGGGTCGCCGTTCTGGTTCATCCCGGTCGGATATTCGATTGCCGCGATCCCGCGGCCAGTGTGCTTGGCCATCAGTGACCCTCCGTCGATCCGACCTGGGATACCAGATGCTCGGGGAGCAGCTCGCCCGCCCGGGGCTCGTTCGTCATCGTCCGGTAGTCCGCCGGCAGCTCGTGTCCGATCGCCTCGGAGATCGCCTTGAGCGTGTCGATGGTCGAGGGATCGGTGTAGGCGACGCCGTTCGGCGACGTGTCGCCGATTCGGTTCGCGTTCTTCATGCGAATCTCTACAGGGTCGATGCCCAGCTCGTGCGCGACCCGGCTGATGTGCGTCTCCACTGCAAACGAGACCGAGGTCACGCCGAACCCGCGCATCGCGGTCGTCGGCACGCGGTTCGTGTACACGACGTACCCGTCGAAGTGCAGGTTCGGGATCGAGTACGCGCCCGTGTGGTGGAAGCTGTGCTTCGTCAGGCCGTACGGCGAGAACCGCGAGTACGCGCCCGAGTCGTGCAGCGTCAGCATCTTCTGGCCGAGGATCCACCCGTCCTTCGTCACGGCCGTGGCGATCTCCATGTGCCACGGGGCGCGGGTCGACGAGCACAGGAACTCCTCCTCGCGCGTCCAGCGCCACTTCACCGGCTTGTTCGCCTTCATGACGAGCAGGCAGGTCATCGTCTCCGTCGCCGTGTCGACCTTGCCACCGAAGCCGCCGCCCGTCGTGCCGCCGACGAGCTTGAAGCGGTTCAGCGGCTGCTGCAGGTGCGCGGCGACGACGCCGAGGGAGAAGTACAGCGCCTGCGTGCAGGAGTAGATCGTCAGCCGGCCGTTCGGCTCGGGGACGACCTGGCACACCTGCGTCTCGATCGGCGCGTGCTCGATCGCCGCCGGGCGGTACACGCCCTGGACGATCGTGTCCGCGTGCTCGAACGCCCAGTCGATGTCGCCCTTCCGGATCTGGCGGCGATCCATCTCGTTCTCGAAGTGCGGGTACCAGTTCCCCCACTTATGGATCTTCGGCGCGTCCGCGTCGAACGCTTGCCGGACGTCGAACAGCGCCGGCCGTTCCTCGAAGCCGATCTCGATGGCGTCGACCGCTGCTGACGCGAGCTCCTCGCTCTCCGCGGCGACGAGCGCGATGGGCTGGCCCTGGTACCGCACCTCGTCCTTCGCGAGCAGCGGCTCGTCGGCCGGGATGCCGAGCGCCGAGAGGTGCCCGTACTCGAGTAGCGGGACGTCCTTCCACGTGATGACTGCGTGGACGCCCGCCATCGACTCGGCCTTGGTCGTGTCCAGCTTCGTGATCCCCGCGTGGTGGTGCGGGGAGCGAAGCGCCTTGGCCCAGAGCGTCCCGGGGACGCTCACGTCGTCGACGTACGTCGTCCTGCCGGTGACGTGCGCGACGCCGTCGTAGCGTGGGATCCGTGCGCCGACGACCTTCATGCCGCACCTCCATTCGCCATCGTCGTGTGCCTCCCGACGGCCGTCGTCGTCAGGTCGAACGAGTCTCCCCGCGCGGCAGCGGACACCGCGTCGATGATCTTCGAGTACCCCGTGCAGCGGCAGACGTGGCCACCGAGTGCGCGCTGAATCGCTTCCGGGTCGTCTGTGCCGCCTCGCCCCAGGTACGCGTGGGCGGCGAGCATCATCCCCGACGTGCAGAAGCCGCATTGCGCGGCGTAGTAGTGGACGAATGCCTGCTGGATCGGTGAGAGATCCTCGGGCGCGCCGAGGCCTTCGACCGTCGTGATCTCGGTTCCCTCGGCGTAGCCGGCGGGGAGGAGGCACGAGCGCCGCGGCTCGCCGTCGACGAGCACGGTGCATGCGCCGCAGCCGCCCTGATGGCAGCCGGCCTTGGGGCCTGTGACGCCGAGCTCGTCACGAAGGACGTCGAGGAGCGGCGCAAGCGCGACGCTCTCGATCTCGTGGGTGATGCCGTTGACCGTGAGGTTCATGAGGACTCCTGGAGGTCGGTGAGGACGCGGCGGACGAGCACCGGGAGCACCTTCGCCCGATACCAGGCGGAGGCAAGCGCATCGTCGTGCGGCGTGACGTCCTTCAGCGCGGCCTCCCCGGCGGCCGCCGGGTCTTCTGCTGCAGCCTCGGCCGACGGGAGACGGACCCCCCACGAGCCGGCTCCGGTCGCGGCGAGGCGGATGGATCCGTCAGCCGCTCGTACTCCCGACACCGCCAGCGCGGTGTAGTCGTGCGTGTGCCGCCGGTCGAGGCCGGCGAACGCGCCGGCTGTTGGCTCGTCGAAGCTGACGCTCAGCAGCAGCCGCTCGCGACGCCGCGGGAGAAAGTCCTCGAGCGGCTCTTCGCTCACGTCTCCGCCGGCGACCGAGCGAATCGTGGCGCCCACGGCGAGGAGGGCACCCTGAAGATCCCCGCGCGGAGCCTCGTACCCTTCGCCCGCGCAGATGTTCCCGCCCACTGTTGCCTGCGACCGGATCTCGACGTCCGCGACGTTCGCCGCGCACGGGCCGAGCGGCGCGGGCAGGTCCACGAGCTCCTGTACCGGCGTCATGGCTCCGATGGTGATCCGCGAGCCGCCTTTCTCGATTCCCGAGAGCCCCGCCCGTCCGAGCATCAGCGCCTTCGCCGGTTGCAGCCTGCGGTACGTCATCTCGGGGACGACGATCGTCCCCCCACCGACGACGACGACGTCCGCGCCGTCGCCGAAGGCCGCGATCGCCTCGTCCTCGGAGCCCGGCATGAGGATCTCGGTCGCGGCGTCCATGGCCACACTCGCTACTGCCATCACCCCACCCTTCTCGGTCGCGAGTTCAGTGCATCGAGTCTAATCAGCCGCGTCCAGGGGCGTGTCTCGGAAGCGGGCGTACAGGCTCAGGTCGTAGACGCTCTTCAAGGCACCCGCGACGACGAACGGCGCCCCCAGCCCGATGGTGACGAGCGGGCCGATCAAGAGCGGCGCGAACGGGCGGGAGGCGTACCGCGCACCGTTCGTGTAGGCGGCCGCCGCCGTCCGCTCGTCGGGATCGACCAGGACGATGACATAGGCCTGACGCGTGGGGACGTCCATCTGCGAGAGCAGCGAGCGCGCGAGAAGGAGCGCAATCCCTAGTTCCTGCGTCGGCGCGAACGCGATCGCGGCGAGCAGGACGTTCGACGGCAGGTGCGTGAACACCATCGTCCGCAGCAGGCCGATCCTGGCCGCGAGCCCAACGGCGATCTGGAACGAGAGGGCCTGCAGGATCCCGAGTGAGAAGAAGACGATTCCGAGTGTTTCGGCCGAGGTCTCGAACTTCGTCACGAAGAAGTAGGCGATGAAGGACTGGATGACGAAGCCGCCGGCGAACGAGTCGAGGGCGAAGAGCCCGGAGAGGCGGCGGACCGCGGCGCGCGAGCGGCGAAGCGGGGCACCTGCCGCGGTCCTGCTGTCCACCGCAGTCGACAGGCCGCCCGCGACGAGGAGGGCGAGCGCAGCGGCGACCGGATAGAGGAGGAGCCAGCGCTGCTCCACGCCGTCGAGGAGCGCCGGGATGGCCGAGGCAAGCGCCCCGAGGGAGCCCGCCAGGGTCGCGATGGTGTTGTAGGTGCCGAAGAGACGTGTCGTGTCGTGCGGACCGGCGGCCGCCGGGAGCATCGCCTGTTCCAGGGAGGTGAACGGTCCCGACTCGACGACGTCGGTCGAGAGCGTCCCCGTCAGCGCTGCGAGCAGAAGGACGGGAAGCGATTCGGTCAGCGCGAAGACGGTTCCCGCGATCGCCATGACGACGAGGAGGCCGGCGTAGGCGCGTCGCCGGCCGATGGCGTCGCCGTAGCGCGCCAGGCCGAACGATGCGAGCGCCGCGCCTGCGAGCATCGCCGCGAACACGATCCCGACCTCCGTTCCGGAGAGGTCGGAGTCGGCGAGGGACACGCCGATGACGACGCTGCCGAAGCCGTACGAGAAGGCTCGAAGAGCCTGGATCGAGAGGATGCGCCGGGCGTCGGCGCTCAGGCGCTCGCCCCCTGGGTCTCGCGGCGACACCATGCATAGAGGGCGTCGTACACAGGCTCGGAAAGCTCGAGCTGGCGGTGATCGCCGAGCTCGAGCAGGTGAAATCCTTCGGCGATCGCGAGCAGCCCCCGTGACTCCGGCGTCGCGTCGCGATCCTCCGCGACGTCCGCGCCGTGCACGATGCGCGCGAGCCGCCGCACGGCTGGTTCGTCGATCTCGTACTCCTCGACGAGCACCTCGAACGAGCACAGCCCGTCGCGGTGCGTGTACCGGGCCCCCGGCGCGTCGAACGAGAGTGCGGCCTCCTCCTCCGCGACCTCCAGGACGCGATCGGCCGGGACGTACAGGAACTCGGCCTCGGAATCGATGAACCGGCGGATCAGCCAGGGGCACGCGATCCGATCGGTCTTCGGGCGCTCCCGTGTCACCCACTTCATCAGCTGCCTCCTCGCTATGGAGCACTGACGGTAACCGTGCTCACGGCGTTACGCTGCAAGTGGATGGGCTTCCGCACGATCGACGAGCTCGACGCCGCGCTCCGCGACGCGGACTACCTGCCGGATCGCGGGCTGGCGACGGCGCTCTTCCTCGGGCTCGCGCTCGAGAAGCCGGTCCTGCTCGAGGGCGAGGCCGGCGTGGGGAAGACGGAGGCCGCCAAGGCGCTCGCGTCGGCGCTCGGCGCGCGGCTGATCAGGCTCCAGTGCTACGAGGGGCTCGACGTCTCGCACGCCGTCTACGAGTGGAACTACCCGCGGCAGCTGCTGCACATCCGCGCAGCCCAAGAGGGCACGGTCTCGGAGGAGGAGCTGTTCGGCTCGGAGTTTCTCATCCGCCGCCCGCTCCTGGACGCGATCGACTCCGACGAGCCGGTCGTGCTCCTGATCGACGAGATCGACCGAGCGGACGAGGAGTTCGAGGCGTTCCTGCTCGAGATCCTGTCGGACTTCCAGATCACCATCCCGGAGCTCGGCACGATCCGGGCGCGGCGGAAGCCGGCCGTCATCCTCACCTCGAACCGCACGCGGGAGCTCCACGACGCACTCAAGCGCCGCGCGCTCTTCCACTGGATCGGCCACCCGTCGATCGAGCGGGAGGTCGAGATCGTGCGGCTGCGAGTCCCGGGGATTCCGGAGCGACTCGCCAACGAGGCGGCGGCGTTCGTCCGCGGCCTTCGCGGCCTGGATCTCGCGAAGCCACCTGGCGTCGCGGAAACGATCGACTGGGCGCAAGCGCTCGCCGCGCTCGGACGCGAGGAGATCGACGCCGAGGTCGTCGAGCAGACGCTCGGCTCGGTGCTGAAGTACCGCGAGGACATCGAGACCGTGCGCGACGAGACGCTCGTCGGCCTCATCGAAGAGGCGCGCACGACGGCGAACAGCTGATGGCGCTCGGCAAGTCACAGCGACCGCGGTCGCAAAGCGGCCGCGCTTCAGGGGTCTTCGGCGCGCCCGGAAGTCTCGCGCCAGCGAGTTTCCGGGCTTGCGCCAAGTAGCTTCAGTGCAGGGCACCGCGATCGTGCGCCACGTCGTCACGTTCGGACGGGTGCTGCGCGAGGTCGGGATCGAGGTCGGGCCGGGGCGCGTCGCGGACGCTGTGCGAGGCCTGGGCGCGGTCGACCTCACGCGACAGGAGGACGTGTACTTCACGCTGCGCCAGACCCTGGTCTCGCGTCACGACGAGCTCGAGCTCTTCGACCGTGCGTTCGTGGCGTGGTTCCTCCGCGGCCCGATCGCGCCGCTCGTGCGTCAGAGGCAGACGCGCCGCTTCGCCGAACGCGTCGCACGCGACACGCTCGAGTCGGGAGCCGACGGCGACGAGGCGGACGAGTCGTCGACGCCGCACGAGCTCGGAGCCTCGGGTCACGAGCTCCTGCGCGAGAAGGACTTCGCCGAGATGACGCCCGAGGAGTTCGAGCGCGTCCGCCGCCTGATGGCTGCGATCGCGCGGACGCGGCCTCGCCGCATGTCTCGGCGGCGCTCTCCCGACCCGCGTGGGGATCGGCTCGACCTCCGACGCCTCTGCCGCAAGTCGCTCCGGTCGGGCGGCGAGCCGATCGAGCAGCCGTGGAAGGCACGCAAGACCGTCCCGCGGAAGCTCGTCGTGCTCTGTGACATCTCGGGCTCGATGGACGCGTACGCGCGCGCTCTCCTCTTCTACCTCCACGCGATCGTCGGGTCGGGTCGTTCGGTGGAAGCATTTGCCTTCGGCACGCGCCTCACTCGCCTGACCCCGGATCTCGCGACGCGCGATCCCGAGGCGGCGCTCGCGCGTGCGAACGAGATCGCCGTCGACTGGGGCAGCGGAACGCGCATCGGGGCGTCTCTGGGCGAGTTCAACACGACGTACGGCCGGCGAGCGCTCTCGCGCGGCGCGGTCGTCGTCATCGTCTCCGACGGGTGGGAGCGCGACGACCCCGACCTCGTCTCCCGCGAGATGGCGAAGCTCGCGCGCGCCGCCTACGCGGTCGTCTGGGTCAATCCGCTGAAGGGGAACCCCGAGTACCAGCCGCTAGCGGGCGGCATGCGGGCGGCGCTGCCCTTCGTCGACCGGTTCCTTCCGGGCCATAATCTTCGGAGTCTCGAAGAGCTCGGCGCCGTGCTCGCCGGCATCGAAAGGAGGCACGCAGCGTGAAAGAGATCCTGCCCGAGATCGACCGCTGGAAGGAGGAGGGCGAGAAGGTCGTCGTCGCGACCGTGGTCGCGACGAGACGCTCGGCTCCGCGTCCGATCGGCGCCAGCCTCGCGATCTCCGAGTCCGGGAAGATGTGCGGCTCCGTCTCCGGCGGCTGCGTGGAGAGCGACGTCTTCGAGAACGCGCAGGAGGTCCTCGAGACGGGCGAGCCGAAGCTCCTCTCCTACGGCATCGAGGACGAGCTCGCCTGGAGCGTCGGACTGCCCTGCGGCGGCGAGATCGACGTCTTCCTCGAGCGGGTCGAATAGTGAGCCTCATCCACCGACTCGCGGAGCTCCGCGAGTCCGGGGAGCGGGGGATCCTCTTCACCGCGATCGAGGGGGACGACGCGGGGACGAAGGTCCTCGTGCTCGAGTCCGGAGAGCAGGTCGGTGAGGGGCTCGACGATGCCGTCGCGCAGTTCGACGAGCTGATCCGGCGCGGGCGCAACACGCTGCTGGCGCTCGACGACGGCTCGAAGGTCTTCGCCGAGTGGTACGGACCGCCGCCGCGCCTCCTCGTCTACGGAGCCGTGGACACTGCGGAGGCCCTGTGTCGCGGCGCGAAGCTCCTCGGCTGGCACGCGATCGTCGCGGACGCTCGCGGGAAGTTCGCTACACCGGAGCGCATCCCCTCGGCGGACGAGCTGGTCGTCGAGTGGCCGCAGGAGGCGCTCGCGCAAGTGCAGCCCGACCACCAGACGGCGATCGTGGTCCTCACCCATGACGACAAGTTCGACGAACCCGCGCTGATCGGGGCGCTCGAGACCGAGGCGTTCTACATCGGTGCCCTCGGCTCGAGGCGGAACCAGGAGCGCCGGCGGGAGCGGCTGCTCGAAGCAGGGGTCGAGGAGTCCGCGCTCGAGCGGATCATGGGGCCGTGCGGTCTCGACATCGGGGCCGACTCGCAGGAGGAGACCGCGCTCTCGATCCTCGCGGAGATCCTCGCCGTGCGCGCTCAGCGCGAGGGCGGCTTCCTGAAGGACGCGAAGAAGCGCATCCACGTCGAGGTGGAGTAGATGCCAATCGCGATCGTCACGGGCGCGGCCCGTGGGATCGGCGAGGCGATCGCGCGGCGGCTGCACGCCGACGGCTACGCGATCGCGCCGATCGACGCAGGTGCGACGTTGACGGTCACACCGTGCGCCTCCGACGACGCGGGGTACATCACGGGCGCGACGTTGGACGTGAACGGCGGCGTGCTGATGCGCTGAGCGCCTCAAAGAGGGCCTTCGTGAGAGGGCGAGCAAGCGTATCCGCAGATGTCGACCGACCCTATGATCTCTTCCGGGTGCACGGCCTCATCTTCGCCTCGCTTCGCGACTACCTCGCGACCGAGCACGGTCCGGACGTGGCGCACGACGTGACCGCCGGAGAGCCGCAGTACACGTTGAGCGAGGCATACCCGGACGAGCAGTTCCTCGCACTGCTCGAGCGCGCGTGTGCGCGGACGGCGCTGTCTCGGGACGAGCTCCTGTTCGAGTTCGGCGCCTTTACGGCGGCGACGACCTTCGCACGCCTGTACTCCCTCCTCTTCAAGCTCTCGCCGACTGCACGCGACTTCCTGCTAACGGTCGAGACGCCGATCCACGATGTCGTCCGTGTCGCGCTGCCCGAGGCGCGGCCGCCCCAGCTCGCGGTGAGAGACCTCGGAGAGGATGGCCTCGAGATCGTGTATACGTCGCCCCGCCGTATCTGCGCGATGCTGCGCGGCCTCGTCGAGGGCACCGGGCGCGTCTACGACGAGACGCTCCAGGTCGAGGAGCTGGAATGCATGCACCGCGGCGCGTCGGCGTGCCGCTTCGAGGTGCGCTTCCCGTGACCGCGCGCCGCGATGCCTCCTCGCGCACGATGGACGCGTATTAGAGTCGCCTCGACATTCCCGCACGAAAGGGGGCACGGTGACGAGCACCGAAACGGGACTCGGGATCGACGCGAAAGCGGACGCGATCTACGAGCTCGTCGAGCAAGGTTCCCAGGTCGAGCGACTGGCAACGGGCTTCACGTTCACGGAGGGGCCGATCTGGCACCCGACCGAGCATCACCTCCTCTTCTCCGACATGCCCGGCGACGTACGGCGCAAGTACACGCCCGACGGCACGGTGGTCGAGGTACGGAACTTCTCGCACAAGTGCAACGGGATGACGTACGACGCGGACCTCAACCTGCTCGTCTGCGAGCACGTCACGAGCTGCCTCGTCCGCGAGAACACCGACGGGTCGCGCGAGATCATCGCCCAGGAGTTCGAGGGCGAGGAGCTGAACAGCCCGAACGACGTCTGCGTCCACTCGAGCGGCGCGATCTACTTCTCCGACCCGTGGTACGGGCGGTTCCCGGGCTTCGGCCATCCGCGCAAGCGGCGGCTCGGGTTCCAGGGTGTGTACCGCATCGCCCCGGGTGGCGGAGATCCCGAGCTCATCGTGGAACGCGACGAGTTCGAGATGCCGAACGGGATCTGCTTCAACCCCGACGAGACGCTCTTCTACATCAACGACACGCCGGGGGCGTACATCAAGGTCTACGACGCCGCGCCCGACGGGTCGATCTCGAACGGGCGGATGTTCTTCGAGGGCGTCGGGTCGGGCGTGATCGAGGAGGGCATCCCCGACGGGATGAAGTGCGACGAGCGCGGGAACATCTGGGTGACGGGTCCGGGCGGCATCTGGGTGATCTCGGCCGGCGGCGCGCACCTCGGCACGATCCTCGTTCCCGAGAACACCGGCAACCTCACGTGGGGCGGCGAGGACTGGCACACCTTGTTCATCCCGAGCTCCACGTCGCTGTACTCCATTCGTACCATCGTCGGCCCGCGCCGCGAGCCCTACATGCGTTAGGAGGCGATAGATGAACGACGAAGCTCTGACACTGGATGCCGATCGCTGCGTGCTGATCGTCCAGGATCTCCAAAACGACGTGATGATCGAAGGCGGCGCATTCGCGGAGACCGGCTCGCCGGAGCACGCGAAGGAGCAGAACATCGTCGAGAACGTGAAGGCGCTCGCCGAGACGTGCCGGAGCAAGGGCATTCCCGTCATCCATGTGCACTACATCGTCGAGCAGGGCGCGCCGGGCCTGAAGCTGAACGCGCCGCTGTTCAAGGGCATGAAGGACAACAATGCGCTCGTGCGCGGGACGTGGGGCGCAGAGCCCGCCGAAGGCCTCGAGCCACAAGACGGGGACTTCATCGTCCAGAAGATGCGCATGAGCGCCTGGCAGGGGACCCGTCTCGAGAACCTGCTCACGGGGTTCGGACGCGACACGATCATCGTCACCGGCGCCTGGACGAACATGTCCATCGAGCACACGTCTCGCACGGGTGCCGACAAGGGGTTCTTCATGGTCGTGCCCGAGGACGGCTGCTCGACGATGAACGCCGACTGGCACAACGCTTCGATCAACTACGCACTTCAGAACGTCTCGACCGTGACCACCTGCGCTGCGGTGACGGAGGCGCTCACCGGCGTTCCGGCCGGGGTGTAACGGCACGGAGGAGGGTGGCCGTCGCCTGCGGCCATACGGTCACCCTCCGGGCCCGTCCCAGCCTCATGGACTTCGCCCGGCCGTGAGCTCGGGGGAGTCAGGCTGGATCGGCGAGGCCCAGTTCCGTGACGCTTCGTCCACCAGGCCGATGGCAGCTCAGACGATCCGGGTTGCGATTCCGGGGTAGTCGAGCAGGAGACCGTCCTCGTCGAAGACGAGCTGCGCGTGGAAGTCGAATCTCGGGGCACGGTAGTCGTATACGCGGCGTCCCTCGCGGTCGTCCAGTCGTGTGTAGCTCTGCTCGAGCCGGTCCAGCGCCAGCGACGGCGCGCGCACGTAGACCGCGGGCGCGTCGGCCTGCTCGCCAACATCGAGCTCGAGCCGGCGTACTGGAAGAAGATTGGTGCACACCGACGCTTCCAGGTCGACCTCGAGGCAGCCGGCGAGCTCCGCCGCCGGAGCGCTGTCGACCGTCCAGCCACCTGCGCCGTCTCCCTCGATCCGAAGCTCGCGCGTTCCGCCCGACGAGCTGCACGCGACGTGCGCCGAGCGCGTCGTCCAGTCGGCGGCGACATCGATCACGTACCGAACGCTCCAGGCAACTGCGCCTTCAACTGCGGTCGAGTGGCCCTCGAGACGATGCCCGCCGCCGGTCCGGCGGGCGAAGAGCACCTCGAGTCCCGCGCGCGCATCGGCGTGCCGCCAGACTGCCGAGATCGGGAGGTCGGCCATCGGGCCAGTGTGGCGGCTCGATTATCGTTGCCGTCGTGACCGCAGTCGAGCTTCCGCTCCTGCAGCGGCAGGCCTACGTCGACGGGAACTGAGTCGACGCCGACTCCGGCGAGACGTTCCCAGTCCTCAATCCCGCGACCGGCGAGACGATCGCCGAGGTGCCTCGGCTGGGAGCTGCCGAGACGCGCCGCGCGCTCGCGGCGGCCGAGCGTGCGCTCGCAGTCTGGAGAGGGAGCAGGGCCAAAGACCGCGCTCGCGTCCTGCGAGCCCTCGCTGATCTCATGCTCGAGCGCGAGGACGACCTCGCGCGCCTGATGGTCACCGAGCAGGGAAAGCTGCTTGCCGAGGCGCGGATCGAGGTGCAGTACGCGGCGTCGTTCTACGAGTGGTTCGGCGAGGAGGGAAAGCGCGTGTACGGCGACACGATCCCCTCGCCGTGGCCGGACAAGCGGATCCACGTGACCAAGGAACCGGTGGGGGTGACGGCCGGCATCACACCCTGGAACTTCCCGGCTGCAATGCCCACCCGCAAGTCCGCCCCTGCGCTTGCAGCCGGCTGCACGATGGTGCTGAAGCCGGCAGAGCAGACGCCGCTCTGCGCGCTCGCAGTGGCCGCCCTGGCCGAGGAGGCCGGCGTTCCGGCGGGGGTCTTCTCCGTCGTGACGGGCGCCGCGCAGGATGCCCCCGCGATCGGCGGCGAGATGACCTCGAACCCCTCGGTCCGCAAGCTCGGGTTCACCGGGTCGAACGAGGTGGGGAAGATCCTCATGGCGCAGTGTGCCGCGGGGCTCAAGAAGATCTCGCTCGAACTGGGTGGGAACGCGCCGTTCATCGTCTTCGACGACGCCGACCTCGACGAGGCGGTCGCCGGCGCGATCACGTGCAAGTACCGCAACTCGGGCCAGACCTGCATCTCCGCCAACCGGATGCTCGTCCAGGACGGCATCTACGACGACTTCCTGGCGGCGTTCACCGACGCCGTGCGCGGGCTCAAGGTCGCCGACGGCTTCGCGGAGGGCGTGAACGTTGGCCCGCTCATCGACGAGCCGGCGGTCGAGAAGGTCGCGCGGCACGTCGCCGACGCGCTCGATCACGGTGCCGAGCTCGTCGTCGGCGGTGCCCGAATCGAGGGGCAGTTCTTTCAGCCCTCCGTCCTCGTCGGCGTTCCCGCCGACGCGGCGATCAGCTGCGAAGAGACCTTCGGCCCCGTTGCCGGCATCGCGCGCTTCAACACGGAGGACGATGCCGTGCGGATCGCCAACGACACGCCGTACGGGCTCGCGGCGTACTTCTACTCGCAAGGCCTGGGTCGCGTGAACCGCGTCGCCGAGGCACTCGAGTACGGGATCGTGGGCATCAACACGGGGCTCATCTCGACCGAGGTGGCTCCGTTCGGCGGCGTGAAGGAGTCGGGGATGGGGCGCGAGGGCTCCTCGTACGGGATCGACGAGTGGCTCGAGCTGAAGTACTGGGCGATCGGCGGGATCCAAACGCGGGACAGCTAGTGCCCCTCGACCGGGAGGGCACCGATCGCTCGTACGAGGTCTACGGCGCCTCGATGGCCGGTCACCGGCTCTGGAACTTCTGGCGCTCGAAGAGCGTTCAGCTGCCCGCGTCGTGGGCGCAGAGGCACGTGAGCGTGGTGGTGGCGTTCATGGCGTTCTCCCGCCGCGACTGGCACGTCCTTCTCGTCGGTGACGACGGCGACGTCCTCCTCGCGTTTCCCCGGACCGACCATGCGGACCGGATCCTCCTCGGAGAAGGCGATTCGGCTGAGCTCCCCATCGTCGCTCCCGACGAGGAGTGGGTCGACGTCGAGCAGGGCTGGTGGGCGTGGCTGAAGGCTGACGGAGACGACGTCTTCATCGCCGAGACGGACCCCGATGCTCTGGTCTTCGCAAGCCTGGCTCCGAAGATCCAGCTTGTCGGTCCTGGCCATGCGACCGCGGACGGCGTCGACTTCAGATGGAGCTGCGTCGACCGCTCGGCATACGACCGCGCGTGGCAGGACGCGATCGCCTCGTGTCGGCGCGGAAAGCCGTCTCCGATCTGCGAGTGGATCGAACCGGAGGACCCCGAGGCGCACAGCGGCCGTGTGCGTCTGCTGGAGGTCGCTTAGTCTTGGCGGCGTGATCGTCGAGCAGCGCGACTACCACGTCTACACAGGCAAGCTCCCCGAGCTCGTGCGTCTATACGAAACCGAGGGCGCCGCCATCCAGCAGGAGATCCTCGGCCGCTTCGTCGGTGCATTTACGACCGACGTGGGCGACCTCTCCACGTACACCCACATGTGGGCGTACGTGGACTTCGCCGACCGCGAGGAGCGACGCGCCCGGCTCGCCGCCGACGCGCGCTGGAGGAGTTTCCTCCCGAAGATCCTCCCGCTGATTCACACGCAGCGGAACCGGATCATGGTCCCCACGTCGTACTCCCCGCTCCGCTGATGGGCACGCTCTCCGGAAGGGTCGCCATCGTCACCGGCGGTGCGCAGGGGATCGGCGCTGCGATCGCGTCGGGCCTCGAGGCCGAGGGCGCGACCGTGGTGATCGCGGACCTCAACCCGCCCGAAGGCGGGATCCGCGCGGACGTCGCATCCGAGGAGGACGTGTTCCGGATGATCGAGGAGACGCGCGAACGCCATGGCCGCATTGACATCCTCGTGAACAACGCCGGCCTCTATGCGTCTCTCGAGATGCGCGCGTTCACCGAGATTCCGCTCGAGGAGTGGAACCGCGTGATGGAGATCAACGTGGCCTCGATGTTCCTCACCTGCCGCGCCGTCGTGCCCGTGATGCGGGAGCAGGGCGGGGGGAAGATCGTGAACATCTCCTCGGGCACGCCGTTCCGCGGCGTCCCGTTCCTCCTCCACTACGTCACCTCCAAGGGCGCGATCGTCGCGCTCACGCGCGCGCTCGCGAAGGAGGTGGGGAAGGACTCGATCCACGTGAACTGCGTGGCGCCCGGGTTCACGATGTCGGACGGCGTCAAGTCGCATCCCGAGGTCGTCGAGGCGCTTCGAGACGTCTCGGTCGCCGCCCGGACGATCCAACGCGACCAGGTTCCCGAGGACGTCGTCGGCGCCGTCGTCTTCCTCTGCACTCCGGCCGCCGACTTCATCACCGGCCAGACCATGGTCATCGACGGCGGCCAGTACTTCCATTGATCTTCGCTCTCTCCCCGTCGACCCACGACGCGAGGCACCGGATCGAGCACGAGCTCGAAGACGGGACGCGGCTGATCTGGGAGGTGCTCCACGACGCCCCTCCCGACGCGTCGATCGCGGCGGAGGTCGACCTCGGCGACGCGGACTGGATCGTCAGGCTCGACCGCATCGACTTCCCGCCGGGTGGCATCGCCTACCGCCACGTCCATCCGGGCCCGGGGATCCGGCGGATCCTCCATGGCGAGCTGACCATCGACCGGGGTGACGACGAGCCGCAGACGTACCGCGCGGGCGAGACGTGGTTCGAGGACGCGGAGGACCCGGTGCTCGCGACGGCCTCGGCCACGGAGGAGACGGCGTTCGTCCGGGTCATGCTCCTTCCGGCCGAGTGGGCCGGCCGCCGGACGATTCGCTACCTGGATCCGGCGGACGAGGACAAGCCCCGCCTTCAGCGCGCAACGGTTCTGCTGGAGGAGCCGCTGCGCGCGTGAGGACGGGCGGGAAGATCCTCGTCGACCAGCTCGAGCTGAACGGCGCGGACCTCGCGTTCTGCCTGCCGGGCGAGAGCTACTTGCCCGTGCTCGACGCGCTGTACGACTCGCCGATCCGCCTGATCACATGTCGCCACGAGCAAGGCGCCGCGAACGCCGCGGAGGCGTGCGGGAAGCTGACCGGGCGGCCGGGCCTGTGTCTCGTGACCCGTGGGCCCGGTGCGACGCAGGCCGCGGTCGGCGTGCACACGGCGAAACAGGACTCCTCGCCCATGCTGCTGCTCGTCGGGCAGGTGCCGCGCGCCTTCCGCGGACGCGAGGCATGGCAGGAGCTCGACTACGCGCAGGTCTTCGGAGGCATTGCCAAAGCCGCCTGGGAGCTCGACAGCGCCGAGCGGATCCCCGAGCACATCGCCGAGGCGGTCTCGATCGCGCTCTCCGGCAGGCCCGGACCGGTCGTGCTCGCGCTGCCGGAGGACGTGCTCGCCGAGCAGGCGGACGTCGCCGACGCACCTGCCGTGGAGACGCCTCGTTCCTCCCCTCGTTCGCTGGACCTCGACCGGCTGCGCAAGCTGCTCGCCGACTCTGAGCGCCCCCTCGCCGTCGTCGGCGAGGGCGGCTGGACCGCCGAGACGAGCCGTGACGTCCTGGCGTTCTGCGAGGCGAACGCGCTTCCGGTGGCGTGTGCGTTCCGCTGCCAGGACTTCGTCGACAACCGCTCGCCGAGCTACGTCGGCGTACTGGGGGTGGCGATGGACGAGGCGCTCGCGGCTCGCCTGCGAGACGCCGACCTCGTGCTCGCGATCGGCGGCCGTCTCGGTGAGGTGCCCACGCGGCGCTACACGCTGCTCGAGCTCCCCGACCCTCGGCAGACGCTCGTCCACGTGCATCCCGACCCGGCCGAGCTCGGACGTGTGTACGAGCCCGATCTGGCGATCGCCTCGAGCCTGCCGGAGTTCGCCGAGGCTCTGCGTGGACTCGACCCCGTCCAGCCGCGCTGGAGCGAGTGGACGACGGCGGCTCGAGCCGAGTACGAAGAGAACCTCCGCCACGAGCCGATGGAGGGGCCGGTCGACCTCGGCGAGATCATGGCTTTCCTTCGTGAGCGTCTTCCGGGCGATGCCGTACAGACCTGCGGCGCGGGCAACTTCACGGTCTGGGCCCACCGCTTCGCGCAGTTCACGCACTTCGGGACGCAGGCGTGCCCACGCAGCGGCTCCATGGGGTACGGGGTCGCCGCGGCCGTGGCCGCGAAGCTCGTTCATCCCGACCGCGTGGTGGTCTGCTTCACGGGCGACGGAGACTTCGTCATGAGCTCGCCCGAGCTGGCGACTGCGGTTCAATACGAGCTGCCGATCGTGGTGCTCCTCGTCAACAACGGCATGTACGCGACGATCCGCATGCACCAGGAGCGCCAGTTCCCGGGCCGCGTCATCGGGACCGACCTCGAGAACCCGGACTTCCCCGCGCTCGCACGAGCCTACGGCGCACACGGCGAGCGCGTCGAACGCACCGACGACTTCGAGACCGCGTTCGAACGCGCGCTCGCCTCCGGGAAGCCCGCAGTCCTCGAGCTCCCGGTCGACCCGGAGCGCATCAGCCCGCGTGTCAAGCTGAGCGAGCTGGGCAAGTGGGTCGCGTGAGGCGCGAGGAGGTCCGGGTCGATGCTCTCGCCGAGCCGATCTCGCACTTCACCGACGCCGTGCGCGCCGGCGGGTTTCTGCACGTCTCCGGAATCGTGGCCGTGGACGGCGACGGCCGACTCGTCGGAGGCGACGACGTGGTCGCCCAGACCCGCCAGGTGCTCGAGAACATGCGGGCAGTACTTCAGGCGGGCGGCTGTGGCTTCGAGGACGTCGTGAAGGTGACGATCTTCCTCACGGACATCGACGACCGTCCGCTCATCAATCCGCTCCGGCAGGAGGCCTTCGGCGCGACCCGTCCTGCCTCGACGCTCGTCGAGGTCCCGAGGCTGGCCGTCGAGGGCGCCAAGGTCGAGATCGAGTGCGTCGCGCTCGTGCCGTGAACGACGATCGCTTCAACGCGTTCATCACCCAGGTCGAGCCCGGCGAGACGCACCCGGGCCCGCTCTCCGGGAAGACGCTCGCCGTCAAGGATCTGTTCGACACGGCGGGCGTCCGCACCACGTACGGCTCGAAGATCTACGCTGAGCACGTTCCCGATCGCAACGCCGTCGCCGTGCAACGGCTGCTCGACGCGGGCGCGGTGATGGTCGGGAAGACGCACCTCCCCGAGTTCGCGTGGAGCGTGCTCGGCCAGAGCGAGTTCTACGGGACGTGCCACAACCCGGCGCATCCAGGGAAGACGACCGGCGGCTCGTCGTCGGGTTCCGCCGCGGCACTCGCCGCCGGCCTCTGCGACCTCGCGCTCGGCTCGGACACGGGCTGCTCGATCCGGCTCCCGTCGGCCGCGTGCGAGGTCGTCGGCCTGAAGTCCCAGTGGGGCCTCATCCCGATCGAGGGGGCGTTTCCACTCGTACCGCTGCTCGACACGGCCGGGCCGATGGCGCGAAGCGTCGAGGACGTCGCCCTCATGTGGTCGGTGCTCGCCGAGCGCCCGGTTCCCGATCCGGTGCTGGACGGGATGACCGTCGGCCTCGTGCGGCGCCCGCCCGACCTTGCGGACGGGCGCGAGGTGGAGACGAGCGACCTCGCCGAGGCATGGGTTACGGACCTGGAGCAGCTTGGCGCCCGAGTTGTGGAGGCGAGCGTGCCCGGGCCGTCCGCCAACCCGTGGCCGCAGTTCAGTCACGAGGCGCTGCAGTCCCACGCCGCGACGTTCCCGAGCCGCGCGCACGAATACGGGTACGTGATGCGCAAGAAGCTGGAGGCGGCACTGCGCGAGACCCCCGAGGCGATCGACGCCGCGTACCGCGCGATCCGGGAGTGGCGGCGCTACGAGCCGGAGGTCGACCTCTACGTCAGTCCGTGCTATGCCGTCGAGCTGCCGGACGAAGACGCCGACGAGCTCGAGGTGAGGCTGCCGCTCACCTCGTTCCTACGGTGGGTGAACCTGACGGGTTGGGCCGGGCTCGCGATCGCGAACATGCAGCTCGTCGCGACGCGCGACGAGGTCGTGCTCGCCGCCGGCCTCGCCTGGGAGCGTCGTTAGTCGCCGCGGAACTCGGGAGGCCTCTTCTCCACGAAGGACTCGACGCCTTCGCGGAAGTCGTGCGTCTGCTGGAGGAGGCCGTACGCGAGGCCTTCGAGCTGGAGCCCCTGCGCGAGCGGGCCTTCGTAGGCCTGGTTGAGGACGCGCTTCGCCATCGCGAGCGCGAGCGGGGAGTGCTTCGCGAGTTCGTCGAGCAAGCGCGCGACCGCCGCCTGCAACCCGTCGTCGGGGACGACCTCGGTGACGAGGCCGAGTGCCAGAGCCTCCTCGGCGGACACGCGCCGGCCGCGCATGACGATGTCCTTGGCGCGGCCGAGCCCGACGAGGCGCGCGAGACGCTGCGTCCCGCCGCTGCCCGGGATCATCCCGATCGTCACCTCCGGGAATCCGAGCTGGAGATCGTGTGCCGCAAGGCGGAAGTCGCACGCAAGCGCGAGCTCCAGGCCGACGCCGTAGCAGTAGCCCTGCAGCGCCGCGATGACGGGCTTCGTGCAGCGCTCCGGCGCGGCGACGTTGTCCGCGAGCCGCGAGACGTGCCACGGCGAGCGCTGGAGGAAGCCGGGGATGTCACCGCCGGCGGTGAAGGCGCCGCCGGTCCCGGTGAGGACGACGAAACGCACCGTCTCGTCCCGGTCGAGCTCCTCGAAGACCGTGCGCAGCTCGTCGCGGGCTGCCATCGACACGCGGTTGAACTTCCCCGGGACGTCGAGCGTGATCGTCGCGACGGCGCGCTCGCGCTCGACGCGAAAGCCGTCGTAGGTCACTCGTCCCTCAGCATGCGCCGCAGGATCTTCCCAGACGGGCTCTTCGGGAGCTGGGAGACGAAGCGGTACTCGCGCGGACGCTTGAAGCGCGCGAGGCTGTCCGACGAGAGACAGAACGTGTCGAGATCCTCCGCTGTTACGCCCTCCTCGGCAACGACACAGGCCACGACGCGCTGGCCCCAGCGATCGTCGGGCGTGCCGATGACGGCCACCTCGCGGACGCCGGGCGCCCGCGCGAGCACGTCTTCCACCTCGACCGGATGGATGTTCTCGCCGCCCGAGATGACCATGTCGTCGACGCGGCCTACGACCCAGAGGTCGCCATCGTGGTCGATCCGGCCGACATCACCCGTGTGGTACCAGCCGTCGCGGATCGCCTTCGCATCCGCGTCCGGCCGGTTCCAGTAGTGCTCGAAAGCCTCGTCCGAGGACATGTGGCAGAGAATCTCGCCCTCGCCGGGCGCGTCGAGGCGGAGGCGGGCGTTCAGTGCAGCGCGACCCGCGCAGCCCGGCTTGGACCGCTGGTCGCGATGGACCGAGAAGGTGTAGATCTCGGTCGAGCCGTAGTGGTTCACGAAGATCTCGGGGTCGAATGCGGCCGCGACCGTCTCCACGAGAGCGCTCGTCATGGGTGCCCCCGCGTACGCGACCGCACGAACCGACGACGTGTCGAAGTCGGCGAGCCGTGGGTGCTGGACGAGGTCGTAGAACAGGGTGGGCGCGAGGTAGAGCGCCGTGATGCCCTCGGCCTCGATCAGGTGGAGCGCCTGCTCGGCGTCCCAGGACGGCTGCGCGACGTAGCAGCCGCCGACGAGCGAGGCGGCGAGCAGCGAGTGGATTCCCATCGTGTGGTAGAGCGGCATCACGCCGAGCGTGCGATGGCCCGGTTCGAGCCCGTGCTGGACGACCTGCGAGAGGCCGCCCGCCCGCTCCGCGCGGTGGGAGCGAGGCACGCCCTTCGGTCGGCCGGTCGTACCCGAGGTGTAGAGCTGGATCGAGGCCGCGTCGTCCTCGAGATCGGATGCGCCGGGATGCTCGTCGTCCGCGGCGAGCTCGCTAACTTCCGCCGGATCGCGGATGACCACCTCGGCGCCACAGTCGGCGATGCAGTAGTCGAGGTCTGCCTGCGAGACACGATGCGAGAGCGGCACGAAGCAGGCGCCCAGCCACTGGCAGGCCCAATAGAGCTCCACGGTCCCGGGCTCGTTCGCGAGTACGCAGGCAACCCGGTCTCCGCGCTCGACCCCCCGACCTGCGAGGCCCGCCGCAAGGCTCGCAGCACGCTCGCGCAGGCCGGCGAAGGTCAGGCGAACTCCCACGCTCACGAGCGCCTCCGACTCGGGCGTGCGCTCGGCCGCGTAGAGCAGGCTCGAAGCGAGGTTCACCCTCCCGCAACCTCCGCGATCGCATTCACGATCGGCGTGTAGCCGGTGCAGCGGCAGAGCTGTCCCGAGAGCATGTCGACGATCTCATCGCGAGTAGGAGCGTTCCGGCTCGAGAGCAAGTCGTCGGCGGCCATGAGGATCCCCGGCGTGCAGAAGCCGCACTGGAGCGCGTGGTGCCGGTTGAAGGCCTCCTGCAGCGGCGTCAGCGCTCCGCGTCCGGCGAGCCCCTCTACCGTGAGTACCTCGGCGCCGTGCGCCTGCACGGCGAGCAGGAGGCACGAGCGGACCGCCACGCCGTCGAGCTTCACCGTGCACGCCCCGCAGACGCCGTGCTCGCAGCCGACATGAGTCCCGGTGAGGCCCAGTCGGCCGCGCAGGAAGTCGGAGAGGAGAAGTCGCGGCTCCACTTCCTCGCGATAGCGGCACCCGTTCACGCTCACGTCGACGGCGATCACGCGGCTTTCTCCCGTGCTCGCGCGACCGCCCGATCGACGAGCACCCGCACGAGCTGCTGCAGGTACGCCGGCGACGCGTGCATCGACCTCCACGGCTCGACGTGTGCAGCAGCCGACTCTCCGGGATGGTCGGGATCGACCTCGAGCACGGTCGGCCGATCCGTGACCGCGCCGACCACGACCCGAACGTCGTCGCTTCGGACGTGCGCCGCCGCCGTGCAGAGCGCGAAGTCTCCTCCTCGTTGCGCTAGCTCCTCGAAGGCGAAGACGCCGTCCGTGGGCTGCGGCCAGATCGTCTCGACGAGCAGCTCGTCCGGCGCCAACGCCGTCGTGTACGGGCCGAGGAAGAAGTCTTCGGCGGAGATCTCTCGCCGCCCCCTCGAAGAGGCTGCGACGATCGAGCCACGTGCTGCGACGAGCGCGACCGGCAGCTCGGCTGCGGCGTCGGCGTGCGCGATCGAGCCGCCGAGAGTGCCCCGGTTGCGGGTGACGAAGTGCCCGACGTACGGAAGCGTCTCGGCCAGGACGGGATGCGCACGGAGCCGGGGATCGGCCTGCCGAACGGTTGCGCCGATCCGCAGGGCGCCGTTGCTCTCCACCTCGCCCAGGCAGGCGACGCGATTGACGTCCACGAGGAGCGACGGGCGGAGCAGACGCATGTTCAGCGCCGGGACGAGACTCTGCCCGCCTGCGAGCACCTTGGCGTCGTCCGCGGCCAGCAACGACAGCGTCTCGTCGAGCGACTCGGGCCGCAGGTAGTCGAACGGCGGAGGCTTCATCGCCGCAGCAGCTCCCACACGCGGCCCGGAGTGAACGGCGGCTCGACGTCGTCGCGGCCGATCGCGTCGGCGACGGCATTCGCGATCGCCGCGGGCACGCTCATCGTCGTCCCCTCGCCGAGTCCCTTTGCGCCGAGCGGGAGGAACGGCGACGGCGACTCGCGATGCCCGATGCGCGGCGTCGGGAGATCCGGCGCGGTCGGTGCGAGGTAGTCCATGAACGAGCCGGTCAGGAGATTCCCGTCACCGTCGTAGACGTGGCGCTCGAAGAGTGCGGCTGCAGCACCATGCGCCAACCCGCCACGCACCTGGCCCTCCGCGAGAAGCGGGTTCAGCAGACGCCCCGCGTCGTGGACGGTCACGTAGTCGAGCACGGTCACCTCGCCTGTCGCGCGATCGATCTCGACGACGGCCACGTCCGCGACGAAGCCGTGCGCTGCCGACGAGGCGACGCGGTCATCCTCGTCGGGCGGAAGGAGGTTGGGCGCTGCGTAGTACGCGGTGACCGCGAGTCCTGGTTCGAATCCGGGCGGAAGCGCCTCGGGGTTCCAGTGGACGGTGCCGGCCACCCGGCGCAGCGAGGCCGTCTCGTCTCCGAGGTGCTCGCGGATCGCGGCGAGCTTCTCGGCCAGCTGCTCGGCCGCCGCGGCGACGGCGCCGACGCCGACACCCGAGAAGCGTGACGAGTAGTTCCCCGACGCGATCGTCCACGGCGAGGTCGAGGTGTCCACGTCCGTCAAGACGTCGACGTCCCGGGGCTCGACGCCGAGGCGCTCGGCCACGATCTGCGCGATGACGGTGCGGTGGCCTTGACCCTGCGGCGTCGTGGAGGTGCGCACCGTGATGCCGCCGGCCGCGGAGATCGCGATCGTGCAACCCTCGGTGTTCCCGGACTTCGGCAGGCCGCGTGTGTCCGCCGGCTCGGCCAGCGTGATGTAGCCCATGTTCGAGATCGAGGGCTCGACGACGCAGGCGATCCCGACGCCGACGAGCCGGCCGTCCGCCCTGGCCGCCGCGGCCTCCGCACACCTTTCCTCGTAGTGCGCGAGCTCGAGCGCGTCGTCGAGGCAGGCCTCGTAGTCGCCCGAGTCGTACAAGGCGCCAGACGGCGTCCGGTACGGAAACGCATCCGTCTCGATCAGGTTCCGGCGCCTGAGCTCGGCGGGATCGAGCCCGAGGCGGTGTGCCGCCATGGTCATCGTCCGCTCGAGCGCGAGATAGAGCTGTGGACCGCCGAAACCGCGGTTGAGCCCACTCGGCATCGTGTTCGTGAGCACGACGCGGTTGCGGGCAGCGACATGCCGCACGCGGTAGGCGCCCGCGAGCGACCCGTGCATGCGGTACAGCGTCGCCGGCTCGGGGGCGCGGACGTAGGCACCGACGTCCTCGATCGCGTCGTAGCGGATCGCGATCAGCTCGCCGTCGGACGTGAAGCCCGCCTCGACTCTCGTGACCCGGCCGCTCGAGGATGAGCTCGCCGCGAGGTGCTCGAGGCGATCCTCCGTCCAGCGGACGGGCACCCCGAGCTTGCGTGAAGCGAGCCCCATCAGCACGACGTACGCGAAGACGGCCGACTTGATCCCGAACGAGCCACCCGAGTCGGGAGGCGTGATCAGGCGGAGCTTCGAGCCCGTGAGTCCGAGCGCGGCGGCGGCGACCGAGTGAAGCGTGAACGGGCCTTGGAAGTTCGCCCACGCCGTCAGCGACTCCTCGGCGTGATTCCAGTCGGCGACGACGCCGTAGCACTCGACCGGCGTGCAGCTCCAGCGCGGGAAGCTGAAGTGCCCCCGAACGACCAGGTCGGCGCTCCGGAGCGCTGTGTCGACGTCGCCGTACAGGAACGAGCGATCCGAGACGCAGGCCTCAGTCTCCGCCGCGCTCTCGGCATCGAGGACGGGTGCGAGAGGTTCGTACTCGACCTCGATCGTGTCGACTGCGTCCTCGGCGAGGTAGCGGTCGCGGGCAACGACGACGGCGACGGGCTCTCCGACGTAGCGCGCAACCTCGTGGGCCGCGGCGTAGTGCGGGATGGGAGAATCGATCCCGGCCGGGAATGGCCGCGAGAGCTCGACCACATCGGCTCCCGTGAGGACGCCGACGACGCCTGGCAGCTCGAGTGCTCGATTCGCATCCAGCGACGTGATGCGCGCGTGGGCGTACGGAGAGCGCAGCACCGCCGCGTGGCGAGCGTTCGGGACGGGGTCGAGGTCGTCGATGAAGCGGCCTTCGCCGCGCAGGAGCGCTTCGTCCTCGAGACGCGGGAGAGGCCGGCCGATCCACGTCTCCGAGGCGGCCGTCGCTCCCACGCGACTACCTTACTATCGCCCTGTGGCCGGGCTTCGCGACGATCTCCGCGAGCTCCTCGAGGGTGTTCGTGCCGGGACGAGGAGCCCGGACGATGCACTCGAGCGGCTCGCCGAGCTGCCCTTCCGCGACCTCGGGTTCGCGCGCGTCGACCTGCATCGCGAGCTTCGGCAGGGTGCCCCCGAGGCCGTGCTCGCCGAGGGGAAGGCCCCGGAGCAGGTGGCGCGGATCTTCGGGGCCTTGCTCGAAGGAGGAGCCGGGAGCGTCCTCGCGACCCGTGCCGACGAATTCGCACGCTCGGCAGTTCGAGACGTCGTTCCCGAGGCCGAGGAGGACGCGCTCGCCCGTTGCGTCTGGGTCGCCAGAGCCGTGCCTGAACCGCGCGGCCTCGTCGCGGTCGTCTCGGCGGGCACATCCGACGGGCCTATCGTCGGCGAGGTGCGCATCCGGGCGGAGCTGCTCGGCACGACCGTCGTCGTCCACGAGGACGTCGGCGTGGCGGGCGTCCACCGACTTGCGACGGCACTACCCGACCTCGAGCGCGCCGACTGCGTCGTGGTGGTGGCCGGGATGGACGGCGCCCTCGCGAGCCTCGTCGGCGGCCTCGCGCCCTGTCCTGTCATCGGCGTGCCGACGAGCGTCGGCTACGGGTCGGCACACGGCGGCGCGACTGCGCTCAACGCGATGCTCGCCTCGTGCGCCGCCGCGCTGGCCGTCGTAGGAATCGATGACGGGCTGGGCGCCGGCACGATCGCCGCGCGGATTGCTCGAGGTCGGGAATGAGCCGTCTCTGTTATCTCGATTGCGTCGGTGGCCTCGCGGGCGACATGCTCATCGCCGCGCTGCTCGATGCCGGCGCTGATCTCGAGACGCTCCGTGGTGTCCCGACCGCGCTCGGCCTCGAGCACGTCGAGATCTCCGCAGAGCGCGTCGAGCGGCAGGGCCTCGGTGCGCTGCATCTCAGCATCGACGCGCCCGACCATGCGCATCGCGACTACCGTGAGGTCCGTCGCCTCGTCGAGACTGCCGAGCTGTCCGAGCCGATCCGCTCACGTGCGCTGGACACCTTCAGACGCCTGGCGGCCGTCGAGGGGTCGATCCATGGTGTCCCCGCAGAAGACGTCCACTTCCACGAACTCGGCTCTCTCGACACGCTCGTCGACGTGTGCGGTGCGCTCGTGCTGCTCGACGAGCTCCGCATCGACCGCGTCGCGAGCTCGCCCCTGCCGTTCGCCCGTGGCTTCGTCACTGCGGCGCACGGCGTCCTGCCGCTTCCGGCTCCGGCGACGCTGGCGCTGCTCGAGGGCGCGGCGCTCGTCGGTGTCGACACCGAGGCGGAGCTCGTTACGCCGACTGGAGCGGCGATCGCGGCGACGGTCGTCCAGGAGTGGGGCTCTCTGCCACCGCTGACGCTCGAGCGCGTCGGCTACGGAGCGGGAACGAAGGAGCTCGCGGATCGGCCGAACGTCGTCCGAGTCGTCGTCGGGGAGGAGACGGCTCGACCGTCGGGACGGGTCGTCCTCCTCGAGACGAACCTCGACGACTTCCCGGCGGAGCTCGTCCCGGACACCGTCGAGCGCTGCTTCGAGGCGGGAGCGCTGGACGTGTGGACGGTGCCGGCGCAGATGAAGAAGGGGCGACCCGGCTTCGTGCTCTCGGCGCTCGCTCGTCCCGATCTCGAATCCCGCATCGCTCGTGTGTTGCTCACCGAAACGAGTGCGCTCGGGGTGCGCGTGACCCGCCTCGATCGCTATGAGCTCGACCGCCAGGAGCGTCTCGTCGACGTCGACGGCGGTCGCGTGCGCGTGAAGGTCGGTCTGCTGGACGGCCGGGTCGTGAACCTCGCGCCGGAGCACGACGACTGCGCCGTGCTTGCGAGGTCGACCGGACGCTCCGTAAAGTCGGTGTGGGCCGAGGCACTCGCCCGCGCCCAGGAGCTATGACGAGGATCGAGGAGCTCGAGGCCAGGATCCGCTCGCTGGGGAGCTGCGTCGTCGCGTTCTCGGGCGGCGTGGATTCCTCGCTCGTCGCCGCGCTCGCGGCGCGCTCGCTCGGCGAGCGCGCGCTGGCGGTGACCGCAGTCTCGCCGGCGCTCGCGACGGGTGAGCTCGACGGCGCGCGAGACGTCGCCCGTGCGATCGGCATCCGCCATGAGACGATCACGACGGCCGAGCTCGAGCGTGATGGGTATCGCGCGAACGGGCGCGACCGCTGCTACCACTGCAAGTCGGAGCTCTACGACCATCTCGTCGGTCTCGCGACTCGGCGGCGCTACTTCGCAGTCCTCTCGGGCGCGAATGCCGACGACGTCGGCGATTGGCGACCGGGCCTGCGGGCCGCTGCCGAACATGCGGTGATCCATCCTTTGCTCGAGGCCGGCGTCCGCAAGGAGGAGGTCCGCCTGCTCGCCCGTGAGCTCGGCGTGCCGAGTGCCGAGAAGCCCGCGTCGCCGTGTCTTGCGTCGCGGGTTCCGTACGGCATCGAAGTCGAGCCGGCCGTGCTCGCGCAGATCGACCGCGCCGAGCTCGGGCTGAAGCGCCTCGGCTACCGCGTGCTGCGGGTCCGACACTACGAGTCGCTGGGCCGCGTCGAGCTCGCCGAGGATGACCTGAACGCACTCACTGCCGACGACCGCACGGCGATCGTCACCGCCGTACGCTCGGCGGGTTACGAGGATGTCGAGATCTCCGACGAGCCCTTCCGCTCCGGCTCGCTCAATGCCTCGTTCACGCGACGACTCGGCGTCGTCGTGCGCGGCTGAATCGCAGGAGGGCCGTGAACGACGGGCCGATCAAGGACGACGTGATCCGGCTCCGCGACGGACGCGCGCTCGCCTATGCAGAGTGGGGCGACCCAGGTGGGCCGCCGGTCCTTCTCTTCCACGGAACACCGCACTCTCGACTCTGGTGTCCGGACGCAGGGGAGACCCGTGCGGCGGGGGTTCGCCTTATCGGCGTCGACCGACCTGGCTTCGGCCGCTCAGACGTCCAGCACGGACGCCGCCTGACGGACTGGCCGGACGACGTCGCCGAATTCGCCGACGCTCTCGAGATCGAGCGATTCGCAGTCGCCGGTTTCTCGGGCGGCGGCCCTTACGCCCTCGCATGCGCGGCGCTGATCGGCAGCCGGGTGACGCGCGCAGGCCTCGTCAGTGCGAGCACGCACCTCATTCAGGAGCGGCCGGGCGCGATCGAGAGCCTCGACGAGGAGGACCGTCGTGACTTCGAGCTCGTCATGCGCGAGGATCGCGAGACCGCCGCACGAAGGATCGCGGCCGAATGGGAGGAGTGGGCACGCAGGATCGTCGAGGAGCCGAAGCGGTTCTTCGACCCCTTTCCGCTCACGGATCAAAACCGTTGGTTCCGGGAGGACGAAGCCCGGACGGCGCCCTTCCTCGACGCCATTGGCGAGGCGTTACGGCAGGGGCCGGCGGGAATGGCCTGGGACCGAGTGATCGCCTTCGAGCCGTATCCGCTGAGGCTCGACGACATCTCGGTCGACGTCTATCTCTGGCACGGCGAGCTCGACCTCGTGATCCCGCTCGACGCCGCGGAGTTCCTCGCCGCAAGGATCCGCAACTGCAACGTAACGATCTGGCCCGATGAGGGTCACATCGCGATCGCCCGCCACTGGGACGAGATCCTTGCCGCGCTCGTGGACTGAATCGCTGCTGATCCGCGTTCTCCCCTAGGCGACCCGCCGGCGCGCTGCGTTGATCTGCTCGCTGTCCGGGCCGTCGTCCTCGAGCCCACGAAACGCCTCGAGCACTGCGCGGGGATCGCGCCGATGCCGCTTCGCGGCCATCGTCAGCGGCTCGTGGAACGCGCCGCCGCAGTGAGCGCACGGCATCTGCAGCTGGGCGAGCAGCGCCGCCGCCTCGCCGTCCGGGAACATGCGAAGCAGCTCGACGATGGTCGTCGAGCCCTTGATCTCCCGCGAATCCGGGGCGTCGGCGGACGTGCCGCGCGCATCCAGCCCCGGAACAGCTCGTTGGGTCAGTGGGCGAAAGCCTCCTCCGGGTAGCGGAGAGCCTCCGCGTCCATGCGCACCATGTTCGCGGGGAGCTGGTAGCGCGCGTACGGGAGGACGATGACCTTCGCGTCGGCTCCGTGGCGCTCGAGTGCAGCCGCGAACGCCTCGTCGAGCGACGTGGTCGCGTCGAGCCCGATATCGGCTGCCATCTCGAGGTTCTCCTCGAGCGTGACGAGGGACAGGTGCTTGCGGGTCATGACCTCGTAGATCGGCACCCAGATGCAGCCGGCCCACATCTGGATCGCGCGTGAGTGGATGTCCTTGAGGACGGACTGGTAGTTCTCGGGAGTCGCCGGCATGTACGGCTTCATCAGGTCCATGAGCGCGAGGCCCGGGAAGTCGCCGATCGCCGTCGACACGCCGGGCGAGGGCGAGCAGTAGATGATCGTGCCGCCGTCCTTGACGACGAAGTCGGCGGACATGCAGCCCCAGCCCGTATGGAAGAACAGGTGGTCCGTCGGGGCGAAGACGCCGCAGATCGCGATGTCGGCCTGTGCTCCCGGGTGCTCATAGGCGTAGATCTCGTTGAAGCGCTCGATCGCGGCGCGGTGCGCGTCGGGATGGGAGCCGAACATGCACTCGATCACCCTGCCGTGCGTGTCGAGGACGACGTTCATCGTCGCCGAGAGTCCGCACATCGTCGCGACCTCGTCGATGTCGGACCGCATCGGACCCGCGTAGGCGCCGTAGTGCGTCTGCGGTGACGGGACGAACGCGCAGTGGTTCGACTCGATCGTCTCGTCGGAGACGACGCCCGGGAGGATGAGCTTCCCACCGCCCCCCGCACCCCAGTGGTTCGACTGCGCTTGCCCGATCGAGACCTTCACGTCGCAGGCCGCGACTTCCTTGTGCAGCCATACCGGCGTGCCGCGTGAGGACACGCCCACGTACTCGTAGTTCTCGGCGTTCCTGGGGTCGTTCTGGTGGAACTCGATGCCAAGGCTCTCCATGCGCGCGAGGTTGTCCTTGCCGATCTTCTGCGCGATGTCGGAGTCGGACATCGGGAAGACCTTCCCGTTCGCGCACACGATCACGGCCGCCTTGCCCGCCGCCTCGATCGCGTCGAGCACCGGTGGAAGGAGCTCGGACTGCGGCGTGGGGCGGAACTGGTTGTCGATGATCACGCAGACCTTCGACGCAGAGCCGACGAGCTCGGAGAAGCTCGGTCCCGACAGCGGCGACTCCAGAGCCGCGCGGGCGGCCTCGGTGGGATCGGAGACCGGCGCCGGCTCCTCGGGATAGACGGCGACGAGAACGTTCTCGTCCGAGATCTCGAGCTCGAGCGTGTCGCGCGAGACCTTCTCGTCGTCTCCGGACGCGCCGATCGTCAGCGGGTCGAGGGACTCGTACGGGATGACCGCCTTGTACGCCATGTCTCCTCCTGTCGCGGGACTCGGATGGTCGGTCGGCAGCTCCCGTCGATTCGGGGATGGCTGAGACCGAGCCGGGGACGCCGCCCGATCGAGCGCGTATCGGGAATACGGGCGAGTGAGGGCGGCGCCACCCGGCGACGTGTCGCAGCCACCAGCCGCGCGGCGAGGAGCTGCCGATCGACCATCCACGCCAGGCTATGCCCGACCACTGTGGCCAGTCAAGCGGCTCGAGTAGCGCCAAGAGCGAGACGCGTTGAAACTGTCGTGTCAGATTGGTACGTTCGAGCGCGCCGGTGGCCGAGCGAATTCGCGCCTGGGGAGTTGTAGGAACCGTGCCGCGCGCCGCCGCGGTAGCGCTCGTCGTGTTCGCGGT
The DNA here is from genome assembly GCA_048594925.1 of Gaiellaceae bacterium. GTDB lineage: Bacteria > Actinomycetota > Thermoleophilia > Gaiellales > Gaiellaceae > GMQP-bins7. Next base: position 38,182 of record JBMDXR010000047.1, read on the forward strand.
CCTCTACGTGCTCGTCATCGCGAACCCGCCCGACGAGTTCGGAGGCGGGGACTGGCGAACCACGAACACGGGGTCGGCATTCGACGACCCTAGCTCGTTCCTCACCACGGTTCTAGACGGGCTCACCTTCGCGGGGCTGCTGTTCATCGTCGCGAGCGGATTCTCGCTCATCTTCGGGCTCATGCGCGTGGTGAACATGGCGCACGGCGCCTTCTATCTCCTCGGCGGCTACATCGCGTACGAGATCCAGCAGCAGATGACGGGATCCGGGTTCGGGCTCCAGCCGGGCGAAGTCAACACGCTCGAATGGGTCGTTCCGTGGCTCGTCGCAATGGTCTGCATCGGCGTCTTCGGCCTCGGGGTGCAGCAACTGCTGCTGCGCTGGAACCAGGGGCAAGACCTCCGCCAGGCACTCATCACGATCGCGGTGTCGGTGATCGTCGCCGACCAGGTGATCGCGCACTTCCCGCGAACCGTTCCAGTCGGGACGCAGCAGTTTGGCGGCAATGCAGTCAGCATCTCATGGCCGGGCTGGACGAACCGCCTCGTCGACCTACATGTCGGAGGTGTCAGCTACTCGCTGTCTCGGCTCACCATGCTCGGGCTCGGCGTCGCAGTGGGAGTTGTGCTGTGGTTGTGGTTGCATCGAACCAGGACCGGCATGGTCATACGTGCGGGGGTCGACGACCGCCAGATGACTTCCGCGCTCGGGATCAACATCCAGAAGACGTTCGCGATCGCATTTCTCGTCGGCTCGGCCCTTGCCGCGTTCGGAGCAGTCGTTGGCGGTTCACAGGCGTCGATCGCACAGGGGCGCGACGGAGAGTGGCTCCTCTTCTCGCTCGTCGTCGTGATCATCGGGGGAATGGGGTCGCTGGCCGGAGCCGCCGTCGGATCGGTGCTGTACGGCCTCGTATTCGCGTTCGCCGTCGCCTATCTCCCGACGACCGGCAACGAGTGCTGCACGCAGTACTCGGTTGTGCTCACCTTCGCCCTCATGGCCCTCGTGCTTGCATTCCGCCCCCAGGGCCTCTTCGGGAGGGCGGCGTGACGGCCAGGGCGACCAAGGCGTACGCGGAGCGTGCCATCGGTGTCGTCGGGCTCGTCCTCGCGGTGCTCGCGCCGGCGATAGTCAGCGGCTTCTGGCTGAACTCGATCCTGACGCAGGCGCTCATCCTGGGGATCGGCGCCGCGAGCCTCATCTTCCTCTCGGCCTACGGCGGCATGATCTCGCTCGCGCAGACAGGCCTCATGGGCATTGCGGGCTATGCGCTGGCGAACATGGTCACGCAGCGCGTTCCGGGCGGCGAGACGAAGGGACTCCTACTCGGATGGGATCCGACGCTCGCGCTGATCGCCGCCATCCTCTTCACCGTCGGCATCGGGCTCGTCTTCGGCGCCGTCGCCTCCCGCAGCTTCGGGATCTACTTCTTGATGCTGACACTCACGTACACGGTGATCGCGTTCCTCTTCGTGGGCTCCGTGACGCTCATCGGCGGGTTCTCGCCGGTGGCCGGAGTCGACATCTACACGCCCGGGTTCATCGGCGATATCGACAACGACCGGCAGCGCCTCTACTACATCGCGCTCGGCACGGCAGTCTTCGTATACCTGCTCGTCCGCTACCTGGTGCGCACGCCGTTCGGGATCTCCCTGCAGGGCATGCGCGACGACCCCTTGCGCATGGCGTCGCTCGGTTACAACGTCGCCCTCCATCGCACGCTCGCGTTCGGCATCGGAGCATTCGTCGCAGCGCTCGGCGGCGTGCTGTACGCGTGGTGGTTCGGTCAGCTCTCCCCGACAATCATGGGGCTGGACGCGACGATCCAGCTTCTCGTGATCGCCGTCATCGGCGGCCTTCGCCGGATCGAGGGGGCGTGGCTCGGTGCCCTCGCGTTTCTCGTGATCAACAACGAGATCACGAACAGGATCCCGTCATCCGGGCTGCCTGTGATCGGCGGGACATTCAACACCGTCATCGGATTCATCTTCCTCGCGATCGTCATCGTCTCGCCGGACGGGCTCATGGGGCTTTGGGACAGGTTGTGGGAAGCTGCGCATCGTCGAGGAGGTCCGCCACAGACCGACGTTGAAGGTCAGGAGGCCGCGGCAGGCGCAACCTCGTGAACGGAGGGTGGAAACCCCGATGCGACTTGGCGTAGGCTCACTGAATTGGAAGGCAGGTCGGATGTGCAGGCACCCAGAAGGAGGGACACATGAAGGTAACTAGGTGGAGGCTTCTGCTTCCGCTGGCGTTGCTGGTCGGGTTCGGCACGGTCGCGACCTCGGGCGCTCTCGCCACACCGGCGCAGAGCGGCGAAGTCAAGATCGCCATCATGACCGACTGCAAAGGCGCGTTTGCGTTCGGGTACGAGGTGGACACTGCCGGGACCATCGCGGCGTTCTCGCAATACGCGGGCGCCAAGCCCAAGAACAAGAAGAAGCCCTCTGCGGGCATGACGGGCGGCCAGGCGGGCGGCAAGAACCTCAAGATCGTCGGGATCGGCTGCGGCGACGAGACACCCGCCCTGGCGCTCAAGGAGACGCGTCGCCTCATGGTTCAGCTCGGCGGCGAGGTCATGATCGGGCCGCTCTCGGGTGACGAGTCCGTCGCGATCGCCAACTGGGCGAAACAGAACCCGCAGAAGACCGTGATCATCGGGACAGCAGGAGCACAGGATCCGACGATGCAGATCGCGCCGAAGAATCTGTTCCGCTACCACGGTGACGGCGCTCAGTGGAACGCCGGTCTCGGGGAGATCGTGTACAAGAAGCTCGGCTGGCGCACGGCCGCGCTCATTGGCGACGACTACAGCTTCCCGTGGACGTCTGCCGCCGGCATCATCGCCGACTTCTGCGGGATCGGCGGCAGGATCACGAAGCGCGTGTGGACTCCCCCGGCTGGGGGCGACTACGCGCCATTCATCCGTCAGCTTCCACGACCGAGTCAGGTGGACGGCTACTTCTGGCTCGTGGGAGGAGCGAACACGAGTGCAGCGCTGACGGCCTTCGAGCAGGCCTACGGCCCGGTCAGCGCGAAGCAGCACTCGGGCAACCTCTTCCTCTTCTTCCTTGGTGCCAACACGACCGTTGCACCGCGTCTCGTTGGAGCCTACTTCGGCGGCTTCGGAACGTTCCAGACCGGAGGGTTGAAGAAACCCCAGGCCGTGGCGTACGTGAAGAACGCGAGTAAGTGGTTCACGGGGCAGAACGTGAACGACGGGTTCTTCTACAACTACTGGAACGCGGCATGGGCGCTGGTGCAGGGCTTGAACAAGTCGAATGGCGAGGTCGGTGCGGCTCTGCAGAGGGCGCTACCGAGGACCCTTCGGCCCGGGTTCCAGGTCGCCAACAACGGCGTCCTGAAGCTCGACAGCCGTCGGCAGGCGATCCAGGATCAGTACCCGCTGCAGATCACGAAGGCGACCGGTACCGGGACGGTCACGACCACGATCGCGGGCTACGTCCCGAACGTCGATCAGACGTTCGGCGGCTACTTCGGCCCGAACAAGCCGGCGCCTGGCCGTAACTACCCGCCCTGCGTGAAGCGCAAGCTGCCCTGGCAGGGCAAGATCAAGGTCGTCAAGAACGGCGTCATCACCAATCAAAACATCAAGTAAGTCGGTGACCGAAGCAGCACCGTCAGTCGATCACGCCGAGCCGACCCTCCGCTTGCGGGGGGTCGGCCGGCGTTTTGGCGGACTTCTTGCCGTGGGCGTCGGGGATGGCGGCGGCGGGCACGGGGCACGGCGCGCGCTCCACCGGGGG
>JBMDXR010000048.1:0-10272 GCA_048594925.1 Gaiellaceae bacterium
ACGGCCGTCTCGACGCGGCTGCACCGGGCGCTCGCAAAGCTCGAAGAGAGGATGAGACACGATGACGTCGCCTGAACCGTCGCCCGAGCTCGCAGCCCTGCTGCGCGCCTCGCGCCCCGCCGCCTCCCCCGAGCTCCGAGCACGCGTGCGCGAGATCGCGGCCGCACCGGCCCCGAAGACCGAGCCGCTCTGGTCACGCCTCCGGCTCCCCAGCCGGCGCGGTGTGCTGGTCGTCGTGCCCGCGGCCGCCGCGCTTGCGATCGCGAGCGCTGGAGTGCTCGGGCTCGCACGCTCGGACGGGAGCGGGGAGGCGACCCGCCAGCTGGACACGAGCTACGGGCAGCTGGAGGCGCAGGATGCGCAGAAGGCCGTCCCGCAGGAGGCTGCGCCGCTGCAAGGCGCGGCCGATGCCACCACGCCCTCCGCCGCCACACCTTCCGGGGTCGCACCGGGCTCGCTCGCTCCGACCGGGGATCGCGCGCAGCGCGTCACGGCGACGATGACCGTCGAGGTCGCGGACTCCGACGGCGTCGCCGACTCGGCGCAGAAGGCCATTGCGCTCACCCAGCGCCTGGGCGGCTTTGTCGCGAGCTCGTCGGTCGTCACCGGAGACGACGCGAACGCGATCATCACGGTGCGGATTCCGGCGGCGCGGGTGCAGGAGGCCGTAAGCGGACTCTCGGCGCTCGGGACGATCGTCTCGCAGCAGGTCCTGACCCAGGACCTCCAGGGCGATCTGAACCAGCTGGAGCGGCGTGAGCGCTCCGTCCGCGCGCAGATCGCAGTCGTCATGGCCCGTCTGGAATCGGAGTCGCTCACTGCAGCACAGCGGGCCGCGCTCGAGGCCCGGCTCGGGAGCCTGCGCAGCGAGCTCCGGACGCTTCGCCGGGCGATCGCGGGAACGAGCGCGGAGGCGCGCATGGCGACGATCCAGTTCGCGGTCGTTACGCCGGAGGGCTCCGCGGTGGCGCCCGTGCCGTCGCGGCTCGACCGGGCACTCGACGAGGCGCTGAACGTGCTCGTCTGGGAGGCCGTCGTCGCGCTCGCCATCCTGATCGTCGCCCTGCCGTTCGCGCTCGTGGCGCTCGCGGTCTGGATCGGGAACCGGCTCTACCGGCGGCGCGAGGACGACCGGCTGCTGACCGCGAACTGACCTACTGATCGCCGCCGAGCGTCGCGATCAGCGCCTCGGCGACGACCTTGAGCGGTCGGCCCGAGATCTGGCTCGCCTTGCGGAGCCGGGCGAACGCGTCGGCCTCCGACAGGCCCTCGCGCTGCATGAGGATGCCCTTCGCGCGCTCGATCGCCTTCCGCGCAGCCAGCGCCTCGGCAAGCGAGTCGGCCTCCTCGCGGAGAGCGACGAGCTCCTGGTGTCGCGTGCGCGCGGTCTCGATGGCGGGCAGGAGATCCGTCTCCCGGAACGGCTTCACGAGGTAGCCGAAGACGCCTGCCTCGACCGCGCGCGAGACGAGCTCCCGTTCGCCGTAGGCCGTCACCATGACGATCGGCAGCGGGCGCTCCTCGAGCATCCGCCGCGCCGCCTCGATGCCGTCCAAGCCGGGCATCTTCACGTCTAGGAGCGCGACGTCGGGCGCCGTCTCACGAGCGAGCCGTACTGCCTCCTCCCCGTCGCGAGCCTCGGCGCAGACCTCGAAGCCCGCGTTCTCGAGCAGCCCCTTCAGGTCGAGGCGGATGATCGTCTCGTCCTCGGCCACGAGGACGCGCACAGGCTCGGTCGCGGCTTCACTCATGCGTCGATCCAGAGAACGCGGTACTCCATCCCGGGCTTCCAAGGGTTCGCGCGGGTGCTGCGGCCGGCGATCAAAACGCCCCAGGACTCGAGCTCGTCCTCGGTCGTCCGCTCGCCCTCGTGCTCGTTGAAGACGCCGAGGACGACGCGCTCCGAGTAGCCGAGCAGGCGCTCGAGGAAGGCGCGCTTCCGCGCTGGCGGCACGTAGTCGAGCGCGGCGCGCACGTAGGTGAAGCCTCGTGGCGGGTCCCAGCTCAGCGCGTTGCCCACGAAGATCCGGTCCGACCACTCGGGCAGCCTCCTGCGGGCAAGGCCGGCGAGCTCGGGCGCGATGTCGAGGCCGTACGGCTCGACCGCGAACGTCGTCCAGCGCGGCAGGCACTCCATGAGGTAGCCGTTCGCGCAGCCGATATCGAGGAACGTCCCGTCCCGGTCGATCGCGTCCGCGACGTGGCTACGGGAGCGCTCCCAGTCCTCCGCCGTCCTCGTCTTGCCGGACTGGCCCCACGGCGTGTCGGCGGCGAGATATGCCGGCACGATGAGCTCCTGCATCCGGCGATGCCAGTCCGCCTCGTCGATCCGGCCGCGCTCGAGCAGCTCGTCGATCGCCGCGACCTCGCGCCACCTGTTCTCCTTCAGCGGGGCGTACGGGTCGGTCACGCCGGGAACACCACCTCTGCGCGAAACCCGTCTTCGTCGTGCAGCTCGAGCGCGCCCTGGAGCTCGTCCTTGACGAGCGCGCGCACGATCGAGAGCCCCGTCCCGCTGCCGTTGCCCTGGATCCCCTTCCCGTCGTCGGCGATCGTCAGAGCGACTTCGCCGTCACGCTGGGCGAGCGCGATCGAGACGTGAGTGCCGCCGTGCTCGAGCGCGTTCTGGAAGAGCTCGGTGAAGACGAGCGCGACCGCCGTCGCCTGCTGGCCTGCCAGCGAGACCGGCTCCAGCTCCGCGGTCACGTCCTTGCCGGCGCCGATCCCCTGGACGAGCATGGCCCGCAGCCGGTCGACGAGCTCGCCGAGGTCGACGTCGTCCTCGCGGTGTTCTGTCAGCACCTCGTGCACCGCGGCGATCGCGAGCACGCGGTTCACCGAGTCCTGGAGCGCCTTGCGCGCGTCCACGTGCTCGGCCCGCGCCTGCAACCGCAGGAGCGACGCGACGGCCTGCAGGTTGTTTTTCACGCGGTGGTGGATCTCCTGGGCGAGCACGCCGCGCATCACCGCCCGCCCGTGCTCGAGCGCAACGGCCGCGTGGTGGGCGATCGCCTCGAGCAGCGCGCGGTCGTCGTCCGTGAACGCGACGTCGCGGTCGCAGACGAGCTCCCCGATCTGGCGGCGCTTCCAGCGCAGCGGCATGCGCACGGCGAACGCGCCGGCGCGGCCCTCCGGCCAGGCGATCTTGCCGTCCTCGAGCACGAGCGCCGCGCCGGTGGCGTGCAGCGACTCCATCGTCGTCCGCACGATCGCCTGCAGGGACTCCTCGAGGTAGAGCGACTCGGACACGGCCTCGGAGATGCGGGCGAGCGCCTCCAACTCGACGACGCGACGCTGGGCAGCCGCGTACAGCTTTGCGTGCTCGATCGTCTGCGCGACCTGCGAGGCGATCGCGACGAGGAGCTCGATCTCGGATTCCATGAAGGTGCGTGCCGCGCGCGTGCGGACGTTGAGCGCGCCCTCCAGCTTCTCGCGCGCGAGGATGGGCACGGCGAGGATCGACTCGTACTCGTCCTCGGGGAGGTTCGGGAACTCCTTGAACCGCGGATCGAGGTGCGCGCTCTCCGCGATCATCACCGGCGCGCGCTCCGCGGCAGCGACGCCCGTGATCCCCTCGCCCGGCCGCATGCGCGGCGTCCGCGTCATCTCCTCGACCCGGCTCCCGTGCGTCGCCCGGAGCACGAGCTCGTCGGCGCGCTCGTCGTAGAGGTAGACGAAGCACGCGTCCGTCCCGAGCGCGTCCGCGACCTTGCTCGCGACGAGCTCGAGCACCTCCTGCAGGTCGAGCGAGGAGTTGACGGCGGCGATCGTCTCCGTGAGAAGCCGCAGGTGGCGGGCGGTTGCGTCCATGCCGTCCATTGTCGCGTTTACGAGCGCCGACCTCGTGTCATAGGATCCGGATTCCGTGAGCTTCGACGACTGGCTCATCGCGTTGCACGTGCTGTCCGCGTTCGCGTTCGTCGCGGGCATGGTCGTCTTCTGGATGCTGATCTACGCCGTGCGGCGCACGGACACGCCCGAGGGGACGATCCGCATGGAGCCGGTCGTGAAGGTCGGGAACGCAGCCACCGGGATCGGAGCCGGAGGGACGATCATCTTCGGGATCTGGCTCGCCTTCTCGGTCGGCGACTACGACATCTGGGACCCCTGGATCATCGCTGCGCTCATTCTCTGGGCGGCCACGGGCGCGGTTGGCGGGCGCACCGGCAAGACATACCTCGAGGGCATGAACAAGGCGAAGGAGCTGGAGCGGGCCGGTCAGACGGGGCCGAGCGCGGAGCTACTGGCGCTCAACCGCACGCAGACCGGCCTCGTCCTGCATACCGTCGGGTCGATCCTGTTGCTCCTGATCCTCATCGACATGATCTGGAAGCCGGGCGCATGAGCACGGTCCTCGCACTCACCCGGCCGACGGAGTGGAACTTCCCGCTCTTCGTGCACGTCTTCGGCGCGATGCTTCTGGTCGGGGCGCTGCTCGCAGGAGCAAGCTCGATCGGGTTCGCCCGGGGAGACACGCGCTTCCTCCGGCTGGGCTACTGGACGCTGCTCATCGTCGGGCTGCCGGCGTACATCGTCATGCGGATCGGCGCGGAGTGGCTCTATACGAAGGAGGGCTGGGACGACCTTCCCGACGACCGGGTCCCGGCCTGGCTCGACATCGGATACATCGTCGCCGACGCCGGAGCCGTCCTCACCCTCATCGCGCTGATCGTGGGCGGCGTCGGCGTGTATCGGCTGCGCGACGGCAAAGGTCAAGGCCTGATCAAGGCGGCCATGGTGATCGCGCTGATCGTGCTCGCCGCCGCGCTGGTCGCCGTCTGGGCGATGTCGGGCAAGCCCGACTAACCAGACCGTCTCCGGAACGCTCCAGAACGACCACGGGCTCCACACCAGGGAGCCCGCGATCGGCCGTCAGATACAAGGTGCGTCGCTCGCCTTGCGACTCACCTCGCAGAGCGAATAATCCGTGTTTCTCGCGCCCTGCGCAAGTGGAATCGTCAGAGCGCGGCCAGGTACTTCTCCTTCTCCCACTCCGTCACCTGGACGCGATACTCGTCCCACTCGCGCCGCTTGAGCTCGACGTAGCGCGGGAAGATGTGCTCGCCCAGCGTGCGCCGCATGAGATCCGACTCCGCGAGCTCGTCGATGGCCACCCCGAGCGACTCCGGAAGCGAGACGATTCCCTGCTCGCGCCGCTCGTCCGCCGTGAGCCGGTACAGGTTCCGCTCCATCGGATCGGGCAGCTCGTAGCCCTTCTCGATCCCCTCGAGCCCGGCCTGGAGAAGCGCCGCGAAGGCGAGATACGGGTTGCAGGCAGGATCGGGACAGCGGATCTCGGCCCGGGTCGCCTGCTCCGATCCCGGCTTGTAGAGCGGGATCCGCACGAGCGCCGAGCGGTTCCGCTGCGACCAGCCGACGTACACGGGAGCCTCGTAGCCCGGAACGAGCCGCTTGTACGAGTTCACCCACTGCGCCAGGACGCCCGAGATCTCGCGTGCGTGCACGAGCAGGCCGGCGATGAAGCCCTTCGCGACCGGGGAGAGGTGGTACTGGTCCGCGCGGTCGAAGAACTGGTTCCGCCCGCCCTTGAACAGGGACATGTGTGTGTGCATGCCCGAGCCGTTCTCTCCGAACAGCGGCTTCGGCATGAAGGTCGCGTAGTACCCGTGCCAGGCCGCGACCTCCTTGACGATCAGGCGATACGTGACCGTGTAGTCGGCCATCGAGAGCGCATCCGCATAGCGCATGTCGATCTCGTGCTGCGACGGGCCGACCTCGTGATGGTGGTACTCAATCGGGATCCCGACCGACTCGAGGGCGGCGATGGTGTCGTTCCGCATCTCGGTCGCCGCGTCCTGCGCCGTCATGGCGAAGTACCCGCCCTCGTCGATCGTCTCCGTGCCCTTGTCGTCCTCGAACACGAAGTACTCGAGCTCGGGGCCGACGTTGAAGGCGTCGAAGCCCATGCTCTGCATGCGCTCGAGGGCGCGCCGAAGGACGAAGCGCGGGTCGCCCTCGTACGGAGCCCCGTCCGGAGTGACGACGTCGCAGATCATCCGCGCGACCTTCGCGCCGACCGGATGCCCGTGCTCGTCGAGCGGCCGAGGCATGAGCTGGTACGACGCCGGATCCGGGATCGCGACCATGTCCGACTCCTCGATCGCGTTGAACCCCGTGATCGACGAGCCGTCGAAGCCCATCCCGTCGTTCAGCGCCTCCTCCATCTCGGCGGGCGTGATCGCGAAGGACTTCAGGTGCCCCTCAAGATCCGTGAACCAGAAGAGGACGTGCTCGACGTCCTCGTCCTTGATCCGCTTGAGGACCGCACGCCTCGCCGCCACGGACGACGTCGCGCGATCCTTGCTCCGCACCATGGTCGAGCGGGTACCGCTCGATCGGGTCGAGCGGGTGCCGCTCGATCGCGTGCTGCTGCTTCTCGGTCTTGCCATCTGACCTCCTCCGAAAACGAAAGAAGACCCCGGACGAGGCCACTTCGCGGCTTCGGACCGCTAGGTGAACCCTGTCCGAGGCCTCGTCGCCTCACACAGACGGGCGGGAGTCTACAGCCTCGATGAATCAGGATGGCTTCCGAGCGATGAAGACGACGAAGTCGTCGTCTGCCGTCGGCGGCCTGTCCTCGTAGCCGGCGCGAAGCTCGACGTCGACAAACCCGGCGGAGGCAAGCATGAGCTCGATCTCGTGCGTGAAGTACAGGGTCATGCGCAGCTCGTGCTCCTCTTCGACGACGCGCTCGCCACCACGCCAGATCGCGGCCCGCCGCCGAGCCCGAAGCCGCCGCAGACGAGGATCGTGCGGTAGCAGCGAGGGAGGTCGAGCTCGTGCATCGCCTGCGCGTAGAGGCTCGGAGGCGGAAGGTCCTCGCGTATGGCGCGCTCGCGCGCGAGCGCGAGCATGTCCGGCGAGATGTCCGAGCCGTCGACATCGAGACCGCCACGCAGGTACGGAATGAGCAGGCGCCCGGTCCCGCATGCAGCGTCGAGTGCCGGCTGTCCGGCTTCGACGAATGGCCGAAAGAACTCGATCTCCGGGCCGTCGACGTTGAACTCTGCCCACCAGCGCGCGACGAGGCCGTAGTGCCACGTCTGCGCCTCGCTCATGCGGAGGCGCCCGAGTAACGACGCAGGCCGAAGCGCCAGAACCAGCGGGTGAGAGCGAAGACCACAGCGGCGAAGACCGCCGCGAACGCGAGCGTCTCCCAGTCCAGGCGCGAGGTGACTGCCTCGGCCGGCACCGTTACCGCGAACGCGACGGGGACGAGGAAGGTCACGCTGTAGCGCAGCCAGCCCGGATAGATGCCCACCGGGAAGCGGCCCGTCGCGAAGATGCCGTCGAACAGCTCGGCCGCCGTCCACATGTTCACGACCCAGAAGGCGACGGTCGCGATGATCAGCCAGAAGCAGTAGATGAGCACCGCGCCGAAGACCAGCGAGACCGCAAACGCCAATGCATCGCCAGGTCCCACATCGGTCGCGATCCCGGAGATGCCGAACCCCAGCACGATGAGCCCCGAGATGACGTCCACCACCTGCCAGATGCGGATCTCGCGCACGCTCGCGAGCACCTGTGCGTCTTCGGGCTTCGTCAGCGCGTAGTCGAGGGTCCCCCGATGCACCTCGTCCATCACGCGATTCATGTTCGGCTGGATGTAGGTCTTGACGACGCCGCCCATGAAGATCTGGATGCCCGTGACGCAGAGAAGCTCGGGCTTGGTCCACCCGTTCAACTCGTTGGTGTGCGAGTACACGAGAGCCAGGACGGCGAGCGCGACCGCGAGCGTGATGGCGGACTGGAGCAGCGACACGAGGAAGTTCACGCGGTACTGCAGCTCGTTCATGACGCCGACGCGCAGGTAGAGCCACGAGATGCGGAGCGCGTTCACGCCTAGCCCCCGACCGCCGAGAAGTGCCTGATCGCGTACCGCCACGCAACCTTGAACAGACCGAGCCCGATGAGGATCCAGAGGATCTGGAACGCGAGGCCGCGGCCGAGCTCGGCGTTCGACATGTCGCCGACGAGCGCCTCGATCGGGAAGAAGAACGCCCACTGGAACGGCAGGAACCACGAGATCGTCTGCACCCAGTCCGGCATCAGCGGCAAGGGCACGAGCCGGCCGGAGAGCAGCAGCTCGAGCGTCATCCAGAGGTCGAAGATCGCGGCCCCGCGCGTCGTCCAGAAGCAGAGCATTCCGAGCGTCGACTGGAACATGGTGCGCAGGAGATACGCGCCCCAGATCGCGACGCCGAACACCGCGACCTCGAGCGGCCGCGGGTGAAGCTCGGGGTCGAACACGAGCGAGAGCCCGATCGCAAGCGGGATCCAGAGCACGATGACGACGACCTTCCAGCCCGCGAAGTACGCGATGTCGTAGTTCAGGGGGTGCATCGGGCGCAGCAGCGAGCCTGCGAGGTCGCCCTCCCGGATCCGCTCCTCCCAGTACGGCGCGCCGAAGACGATGTTCATGTTCCGGACGAGCGTCCAGACGATGTAGTACGCGGCGAAGTACCCGGGCGTGAACCCCTGCACCGAGCCGCCCTGCTGGTCCGCGATCGTCGTCCAGACGACGAGGTAGATCACGGGCTCGGCGATCATTCCGAGCATGTAGAGGTAGTTCGCGGTCCGGTACTGGAACTGCTGCTGGACGGCGAGCTTCATCGTCGTCACGTAGAAGTCGACCGTCGAACGCAGCCGCCCGGCTTGCGGAAGCGCACGCCCCGCTTCGGCGAACGACGTCACTCCGGCCGGTCCTGCGCGAAGACGAGCTCGATGACGTCCTCGATCGGCGGGTCCTCGATGTTGAGGTCGAGCACGGACTGGTCGGCGAGGATGCGCGCCGCCACCTGCGAGGTCTCCGATTTCGGGACACGCAGCGTGATCCAGTCGCCCTCCTGGTGGATGACCTCGCCGTACCGCCCCAGGTCGACGGCGCCGTTCTCGAGGGCGACGCCGATCGTCTTGTACGCGGCGAACTGGTCGGCGAGGCCGGTCAGTGGACCGTCGTACAGGATCCGGCCGTGGTGGATGACGACGACGCGCTTGCAGAGCGCCTCGACGTCGGCCATGTAGTGGCTCGTCAGAAGAACGGTCGCGCCGTGGCGCGCGTTGTACTCGGCGACGAACGACCTGATCCGCTTCTGCATCGTCACGTCGAGGCCGATCGTCGGCTCGTCGAGGAAGAGCACCTGCGGTCGGTGCACGAGCGCTCCCACGACCTCGACCTTCATGCGCTCGCCGAGCGAGAGCTGCCGTACCGGCTTGCGTACGAGATCGCCCACGTCGAGCAGCTCGATGAGCTCGTCGCGGAGCGGCGTGAAGTCCTCGCGCGGAATGCGGTAGATCGCGCGGTTCAGCTCGAAGGAGTCGAGGGCGGGCAGGTCCCACTGGAGCTGGTTGCGGTTGCCCATGACGAGCGTGATCCTGCGCAGGAACTCCCTCTCGCGCTTGGACGGCACGTGTCCGAGCACCCGCGCCTCGCCGCCCGTCGGGTAGAGGAGGCCGGAGAGCATCTTGAGGGTCGTGGTCTTACCGGCACCGTTCGGCCCGAGGAAGCCCACGATCTCGCCGTGCGGGATCTCGAACGAGATCGCGTCGACGGCACGCACCGCGCGCGTCTTCCGGCGCACGAGGCTCTTCGTCGCCGCGAGCAGGCCGGGATCGCGCTCGGGAACGTCGAAGACCTTCTCGAGCGCGCTGACGTGAACGGCCGGTGCCGTCGGCTCCATCACCCGGACCTCTTCAGCTTCCCGTGCTTCTTCGCGTACTGCTCGCCGCGCGCGAACACCCAGAGCCCGAGCGGGACCGACACCACGCCGATCAGGAGCAGCGGCCAGAGCTCGTCCCACATCGCCGTCAGGCCCTGACCCTCGAGGATCGCCTCACGGATCCCGTCGAGCGCGTAGGTCGCCGGCGAGATGACCGCGATCCACTGCATCCACTGCGGGAGCACCTCCACCGGGTAGTAGACGCCCGACACGACGAGCAGGGTCCCCTGCGCGACGAACCCGAGCTGCGTGCCCTTCTCCGGCGAGATGAGCGGCAGCACGGACATCATCATCCCGATGCCGATGAACGAGACCGAGGCGACGACGAGCACGACGAACGCCGGGAAGTACTGCGCGTCGGGCATCGAGAGGTCGAAGAAGACGAACGCGCAGACGACGAAGAGGAAGATCGCCCGCACGAGCCCGTAGAGGATCGCGAACACGCCCTGACCCGCAAGGTGCATCGCGCGAGAGAGCGGCGCCATGAACGTGTACTCGATCGTCCCCTCCCAGCGCTCCCAGGCGACCGTCT
>JBMDXR010000049.1:0-1655 GCA_048594925.1 Gaiellaceae bacterium
CTCCTCGGTGCGGTCGACGTGGACGCCCGCGAGGTGATGCACGTCTTCTGTGAGGACGAGAGGCTCAACATCTCAACCGCGTATCTTCGTCCTGGGTTCGCTTTCGGCGGGTCGTGCCTACCCAAGGACATGCGGGCGCTCTTGCACCTCGCCCGCGTCCATGACGTCGAAGTGCCCGTGCTCACCGGGATCCTGCGGAGCAACGAGTCACACCTCCGCCTCGCCGTTCGTCGCATCCTCGATGCGGAAGCGCGCGAAGTGGCGCTCCTCGGGCTCAGCTTCAAGCCCGAGACCGATGACCTCCGCGAGAGCCCCTACGTGGAACTCGCGGAGACGCTCGTGGGCAAGGGAGTTCGTCTCCGGATCTACGATCCGATCGTCAACCCCGAGCGCCTGATCGGTGCCAACCGCCGCTACATAGAGAGCCGCCTACCGCACCTGCAGGAGATGCTCGTCTCGACCCCCGAGGCCGCCCTGCGCGAGGCGCGCGTGGCCGTGGTCGGGACGTCAGATGCGGACACCGTCAGAGCACTCGTCGCCGCTCGTCCTGACCACGTCATCGATGTCCACGGCCGCCTCGGCGCGGACGCCGAAGCGCTCCCGGGCTACGAGGGAATCGCTTGGTGAGGCCGTTTCGCCGGCGAGGCGGACCGTCGCGCCGACGAGTGCTCATCATCGTGCAGAATCTGCCGGTTCCCTTCGACCGGCGGGTCGGGCTCGAGGCCTGCGCGCTTCGAGACGCGGGGTTTCAGGTCTCCGTTGTGTGCCCTAAGGCGCCTGGTGACCCGTCCTTCCAGGAGATCGAAGGCATCCGCATCCGGAAGTACGACCCCCCGCCGCCCACGAGCGGTGCGATCTCGTACGCGTGGGAATTCGCGTACTGCTGGGTCCGGACGCTCGTTCTCGTCGTGCGTGCCGCCGCACGAGAGGGATTCGACGTAATCCAGGCGTGCAACCCGCCTGACACGTACTGGGCGCTTGCGGTTCCTTTCAAGCCCTTCGGCAAGCGCTTCGTCTTCGACCAGCACGACCTCTGCCCGGAGGTCTACGTCTCGCGCTTCCCGAACGGGTCACGAGTCGCTCACCGAGCCCTGATGCTGCTCGAGCGCGCCACGTATGCACTCGCCGATCACGTCGTGGCGACCAATGAGTCGTACCGCGAGACCGCGATTGGACGCGGACATGTACCCGCCGGTCGCGTCACTGTCGTTCGCACCGGCCCTAACCCGGAGCGCCTGCGCAGAGGGCCGCCTGTCGCGTCCTGGCGCAATGGCAGGCGCTACCTCTGCGCCTATCTGGGCGTCATGGGCCCGCAGGACGGGGTCGATCTGGCGCTCCGTGCGGCAGCGGCGATCGTGCAGTGGGGGCGAGACGACGTGCACTTCGTCTTCATGGGCAGCGGGGACTCCTATGACGAGCTCGTCTCGCTCGCCAATGAGCTGGCGATCAACGACCGCGTGACGTTCACGGGGCGGATCCCCGACGAGACCGTGTTCGAGATCCTCTCGACGGCCGACGTGGGCCTCTCACCGGACCCGCTCAACCCACTCAACGACGTCTCGACGATGAACAAGACGATGGAGTACATGGCGTTCGAGGTCCCCGTCGTCGCCTTCGACCTCAAGGAGACGCGCGTCTCGGCCGGGCGGGCGGCC
>JBMDXR010000005.1:0-1832 GCA_048594925.1 Gaiellaceae bacterium
CGCCGCGAATGCGGCGGAGCTCGCGATCGGCGCGCGGTTCGACGACGTCCTCGCCCGGCTGCACGAGGGCGCATCGGCGATCGAGCGCAGCGGCGCCGAGACCCGTGGCCTCCTCGACGAGACCCGCATGGAGATGCAGGAGGCGCGCAACACGCTCGACGTGCGGTTCTCGGCTCTCGCCAAGCTCGTCCGCTCGGACAGCGAGACGGTGGCCGGCCAGATCGTCGCCGATCAGGCAGTGACGAAGCAGACGCTGCGGGCCATGAAGGAGCTCCAGGCCAGCCTCCCGGCGGAGGTGATCCAGATGGTCGACGAGCGGTTCGGCTCGCTGGCCGAGTCGATCGAGCGCTCGAACGAGATGCTCGCGGCTCGCATCGACCGGATGGCCCAGACGATCGGACAGCGGCAGAACGACGACATCCAGGTCGTGATCGACCGCATGGGCGACGCCATGCACGCGCTCGCCAGCCTCGGCAAGCCCGAGGGAGACGCTTCCTCGAGGTCGCGGATCGACATCGGCTGACCGAACGTCAGTCCAGGCGCACTACGGCCTCGCTCCGTCGGATCGGCCACACCTGCTCGCCATCGCGTTCGACGCGCACCCACACGTCGAGCTCGGCCGTCCGCGAGTCCGGGTCGAGCGCCCGGACCCGGCCTCCGCACTCGATCGACTCGCCGACGAAGACGGGCACTCGGAACTGGACTCGCAGCCGCAGCAGCCGGGACGGGTCGCCCAGCCATGCGACGAGCCACGACGCGAGGATGCCCATCGTCAGCATCCCGTGCGCGATCACCCCAGGGAACCCCGCCGCGTGGGCGACGTCCTCATCTTGGTGGAGCGGGTTCCGGTCTCCGGAGGCGTCCGCGTAGGCCTTCACGTCTTCGCGAGTGATGACTCGAGTGATCGACGGAGGTTCCGATCCGACCTCGAGATCGTCGAACCGATCCGTCACGGAAGCTCCCGAACGACCAACGTGGTGCGCGCCGTCGCCACCGGCTCGCCGGACGGATCGCGGACGTCCGTTCGAAGCGTGGCGAACGACATCGCGCCGCGGCCGCGGACGCTCTCGATGCTCGTCTCAGCGATGAGCGTTTCGCCGACGGACATCGCGCGGTGCCACTCGTACTCCTGCTCGCCGTGGAGGATCTGCGAAAGGCTGACGCCGAGCGACGGGTCGGTGACGACGTTGGAGAGGCCGCCCTCGAGCTCGGGAACCGTCACGATCGTCGGTGGGACGCCCGACGCGTGATGCCCGACGGCCCGAGCGAACGCGTCGACGCGTTCGGGGTCGAGCGTGAACCGAACGGGTGGGTAGCGCTTGCCCTCCAAAGATCGATCCAGCGTCATCTCGCGTCCAGGCGTTCTACCGACAACGATGTCGGACGCACGGCCGTCTCCCGGGCGACCGATTCACACGACGGCGCCATGCTGCGAACGTACCGAGCGTGGAGACGCGCAGCAACTCGGCGCCGTTGCACGAGAACGGTTTGCCGAGCTTCCGTGACTCGGCATCCTTCCGGCCCTACGATCGGCGAGCCCATGGCAAGTAGCGGGAACGGATCGAAGACAGGGAGCGGGAAGACCGACGGCGCTCCCCGCAAACCCATCACGGTCTTGATCGTCGACGACGAGCGCACCTTCGGCGAGGCACTCGAGGTGGCCCTGGACCGTGAGGAGGACCTTCGTGTCGTCCACGTCGCCACCGACGGCTTCGAGGCCGTCGCGTCGGCCACGCAGCACCGGCCGGACGTCGTGCTGATGGACGTCGCGATGCCCGGCATGAACGGGCTCGAAGCCACGCGACAGATCAAGCGCTCGGATCCGGACGCGA
>JBMDXR010000050.1:0-8409 GCA_048594925.1 Gaiellaceae bacterium
CCGGCGGGCTTGATCCCGACCTTGTGCCCAGTCTCGGCGTACACGTCGCGGACGACCTCCATCATGCAGAGCGTCACCGGCAGAGTCGCCGCGGGGCTCACCTTGCCGGTCGAGGTCTTGATGAAGTCGGCTCCGGCCGCGATCGCGATCAGCGACGCGCGGCGGACGTTGTCGTACGTGCCGAGCTCGCCGGTCTCGAGGATCACCTTGAGGTGCGCCTCCCCGCATGCCTCCTTCACGCGGACGATCTCGTCGTAGACGTTCGCGTACCGCCCCGAGAGGAACGCGCCGCGGTCGATGACCATGTCGACCTCGTCGGCGCCGAGCTCGACGACGGCTCGCGTCTCGGCGACCTTGATCTCGATCGGCGACTGGCCCGACGGGAAGGCGGTTGCAACGGATGCGACCTTGACGCCGCTTCCCGAGAGGCGCTCCTTCGCGATTCCGGCAAGGCTGGGATACACGCAGATCGCGGCCACGGGAGGCACGGAGAGGTCGACGGGATCCGGACGCATCGCCTTGGAGCAGAGCGCGGCGACCTTGCCAGGCGTGTCCTGCCCCTCGAGGGTCGTCAGGTCCATCATCCGGATTGCGAGCTGCAGCGCCTGCACCTTCGACTCGCGCTTGATCGAGCGCTTGGCGAGCGTCGCCGCCCTCTCCTCGAGCGCGACCGCGTCGACCGAGCCCACGCGCGGGAGGCGCGGTCCGGACGGAAGCTCGAAGCCGCCGACGCGTGCTGGAGCCTGGGCCATGCACCGAGTGTAGTGGGCGGCGCGCGACTCTCCCCGGGGGAGTCTAGGACTGTGGGCGCGAACGGAGCCGCGGCACGAGCGTCGTTGACTCTCGCGTCTGGAAACCCGCGAGTAGCGGGTTCCAGACTGCGGAAGGTGCGGGTTACTGGTACCGCAGCGCCTCGGCCGGGCGGATGCGCGAGGCACGCATGGCCGGAGCGAGCGTCGCGAGCAGCGCGACTGCGTACACGACGACGAAGATGATCAGCAGGTTCAGCCACGGGACGTAGAGCGTCAGGTTCTCCCAGCTCGGCTGCTGCCGCGTGTCGTCGATGATGTTCCAGGCGAGCAGCAAGCCCAGGGCAGTTCCCACGACGATCGCCGTCAGCGCGACGAACGACGACTCGAGGAGGAAGGCGACCTGCACCATCCCGCGCCGGAAGCCGATCGCGCGCATGACCCCGATCTGCTGACGCCTCTCGACGACGGCGCGAGCGCTGATCACGCCGAGCGCCGCGACGCCCACGAGCAGGCCGAGCCCCAGGAACCCCTGAATCAGACGGTTGAAGGTCATGTTCGCAGCGACGGTGTCGTCGACCACCTCCTGGATCGACTGCGCGTCCAACCCGTTCCGGAGGAAGGCGGACTCCAGCTTCGCGGACGTCTCTTCGGGATCGACGCCGGGCGCCAGTCCGAAGTAGTGAATCGTCGGCGACGCGCGTCCCGGGAAGGCAGCGGCCAAGGTCGCCTGCGACGTCGTGATGCCGAGCATCTCCATCGGTGCCGTGTCCTTGAGGATCCCGATCACCGTGAGCTTGGTGGTCCTGCCGGTCTGCTTGTCCAGCACCTGGATCGCGATGGGATCGAGCGTTCCCTCCTCGTAGAGGAATCCGCTGAGAGCGAAGTCGGGGACCGGTCCGAAGCCGAAGCTGTCGCGACGCGGCACGACCGTCGAGTCGACGACCGCGAGACCCGAGGTCGTGCGCAGGGCATCCCACACCTCCTGCGACGAGCTGTAGCCACGTGCGATCTGTCCCAAGCCGAACGTCGTGCGCTCGAGGAACGAGTAGTCGAGGCCGCGAACGAGGTACGTCTCGTAGCGACGGCCGGTCCCGAGCTGCTTTGCCTCGACCGCGAGCACCGACTGGCTCCCGACGTACGGGATCTCGGAGGCGCGGATCCCGGGCGCGGTCTTCAGCGCCGTCGCCATGTCCTCGATGGGAGCAGCGCCTACGGTGCCCGCCCGCACCTGGAAGCCGCCGCCGTAGTCGTCGACGCCGATCGCGTGCACGAACGAACCGTTCGCGGCGGAGCCGGTCACCAGCGTGAAGACCACGAGCGTGAACATTGCGAGGGTCGTGCCCGTCCGGAACCGCGCGCGGAGCGGATATGCCATCGACATGCGCAGAACGGGGGCGAGAGTCTTGATGCGCCCCATGACCCGGGTGACGCCGCCGAGCAGGACGTCTGCGTTGAAAACGATGACCCAGACGGTTCCGATCACGATCAGCAGACCCGCGACGATCCACGTGGTGAAGTCACCTGCGAGCTGCCCGAACACGGCCTCTTGCCAGCGCCAGGGCAGCATGAGGAAGACGACGACGGCCAGCCCACACGACGTGAAGGCCAGGCGCTCGGACACCCCTGCGAGTCGGAGCAGCGGAACAAGGCTCATGATCGCGAGCGACACGCCGAGATCGAGCGGCGTCGCCTGGTCGCCGGACACGCCCACGTACACGAGCAGCAAGCCCGCTGCGAGACCTGCGCCGGAGAGCACCAGTCGTCGGCGGCGGCGCGGCTGGGCCGGCTCCGGCAAGCCGCGGATTGCGGCTGCGACCGTCATAGCGCTCACACGCCACGCCGATACCGCGACGACCAGGAGCGTCAGGAGGAGCCCCATCGCGAATGCGACGACGAGACTGTGCCACGAGACGGCGAACCTGATCTGCAGCCCCTCGTCTTCGTCCACGCCACCGAAGGCCTGTGCCATGACGAGCACCATCCCGAACGCGAACACGGCACCCAGGAGCGCCCCGACGGCAGCTGCGAGAAGATCGTAGGCGGTGCCTTCGAACGTGAACAGCTGGACGAGGTGCCCGCGCCGCGTGCCGATCGCGCGCGCGATCCCGAGCTCGCCGCGCCGCTCCGCCGCCAGCATGACGAAGATGAGGAAGATCAGCAGGATCCCGGCCGCGATCGAGAACGTCCCGAACGTGGTGAAGAACGCGGTGAACGCGGCTCCCATCTCGTCCGCGGCGTCGATCGCGTCTTGCTTCAGCGGAGTCACTTCGAGATCGAGCCGGTTCGCCAGCGGGTCCAACCTCTCGACGACCTCGTCCGTGAGCGCTGCGCCGGCGGTCGCCCCGCCGCGATTCGAGATCAGCACGGCGCGGATCTCACCCGGGTGGCCGAAGAGCCTTTGCGCCTGCGCCAACGGCACCAGCACGGCCGCGTCGGCGCTGCCCGACCCATCGAAGCCGACGACGTCGCGCACACGGCTCGGCCGCGGCTGAGCGCCTCCGGCATAGACCACGATCTCGTCACCCGGTACCACGCGCAGCTTCTTCGCCGCCTTGCGGTTGAGGTAGACCTCGTTCGGGCCGAGGTCTCCGAGCGAGAGCCGTTCGCCGCCCGAGCCGACGATCGGCGAGAAGCCCTCCATCCGGTGCGGATCGGCCGCGAAGAGGACGACGCTCGGCTCGCTCTGACGCTGGACCGGCGCCTGGAGCGCGACCTGGTCGACGATCGCGCCCGTCGTGCCGTCGGTGAGATTCGAGGCACGAAGGAGGCTGTCCACTTGCTCGACCGTGCTCTGGGGCAGCCAGCCGGTGCCGGTAGCCGAGCCGAGCGCGCCCGGGATGTCATCGACGGCTCCCTTCGGGGCGATCGTCTCGTCCGTGTTGCCGAGCGTGTCCACGGCGGTCGCCCGGATCGTGTTGTTCATCGTGTCGCCGGTGACGAGCGCGGCAGCGATGATCGCGGTACCGAGCATCAGACCCACCACGATCAGTGCACTGCGCCCGCGTCGACGCCCGACGTTCCGGACCGCGAGCTTGAACAGGATGCGGTTGCGCAGAGCGAGGACCGCCACGAGCCCCAGCGCCAGCGCGAGCCCGACGGCCAGGATCACCATCAACGTGTCGACAGGGATGCCGAAAACCTCACGCATCGCCTACTCCTCCTCCTCGTCGTCCTCTCTCCTCATACCGCCAGCTCATGAGGCGTCTCCGCGACGACCACGTCGTAGGCCTCACGTCCTGGCTCGGCCCTGTACACGACGAGATCGGAGAACTTCTCGATCTGCTCCTCGTAGAAGCCGGAGAGCCGCGATGCACGCGCGGCCTCGTCGCTCTCCCAGAAGCTGAGAACGAGCATCTTCCCCTCCTGCGAGAGGAGCACGTAGCACCCCTCGTACCCTTCCTGCTCGTGGAGCGCCGGAAGGACCGACGCCTCGAACAGCTCGATCGCATCGCGTGGATTCGTGCGGACGACGTCGATCTCGGCCTTCGTTGCGCGAACGACCATCTACCTCACCTCCAGAAGCTCTTCACCGCGGACCTGTCCGTCGACCATGCGCACGATCCGATCGGTCTGGCGGCCCACCGCAATGTCGTGTGTCACGATCAGGAACGAGAGGCCGCGCTCGCGATTCAGGTGACGCATCAGATCGACGATCTCCGTGGCGTTCTCCGAGTCGAGATCTCCCGTCGGCTCGTCCGCCCACACGATCGCGGGGTCGTTGACGAGCGAGCGTGCGATCGTCACGCGCTGCCGCTCGCCTCCCGACAGCTCGTCCGGGACGTGCTTCGCCCGATCGCCGAGCCCGACGAGAGCGAGCGCCTCGAGCGCGCGCTTCCGTGCCTCGCCGCCGTCGACCTGCGCCACGAGGAGTGGAAGCTCGACGTTCTCGACTGCCGTGAGGACCGGCATCAGGTTGTAGAACTGGAAGACGAAGCCCATCCTCCGAGCGCGGTAGTCGGTCCGCTGGCGATCGGACATCTCGGAGAGCGACGTCCCCTCGATGACCACATCGCCGTCGTCGATCGAATCCAGTCCGGACAGGCAGTTCAGCAGCGTTGTCTTGCCGCAGCCGCTCGGTCCCATGATCGCGACCATCTCGCCCTGACCGAGCATGAGATCCACTCCGCGAAGCGCGTCGACCCGGACTGCTCCGGTGTCGTACGTCTTGTGGACCGATCGGGCCTCCACGATGGCCCCTCGCGCGGCGGGCGCGACCTGCTCGGCCTCCCGGACCGGAGCGACTGCCTGCACAGTCATCTCGGCCCTCCTTCAGTCGTTTCCCCCAGCATCTCGCGCAGCGGTGCTTACTCCATCGGTATGCGTCCCTATCGGCGCTTCGGCGAACTACCGAAGGCGGCTACTACCCCAGCCGCTCGAGCATCCGCGGGTCACGGCGCCACTTCGGGCGCACCTTGACCTGGAGCTCGAGAAACAGCGGGCGGCCGACGAGCGCCTCCACCTCGGGCCGCGCGCGCGTCCCGATCTCGCGCACCATGGCGCCCTTCTTCCCGACGAGGATCCCCTTCTGCGACTCGGTCTCGACGTAGAGCACGGCGCGGAGCCGCCTCTCCTCGATCTCCTCGACCTCGACGAGGACCGCGTGCGGCACCTCCTCACGGGTCAGGTGGAGCGCCTTCTCGCGAATCACCTCCGCGACGCGCTCCTCGAGCGCGAGGTCGGTCGTCTGCTCGGCGGGAAAGTACGCGGGCCCCTCGGGGAGGAGCAAGACGAGATCGGCGCGGAGCTCGCCGACGCCCTCCTTCGTCTTCGCGCTCACCGGGTGCAGCGCGTGGAAGTCGCCGAGGCCGGCCGAGGTCTTCATCTGAGAGGCGATGTGCGCAGGCTTCAGTCGGTCGACCTTGTTCAGCGCGATGACGACCGGTCTCCCCAGCGCGAAGACGCGGCGGGCGACGAAGCGGTCGCCCGAGCCGATGCGAGCGCGGGCGTCGACGACGAACAGGACGGCATCGACGTCCTCGAACGACGTGTCGACGGTCTGCTGCATCCGCTCCGTCAGCGGATCCATCGGGCGCTGGAAGCCGGGGAGGTCCACCAGGGCGAGCTGGTAGTCGGAGCCGTTCACCACCCCGAAGATCCGTCGACGGGTGGTGTTGGGAACGGTCGACGTGATCGCGACCTTCGCGCCACAGAGCGCGTTGACGAGCGTGGACTTCCCGACGTTCGGACGACCGGCGACGGCGACGAACCCCGACCTCACGTCGCTTGACGCCTTCTGCTCCCGCCGGGCAGAGCCGGGCTCCGCCGGAGGCTGACGAAGACCTGAGGAACTCTCATGCGATGTCGGACGGCTCGAACGATTCCGGCAGGAGCTCACCCGTTGTCATGGTCAGCACCCGTCCGCCGTTACGAAACACGACCCGGTCGACTCCCATCTCGAGGAGCCACTGACGGCAACCCCCGCACGGGGACGCGGTAATCGCGGCCGCCTCGAAGTCGCCGGGCCGATAGCCCTCCGCAACGGCCCTCGCGAACGCGGTCCGCTCCGCACAGACGCCGAGCGGATAGGCCGCGTTCTCGACGTTCACGCCTTCGATCACCCTCCCGTCGCGAGTCAGGACCGCACAGCCGACGTGGAAGTTCGAGTAGGGGGCGTAGGCGCGTACCGCTGCGTCGTCCGCCGCAGCGAGGAGCTCGGAGTCGTTCATCCGAAGGCCTGGAAGAGGAACAGCGTGACGAGCGCACCGAGCGCGGCTCCGCTCGCCACCTCGGAGGCGGAGTGAACACCGGTCTCGACACGCGTCTGAGCCACGAGCAACGCCATGATGAACGTCACGGACGAGATGAGGAAGCGGTGGTCCGAGTCGTCGAGGACGAGCGTCACCGCCATCCATCCGGCGAAGGCCACGGCGGCGTGGCCCGACGGAAGTCCGCCCCGGAGGGGTGTGCCCCGTCCGGTGTAGGCCTTCACGGCGATGACGATGATCACGGTCACCGCGAGGGCAACGAGCGTCAGCTCCGCCGGTGCATCGGATAGTCCCGTGAGGAAACGCGAGCTGCGCCGCGCCACCTCGCCCGAGAACACGAGGTAGCCGACAGCGACGGCGTTCAGCGCGGCCACCAAAACTGCGCCGGCCGCGATGTCCTTGGCGATCTTCGCCATCGGGTCGAACGACGTCGAGGCCACGTCGACCGCGGCCTCGACGGCCGTGTTCACGAGCTCGGCGACGAGCACGAACGTGATCGCCAGCAGAAGGACGGCGAGCTCGAGCTTCGTCGCGCCGAATCCGACCGCGGCGACGAGCACGGCTGCAGCCACGGCGAAGTGGATCCAGAGGTTCCGCTGCGTGCGGACCGCATGGACGATCCCCTCCGCCGCGAAGTTGAAGCTCTGGAAAAGCGACTGGCTCGGCTGCCGGCTCACCGGGTGTACACAGTCTCCCGCGCCTCCATCTCCGCGCCGTGGTCGTAGCCGAGGAGGTGCAGGAGCCCGTGGACGAGCGGCGCCTGCCACTCCGACCCGACGACCTGTGGACACAGCACGACGTCGCCGAGCGCGCGTGGAACTCCTGTCGGCAGCTCCTCTTGCCCGTCGAGCGGGAACGAGAGCACGTCCGTCGCCTCGTCGATGCCGAGATGCTCGCGCTTCAGTGACCGCATCTCTTCGGGCCCGACGAATGTGATGCCGAGCTCGCCCTCGTCGACGCCCTCGCCTGCGAGCACCTGCCGCGCGAGCTGCTTCGCGGCGGCCTCCTCGGCCGGCGCTCCGCTTCGGTTCGCCGTCTCGACGACGATCACCGGCGCCGCGCCGTGCCGGTCTCCTCGGCGTGACGCTTGTACGCCTCGACGATCCGCTGCACGAGCTTGTGGCGCACGACGTCGTCGTTTCCGAACTCGACGAAGCCGATCCCGTCGATCCCCGCAAGGATCTCTCGCACCTGAATCAGGCCCGAGGCCTGTTCGCGCGGAAGGTCGATCTGCGTGACGTCGCCGGTAACGACCACCTTCGAGCCGAACCCGAGCCGCGTGAGGAACATCTGCATCTGCTCGGGCGTGGTGTTCTGCGCCTCGTCGAGCACGATGAACGAGTCGTTGAGCGTCCGGCCGCGCATGAAGGCGAGCGGGGCGACCTCGATCGTGCCTCGCTCCATGTACCCGGCAAGCCGCTCGGGGTCGAGCATGTCGTACAGGGCGTCGTACAGCGGCCGCAGGTACGGATCGACCTTCGCGAGCATGTCGCCGGGCAGGAATCCGAGCCGCTCTCCTGCCTCGACAGCCGGACGGGTGAGGATCACGCGCCCGACGCCGCCTTCGGACAGCGCGGAGACCGCGAGCGCCATCGCCAGGTACGTCTTGCCCGTCCCGGCCGGGCCGATCCCGAACGTCACGGTCGCGCCGCGTATCGCGTCGACGTACCGCTTCTGGTTCACGGTCTTCGGCGTGATGTTCTTGCCCCGGTGGCGCCAGACGACGTCGTCGAAGACGTCGCGCACGTCCTCCGCCTGGTCCAGCGCGGCCAGCACCGCACCGACCGTGTCCGGGCCGATCTGGTGCCCGCCCTCGACGAGCTCCACGAGCTCGTCGACGACCGCGCGTGCAGCGGCGACGTGGTCGTCGTCTCCTCCGAGCGTCAGCCGGTTGCCGCGGAGCGCGATCGTGCAATGGAGCCGCTCGCGCAGCGCGTCGAGGACACCGTCCT
>JBMDXR010000051.1:0-65079 GCA_048594925.1 Gaiellaceae bacterium
GATCGACTCGCTGCAGCTGACGGCGACGCACAAGGTCTCGACGCCGGTGAACTGGAAGCAGGGCGAGGACGTGATCATCGCCGGATCCGTCTCGAACGACGAGGCGAAGGAGATCTTCGGCAGCTGGGAGGAGCCGAAGCCCTACATCCGCATCGTCCCGCAGCCCGAGTCCGGCATCCTCGCCGGGAGCAAGCGCTAGGGGGAGTCGACCAGATCCGCGGCCGCGAAAACGGCCACACTTCAGGGACCCGCATGAGCGGGTCCCGATCACGGAGAGGCTCTATCGACAAAGCGAAGGGCCCGGGTGGGCGGGCCCTTCACTTGGAGCGGCGCAACTTCGGGGCCAGGCGGATGCGCCTGCGGGGAGAGGAGTCGCGCCGGCAGTTGGTACGTATTTCACATCGTGCGGACGGACACGACCTTTTCCAGGCGATTTCCACACCTCGAAAGTCGCAAATTGGAGAAACTGCGTCCTCACTATCCACAGGGGTCTGGAAAGCCTGTGCGCGGCTAGACTGAGCCCATGACCGGCCATACGCCCGAGTACGGGACGCTCCGCGTCAAGACTGGCCTCGCCGAGATGCTGAAGGGCGGCGTAATCATGGACGTGGTCGACGCCGAGCAGGCGCGCATCGCCGAGGAGGCAGGTGCCTGCGCAGTGATGGCGCTCGAGCGCGTGCCCGCCGACATCAGGCGCGACGGGGGCGTCGCCCGGATGAGCGACCCGGAGAAGATCCGCGAGATCCAGGAGGCGGTCACGATCCCGGTGATGGCGAAGTGCCGAATCGGCCACCTCGCCGAGGCGCAGATTCTCGAAGCGCTCGAGGTCGACTACATCGACGAATCAGAGGTTCTCACGCCCGCGGATCTCGAGCACCACGTGGACAAGTGGGCGTTCACCGTTCCATTCGTCTGCGGTGCGACGAACCTGGGAGAGGCGCTGCGTCGGATCTCCGAGGGTGCGGCGATGATCCGCACGAAGGGCGAGGCCGGCACGGGCGACATCGTCAATGCGGTCACGCACATGCGCGCCGTCTTCGGCGCGATTCGAACTCTGCAGGCGCTTCGCGAGGACGAGCTCCACGCGGCGGCGAAGGAGCACCGTGCGCCGTACGAGCTCGTGCGCTGGGTCGCCGAGAACGGCCGGCTTCCCGTCGTCACGTTCACCGCCGGCGGAATCGCGACACCGGCAGACGCATCTCTGTGCATGCAGCTCGGGGCCGATGGCGTCTTCGTCGGCTCCGGCATCTTCAAGTCCGGCGATCCCGAGCTGCGCGCGAAGGCGATCGTCGAGGCGACGACGCATTTCGACGATCCGAAGGTCTTGGCGGAGGTCTCGGCGGGGCTCGGCGAGCCGATGGTCGGGATCTCGGCGAGCTCACTCGCCGACGACGAGCGTCTCGAAGTACGCGGCTGGTAGCGCAGCGCGGTGAAGAGGCCGCTTCGCATCGGCGTCCTTGCCCTGCAGGGAGCGTTTCGTGAACACGCCCGAGCCCTGAGGAAGCTCGGCGCGGAGGTCGCGGAGGTGCGACTACCCGAGGAGCTGGACGGGCTCGACGGGCTCGTCATCCCGGGCGGCGAGTCGACGTCGATCATGCGCCTCGCGGATCTGTACGGCCTCGACGAAGCGATCCGCTCCTACCGCGGGGCGATCTTCGGAACGTGCGCGGGGATGATCCTGCTCGACCGCGAGCACCTCGCGCTCGCGGATCTCGAGGTGGACCGCAATGCCTTCGGCCGACAGGTCAAGAGCTTCGAGGCGGACGTCGAGCTCGAGGGGGACGAGATTCCGCTGCGGGGCGTTTTCATCCGGGCGCCGCGCATCAGAAGCATCGGTGCGGGCGTCGAAGTGCTCGGCGAGCTCGACGGCGAGCCCGTGCTCATCCGGGACGGCCGACTCCTGCTTGCGTCGTTTCACCCCGAGCTCACCGACGACCTCCGCGTCCACGAGCTGTTCGTGAACCTGGTGGAGGAGGAGACACGTGTCCGGGCATAGCAAGTGGAGCTCGATCAAACACAAGAAGGGGGCGGCCGACTCGAAGCGCGGTCAGCTGTTCTCGAAGCTCTCACGCGCCATCATCGTTGCGGCCAAGGAAGGCGGGGCCGATCCGGCCGGGAACCTGGCGCTCCAGAACGCGGTCGAGAAGGCGCGCTCGTATTCGATGCCGAAGGAGAACATCGAGCGCGCGATCGCGAAAGGCTCGGGCGCAGAGGCCGACGCCTCGAGCTTCGAGACGGTCGTGTACGAGGGCTACGGGCCCGAGGGCGTCGCCCTGCTCGTGGAGGCGGTGACGGACAACCGGAATCGCACGGCATCCGAGGTGCGGCACGCGTTCACCAAGCACGGAGGGAACCTCGGTACGACCGGGGCCGTCGCCTGGCAGTTCGAGCGCCGCGGCGTCGTGCTCGTCTCCGCCGGCGGCATCGACGAGGACGCACTCGTCCTCACTGCCGCCGATGCCGGCGCCGACGACGTCGAGCTCGACGGGTCGACCTTCGTCGTCACGAGCGCGCCCGAAGCTCTCTCTCCTGTGCGGGGGGCACTCGAGGAGGCGGGGTTCACCGTCGAGTCGGTCGACCTCGCGATGGTTCCGAAGACGACCGTTGCCGTTTCGGACGAATCCACCGCACGGAGGATCATGAATCTCGTCGAAGGGCTCGAAGACACAGAAGACGTACAAGACGTGTACGCGAACTTCGACATCCCCGAGGCTCTTCTCGAAGCTGTAGCCTCCTAGAGAAACCTGTGGCAATCGCGGCGGCGGACATTGCAGGGCGCAGAGCGGACCGGATCGAGTCCCTGCTCTCGGCGCGGCTCTTCATCGCGCCTCAGCTCGCCGGCGGCCGCCTCTACTTCGTCTCGAACCTCTCCGGGCACCTGAGCCTCTACGCGATGGACGCATCGGGGGGCGTCCCAGAGCCATTGCTACCGCCGCAGATCGCGCTCCAGAACCCCGAGCTCGTCGGCGGCCACTTGTTCCACGTGCTTCCCGAGCAGGGTCGGATCCTCGTCATGGTCGACTCCGACGGCGACGAGAACTACGTCCCACATGTCGTGCCGATCGACGGCGGCTTTCCGGAGCCGCTCGCCGAGGAGACCTTCGCGGGCGGTCGGTCGCATCTTCTCCACGTCGACGACGTGACGGACACTGCGTTCTTCGCGGTCGAGTCGCGCGAGGAGGCGAGCACCTCGGCGATCCAGGTCGACCTCGTGAGTCGCGCCACCGAGGCTCTGTGGCGGAGCGCCTACGGAGCCTACGTCGCCGCCTGGTCGCCCGACCTGTCGCGGATCGCTCTCGTCGACGGCTACACGATCGGCGACGTCGTCCTGTACGAGGTCGACGCCGGACAGCGAAAGATGCTGCACGGCACGCCGATCGAGGAGCGCGATCCGGAAGTGC
The DNA here is from genome assembly GCA_048594925.1 of Gaiellaceae bacterium. Classification (GTDB taxonomy): domain Bacteria; phylum Actinomycetota; class Thermoleophilia; order Gaiellales; family Gaiellaceae; genus GMQP-bins7. Next base: position 3,402 of record JBMDXR010000051.1, read on the forward strand.
AGTATCCGCTCTCGGGGCTCAGCAGCGCGCACGGGACGATGAGCGGCGCCGGTCTCCTGTTGACGACGACGATCTTCGAGGACACAGGCTCGCTCACGTATCTCGAGTTCGACTCGCCGGGCGACGTTGAGCCCGTCTCCGTCCTCGGTCTCGTCCACGAGGGAGTCGGCGAGCTCGAGGGCCTCGAGCATCTCGAGGACGACCGGTACTCGCTCAAGTACAACATCGACGGCTGCTCCTGGGCGTACGCCGGGGCGTTCGACGAGCCGGCCAGAGCGTTCACCGTCGATCGCGTGCTCGTGGGCGAGGGTGAGGTCGCCGGCGGTGTCTTGCACGGTCTCCACTTCGACAAGGAGAGCGGCCGCTTCGCTGTTGCGTTCTGCACTGCCACCAGCCCGACCCAGCTCTACGTGCTGCCGGCACACGAGTCGTCTGCGCCGGAACGGCTCACGCGGGAGCGCGCGCTCGGACTGGCGCCCGGCCTCCTGTCCGCGGGTGAGGACGCGTCGTTCGAGTCCCACGACGGGTTACGCGTCTCCGCGCGCCTGTACCTGCCCTCCCCCGAGCTCGGCTTCGACGGGCCGCGCCCCCTCGTCTACTACGTGCACGGTGGACCGCAGAGCCAGGAGCGTCCGAACTTCGCATGGTTCTCGATGCCGCTCATCCAGATCCTGACCCTCGAGGGGTTCGCGGTGTTCGTCCCGAATGCGAGAGGGTCGACCGGCTACGGCCTCGACTACTCCAAGCGCGTGGATCGCGACTGGGGTGGGCTCGACCGCCTCGACCACGTCCATGCGATGACGGAGGTGCTTCCCAACGACGAGCGCTTCGACGTGGCGCGTGCAGGCGTCGTAGGACGGTCCTATGGCGGCTACATGACGCTGACCTTGGCCGCGCGACACCCCGAGCTTTGGCGCGCCGCGGTCGACATGTTCGGGCCGTACGACCTCTTCACCTTCATGGATCGGATCCCGGAGACCTGGAAGCCGTACTTCGCGCTCGCCGTCGGGGATCCCGAGAGGGATCGCGATTTCCTCGTCGAGCGCTCGCCGAAGACGCACATCTCGGACATCTCGTGCCCGCTGCTCGTCATCCAGGGCCAGAACGACCCGCGCGTGGTCGAGCGTGAGTCGCGGGACGTCGTCGACGAGCTACGTGCCCTCGGTCGCGACGTCGAGTATCTCGTGTTCGAGGACGAAGGTCACGATGTGTTGAAGCTTCCGAATCGGGTTCGGTGCTACGACACGATCGTCGGTTTCTTCTCGCAGCATCTCGCCTAGCGGGCTGTTAGGGTCGCACAGATGCGCTGGCTCTCCGTCCTCGTTCTCGCTGTCGCCCTCGTTGCAGCCGGATGCGGTGGCGACGACGAGTCCTCCGCCTCCGACGACACTGCGATCGAGGAGACGCTCACCGAGGACACGACCACCGACGAGGAGACCACCACCGAGGAGTCCACGGACGAGGATGCCGATGTCTCGGAGATCCTCGACGACGAGGATTGCATCGCGCTCGCCGGAGTAGGGGCCACGATCGCCCAGGCATTCGCGGGCGCGAGTGGCGACACGAGCGCGACCGCGGAGCTCGAGGAGCTGGTCGACAAGGTCCCGGACGAGATCAGGGCGGACGTCCGGACCCTCGCGGCGGGGTTCGCCGAGTATGCGGACAAGCTCCAAGACATCGGAATAGAGGGCGGCGGGACGCCGACCGCCGAGCAGGTTCAGGAGCTCCAAGCGGCGATCGCGTCCTTGGATCAGGAGGAGCTCACCGCCGCGTCGAACCGACTCGAGGCCTGGGCGCGCGAGAACTGCGAGGCGGCGGGCGGCTAGCGGCGCGGCTGGGAGGAACGTCCGGAGGGCCGCATAACTTCTGCACGTGAAGGTCCTCGGTATCGACCCAGGGACGGCTGCGTGCGGGTACGGGATCGTCCAAGAAAGCGGCGGGCGCCTCCGGGCGGTGGCATCGGGATGCTGGCGGACGTCCGCGCGGGAGCGGGCCGACGCACGGCTGCTGGCGATCTTCGAGGGAGTTCAGGGGCTCATTGCGGAGCACGAGCCCGACGCCGTCGCGCTCGAGGAGTCCTACGTGGGTGCCGACGCCCGCATCGCGCTCTCCGTCGGACAGGCGCGAGGCGTCGTGCTCGTCGCGGCCGCGGCCGCCGGGCTCGAGTGCGCCGAGCATGCCCCGGCGCGGGTGAAGCAGACCGTCTGCGGCTACGGCCGGGCTGAGAAAGGGCAGGTGAAACGGATGGTGAAGTTGCTCCTCGCGCTCGATGCGGAGCCCAGCTCGTCGCACGAGGCGGACGCATTCGCCGTCGCGATCTGCCACGCACTCGGATCGCCTCTCCCCGAGGCCGCGTCGTGATCTCCCGGCTTCGCGGAGTGCCGGCCGGCCGGAGCATCGACGGCCTCGTTCTCGACGTGGGTGGAGTCGGTTATCTGATCAGCGCGACTCCGGGTGTCCTCCACCGCGCCGAACGCGCCTCCGAGCTGACCGTCCAGACCTACTTGCACGTGCGCGAAGACGCGCTCCAGCTCTACGGGTTCGCCGACACAGCGGAGCGGTCGCTCTTCGTACAACTCCTCGGCGTCAGCGGGATCGGGCCGAAGGTCGCACTCGCCGTCGTCTCGAGCGCCTCCCCGGACGAGCTTGCTCGCGCGATCGCGTTCAAGGACTCGGCCCGTTTCCAGGCGATCCCGGGGATTGGCAAGAAGACCGCGGAGCGCATCGTCCTCGAGCTCGAGGGCTCGATCGCGGAGTCGCTGCCCAGCCCGTCGAGCGACGCGCCGCGCGAGCTCGTCGCACGCGACGCCCTCGTCGAGCTCGGCTACTCGCTCATCGAAGCCGAGCAGGCCCTCGTGGGCGTCGATCCGGACTTGCCCGCCGAGGAGCGCGTGCGTGAGGCACTGAGGAGCGCGGCATGAGCAGCCAGTTCCTGGCGCCGGCACTTCGCGATGGGGACGAGGAGGTCGAACAGTCTCTGCGCCCGCGCCGACTCGACGACTTCGTAGGTCAGGAGCGCACGAAGGAACAGCTCGAGATCGCGCTCGAGGCGGCGAAGGGTAGAGGCGAAGCGCTCGACCACGTCCTGCTCGTCGGGCCGCCCGGGCTCGGGAAGACGACGCTCGCGACGATCATCCGCGAGGAGCTCGACGTTGGTATCCGGACGGTCGCGGGCCCGGCGCTCGAGCGCAAGGGCGACATGGCAGCCATCCTCACCGGTCTCGATGCGAAGGACGTTCTCTTCGTCGACGAGATCCATCGGGTGAACCGCGCCATCGAAGAGATCCTCTATCCGGCGCTCGAGGACTTCCGTCTCGACATCGTGGTCGGCCAGGGGGCCGGTGCTCGCACGCTGACGCTGGACCTTCCTCCGTTCACGCTGGTCGGCGCGACCACGCGCACAGGCCTCCTGACGACGCCGCTGCGCGACCGCTTCGGCATGACGTTCCGACTCGGCTACTACGACGAGGCCGAGCTGGCGACGATCGTCCGCCGCTCCGCGGACATCCTCGGCGTCGACATCGCCAGCGAGGCCGCCGACGAAGTGGCGCGCCGAGCGCGCGGAACGCCTCGGGTCGCGAATCGCATCCTTCGCCGTATCCGCGACGTCGCCGAGGTCCGCCATGCAGGTGCCGTCACGATCGACGTCGCGCGCGAGGCACTCGATCTCCTCGAGGTCGACGAGGCCGGGCTCGAGCGGATCGATCGTGAGCTTCTCTCCACGATCGCGCGGAAGTTCGGCGGCGGCCCGGTCGGGCTCTCGACCCTCGCCGTCTCGCTCGGCGAAGAGCCGGACACGATCGAAGACGTCTACGAGCCGTTTCTCCTTCAACTCGGGTTCCTGCAGCGGACGCCTCGAGGACGCGTGATCACAGAGCTCGGTCGCGGGCACATTGGAGCCGAGCGCGCTCCGGACGGGCTGTTCTGATGTCGACACACGTGTGGACGCCGGGTGCAGCGGGTCCGCTCGACGAGTTCGTGGGACGTGTCGCCCGGATGGTCACGGCGTTCACGCATGATCACGGGCTCGAACAGGCCGAGGTGTGCGTCGAGCTCGTCGACGGCTCCCGCTACACGATCGCGACGACGAGCGCCGATCCGGGCTTCGGCTTCTTCTCCTTCACGCCGCATCGCGAGGACGCAGACGAGCCGCGGACGATGATCATTCCCATCGGCGCGGTTCGCTCGATCGAGATCTCGGCCCCCGATCCGGAGCGCCCGTTCGGCTTCGTCGTCCCCGCGTAGCTCAGCCTGCCGGAGGCGGGGAGGGAAACAGCGGCTCGAGCGCTCTGCCGCGCGGAAGGGCCACCCTTTGCACCCAGGTTGCGAAGAACACAACCGAGATCAGGAAGAAGACAACTCCGAACGCAACCGAGCCTGCAATGCCGAGGCCCAGCGCGAACGCCGCGATCGCAGCAGCGCCCCCGGCGACGACGGAGTCGATCACGGCGACGACACCGGGGACTGAGACGAAGGGCTGCATCCGCGGCAGCGGGGCACGCACTGCCAACGACGTCAGGAGAACACCAGCTTCATCGTCGTACGGGCTCGCGACGAAGTACGGCTCGAGCTCCGGCGCGATTTGGAGGTACGCGTTTCGGATGCGGTTCATTCCCTGCACCCAGAGCGCGTTTTCGTGGTTCACCTGCCCCAGACGGACGATTGTGGTCAGGCCGACGAAGTACACGACCGGAAGGAGGACGAGCGCGAACGCGATGAATCCGGACCCGAAGTCGTCCGCCTGCGCGACGAGCGCAAGCGCCACGACGGCGCCCGAGAGGGCGGCGACGAAGACGGCAGCTCTGCTCATCGCCTCCGTGTAGACGAGGCCGCGTGCGGCGATCAGGCTCCAGTGCTCGGTCGTCAGGATCTGCAGCGCATCCGGTCCGAACGGTGGACGCGGTCCCGCGTGTGCGGGTGGAACGCGCGAGCTCGAGTCGGGCTCGAGCACTCGTCAGCCTCGGTACTGGAGCTCGTCCCAGGAAGGCACGGGCGCGAGCTCGAGGAGCGTTCTGCCTCCCTGCGGTTCTGCATAGCCGAAGTCGCCCGTATCGTCGATCCACGACACGTCGAGGAGGCCTTCCTTCACGCGATGGTCGAGCCAAGCCCCGCGGAACACGAGCTTCCGCAGCCAGTAGACGAGCGACTCGCCGTTCTGCAGCGAGACGCGCTCCCAGTGACGGACGAGGTACAGGCCGAGCCCGCTCCTGGGGTCGACGATGCGGCCGTCGGCGACGAGCTCGACGAGATCCGCCGCCTCTTCCTCGTCGAGGTCGTTCGACGCGATCAGCTGCAGGCGGACCGCCGCGGCGATCACGCGCTCCTCGAAGTCGCGTGCGGAGAACTCGAAGCGGTGACCCAGGAACTCGACGACGAAGTCGTCGCCCGAGCGGTAGTTCGCAGCCAGCATCCGGACCAGCGTATCTACGCTTCACGACGTGGGCGATCGTCGTGTCTGGGCTGTCATGGCCGTGGTCGTGCTCGCCGTCTGGCTCGTAGGTGCGGCGATCACGAAGTACTCCCTCGAGCAGATGGCGTACTACACCCCGATCGCGGTCGTCGTCCTCGGCGCGACGGTCGGGATCGTCCTGCTGTGGGTCAAAGTCGTCGCCGACTCCCTGCGACGGCGCCGCGAGCAGTAGCTGGTGCCCCATCTGCCTTAGCTCCGATGCGGCCGCGAAGCGGCCCGCCGTCGGCGATCTGGCGCGACCGGAAATCCGGCGCTAGCCGGTTTTCGGTCTTGAGCAGTACCTCGTCCGATCGCCTCCGTAGCGTCACCGTGCGTGACGAGCTCGTGGACGATCGCCGCTTTGGACCACCGTCGAGCGCGGGCGCTCGCCCTCGAGCTCGGTGTGAACGAGATCACGGCATCGGTTCTCGTCCGCCGCGGATACGACGATCCCGAGAAGGCGCGGCGTTTCCTCGACGCTGCGCTCCCGGGTCACGACGCGTTCCTGCTGGGAGACATGGCGACGACCGTCGACTTGATCACGGACGCAATCTCCCGCGGCACGCGTATCTGCGTCCACGGCGACTACGACGTCGACGGTATCTGCGCGACGGCGCTGGCGATCCTGCTGCTGCGCGAGCTCGGTGCTGACGTCGACTGGCATCTCCCGAGCAGGTTCGAAGAGGGCTACGGCATCTCGAGCGAGACGCTCGGGCGGCTCGCGGACGACGGCGTCGGGCTCGTGGTAACGGTTGACTGCGGCATCACGGCAGTCGAGGAGATCGCCGAGGCGACGCGACGCGGGCTCGACGTCGTCGTGACGGACCATCACCGGCCCGGTGCGACCCTCCCCGACTGCCCGATCGTCGCGACGCGGCCGTCGAGCTATCCCTTCCCGGAGCTGTGTGGCACGGGTGTCGTGTACAAGCTCGGCGAAGCGCTGCTGGGCGCCGAGCATCCGGCGATCCGCCGAAATCTCGACCTCGTCGCCCTCGCGACGATCGCCGATGTCGTGCCGCTGCTGGACGAGAATCGCGCCCTCGCATCGGCTGGTCTGCGCACACTCGCAGCCACGCGTCGACCGGGTCTCCAGGCGCTCATGCGGAATGCACGGGTGGACCCGGCCGTGGTCGACGCGGGCGCGGTCGGCTTCCGCCTTGCGCCTCGGATCAACGCTGCGGGTCGGCTGGGCCGCCCGGACGTCGCGCTTGAGCTCGTGCTGACCGACGACGCTGACAAAGCGCGGCGTCACGCCGACACGCTCGAGGAGCTGAATCGCGATCGGCAGGCGGTCGAAGACCGCATCCTGCGCGAGGCGGTCGACGAGGTCGAGTCCATGTCAGAGCCGAAGCGCCGGCGACGCGGCTACGTACTCTGGCACGAGGACTGGCACGAAGGCGTCATCGGCATCGTCGCCTCACGTCTCGTCGAGCGTTTCCATCGACCGATCGTCCTGATCACGCGCTCGCAGGACGGGTGGAAGGGATCCGGGCGCTCGATCGCCCGCTTCGACCTGCACGGCGCACTCGCCGCGTGCTCCGAGCATCTCCTGCGCTTCGGCGGCCACCGCGCCGCGGCGGGCCTCTCGATCGACGAGTCCGAGCTCGAGACGTTCGCCGAGGACTTCGCGGCACATGCGGACGCGCAGCTCGCTCCCGAGGACCTCTTCGAAGTAGTCACGGTAGACGCGGTCGTCTCGGCGCAGGATCTGACGCTCGATCTCGCCGAGGAGCTCGGCCGGCTTGCGCCCTTCGGCCTCGGCAATCCGGATGTGACCCTCCTCGTGCCCGCCACGAACGCCGTCACACCCGCGACGGTGGGCGAGGGAAAGCACCTCAGATTCCGCGTGCGCCAGCACGGCCGCGACGCGGGCACCGCGATCGCCTTCGGTCAGGGCTCCCAGCTCGACCGGCTACGCGCGGTCGGCCTGTTCGACGTCGCGTTCCGGCTCAAGGAAAACCACTGGAACGGCACCGTCGCTCCTCAGCTCGTGGTGCGCCGGATCTTCGACACTCCCGACGGCTACGAGGAGCTGCGTGCCCGGCTCGCCGAGCTCTGGCGGGGAGGTGAGGCGGCGTGGACTCCCGAAGCCCGCCGCATCTTCGGCGAGCTCGGGCTCGACGAGGGTAATGCCAGACGCCGTCAGCTGCTCGAATCGGAGGCGTTCAGAGCCCTGCTCGTCGACCCCGCGCTGCCACGCGCGGCCTAGCCGCTCAACCGAGGCCGGGCCGCGACGGCACCAGTGCGTCGCGCATCACGAGGGCGAGGCGTCTCGCCGTCCGCCGTCGCCACCAGCGTCGAATACCGATCATGGGAGGTCGCATTTCGGGACCATGGATCAGGCTCCTTCCCGCCGCGCAGGAGCCCGAAACCGCGCTGAGTACACTGATCCCATGAGTGTCCTCGACGCAAGGCGACATCGCGAAGACCTGGTCGAGGAGCTGATCGCCGAGGTAGAGGCGTACAACCCGGACGTCGACAAGGAGCTGCTCAGGCGCGCGTTCGAGTTCGCGGAGCGGGCGCACGCCGGCCAGACACGCCGGTCGGGCGAGGAGTTCATCCACCATCCACTCGGCGTCGCGCGGATCTGCGCCGAGCTCCACCTCGACGAGCAGACGATCGCTGCCGCTCTGCTGCACGACGTCGTCGAGGACACCGACTCCGACCTCGAGGAGCTTCGTACGGAGTTCGGCACGGATGTGGCTCAGCTCGTCGAGGGCGTCACGAAGCTGACCCGCATCACGTTCCAGAGCCGCGAGCAGGCCGAAGCGGAGAACTACCGGAAGATGATCGTCGCGATGGCGCAGGACGTCCGCGTGATCCTGATCAAGCTCGCGGACCGCCTGCACAACATGCGGACGATCGAGTACCTCGGGAAGCAGAAACAGGCTCAGAAGGCCCGCGAGACGCTCGAGGTGTACGCGCCGCTCGCCCACCGGCTCGGAATCCACGCGCTCAAGTGGGAGCTCGAGGACCTCGCCTTCCAGACGCTTCACCCGCGGAAGTACGCGGAGATCAAGGCGATGGTCGCCGACCAGCGCGCTGATCGAGAGGCGCAGGCCGACAAAGCTGCGGACGTTCTCGGCGAAGAGCTGGCGAAGGCGGACGTCCCGGCGGACATCACCGGTCGCGCGAAGCACCTCTACTCCATCTACGACAAGATGGCCAAGCGGGGGCGCGAGTTCAACGAGATCTACGACCTGACCGCGCTCCGGGTGATCTGCGAGCGCGCCGGGGAGGAGGGGACGCGGGACTGTTACGCCGCGCTCGGCCTCGTCCACTCGCTCTGGAAGCCGATGCCGGGGCGGTTCAAGGACTTCATCGCGATGCCCAAGCTGAACCGCTACCGCTCGCTCCACACGACGGTGATCGGGCCGGAGGGAAAGCCGCTCGAGATCCAGGTGCGTACACGCGATATGCACGAAGAGGCCGAGTACGGCGTGGCCGCGCACTGGCTCTACAAGCGCGGGCGTGCGGCGAAGACCGACGACGAGTGGCTGATCTGGGTGAAGTCGCTCATGGACTGGCAGGCGGAGGAGCAGGACCCTGGGGAGTACATGCGCAGCCTCCGGACGGACCTCTTCGCCGAGGAGGTCTATGTCTTCACGCCGAAGGGCGAGGTGAAGGTGCTCCCGTCCGGCGCGACCCCGATCGACTTCGCGTACGCGGTTCACACTGACGTCGGCCACCGGACCGTCGGCGCCAAGGTGAACGGCCGCATCGTCCCGCTGCACTACCGCCTTCGGAGCGGCGACTTCGTCGAGATCCTCACCTCGAAGTCGGGTCGCGGTCCATCTCGCGACTGGCTGGCGCTCGTCACCTCGTCCCGCGCCCGCAACAAGATCCGCCAGTGGTACCAGCGGGAGACGCGCGGCGAGACCGAGGCGAAGGGCCGCGACCTGCTCGACCAAGCGCTCAAGGCGCAGAAGCTCCCGTACCGCAAGCTCCAGGGCTCGAGCGTGCTCGCGCAGGTGATCCGCGAGACGGGTTTCAAGAAAGCCGAGGACTTCTACGTCGCGCTCGGTGCCGGAAAGCTCTCCCCGGCGCAGATCGTCAACAAGGTCATCCAGCGCCTGAAGACGGACGAGGTCGCGGAGCCCCTCGTCACGACGAAGCCGCCACGGGCCCGGAAGGCGGTCGCCAGCGATCGTGTCGGCATCCACGTCACCGGGGTCGAGGACGTGCTCGTCCGGCTCGCCAAGTGCTGTACGCCGGTGCCGGGCGACGCCATCGTCGGGTACATCTCGATGGGACGCGGCATCACCGTTCACCGCGAGGACTGTCCAAACGTTCGCGCTCTCCAAAGGAACCCAGAGCGCTTCACCCAGATCGAGTGGGAAGGGGGAGCCTCGGCGGGATTCCTAGTGCAGATTGCAGTCGACGCGTGGGACCGCGCGCGGCTACTCGAGGATGTCGCCCGGACGTTCGCCGAGTATGGCGCGAACATCGTTTCCTACGGTGGCGTGGTCGAGGACGGCATGGCGAGGAACTGGTACACGGCCGAGGTCGGCGAGGTGAAGGAGCTTCGCTCGCTGCTCACCGCACTCCGAAACCTCGACGCGGTATTCGACGCCTACCGAGTGACGCCGTCCTAGACCGGCGAGCCGGGAAGCCCACGTAGCGACGCGAAGTCCTCGTCCTTCGCTGCCAGCTCGGCCCACTCCGGCCTCTGCTCGAGCGCACGGCTCAGATGTGTGAGCGCGTCGTCGGGTCGCCCGACGAGGACTTCCGCCCGCGCGACGTTGTAGAGGATCGCCGGGTGGTCGGGCCTCCGCTCGAGGGCTCCTTGGAGCTCGGCGAGGTACGCGTCGTGGTCGCCGGAGCTGCGATGGCGCGTGGCCGCGAAGAGGTCTTCCCATGCGGACGGCTCGTAGACGCCGTCGCGCGGTCCGCCGATCGCGAGGACCTGCGTTTCCGGCTCATCGGCCCGTGCGTGCCGCACGATGGCCGGGTCGCGGATGAAGACGACGGTTCCCGTCGGCGCATCGAGCGTCTCGCCGTCGAGCGTGAACGTCGCACGACCGCTCAGCACGACGTAGACCTCCTCGTGCCCGAGTGTGCTCTCCTCGTGCTCCTCGACGACGTCGTCGCCTGCGTTCGGTGCGATGTAGGCGTTGATCCCGAACGCCCCGATGCCCAGGGTGCGACGCACGGGGCGCCAGAGGAGCGTGTCCTTGACGACGGAGATCGGCTCGATCTCGTCGAGGCGCAGGCTCTGCCAGCCGTCGGGCACAATCGGAATTTAGATGCTCGAGGCCACGATCCCGCGCGTCCCAATGCGCGATCTGACGCGTTTGGGCGCTTGCGCTTCGCGACGGGAGAGCGGCGCCGAGGCGTCCAGCATCGCCACCGCTCTCCCGTCGCACCCCCGGAGCGGCTAGTTCACGCCCGGAGAGGGCGATCTCGCGGCCTCGAGCATCTAGCTTCGCACGTCCACCGAGACCGGTCGCGCGTAGACGAGGTAGCGCTGGCTCGCGAAGAAGCGCGGATGGCACGCCTGTAGAACGAGCTCCTCGCGGCCGTGTGACTCGAGCACGGTGAGGTCGTTGTCGTCGACGATGCGGTGTTTCGTCACCTGGTACTCGATGGACGCGTAGGGGAGCTCCACTCTGATCCTGTCCCCCTCGCGGAGGCGGTCGATGTCGGAGAACGGCGCTCCGTACGTCGTCCTGTGTCCTGCGACGTACACGAGCTGACGCTCGCCGGGCATGTACGTCTCCAGGTGTCGGCCGGGGCCGCGTCGAAGGTCCCCTGACGAGGTGCCGTTAACGACGACCACATCGAGTCCCAGTCGAGGAATCTCGAGCTTGGCCACGGCGTCGCCTTCCTGGCTGGCAAGGCGAAATCGGCGCGCTTCCCGCCGGACGTCGTCCCTCGGAAGCGGCTTGGGCGTCGGCTTCCCCGGCCGAGCAACGGGTCTCCGCGTCGGTCTCCACTTCTCGAACTGCCGCTCGAGCGAGGACTCCAGCTTGCGCTGCTCGTAGGCTGTATACGCCGTCGTGAACGGGTCCTTCCAGAGGTACACGGTGGCGGCCCAGGCGAGGATGCCGATGCCGATGCCGAGAAGGAGCGTTCCGAGGCGGTGTCTCATGACGCGATCACAGATTAGGGACAAGTCGCCGGACGACACGCGGGTGGACGAGTGACGAGGAAGTATCGGACCTACCTCGTCGCGGTCGCCGTGGCGGCGCTCGTAACAGCCGCCAATGCGAGCGAGGGCGGCTACTTCTCGCAATCGTGGGGATGGATCGCTCTGGCGTTCCTCGTGCCCACAACGCTCCTCGTGATCCTCGATGGCGCGCGCGCTCCCGGTCGCCTCCGCATCGCGTTCGCTGCGCTCGTAGCTGCATTGGGAGCGTGGATCGCCCTGTCGGCCCTCTGGTCGATCAGCTCGTCGGCGTCGGTGCGCGAGTTCGAGCGGGTGCTCGTCTACGTTGCGCTCGCCCTCGCAGTCGCACTCGTCCTTCGGCGAGGCGACAGCCCGGGTGTGCTCGGTGGGGCCGCGCTCGGTGTCTCGCTCGTGTCCACGTACGCGCTCGCTACCCGCCTGTTCCCGGACCGCTTCGACACCTACGCCGACCCGATCATTCCGTATCGGCTCGCAGAGCCGCTGGGCTACTGGAATGCACTCGGCCTGCTCGCGACTATGGGTTTGGTCGTCGTGTTCGGGTTCGTCGCGCATGCACGCGCCTGGCCCGGCGCTATTGCCGCCTCGATCGCCGTTCCCGTCCTCGCGACGACGCTGTACTTCACGTTCTCGCGTGGAGCCTGGGCGGCTCTCGGCATCGGCCTCGTCGGCGCGACCGCGGTCGATCTGCGGCGCATCCGCCTCGTGTGGAGCGGGCTCGTCGTCTCTCTGCCTGCGATCGCCTGCGTCGCCTACGCCTCGCGGCAGGACGCGCTGACGACGGAGGACGCGCCCGCCACCGCAGCGGCCCGGGAAGGACACCGGCTCGCGGTCGTCGTGGTCGCCGCAGCGCTTGCGTGCGCGCTCTTCACCGTCCTCGCGCGGCTGGTGTCCTGCCGTGTGCCGGCGGGGACACGAGCGCGGCGCGCCTTCGACGTCGCGCTCGGCGGTATCGCTGTGACTGTCGTAGCGGCAGGGCTCGTCGCCGTCGGTGGTCCTGCCGAGGGGCTCGACGAGCTCGAGAGCCGGTTCAACGCCGCGCCCGTCACGGGTGTGAACCTGAACGATCGGCTCTTCAGCATCTCCGGCAACGGTAGAAGCGAGCCGCTGCGGGTCTCGTGGGACGCCGCCGGGGAGCGGCCGCTCGTCGGCCATGGCTCCGGCACGTTCGAGTACCTGTGGTACGAGCGGCGTCCGAACCTGCTCGTCATGCGCGACGGTCACTCCCTGTACATGGAGACGCTCGCCGAGGTCGGGGTCGTCGGGCTCGCGCTGCTCGCCGCGGCCATCGTCGTACTGGGATTCGGTGTGATCCAGGCCCGCCGTTCGCGATTCATTGCGGTAGGTGGAGGCGCCTTTCTCGCGTGGCTCGCGGCTAGTGCGATGGATTGGCACTGGGAGATGGTTGGCGTGACGCTGACGGCCTTCATGTGCGCGGCCGCGGCCCTCGCGGCATCCGAACGCGGGCGGCCCCAGAGGCTCGGTGCGGGGACGAAGCTCGTCCTCGTCGTAGTCACGTCCGGCGTGAGCGCATTCGCCGTTGTCAGCCTCGTCGGGAATCAGGCCCTCTTCGCCGGTCGCGACGCGCTCACCCGGAAGGACTGGAGCGAGGCGAGAAGCGACGCGCGGCGCGCGCGAGCGCTTCTGCCGTGGTCATACGAGCCCGACCTCGTGCTCGGCGATGCCGAGGCGGGCCTCGGAGACCGGGCGGGCGCCCTCGACGCGTATCGCGACGCCGTCGAGAAGGATCCGGAGAACTGGGTTGCGTGGCTGCATGTGGCGCAGGTCGCCGCCGGATCCGAGCGGCCGAGAGCCTACGATCGGGCACGTGAGCTCAACCCCCTCGAGGAGGGGTTGCCGGGCGAGTGACGCTCCGAGACTGGGTTAGTTCTTGCGCTGCTCGCGCCGCCGCAGCATCACGCCGGCGCCGACGAGAGCGCCGCCGACGACGACCACGCCGAGAAGCGAAAGACCCGTGTTCGGAAGCGCCTCGGACTGCGTCGCCGCCGCAGAGGCAGTGTCGCTCTCCGCGGTCGCCGAGACCTTGACGCCCTTGACCTTGGTGCCGTACTGGTCCGACGCGGAGGACGGTGACTGCGCGTATGCAGCCCCCCCGAGCGCTAGGAACAGCCCGACGACCAAAGCGATGTATGCAGCCGCGAAGACGATCGCGGACGAACGACTTCTACCCATTCCTCAACCTCCGCTCTGAGCATACCGACGGGGGAAGCGATGTAAACACTGGCCCATGGTCTAGGTGTCACCCAGACCATGGGTGACGGGCACCTACGGTCGAACCGCGAGCGTGACCTCGACCGTCCGTCGTGAGCCGTCCCTGAGGATCGTGATCGAGACTTCCTCCCCCGGACGCCGCGCGTCCACTGCGCTCTGCAAGGCCGACGCCGACGTGACCTTCTCGCCGTCGAACTCGACCACGATGTCGCCGCCCGTCGGCTGCTCCTGGCCGTCTACGAGGCGCGTTCCGGTCGCCGCCCTGAGACCCGCTTCCGCCGCCGGCGTGTCGGGGAGGACGCGCGTGACTGCGACGCCGGCCGGAACGGGTGTCATCTGGATCCCAAGGTACGCGTGCTCGACCTCGCCCGTCTGGATGAGCTGCCGGACGATCGAGCGCACGGTATTCGAGGGAATTGCGAAGCCGACGCCGTCCGAGCCGCCGGACTCGCTTTCGATCTGTGCGTTGACGCCGATGACACGACCCTGCCGATCGACGAGCGGCCCACCGGAGTTGCCGTGGTTCATCGCAGCGTCCGTCTGGATCGTGTTGATGATCGTGAAGTTGTTCGGCGCCGTCATCTCGCGATGCAGGGCGCTCACGATGCCACTGGTCACCGTCCCTTCGAGCCCGAACGGACTTCCGAACGCAAGGACAGAGTCGCCTACCCGGAGGGTGCTCGAATCGGCAAGGCGGAGCGGTTCGAGCAGCCGGCGTGGCGCATCGACGCGCAAGACTGCGAGATCCGTCGACGGATCAGTCCCGACGAGCTCGGCGTCGTACTCGGCGCCGTTCCAGAAGCTCACGGAGATCGAGGACGCTCCGGCGACGACGTGTTGGTTCGTGACGATGTGGCCGCGCTCGTCGTAGACGAAGCCCGAGCCCTGCGCACCGCCGCCCGCTGCGATCTCGACCACCGCCTTCGACACCCGAGCGTAGAGGAGGTAGACAGGAAGCTCGTTCGAGGCAACCGGTTCCGAGCCTTCCACCGTCACCTGTCGCACGACGGTCGTCGAACCGTCATCGAGGACAGCGAACGCGGCTGCGCCGAGTCCCACGCCGAGCGCGAGGGCGGCGGCGAGCGAAGCGACGATGAGCGGAGTGCGTGAGCGGCGGGTCATCGAATGGTCTGGCATCAGTCTGGCTGAAATCGGAGCGATCCTGGCTGAACAGGGGCTAATAGGCAGCTAAGAAGTCGCTAAGACACCGGACTTCTCCCGTTCGCGTGCGCACAATTGCATGCAATGAAGATCCTGGTCGTCGACGACGAACGCGCCGTGCGCGAATCCCTCAGGCGCGCGCTCGAGCTCGAGAGCTACGAGGTCGAGCTCGCGGCCGACGGCGAGGCGGCGCTCGATCGGCTCGCCGCCGCCTCTCCGCCCGACGCGCTGATCCTCGACGTGCTCATGCCCGGAATCGACGGGCTGGAGCTGTGTCGCCGGCTGCGCGCCCAGGGAAGCGCGATGCCGGTACTGATGCTGACGGCTCGGGCCGAGATCGACAGTCGCGTCGCCGGCCTCGACGCAGGTGCCGACGACTACCTACCGAAGCCCTTCGCGCTCGCGGAGTTGCTTGCGCGGCTGCGCGCGCTGCTCCGGCGTGCCGGCAACGGAGACCACGCCGGAGACGTGCTGCGGTTCGCGGACCTCCAGCTCGACGTCGGCACGCGTGAGGTGCGGCGGGGCGATCTGTCGATCGACCTCACGCGAACCGAGTTCTCCTTGCTCGAGCTGTTCCTGCGAAACCCACGCCAGGTCCTGACGCGCTCCATCATCTTCGAGCGCGTCTGGGGCTACGACTTCGGGCCGACGTCGAACTCACTCGACGTCTACATCGGATACCTTCGTCGGAAGACGGAGGAAGGCGACGCTCCGCGGCTCATCCACACGGTCCGCGGCGTCGGGTACGCCCTCCGCGAGCAATGAGCTTTCGAGCCAGGATCGCAGTCTCCGCCGCGGCGGCAGTCGCACTCACGGTCATATTCGCCGCCGTTGTGTTGTACCTCGTAGCTCGGGCTCAGCTGCGCGCACCGATAGACGATGATCTGGAGGCGCGCGCTGGTCGAATATCGCATCAGCAGCCCCCGGAATTCCTGGATCTCAGACCGGGGTTCGGTGAGGCGAGGTACTACCAGCTGGTGAGGACCGACGGGACGGTCATCGTCCCTTCTCTTCAGAACGTCCAGCTTCCGGTGGATGAAGACGTCGTCGCCGCCGCTGCTCGGGAGGGCGCTTCGATCTGGAGCGACGTGACGGTCGACGGCGTGCACATGCGCATGCTGACGTTCGCGTACGGCCCCGATGCGGCGGTGCAGGTTGCACGGCCGCTCACCGAGGTCGACAAGTCCCTCGATCGCATCGGACTCTTCCTGCTCTTTATCGCCGCGAGCGGGATCGTGGTCGCTGCAGGCCTCGGCCTTCTGGTCGCGCGTGCCGCGCTGGCTCCGGTGAAGAAGCTCACGTCCACCGTCGAGCGGGTCACGGAGACGCAGGACCTGTCGGAGCGCATCGACGTGGACGGCCAGGACGAGCTGAGCCGTCTGGCGGCGAGCTTCAACACAATGCTCGCTGCTCTCGAGGACTCCACCCGGGCGCAGCGTCAGCTCGTCGCGGACGCGTCGCACGAGCTTCGGACTCCGCTCACGAGCGTCCGGACGAACATCGAGGTCCTCGCCGGCGACCGCACCCTTCCGCCGGAAGACCGCCGACGTCTCCTGACCGACGTCGTGGAGCAGCTCGGCGAGATGACCATGCTCATCTCAGAGCTAATCGAGCTCGCGAGAGCCGAACAGCGCGCGGCCGAGCCGGAGGAGCTGAGGCTGGATCTCCTCGTGGCCGACGCGGTGGAGCGAGCACGTCGGAACCGACCGGAGGTGGTGTACTCGGTCGATCTCGAGCCGACGACGATCGCCGGTGTGCCGGCGACGATCGAGCGGGCGGTCGGCAATCTCCTCGACAACGCAGCCAAGTGGAGCCCGTCCGGCGGCGAGATCGAGGTCGCGGTGCGTGACGGAAAGCTCGTCGTAAGGGACCACGGCCCGGGCATCGCCGACGAGGATCTCCCATTCGTGTTCGATCGCTTCTATCGCGCGCGCGCCGCGCGCGGGATGCCTGGCTCCGGGCTCGGCCTCGCGATCGTGCGCCAGGTCGCCGAGTCGCACGGCGGGGATGTCATCGCCGAGCGAGCCGACGGCGGCGGCACGCGCATGGTGCTGACGCTCGGCCAGACCCAGATCGCGGTCGGCGCGCCTTCTTAGCGACCTCTTAGCCGCCGCTCACGAGCCTCTCAGCCGGGCGGGACTTGCTTCCCGCATGCTCTTTCTCACGTACATGCTGGCGGAGCTCCGCCGACGAAGCGGACGCACCGTGCTCACGGCGCTCGGCCTAGGACTCGGAGTCGGGCTCGTCGTGACCGTCAATGCTCTCTCGACCGGGCTCGACCGCGCGCAAGCGACGATCCTCGAACCTCTCCGGAGTCGGTACCGACATGTCGGTCTCACGTCCGATCGACTTCTCTCCGCCAGAGAACGGCGGATTCCCGCAGCTCTCCGCAGAGGAGCGTCAGCAACTCCAGGCGGAGAACGGCGGGGGCAGATTCGGACTCCGCAACCTCGGAGATCCGGGCAAGACGTTCTCGCGTGACGACTTCGTCTCGACGTCGCAGCTCTCGTTTCCCGCCACCAAGGTGGCCCAGATCAAGGCGATCGACGGCGTCGAAGCTGCCGCGGGCGGTCTGACCCTGAACTCGATCCACATCGAGGGCAAGGTTCCCGAGGCGTCCGAGCCCGGCGTCTTCGTGCGGCCCGCCCCGGGCACGGGCGGTGGTCCTCCCAACAACATCGAAGCGACCGCCCGGAGCGTCTCCGGAGTGGACGAGACGGTGAAGGAGCTCGGCGCGATCACGCCCGGACAGGTGACCACGGGGAGGTACTTCCGCTCGGGTGACGCGCGCGAGGCGATCCTCAACGAGAGCTACGCCAGCCGCGAGAATCTCGGCGTCGGCGACAAGCTGACACTCGGAGGCAAGACGTTCACGGTGGTGGGGATCGCGGAGACGCCGCTCGGCGGCCAGTCCTCGGACCTGTACGTGAAGCTCGGGCAGCTGCAGGCGCTCTCCGATCGCACAGGGCGCGTGAACACGGTCTACGTGCGTGCCGAGAACAGCGACGACGTGTCCGCCGTCGCGAGCGCGATCGAGAAGACGCTCGACGGCGCATCCGTGACGACCGCGGAGGATCTCGCCGATCGCGTCTCGGGAACGCTCGTCGACGCGAAGAACCTCGCCGGCTCGCTCGGGAAGGCACTCATGATCATCGGCCTCCTGTCCGCGTTCCTCATCGCGAGCCTGTTGACCCTCTCGTCGGTGACGAAGCGCGTCCGCGAGCTCGGGACACTGAAGGCGCTCGGCTGGTCGCAAGGCCTCGTCGTTCGTCAGGTGACGGGCGAATCGCTGCTCCAGGGTCTGCTCGGCGGCGCGGTCGGAATCCTCCTGGGAGTCGCGGGCGCTGTTGCGATCACCGCGTTCGGGCCCACCCTCGAGGCGACCGTCGAAACGGTTGCGGAGCAGGGACCGCGCTTCGGCCCGTTTGGGCAGGGAGCTGTGGAGTCTTCCGCGAGGCAGGTGGCGCTGGACGCTCCGATCAGTCCGACCATGGCGCTGTGGGCTGTCGGTCTCGCCCTGCTCGGCGGGCTCGTTGCGGGCGCCGTTGGAAGCCTCCGCGCATCGCGTCTCCGCCCTGCCGACGCCCTCCGACACATCGACTGAGCGACGGAGAACGATGAGCTCCAACACGACGGCCCCGGTCTACGAACTTCGCAACGTGTCGCGGACCTACACGCTCGGTGGCGTTCACGTGCACGCGGTCCGCGAGGTCGATCTGACCCTGGCGGCGGGCGAGTCGGTCGCGGTGGTCGGGCCGAGCGGATCCGGCAAGACCACGCTGCTCCAGCTTCTCGGAGCGCTCGACCGGCCGAGCGTCGGCGAGCTCCTCTTCGAAGGACGCGACATCGGTCGCCTGGGCGACGGAGTCCTCTCGGAGCTGCGGCTGGACGTGCTCGGCTTCGTCTTCCAGCAGTTCAACCTCATTCCGACCCTCACGGCCACGCAGAACGTCGAGATCGCTCTGGCGCCCACGTCGTCCTCGCGTGCCGTGCGGCGGGAGCGCGTGCAGGGGCTACTCGCCTCGGTCGGCCTCGCAGAGCGTGCAGATCACGTCCCGGGCAAGCTCTCTGGCGGCGAGCAGCAGCGAGTCGCAATCGCGCGTGCGCTGGCCAACGACCCGCATGTGCTCCTCGCCGACGAGCCCACGGGGAACCTCGACTCCACGACGGGTGGCGAGATCATCGACCTCCTGCTGTCGCTATCCGGGGACGTCCAGCGGAGAACGGTGATCGTGGTCACGCACGACACGGACGTCGCCGGCCGCGCGCAGCGGGTGATCCGAATGCAGGACGGTCGTCTCGTGCCGGACGAGAACCACGTGGCCACTGCTGCTCCGAGGTCCTCCGATCTTCTTAGGTTGCTCTCAGAGCCCTCTTAGTCACGCGTGTTCCCATGAGTCACATGACGAAGCGAAAGAAGCTGACGTTCGCTGCAGGTGCTGCGGCGATTGCACTGGTCCTGGCAGGTCTCGGAGCGGCCGGCGCGATCGCCGCGTCGAACCTGTTGTCGCCGAGCGACGAGAGCAAGGCGATCATCGACGACGCGGCGGATCAGCTCGGAGTCGAGCCCGACGCCCTGTCCGACGCGCTCAAGCATGCGCTCAAGAACCGGGTCGACGAGGCGGTCGACGCGGGGAGGCTGACCGAGGAGCAGGGCGACGAGCTCAAGGGGCGGATCGACGCCGACGAGTACCCGCTGCTGTCCGGTCGCGGCTGGCATGACGGGCCGGGCTTCGGACTCCATTTCGGGCACTTCGAGATCCTCGGAACGGCCGCGTCGTACCTCGGGATGACCGAGGCGGAGCTCCGCGAAGCACTGCAGGACAACACGCTGGCCGGAATCACGAAGGACAAGGGCAAGAGCGTCTCCGGTCTCGTCCAGTCACTTGTCGCAGCGCAGGAGAGGCGGATCGACGAGGCAGTCGCCGACGGCCGGATCCCGGAAGCGCAGGCCACCGAGCTCAAGACCGAACTCACCGAGCACATGGAGCAGCTCGTCAACGGCGAGTTTCGCTCGAAGCACGACGGCCTCGATCCCGGTGTCTGGTCCGGCTCCGGGTTCCCCCGAGCACCACCACACGTGTTCCGCGGTCCCTCCGCGTAGATGACCGAGGCCAGGCGTGAGCCTGGCCTCGGGCCGTTCTGGAGGGCGAACCGTCACGGGGGGACGGTCAGAGTGCGGCCGCGGCGGCGAAGCCGGTGCGCATCGCAGATTTCGCGTTCCGTGGGAAAGGAGGGGAGGGGGGCGGTAGCCCCGACCGGTGGGGGTCGGGTTATTACCGCGCGCCCGCCCTGGGACGAGCGCGCGGCTCCCTTCCCCTCTCCCCAAATCTCCTTGTAGTCACGCGTCTGGGGGATGCAATCCCTCGAACGAGTTACCTCCCTCTAAAGGGTGATTCACCCGATCGAGGGACACGAGGCGCGCCTATGGTTCCCAGGCCTCGCCGCCGGTGTCCCAGCCGATCAGGGCGTACGGCGCGACGAGGCTCGCGATCCGACCTAGATCGTCCTGGTCGATGTCCCCGTCGACCTGCAGCTCCGCAACCTGGACTCCCTGGAACAGGATCGGCACGCGCGTTCTCGTCGCCTCGGGGGTGGCTCCTGCTGCTGGTCCGAGGCGTAGCTCACCGCCCTCGACGAACGCGATCCCGACCCAGTCGACGCCCGGGTCGGCGGCGAGTGCCGCAACTGCCGAGCGCAGGACGTCGTCTGCGTCGCCGCCACGCTCGACGATCCGCTCAACGAGGTCGACAGGATTTCCGGTCACTCTTCGAGGTCGCTCCCCTCGAAGCCCCTGACGGCGGTGCGTAGCTCATCGGGAACGGGAGCCGGGCGCCGGCCATCGAGGTCTACGAGAACGAGGGTCTGCAGCGCCGTGACCATCAGGACGTCGTCGGGGAGTCGATAGGCCGCGCACTCGTACGTCACGCTGGTGCGTCCGATGCGGCTCACCCGCACGAACGCCTCGATGAGCTCGTCGAAGCGCGCGGGCGCGTGGTATTCGACCGAGGAGGCGCGCATCACGAACTCCCTCCCTGGTGTCGCGAACCTGCCGAGATGACGGTGGTACTCCGTGCGCGCGTGATCGAAGTACGGCAGGTACCGCCCGTAGTAGACGACGCCCTGCGCGTCCGTGTCGGAGAACCAGACCCGTGTCAGTGCCGAGTACTTGAACGGGGGGCGCCGATCGGTCACTCGACCGAGCTCCGGCACATTGCTCACGGCCGCGTCCTACGCATGGATGATTCCGAGGACCTCGTCGCGCTTCTCCTCCATCAGCTCCTTCGACAGCGCTTCGAGATTGAGGCGAAGGAGCGGCTCGGTGTTCGACGGGCGGACGTTGAAGTGCCAGTCGTCGAACTCGAACGAGATCCCGTCGAGGTGCGAGACGCGGGCGCCTTGCTGCGTGTACCGCTCCTTCAGCGCCTGGAGCGTGAGCGGCACGTCCGCGACCGGCGTGTTGATCTCGCCGGTGAGGAAGAAGCGCTCCCGAAACGGACGGAGGAGCTCGGCGAGCTTCGACTCGCTGCGCGAGAGCAGCTCGAGCATGACGAGGAACGGCACGACGCCGGTGTCCGCCTGCGAGAACTCACGGAAGTAGTAGTGGGCGGAGACTTCACCCGCGAAGACGGCACCCTCCTCGCGCATCCGCTGCTTGATGAAGGCATGTCCGACGCGGTTGATCAGAGGTATGCCGCCTGCGCGCTCGATGGTCTCGGGGACGGCCCAGCTCGCGCGCACGTCGTAGATGACCTTCTCGCCCGGCGCCTTCTCCAGGATCGCCTCGGCGATGAGGGCGGTCGCGAAGTCCCCAGGAACGAACTCCCCGGAGTCGTCGACGAAGAAGCAGCGATCGGCGTCCCCGTCGTAGGCGACTCCCAGGTCCGCTGCCTCCTCCGTGACCTTGGCCACGATGAACTTGCGGTTCTCGGGCAGCAACGGGTTCGGCTCGTGGTTGGGAAAGGTCCCGTCCGGCTCGAAGTGGCAGCGCACGACGTCGAGCTGAGGCATTCGCTCCAGGACCGGCGGAAGCATCACGCCGGCCATCCCGTTCGCTGCGTCGATCACGACGCGCAGCGGACGGATCGCCCCGGGGTAGACGAACGAGAGGACCTTGTCGACGAAGCTCGGCCAGACGTCCTCGCTGCGTATCGATCCGCGGCGGGTTACCGGTGCGAAGTCGCCTTCCGCACGTGCGCGGATCTCGGCAAGGCCCGAATCTCCGCCGACCGGGAGCGCGCCGCGCCGGACGATCTTCATCCCCGTGTACTGCTTGGGATTGTGGGAAGCGGTTACGCAGATGCCTCCGTCGAGACCGAGCTCGGAGACGGCGTGGTAGAGCATCTCCGTGCCGACGAGCCCGAGGTCGGCGACATCCGCTCCGGCATCCGCGATGCCCTCGGTGACTGCCGCAAGCATCGAGGGTGACGACAGGCGCATGTCCCGGCCGACGGCTACCGAGCGTGGCTCGAAATGCTCTGTGTAGGCGCGACCGATGCGATAGGCACCGTCCTCGTCGATCTCGGACGGATAGATCCCGCGCACGTCGTACGCCTTGAAGACCGATGGATCGAGCACGACGAGATGCTAGTGCCGCACTGAGCGCGGGATGGCAGTCGCCCCCGGCCGCGTTTCTACACTTCAGAGATGGAGCGAAAGCTCGCAAGTGTGCTGTTCGTCGACATCGTCGACTCGACGCGCCTCGCGACCGGTGTCGACCCGGAGGTCGTTCGTCGCCGGGTCACCCAGTTCTTCGACCTGGTGTCCGACTGCGTCGAGCAGCACGGTGGCATCGTCGAGAAGTTCGCCGGCGACGCCGTCATGGCCGCCTTCGGTGTTCCCCAGGCGCACGAGGACGACGCCCAGAGGGCGATTCGGGCAGCGCTTGCGATGCGGGAAGCGATGGACGGCATGGAGCTGGAAGCGCGCATCGGCATCGAGGCCGGTGAGGTCGTAGTCGAGAGCGCGGAGTCGACGTTCGCGACCGGAGGTGCGGTGACCCTCGCTGCTCGACTGCAGGAGGCGGCGCGACCCGGCGAGATTCTGGTCGGCCCGACTGCCTATCGGCTGGCTGCGGGGACGCTCGTTGTCGAGGATGCCGGCCCGCTCGAGCTGAAGGGAATCGACGGACCGCTTCGCGCCTGGCGGGTCGTGGACATGCTCGACGGCCCGGGCAGGCCGCTCGGTCCGCGCGCCGCGCTGGTCGGACGCGACGCCGAGCTCGAGCTGCTCGAGAACACGTTCAACCGGACTCTCAGGGACAGTCGTGCGCACCTCTTTACGATCTACGGCGAGGCGGGCGTGGGGAAGAGCCGTCTGGCGCGGGAGTTCATCGACGGTGTGGAGCGCGCGAGCGTTCTGATGGGCCGCGCGCTGCCGTACGGAAACGGCGTGACCTACTGGCCGCTCGCCGAGATGGTGAAAGCGGCAGCGGGCATCTCCGATGACGACCCTCTCGAAGAGGCGTTCGAGAAGCTGCGGGAGTGCTGCGCCGAGGAGGCGGTCGCGGACGTCCTCGGGCTCGCTGCGGGGCTGATGGAGGCGCTCGAAGGGGAGCGGAGTCCGCAGGAGATCGCCTGGGGCGCGCGCGAGGTGATGCAGGGCATCGCGGAGGTGCAGCCTCTGATTCTGCTCTTCGAGGACATCCACTGGGCCGAAGCTCCTCTGCTCGACCTGATCGAGCACCTCGCCGACTGGATCCGGGCACCGGTCCTGGTCGTCTGCCTCGCCCGCCCCGAGCTCCTCGACGCCCGCCCGGGGTGGGGTGGAGGTCGAGTGCGGTCGACCGCCATCGAGCTCGAGCCACTCTCCGAGGAGGAGAGCGCGAGGCTCGTCGAGCAGCTCCTGAGCCAGCTCGCGGGAGCGGCGGGTGAGCGTCCCGCCTCGCTCCCTCAGGAAGCGCTCGACCGCGCGGAAGGCAATCCGCTCTTCGTCGAGGAGACGATCCGGATGCTCGTCGAGAGCGGCTCCGGGAACGGCTCAGCGGATCGCGTGCCGGACACGCTGCAGGCGCTCATCGCCGCACGTATCGACCATCTCGTGCCAGACGCAAAGACACTTCTCCAGCGAGCTTCCGTCGTGGGGCGTGTGTTCTGGGAGGGGGCCCTCGAGCACCTGTCACCCGATGTCACGGATCGCGAGGCGCTGCTCGGCGATCTCCTGCAACGCGAGTTCCTGCTTCGCGAGCCGCGCTCGTCGATCTCCGGGGAGTCCGCATACCGTTTCAAGCACGCGCTCATTCGCGAGGTCGCGTACACGGGGCTCGCCAAGCTCTCACGAGCCCAGTACCACGCCCGTTTCGCCGAGTGGCTCGCCGAACGGACGGGGGAGGAGCTCGTCGAGATCCGCGCGTACCACCTCGACCAGTCCGTCGAGTTCCTCACCGAGCTCGAGGGTGCGCCGCCCGAGGAGCTCGCCCGGGAGGCTGCCGGAGCGCTGGTCAAGGCGGCGAAGCGTGCGATCGCGCGAGAGGCGTACGGCAATGCCCGGTCCCTCGGGCTTCGCGCGCTCGAGCTTCGTCCGACCCTGGGCGCCCGCTACGTCGCTGCACGTGCGGCGTGGCGGCTGCAGGACTGGAACGCGGTCCAGGTCGAGATGGCGAAAGTGCGCGACCAGGCGCGGAGCGAGGGTGCGACTGCGATCGAGGCACTCGCGCTCACGGCGCTGGGAGAGGCATCCGTGAAGCGCAACGGTGATGCCGCCGCAGCGAAGGTCCTCGTCGACGAGGCGCTCGAGCTGCTGGCAGACGAGGACGACCCGGTCGCGCACTTCGATGCACTGAGCGCACGCGCCGTGGTGGGCTCATGGCTGGGGTCCGAGGACGACTTCGTCCGGTACACGGAGCGCGCGTACACCGTCGCGCTGGACGCACGGCGCAAGGATTTGCAGACCATCGCGGCCCAGGCGCTCGCCGGAGCGCACATGGTCGCGTTGGAGCTCGACGAGGCCGAGCTCCTGATCACGCGCGCGCTCGAGCTCGCGGGCGAGAGTGGGAGCGTTCGCGCCCGCATGAGTGCGACGCTCTCGTACGGTTGGTTCCTACGGCTGAAGGGCGAGCTCGACGCGGCAGAGACAGTCCTCGAGGAGGTTCGCTCGACCGCAGAGGAGCTCGGGAGCGAGCCGTTGATGGCCGCTGCGCTGCTGAAGCTCGGGTGGATCGCTCGGCGCAAGGGCGACTTGCGCAAGTCCGAGAAGCTGTTCCGCGAAGCGGTTCGGCTGACGAGTGGTCGCGGCGACCGCGGGCTGCTCCCGGACTACCAGGCCGCGCTCGCAACGACGCTCGTCGAGCTGGGCAAGGTCGACGAGGCCGAGCGGCTCGCCCTCGACGCAGAGGCGAACAGCGTGCCGGAGGACACGGCCTGTCACATCTTCGCGATGACGGCAATCGCTTCCGTCCGCGCGGCTCAGGGGCGTGACCAGGAGGCGGAGGAGATCTACAGGACCGCGATCGACCTGGCGCGCAAATCCAACTACAAGCTGTTCGA
This sequence comes from Gaiellaceae bacterium, assembly GCA_048594925.1. Taxonomy (GTDB): domain Bacteria; phylum Actinomycetota; class Thermoleophilia; order Gaiellales; family Gaiellaceae; genus GMQP-bins7. The sequence continues at coordinate 28,855 of JBMDXR010000051.1, forward strand.
GCAGCACCCGCTCGAGTGGCTCATCGCGTTTCTGCAGGACCGGGGGCGCGACGAGGATGCGAGCCTCTACGAGGCCCGTCTGGCTGAGCTTTCCCCGCCGCCCGAGAGCACCGCTCGGATCGCCTGACTCGACGCCTCGTCGGGCGACTCGGAGATCACCGTCGCCGCGCGGTCGAACGTCGTGAGCGCGTCACGCAGCGGCTCGGCCCGGAGAGTCCCCTCGCCATAGGGCAGATGCTTGGTCTCGTTGCGGTTCGCGAACGCGATGTCCGAGAAGTGGATGTGGAACGGCGCCTCGGGCTCGATCACCTCGTCTGCGAGCGCAAGTGCCGCGCGGAACGGCACCGGGTCGAGGAAAGCCCCGTCGCTCGTCGCGTGCATGTGCGCGAAGTCGAGAACCGGTCTCACCCAATCGAGCCGCGTCGAGATCTCGACGACGTCGTCGACCGAGCCGAGATCGCGAACGCGACCCATGACCTCGATGCCGAACGGCACACCGCGATCCTTCTTCTCGAGCCGCTCCCGGAGCGCTTCGAGCTGTTCGACGACGGCGTCGATCGCTTGTTCGCGGCTCCGCCCCAAGAGGAAGCCGGGGTGGAAGACCACGAGCTCCGCGCCGCACGCCGCTGCGATCCCTGCGCTGCGGTCGAGTGCTCCGACCGCGGACGTGAACTTGCGTCCGCTCGCTTCGAGGTGGCCCATGAAGCCGAACAGCGGCGCATGCACGGAGAGCGCGACGTCGTGCTCTCGCGCGAGCTCTCCGAGGCGCTCGGCGAAGGGGTAGTCCATCCAGAAGCCGCTCTCGAAGTCGATCTCGCAGGCTGCATAGCCGCGCCCGAGCACGAGCTCGATCGCCTGCTCGGGGGAGTCGCGTGACGGCATCCGTGCAGGCCCGACGCGGATCCGCGATGCCACCTCTCGATCCTAGTGCCCTGATGTGATTGCCTTCACGGCGTGAAGGCGACGATGCTGCTTGCTGACTACGCCGTCGTCTCGGACGGCAAGCTGACGATCGTCGGTGGCGGGTGGTCGCAGACAGGCCCCGAGCCCGCGTCGTTCGGCATCGGCCTCCTGATCCAGGTGCCGTGGGACCAAGCGAACACGCGGCACTCGTTCTCGGTCGAACTGCTCGACTCCGACGGCGTCGCGGTGGGCTTCGAGACCGAGGAGGACTCGGATCAGGTCGTCGCATTCGGCGGCGAGTTCGAGGTCGGCCGGCCGCCGGGGCTGAAGCCGGGAACGCCACTGGACTTTCCGGTCGCCGTGAACTCGACCCCGCTACCCCTCGAGCCCGGCCGCTACGAATGGCGTCTCACGATCGACGGCGCCTCGCGCGAAGACTGGACGATGCCGTTCACCGTGCGATCAGAGGAGCAGTAGGCGGTATTCGGGGCTTCACGATGCTCCGTCCGACGGGTCCCCTACGCTCGAAACGTGGCCAACGACCCGTCCAGGATCGATCTTCTCGAGCTCGACATCGACCTTCGTCTCGCGGACCTCTGGCGCGAGGCAGTGGACGTTTCGGACTGGAGTCTTGAGATCGTCGCGGCGTTCATTCGCGCGGCGTATGGCAAGGGGTACTGCGACGCCCTCACGGAGGAGTCTCCCGGCTCGCTGTGTCTCGACCACGGCTATCGCATGCCCGATCGGCGCGTTACCGAGCGGGACGCTGCGGAACGAGCCGCGTAAGCGCCTCTTCACCGGGCGGTACCGGCCGCCGGGGCTAGACTTTACACGTGGCTCGCAGTGCCAATCGAGCTGGGGCGAGTCCGGCGCGGCTCGTCATCGCGCTCTCGGTGGCGGCGGTGCTCGCCGTATTCCTCCTCTACACGTCGATCGCGGGGGGTGGAAATCCGTCCCTTGCGCCCAGCGAGCTGAAAGGGAGGACGGACGCGGTGCAGTTGGCAGGCGTCGTGGTGGGGCCGGTCACGGGTGACGCTCACGCAGGTGGCCTTCGCTTCAAACTGAGAGACATCGGCGACGGCTCCAGGGCGACGGTGGTAGTGCGGTACACGGGGTCCGTGCCGGATCTCTTCAAGGTCGGACGGCACGTGGTGGTCGACGGTCGGCTCCTACGAGGGACATTCGTCGCGGAGCCCGGCTCGATGATCACGAAGTGCCCTTCGAAGTACGCACCGAAGCAGAGCGGCGACCCGGCCTGATCCGCGCGCATGCCTGAGCTGGGTCGCGCCGCGCTGCTCGTCACACTCGGCCTGTCGACGTACGCGCTCGTCGCGGGCTCGTACGCCGCATACGTCGGTCGACGTCGCCTCGCCCGTTCAGCGCAGAACGCGCTCGTCGCGTCGTTCGTCACCACGGCAGTCGCGGCGGCCGTGCTGCTCTCGGCATTGCTCCGCAACGACTTCTCGTTCTCGTACGTCGCCCGAACGACGAGTGAGGCTCTTCCGACTCCCTACACGGTCTCGGCGTTCTGGGGAGGCCAGGAGGGCTCGTTGCTGCTCTGGCTGCTCGTCCTCACGGGCTTCGGAGCCGCGGCCGTCAGCCTGAACCGTGCTTGGGCGCGGGACCTCATCGTTTGGGTGGTCCCCGTGTTCGCCGCGGTCGCGACGTTCTTCGCCTTTCTGCTCGTGGCGGTCGCAAGCCCGTTCTCGACACAGGTCGCGCCGCCGGACGGCGCGGGCATGACACCGAGCCTCCAGAACCCGTACATGCTCGCCCACCCGCCGCTGCTGTACCTCGGTTATGTCGGCCTCACCGTGCCGTTCGGATTCGCGATGGGCGCGCTGCTCTCCGGGAAGCTGGACGAGCGCTGGCTCATCGCCACCCGGCGCTGGACGCTGTTCGCGTGGGCGGCTCTCGGAATCGGCCAGCTCCTCGGAAGCCACTGGGCCTACGTCGAGGTCGGATGGGGCGGCTACTACGCGTGGGATCCCGTGGAGAACGCGGCGCTCATGCCCTGGCTGGCGGCGACGGCCTTCCTACACTCCGTGATGATCCAGGAGAAACGTGGGATGCTGAAGGTCTGGAACGTGCTCCTCGTCCTGCTCGCGTTCTCGCTCGCACTCTTCGGGACGTTCCTCACGCGGTCCGGTGTCGTGAACTCCATCCACTCGTTCACCCAGAGCGCCATCGGGCCGTGGTTCCTCGCGTTCATCGCCGCCACCGTCGCCCCCGCCCTCTCGCTCCTGCTCTGGCGGCTGCCACGCCTCCGGTCACCGACGAAGCTCGAGTCGCCCATCTCGCGGGAAGCGGCGTTCCTCTACAACAACCTGCTTCTTCTCGCGCTCTGCCTCGCGATCCTCTGGGGCGTCGTCTACCCCCTGATCTCCGAGGCCGTGCGAGGCGAAGCCGTGGTCCTCGGCCGCTCCTACTACGACTTCTTCCTGCGCGCTTTCGGCCTCCCGTTGCTGCTCCTCATGGGCATCGGGCCGCTCATCGCGTGGCGGCGGGCGTCGCTCAAGAGCCTGGCCACCACGTTCCGGTGGCCGACCATCGTCGCGGTCGCGACGGGAGTCGTACTTCTGTCTCTCGGTGCCGGAAGCTCGGTTCCGGGCCTCGTCGCCTACACGTTCTCGGCATTCGTGCTCGCGACGATCGTCATGGAGTTCGCTCGCGGCACTCGCGCGCGGCGCGCACTGGGAGCAGCGTCCTGGCCGAGCGCCTTCTCGTCGCTGATCTCGCGGAACCGGCGTCGCTACGGCGGCTACGTCGTCCATGCGGCGATCGTGCTGCTCGCGATCGGCGTTGCCGGCTCCAGCGCGTTCGACTCCGTCGCCGAGGCGAAGCTCGCTCGGGGCGACTCGATGCGGATCGGCGACTACACCCTCGTCTACCGATCGCTCGACGAGCGGGCAGGCCCGAACGCGACGGAGATTCGCGCGACCCTGGGCATCCAGCGCGGCGATCGCGACCTGGGCACGCTCCGGGCGGGCAAGAACGCGTACACGATCGAGGATCAGGTCTCGAACGAAGTCGGAATCCGCAGCGATCCGCTCACCGGCGAGGACCTCTTCGTGATCACGGAGCAGATCGATCCCGACGGGAGCATCTACTTCCGCGTGTTCGTCAAGCCGCTCGTCAACCTCATCTGGCTCGCCGGGCTCGTGTTCCTCCTCGGCTCGGTCATCACGCTGTGGCCCGATCGGCGCGAGCAGCGGAGGCTCGTTGCGCGCGCATCCGAGATCGGCCTTCCCGCAACGCGTTGACCCTGGCCCTGGTGCTCGCTGCGACGCTTGCCGTTGCCTGCGTGGTCGCCGTCGCGCTCCCGTTTCTCCGCGAGCCCGAGCCCGAGTCCGACTCGCTCGACGATCTCGACGAGGGGGAGAAACGCCGGCTCGCGTTGCTCGAGGAGCGCGACCGTGCGCTCGCCGCGCTCAAGGATCTGGAATTCGACCACCGCACGGGAACGGTCTCGGACGAGGACTACCGAATGCAGGTCGGGCCGCTTCGGCGTGACGTGGCAGAGGCGCTGCAGGCACTTCAACGAGATTCCGGGGAGGTGCGACCTGTCGATGGGCGAAAATAGGTGGATGGGACGGCGTCTCCTCGCCCCCGCCGTGCTTGCCCTCGCGCTGGTCACGGCCAGTCCGGCGGCCGCAGACGATCCCGCAGACGAGAAGGCCGGCGTCGATGCGCGCATCGCCGCCCTGCAAGCCGACATCGAGGCGTCGAAGGAGCAGGAAGGCGTGCTCACCTCGCAGCTCTCGGCCGTCGTCGCAGAGCTCGAGGATGCCCAGGCCGCCGTCGACGAGGCGGAGGCCAGGATCTCCGATCTCGAGGCGGAGCTGGCGGGTGCCCAGGAGCGGCTCGACGAGCTCACGGCGCTCCTCGCTGTCCAGACGCGGCGGCTCGAGCGTCTCCAGGCCGAGTACGAGAAGGCCGTCCGCATCCTCGAGGTGCGGGTCCGCGCCGCGTACATCGACGAGCCGCCCGACATGCTCGCATTCCTGGTCTCCGCTTCGAGTTTCGACGACCTCATCGACAACGTCGAGTTCCTCACGCGTATCGGCAGGCAGGACCAGCGGATCGCACGTCAGGTGGAGCGCGCGAAAGTCAAGGCCGCGGCGGAGCGCCGCGCGACGATCGAGACGAAGCGACTGCAGGCGGCGACGGTCTCCGTGATCGCGGCACGCACCGACGAGGCGCGCGTGGCCCGCGATCACCTCGCCGGGGATCGCGATCGGCTGGCAACTGTGGAGTCCCTCAAGGAGAGCGCGCTTGCGGACACCCGCGAGACGAGAGCCGAGTACCTTCACGAGGTCGAGGCACTTGCGGCCCAGAGTGCCGCGCTGGCTGCGCAGATCCAGGCTGCGCAGGAGAACGCGGGCTCGACCGGGACCGGGCAGCCTTCGGCGGCCGGGTTCATCTGGCCATGCGACGGCCCGGTCGTCAGCGGCTTCGGGATGCGCTGGGGGCGCATGCACGAGGGCATCGACATCGGGTGCGGATTCGGCACCCCGAACCGGGCCGCGGCCGCCGGCGCCGTTATCTACGCGGGCTGGCTCGGCGGGTACGGGAATCTCGTCGTCGTGGACCATGGGAACGGCTTGTCCACGGCATATGCACACGCGTCGTCCATCCTCGTGAGCGTGGGACAGTCGGTGTCTCAGGGGCAGAGCGTGTCGCTTGTCGGATCGACCGGCAACTCCTCCGGCCCGCATCTCCACTTCGAGGTGCGCGTCAACGGCGTCGCCGTCGACCCACTTCTGTACCTCTAGACGAGTCAGGCAGCTTCCGTCGCCGCGCGCGGGAGCGCGACGGAGCTGACGACGTGGAGATCCGGAAGCGCACGCCAACGCTCGTCGAGACCCAGGCCGTAGCCGGCGAACAGCTCGTCGGGGACGGTGAATCCGACGAAGCGGAGCGGGAGCTCGTCGACGAGGCGCCGGTACGGGCGGTCGAGCAGCGTGACCGCCGCCATGCTGGCCGGGTTGCGCAGGCCCAGCGTCCGGCACAGGAAGTGCAGCGTCAGGCCGGTATCCACGACGTCCTCGACGAGAAGAACGTGACGGCCCTCGAGGGGGGAGTCGACGTCCTTGAGCAGGCGGACGCCGCCACCTTGGCCGTCGGTGTAGGGAGCCAGCTCGATCACGTCGAGGGCGTGTGGGATACGGAGCGCCCGTGTGAGGTCGGCGAGGAAGACGACGCTCGACTTGAGCGGTGCGACGAGGAGGGGCTCGAGCCCCGCGTACTCGCGGGTGATCTCCTCGCCGAGCTCGGTGACGCGCGCGGCGATCTCGTCGCGCGCGAGGTACACAGCCCTCAGCTCGCCGTTCTCCGAGCGATCAGGTCGTCCCATCACGACGCGAGACGCAGTCGGTGTCGCTGCGCGAGGCGCTCGATATCACGCCGATAGAAGAGCTTGACCCGGACATGGGGATAGAGCCGGTGGACCTCTCTGAGCTTGCGGTTCTTGCGCGTCACGAGGGACTGCTTCATCACGGTCACCTCGATGAAGAGATTTTGCTCCGGAAGGTAGAAGTCCGGCGTGAACGCGCTGAGGACGCGTCCCTGGTCGTCACGCTCGAGGACGAACGAGTGCGGCTCGTAGTCCCAGGGAACGCCATAGTAGTCGAGGATCTTGGCGCACTCGACTTCGATGCGGTTGGCGAACCGCGGGGGGTCGGTTCCACAATATGCCTGGAAAACGGGGCTTTCGTCCCGCACCCGCGCCAGCGTACCACCGGCCCCGGACGACCCCGGACCGGCCTAGACTAGTGCAGTGTTCCGGATCGCGCAGTTCTCGGACCTCCACTGCGGCGAGACGTATTTCGAAGCGAGCCTGCTCGAGCGGGCAATCGCCGAGATCAACGAACTCCGGCCCGACGTCGTCGTCTGCTCGGGGGACCTCACGACGTTCGGGTTCCGCCATGAATACCTGTTGGCGCGCGAGTACCTCGACAGGATCGACTGCGACGCCCTCGTAGTGGTTCCAGGAAACCACGACTCTCGCAACGTCGGATACGTGCACTTCGAGGAGATGTTCGGGGAGCGGAACTCCGTTCTCCGGCGCGGTCTGGTCGCGATCGTCGCAGTCGATTCGACCGAGCCGGATCTCGACCACGGCCAGATCGGACGCGGCCGATACCGGTGGATCGAAGAGCAGTTCACGGAAGAACCCGCCGAGCTGAAGATCTTCGTGCTGCATCACCACCTTCTTCCCGTACCGGGGACCGGGCGCGAGCGAAACATCGTCTACGACGCGGGCGACTGCATCGAGTGTCTGCAACGCTCGGGCGTGCGCCTCGTCCTCTCCGGGCACAAGCACGTGCCGTACGTCTGGCGGCTCGAGGATCTCTTCGTCGTGAACGCCGGCACGGTGTCGTCGCTGCGCCTCCGCGGCAATACGAGGCCCTGTTATAACGTCATCGAGGTCGACGAGAAGCGGGTCGACATCTGGAGGCGGCATCCGTTCCACGGCCAGGTGAAGCTCGTCTCGTTCGCCCTTGACACACTCGAGTACGCGAAGTTCACGGGCGCGATCGAGGACGAGGTCACAGCCCGAACTTGAGAGCACTCGCCATCGTCGACGGCGAGCACTACGCGTCGGTCGTCCGTGATGCGCTCGCCGAGCTCCCGTACGACTTCGTCGCGGCCGTGCTCGTCGGCGGTCAGGAAAAGCTCCGCGGAGGTGAGGACTACGGCATTCCGCTCGTTTCAGAGGTCGAGTCCGCGATTGCGGAGTATGCGCCTGAGATCGTCGTCGACCTCTCGGACGAGCCTGTGCTCGGTCCGGTCGAGCGCTTCGACCTCGCGAGCCGCGTGCTCGCGCGCGGCGTCCCGTACCTCGGGGCCGACTTCCGTCTCGACCCGCCGGAGCGGGCGCCGTTTGCCCTGTCGTCCATCGCCGTGGCCGGAACCGGGAAACGCGTCGGCAAGACTGCGGTGACCGGACATGTCGCACGGCTCCTCGCGGCCGATCGGCGCGTCGTCGTGGTCGCGATGGGGAGGGGCGGGCCGGCCGAGCCCGAGGTCGTCGACGTCGCACCAACGGTCCAAGCGCTCGTGGAGCTCTCGCGCTCGGGTCGTCACGCCGCGTCAGACCACCTGGAGACGGCCGCGCTCATGGGTGTCACCACGGTCGGCTGCCGGCGGTGCGGAGGCGGCCTCGCGGGCGGCGTCGCGACCTCCAACGTCGTGGAAGGAGCACGTATTGCAGGTGATATGAGGCCCGACGTCGTCGTCTTCGACGGCAGCGGAGCCGCGCTTCCGCCAATCGACGCGGACCGGACCGTCGTCGTCGTCGGTGGGCATCAGGACCCGGCTGTCGCCACCGGCTATCTGAACGCGTACAGGCTCCTGCTCGCGGATCTCGTCGTCGTGACGATGGCGGCGCCGTCGTCGGAGTGGGAGCGAGTGCGGATGGCCGTCTCGCGGGTATCCCGTCCGCGGGTCCCGGTGGTCGCAACCTCGCTGAAGCCACGACCGCTCGAGGACATCGCCGGTCGCTCGGTCGCCTACTTCTGCGCCGCGCCGGAGGCTGCGCACCGGTTGCTGCGACAGCACCTCGAAGAAGCACACGGCGCAAAGGTCGTCAGCGTCTCCGGCAATCTCGCGAACCGCCCCGCACTGCGCGACGAGCTTCCTGCGGTTCACGCCGACGTCTTCCTCGTGGAGCTGAAGGCGGCCGCTATCGACGTCGTCGCGGAGGCCGCGCTCGCTCGCGGCGCCAGCGTCGTTCTCGCAGCGAACGACGTGGTACCCCTCAAGGGGGAGCCGGACCTTGACGAGGCCCTCCTGGAAGTGGCCAAATTCTATTCGTGAGGGAGCGCCGTCACACTCTCCCGCTGCCGCTTGGCGACGGGGTTCCGTTCTCCAAGGGCCTCATGGCGCGTGCGCTGGTCGTCACGGGGCTCGATCCCGAGCGGGCGTACCTCATCGCCCGCTACGCGGATCGAGATCTGGCGGAGCGAGGTGCGCTGTCGCTCGACTTCGACCGACTGGGCGAGCTCGCGGCCGAGCTCATCGGTGAAGAGGAGGCCGCCCGGACCGTTCGCCGGCTGCGGCAGCTCGATGCGCTGCAGCGCCACGAGGAGCCGCTGCTGCTTCTCATCGGCGGCACCACCGGCACCGGGAAGTCGACGATCGCGACCGAGGCGGCGCATCGCCTCGGCATCACACGTGTGACGTCGACCGACTTCATCCGGCAGACGATGCGGACGTTCTTCTCGAAGGAGTTCATGCCCTCCGTGCACTACTCGAGCTTCGAGGCCCAGCTCGCGCTCACTCGGGCGGAGGAGGAGGAGTCCGGCGACGCGGCGATTCTCGGCTTCCTCGACCAGACGCGAAACGTGCTCGTTGGCGTCGATGCCGCGCTCGAGCGAGCCGCCACCGAGCGCTGGTCGACCGTGCTCGAGGGCGTCCACCTCGTCCCGGGAATGGTCGGAACCGAGTACCCCGGCGCGTCGGTCGTCCAGTGCGTCGTCGCGATCGAGGACGAGAACCTGCATCGCAGCCACTTCTGGGTGCGCGACTACGCGACCGAGGGCCTGCGGCCGCTGGAGAAATACCTCGACTCGCTCCCGCAGATACGAGAGATCCAGGACTACATCGTCGAGCGTGCGAGACGTCACGACGTCCCTGTGATCTACAACGACTCGCTCGACCGGGCCATCGCGGACGTGCTCGACCTCGTCCTGCGCCGCGCCGATCAGCTCGTCGGCGTGGTGTAGCGCGCGCTCTCTACACTTGCCGCGTGGTGACACGCGAAGACGTCGTCGAAGCGCTGCATGCAGTCGAGGACCCCGAGCTCGGGATGGACATCGTCGAGCTCGGCCTCATGTACGACGTCGAGGTCGACGGTCCGAAGGTGAGAGTTCTCTACAGCCTCACGTCGATGGGGTGTCCGGCAGGGGCGATGATCGCCGAGGGGATCGTGGATGCCGCCCGCGGCGTTCCCGGCGTGAGCGAGGTCGAGGCAGAGCTGACCTTCGACCCGCCGTGGACTCCCGATCGGATGTCGGACGACGCCAAGTTCATCCTCGGCTTCGGCTGAGCGCTACTCGGGGATCGAGAGCACGACCTTCCCGAACTGCGCGCCGGACTCGAGTCGCTCGTGCGCCCGTGCCGCTTCCGCGAGCGGAAAGACGCTGTCGACGCGGACCCGCGCCCGCCCGGCCCGGATGAGGTCGTAGGCACTCTCGAAGTCCGATGGCATTCCCATGCTCGAGCCGTACACGACGAGCTGCTTCCACCACAACCGATAGAGGCGTGCCGGCGGGCTATGGCCCGACGTAGCACCACAGACGACGACGCGACCCTCCTGCGCGGCTGCTCCGAGCGAACGCTCCCACGTCGCCTCGCCGACCGTCTCGACGACCACGTCGGCGCCGGCCCCTCCCGTTGCGTCCTTCACTGCCTGGACGACGTCGTCGTCCGTATGGTTCACGGTGACGTCTGCACCGAGCTCGCGCGCTTTCGCCAGCTTCTCGGGGCTCGAGGACGTGACGATCGTGCGAGCGCCAAGCGCTCGGCAGAGCTCGAACGCGGCGAGTGCGACCCCGCCGCCGATACCCCAGATGAGGACCCATTCGCCCTCCTGCACGGCCGCCTTCGTTACGAGCATGCGATGCGCGGTCTCGAACACGAGCGGGAAAGCCGCTCCCTCCGCGAACGAAAGCGCGTCGTCGAGCCGGTACAGCTGAGCCGCCGGAATCGCCTTGAGCTCGCAGCAAGTCCCGTCCGTGTGCTCGCCGATGACGGTGATGCGGCCATTGTGTGGAATGCCGGGGTTGATGACGACGCGCTCGTCGATCTCGAATCCATCGACCCCCTCGCCGAGCGCAGCCACCAGCCCGGCGCCGTCGGCGCCGAGGATCCGCGGCTTGGGAACGGACGGCAGGCCCTTACGGACCCAGACGTCGAGATGGTTCAATCCTGCAGCGCGGAGCGAGACGAGCACCTCGCCGGGGGCCGGCTCGGGGTCGGCGACCTCCTCGTATCGGAGCACCTCCGGCCCGCCGTCCTCGTGAATCCGGATCGCTTTCACGAGGCAGAATCCTGTCATGACCGGCTCCGAGCTGAGCGAGCTGGCCGCCGAGCTGGGCATCGACGTCGTCGGCGCTGCTCCCGCGGAGCCCTACGTCGGCGCGGAGCGTGACATCCGCGAGCGTCGCGAGCGCGGCCTCTTCGCCGACATGCGCTTCACGATGGCGCGACCCGAAGTGTCCTGCCACCCGGAGCTCCTGGTCGAGGGAGCGAGGACGGTCGTGGCGGCTGCGCTCTGCTACGTCGCCGATGCACCAGAGCCACACCCCGACCAGGGTCGCCTCCCCCGCTACACGTGGCGTGACGAGTACGCCACGCTGCGTGAGCGGCTCGAGGAGCTGGGACGGCGGCTCGGTGGCGTCTACCGCGTCCTTGTCGACGACAACGACCACGTGGACAGGGCGGCTGCGGTGGTCTCCGGCGTTGCGTTCTACGGCAAGAACACCATGGCGATCACTCGACGGCACGGGTCGTGGGTCGTGCTCGGCGTGCTCGTCACCGACGTCGAAATCGAGCCGACCCCCACGCTCGACCTGGACTGCGGCGAGTGTCGACTCTGCATCGACGCGTGTCCGACTGGAGCGCTCGATGAGCCCGGAACCCTCGACGCGACAAAGTGCCTCTCGTACTGGTCGCAGGCCCCTGCTCTGGTCCCCGATGACTTCCGGGCGGAGATGGGGGACATGGTGTATGGCTGCGACATCTGCCAGGAGGTCTGCCCGTGGAACCGCGGCGTCGAGCGACGACGCAGCGGAGCTCGTCACCAGCCGGACGCCCAGCCAACGGTGTCGCTCGTCGACTGGCTCGAGCGTGACGGCGAGGACCTCGTCGAGGACTTCCACCGACTCTACGTGCCGAGAAACGACCCGCGCTGGCTGCGCCGGAACGCCCTGATCGCGGCCGGAAACGTCGGAAGCGCCGCGCTGCGGCCGAGTGTCGAACGCCACGCGGAGTCCGCCGATCCGATCCTCGCCGACGTCGGCCGCTGGGCGATCGCTCGTATGGAGGAACGCGGCGTATGACCGATGCGCTCGACGCCGAGCGTCTCGCAATCCTCGTGCACGAGGTTCGCAGCCCAGTGGCGGCCCTATCGGCGATCGCAGAGGCGTTTCCGGAGCCGGAGCTCGGCCGGGACGCGCGACTCGAGCTCGTGCGGCTCGCGGCAGCGGCGTGCCGGGGAGTCGAGCGAATCGTGGCCGATCTCGCGGTCGCGTCGATCCAGGTGGAGCAGGTCGATCCCGATGCGCTCGTGCGTGATGCAGTCTCGGCCGCGAGGCTTCGCGGCGCAGCAGTCGAGGCAAGCGTTGCGCGGGGGCTCCCGTTGATCGAGGGCGACGCCTCTCGACTCCGGCAGGTCATCGACAATCTCATCTCGAACGCGGTCCGGCATGGATCGCCGGACGGCTTCGTGCGCGTGCGGGCCGAGGCGGACGCGGTGCTTCGGATCTCGGTCTCGGACAGCGGCGACGGCATTCCGCCCGACGAGCAAGAGCGCATCTTCGAGGTCCGTACCCGGCTCGACCCGACTTCGCCGGGATCGGGGCTCGGACTCGCGCTTGCCCGGATGATCGCGGAGGGTCACGGGGGGTCGCTCACGGTCGAGTCGGAAGCCGGGGTGGGCACGACGTTCACCCTGACGCTCCCGCTCCCAATGTCCTAGCCCGCGACCCGCGCATCGAGCGTGTATTCGCGGAGCAGGGCTCCCTGCCGATCGTGCTCCGAGACCTCGAGCCACGCACTCGACTCCTCGAGCGCGATCCCCGCCGTCGTCGTGACGCGCACGGGCAGGTCGCTCGTGGTCTCGTACACCTCGGTGAACCCTCGCTGTCGAACGGCGACGAACACCGAATCTGGACCGGGCTCGACCCAGACGAACGCGACGGGATCTCCTGCGGCGGTGGTGCACGCCAGATCGAGTCGCGGATCCGTCAGGCTTCCCGCCTCCAGACGGCCGGCCGCCGCGCCGCACCACCTCCCAGGCGGCTGTGAGGTAGAGGTGCCGTCGCAGGCATGCAGCGCCCGGCCGGATTCGGAGCCATAGGTGATGCTCCTGCCGCTGACACCGACGCGGGTCACCACGACCCTGCCTGGCGCGTCGCCCGAGGACGCGAGACACTTGGCTTGCACCGAGCCCTTCTGGGCCCGAGTCGGCGAGACCACGTCGACTCTAGTCGCGATCGTCGGCATGCTGACACCTTCGAGATCCTTGGCGGCAGCTCGCGCCGGCGAGCCGTCCACGAGCCGTGTAGGAGGAGCCTCGTCGCCGCTGCATGCCACTGCCAGCACGATGGACTGGAGCACAAGGAGGCGCGGGACGATCCCACGCCTCCACGTCGTCACCTCACGAGCTCCAGCCTGTTCTCCGCACGCCGCTGTAGCTGGAGTTTCCGCGGTATGTCCGAGTCCAGATGTTCGTGCCGTACGACTCGCCTTTCGCCTCGATGATCTGATCCGTCCCATCCGGATTGACGGCGTAAACCAGGCCGATGTGACCGTCGCTGGCCAAAGCATCCATCTTGGACAGACCGGACTTCGATGCGGTGACGTTTGGCGCGCCGAAGCCGGCCTTGAAGGCGGACGCGGTGTACGGCCCGTGGACGTAGCGAAGCATTCCCCACTGGTGAAAACCGGCATCCGTCGTGTCGAGCGTCTCCCGCCACACCTTGAACGTGAACCCGGAGCAGTCGCCGCCCTCGCCGCCCGTGTAGGGATCCTGGTGTGGGTCGCCCGGTGCGTCGTCGCGGTCGTTGTCATTCCAGCAGCCACCGCCCCACTGGTAGCCCTCGTGCCGGGCTCGAAGGGCGACCGTGGCCGAGCCGTCACGCGTGATGTAGGGCGTCGGGGTCGGCGCGGCATAGTTGCAGTTGTCAGCCACGAAACGCGTGTGGTACGCCCCGGCGGTTCCCGCGGCGGCCAGACTGAGTGCAGCGGTGAACGTCGCTGCCAACGAGCGGAGTCCGGACATCAGCGCACCTCCAGATCGAATCGGTCGACGAACGCACCTGTTACGTCCGAACCCAGCCGGAACAAGGACTGGTCGACGAGCCGGAAGCGGCCGAGCGGGGCCCCCTCGGCCCAGTCGGCGCTCGCGAGCGAGAACTGGCGCGCGAGCCCGCGTGAATCCAGGAGCAGCACCCCGAACTCGTCTGACGCGTCCGAGTACGCGCGCACGACGAGCACGACGTGCTGACCGCGCGACTCCGCGAGCTGCACCTCCGCGAGCGCCGTCCGGCTCGAGATGAGCCAGGACCGGCGAACGGTGCCGTTCAGCAGCAGCGCGACGCGGATCTCGGTGCCACGTCTCAGCACGACGACCTCGGCGCCGCCAGGCAGCGGACGGCCGTTGCGTGCGGCGCGGTGCTGGCCCTGGGGACCGATCGGGGAGCCCTCGACCGCGACCGGCATCCATTGGTTCGACGGCTGCTGAAGCACCACGGGACCGACCGGCCCGATGCGGATCTGCGACGGTGTCGGGTCTGCGGCTTCGACGACGTCGAGCTCCCTTCCGTCGGCGTCGAACCGTCGGATCAGCGGATTCCTGCCGGCGTGCGCGACCGACTCGAGGACGTAGATCGAGCCGTCGCGGGCGATGGCCATGTCGGCGATACGACCGTCGATCGAGACCGGGATCCGAGCCGGAACGGCGGCTCCCCGCTGCCAGTGCAGCAGCCTGCGATGCGCGTGATCGAGGATGACAACGTTGCCCTTGTGGTCGACGTCGAAGGAGGACGCGCCGATGGCTGTCCTGTCCGGGCTCTGCTCGAGCCCGACAGCGGCCGGCCCGTCCCCCCACCGAGCGTACGCCAAGCGTGCGCTCGGGGAACGCGTCGAGCCGAACGCGTGGGACTCGAGGTCCACCTCGACGGAGTCGTACAGGCGCAGGACGCGATGCGGCGCTTCTGCGCCGGCGGGAGGAACCGTCAACGTGCGACCGTCAGCCGCCTCCAGCGCGGCGTAGTACTCGAAGCCATCCAGACCGGACGCGACGCCATCGGGGACGACCACGGACAGCTGCCGCAAGCCGTCCTCGACGCGAGCCGTGAGGGGGAGCGGTCGGAACGTCTCGCTGCCGTCCGCCCGTACGAACACCGACCCCGCGACGCGACAGCCTTGCTCGGGGTCCTCCTCGGTCGCCGAAGCGCAATGCACGTCGTAGGTCAGATCGATCTGCTCGTTCGGAAGCGCGAGGAGAGGAGGGAGGTGGGTCGCTTCGAGCACGGCCTGATGGGCCGACGGTCGCCGCTGGGCGACAGCGGCGCTGACGAGGGCAACCGCGAGCATGCCCACGGCTGCGCCGGCGAGAAGTCCCAGGATCGGTGCGAGTCGCCCGTAGGGGACGGCGGGGAGTGCTCTCATGACGCTCCTCTGTTGGCTGTCCGGGCAACCGTAGCGCCGCGCAAAGTCACTCGGAAGCGACTTGACGCTCTTGGCATGCCTTTGTGGTGATTACGTGACTGTTAGCGCCGGCTCGGAATGCGGCCGAGGTCGCGCTGAAGACGCCGCGAGCGCTTTGCGACGATGTCGCGGACACGTTGCGGCTCGAGGACGATCGTTTCCCCGCGGTCTGCGAGCACCTCTGAGAGCAGCCAGTCCTCGGTCTTGAACGGCACTTCGGCGATCGCCGAGCCGTCCGTGAGCGGACGCGCTCCCCGCTCGAGCTTCCAGCGCGCGACGCTCGGTGAATGCAGCAGCCGCGCGACACGCGGGTTCCGCAGGTACGAGGGATCGAACCCGTCGCGGGCCTCGAAGGTCTCACCGGTCAGTCGGGCGGAGCGCATGCGATCGAGGCGGAACGTCCTCGCGCCGTCGACGCCGAGATCCCACGTGTGCACGCGCCAGACCGGAAGCTCGCGCTCGATGGTGTAGGGCTCGACCTTGCGCAGCGTGGGCGTGTCCTCGCCTTCCTTCAGATACTCGATCTCGACCACCTGCCGCTTCTCCGCGCCGTCGCTCAGGACCCTGACGAGAGACTCCTCGGCCGACGCGTCGCTCGGCTTGGGCGTGCCGGCGAGATCGAAGCGGCCGAACGTCTCCTCGAGCTTCTTCCGGACGCGCTTCAGCGGGGTGTGTGCGTCCGCTGCGATCGTGGGCCCGACGTATTCGATCGCTAGCCGGATGGCGCGCGCCTCGAGGGGCGTGAGCTTGGGGGGTCGACGAAAGACGTCGCCGTAGAGCTCTTTCTCCACCCGGACGACGTCTCCATCGTGCTCGGCGTAGACCGCGTAGCAGCCTCCTCCGAAGTTGACGAGGTTCAGGAGCGACAGGTGGTCCTGGAGCTCCTCGAGCGGCAGGGAGAACCGGGCAGCGAGCTCTGCCGCGTCGAGCGTCGCCGAGCGTTCGTCGCCGCATGCGGTCAGAAGGTGTGCGAGCAGTGCCTGGAGCACCCCGAATCGCTCGGGCGCCACCGGCCCGGCAGGGCGCTCCGGGAGCGGCTGACGGGGATCGGAGCGCTTCGGACCCGCAATGACGGGCGCCTCGCCGTCGTGGACGTCCGCGAGCGTCGAGAGCGCCTCGGACACTGCGTCCACGAGCTCGTTGGGCTCGAGCGGCACTGCCCGGCCGTTCTGTCTCAGCACCCAGCCTGCAAGGAGTTCGACGTTCGCGAAGTCCGTCTCGAAGACGCCGTCTTCCACGACGCCCGCGTCCGACAGCGTGCGCTCGACCCACCAGGCCGTATCGCCGGACACTGCGATACGCGCTCGACCGACGGTCTCCCCGATCTGCCACGGCCGCGGGATGCGGTGCTCCTCGACGTCGAAATCCGCGGGAATTCGGAAGTCGCGTTCGCGTCGAGTCGCGAAGCGGATGTCGCCTCGGATGCGCGAGACCTTGAACGTGCGGGTCGTGTCGCGATCGAGGTCGTGTCCCACGACATACCAATTCCCGTCGTCGAGGCGAAGCGCGTAGGGATTGACGGTCCGTTCGCTGGGCCTCGCACGGCGGGGGCTCCAGTAGCCGAAGCGCACCGTTCGCTGCTTCGAGATCGCCGACTCGAGCTTCGCAAGTCGGCCTGCCATCTCCGGCGAGTAATCGGGTGCGCTGACGCGGACCCGCTCGGCTGTCTCTGTCGGGGGCTCGGCGAACCCCGCCCGCCCGAGAGCAAGATTCTGGAGCGCGAGGCGGAGGGGCTCCGCGTACGCGAACTTCCCTTCGAGGTAGTACAGCGCGGTCTGGAGCGCCGCGAGCTCGTCGTCGTCGAGATCGAGTCGTTCCAGGAAGTAGTTCTCCGAGCGCAGCGTGTACAGCTCCTCGCCCGTGAACTCGTCACGCTGTGACTGCAGCGGGACACCTAGGGCCGTGAGCTCCGCCCGGTCCGAGTAGAACCGGCGCGCGAACGCTTCATCGGACATCTCGCTGTACCCCTCCACGTTCGACTTGACGTCGCGGGCGGTCAGCAGTCTGCGCTCCGCCATCAGGAACGCTACGAGCGAAAGCTGACGGATCAGCTTGTCCGCGTCATGCGACATGACGCGAGCTTACAGCCGGTCAGGCAGCGACTGTGGCGTGCTCGAGGTGCTGGTGCGACGGGCAGTAGTCGCGGCCGGGAAGAGGCGTGCGCTGGCAGGCCTTTCCCTTGCGGGTCGTCGCGTGGCACCGCGCGACGCCGCCGTCGAGCAGGCCGGCCTCGATCTGCTGCTCGATGAACGACGTAGCGGCTCCGATGCCCTCCCGCACCGTCCAGGCGACCTGTGCCTGGGCGGTGATCGGGAAGTACCGACGAATGTCGGCGAAGAGCGAGCGGTCGGGGCACGCGAAGTAGTGAGGATCTTCGGCGAGGCGCGTCATGGTGCGCTCGCATTCGACGAGCACGGCGCGCCGGTATTCGAGTTGCTCGTCCTTCGAGGCGTAGGGATCGATGAGATCCTTGATCGAGCGGTAGATCGCTCGCGAGTATTGATACATACAGGAGCGAAGTTGGGCTGCGTGGTCGTCCAACGAACCTACTCGGGCTTCCGAAATTGCTCGGTACTGGGCGAAAAACCGGCGAAGCAGGCGCCTCGCTCCGGCAGTGTAGCGCCTTTTCGAGCGTGTTACAAAGTCACGCCACGCCGTCGCCAACAAAGGCAACGCGCCGTCAGGGCACGATGCGTCTGACCGTCGCCGACCGAGATTGCCGTCGAGCGGTCTCGAGCGCGCTCGTCGCCTCCGCCTCGGTCGCGTACACGCCCGAGAACACGACCCAGTAGCCGGGGTGAAGGCTCGCGTACCGCGACGAGTCGAGGATGCCAACTTGCGGAAGTCCCTTCGCTCGCGCAGCGCGTGCGCGCGCGAGAGCCGCAGGTCGACCACCGGTTTGCGGCAACGAGACCAGTGCGATCGTCCAGCCGTCCTCGCCGGCCGGCCACTCCGCGACGCCGGACGCATCGCCGCGTGACTCGTCGGTGGTCGACTCGGGTGCGGTTGCGAATCCACCGATGGCCGTCACGATCGTCGGACTGCCCCCGTCGCCACCTGTCGCTGCAATTGCAGCAGCTCCCCCGGCGAGCGCCACGACCCCGGCGACGAGGGAACGGACGGCCCAGCTCGACTGGAGCGGCGAGCCAGAGCGGAACGTCGCTTCGGCCAATCGAGCGCCGCACTCGAGGCAGTACTCCTGTCCCGACGCCAGTGGCTCGCGGCATCGTGGGCACGTGGTTATCACAGCGCGCCGGGCTCGGGCGTGCGCACGTCGATGGTGCCCGTTCCCAGGGAGCGACCGCACGTGGCGCAGAACCGTGCCCCGAGGAGGATCGGGGCGCCGCAGATGCACAGAGCCCCGCCTCCTCCGCGGCGCACGCGAACCGAGCCGTCGAGAAGGGCGTCGATCTCGTGGACCCGCGCCTCGATGGCGACGAGCTCGGCGCAACGCTCGACGACGAGCCCGGCCTTGAAGCGGTCTCGCTTGTACATCTCGAGAGCGAGGCCCCCGAGGTCGCGCAGCCGCTCCTCGCGGACCTCGAGAAGTGCCTTGCGCTCGCGCTTCAGCTCGCGGGGTGGCGGGACGACGTACGTGCCGGGTGTCGCGGTCGGTTGGGAATCTGCGGCCATCGGTCGAGCACCCTAGAGCTGAAGGACGACGAGACGCTCCTCGGTCATCTCGCGGATCGCGTACGCGGGCCCCTCACGCGTGTTGCCCGAGTCCTTCACGCCTCCGTACGGCATCTGGTCGGCACGGAAGGTAGGTGCCTCGTTCACGGTGACTCCGCCGAACTCGAGCTCGCGGGCTGCGCGAAGCGCCGTCGCGTTGTCGCGCGTGAAGATCCCCGCCTGCAGGCCGTACCGAGTCCCGTTTGCGAGCCCGATCGCCTCCTCGAGCGAGTCGAACGAGTTCACCGTGCACAGCGGGCCGAAGACCTCCTCGCACGACACCTTCACGTCGGGGGGCGCCTCGGCCACGATCGTGGGCCGCAGCAGTTCGCCGTCGAGGGTCCCTCCGGCGAGTACCCGAGCACCACGTCCCGTCGCTTCCTCGATCCAGGCAAGCACTCGATCGCGCTCCTTCGGCGAAATGAGCGGCCCGACATCCGTCGAGTCCTCGGCCGGATCACCGACGACAAGCGACTCGACGCGCGGCAGGAAGTGAGCGAGGAATTCGTCGTAGGCCGGACGCTCGACGTAGATCCGCTGGACGGAGATACAGCTCTGCCCTGCGAACGAGAACGCGTTCGCCGCCAACCGCGTCGCCGCGTCTTCGAGATCGGCATCGGCGGCGACGATCACGGGTGTGGCGTTCCCGAGCTCGAGATTCACTCGCTTGCGCGGAGCGCGCTCGCGCAGCTTCCAGCCGAGGCCCGCAGAGCCCGTGAAGGTGATCAGGGCGACGCGGTCATCCTCGACGAGTACGTCGCCGATCTCGCTCGCCGGCCCGCAGACGACGTTGAGCCATCCTGGCGGTGCTCCGGCTTCGACTTCGAGCTCGGCGAGGAGCAGCGCCGACATGGGAGTCTGCGACGCCGGCTTGAGCACGACGGCGCAGCCGGCTGCGAGCGCCGGGGCGACTTTGTGCGCGACGAGGTTGAACGGGAAGTTGAACGGCGAGATCGCTCCGACGACTCCGATCGGGACCCGGAGCGTGAGTGCGACCTTCCCTACTCCGGCCGGCGAGGCGTCCATCGGTACGACATCGCCCGCGAGCTTGCGAGCCTCGACCGCCGCCATCGTGAAGGTCGACGTGGCGCGTGCCACCTCGACGCGCGCGGCCTTCATCGGCTTTCCGGCCTCCGCCGAGATGATCCTCGCGATCTCCTCGGCGCGCGCGTCGACGAGCCGTGCCGTGCGGTCGAGGATCGCAGCGCGCTCGTGTGCCGGTAGCGGCTCGGCCATCGCGCGCTCCGCAGCGTCGACGGCGCTCGTGGTCTCGGACGATCCACCCTGCGCGACGCGCCCGACGAGCGTGCCGTCGAACGGTGAGTAGACGTCGAGCCAGTCGCCGGTCTCGATCCACTCGCCGCCGATGAGGAGCTTCCGCTCGATCGCGGTCGTGGCCACCGAGTGAGTGTAGTCGGGGTCGCGAGTGTCCTACGACGGGCTCTATGCTCTGTTCATGGCCGAGGCGTACCTCGTCGATGCGGTCCGGTCGCCGATCGGACGGCGGAACGGCTCACTCTCGGAGATCCGGGCGGACGAGCTCGCCGCCCAGGTCCTGAACGGGCTCATCGGCCGCGTCGATCTCGATCCAGGAGAGATCGAGGACGTGCAAATGGGCTGCGTGACGCAGGTCGGCGAGCAGGCGTTGAACGTCGGCCGCGGTGTCGTCCTGGTGGCGGGTTGGCCCGAAACCGTATGCGCAACGACGGTCGACCGGCAATGCGGCTCTTCGCTGCAGACGGCGTTCAACGCGGCCTCCGCGGTCCAGGCCGGACATCTCGACGTCGTGGTCGCCGCGGGCGTCGAGCACATGACGCGAGTGCCGATGGGCTCGAACCTGGGTGACCTCGGATGGGGCGCCGTGAACGAGAAGATCGGCGAGCGCTGGCCGATCGTTCCGCAGGGGATCTCCGCAGAAGTCATCGCGGAGGAGTGGGGACTGACCCGTGAGGCGCTCGACGAGTACTCGCTCGAGTCGCACCGTCGCGCCGTCTCGGCGACCGACGAGGGAAAGTTCGAGAACGAAATCGTCCCGATCGAGGTCGGCGCCGGCGGGGCGGTGGTGCTGTTCGCCGTCGACGAGACGCCGCGGCGCGACACGTCACTGGAGAAGCTCGCCGCGCTCCAGCCTGCCTTCAAGCCCGACGGGGTCGTGACGGCCGGCAACTCGAGCTCCATCGTCGACGGCTCCGCGGCGATGCTGATCGCGAGCGCGGAAGCCGTCGAGAAGCACGGTTTCGAGCCGCGTGCGCGCTTCGTCTCATTCGGTCTCTCCGGCGTCGACCCGTACCGGATGCTGCACGGCAATCCCGAAGCCTGCGACCGCGCGCTGTCGAAGGCAGGCCTGTCCTGGGACGACATCGCCGTGATCGAGGTCAACGAGGCGTTCGCGTCGGTCGTGCTCCAGTTCCTCGCCGACACCGGCCTGCACGAGCGGTGGGAGGCCGGTGACGTGAATCCGAACGGCGGCGGAATCTCACTCGGGCACCCACTGGGTGCGACGGGAGCCCGGATTACCGTCACCCTGCTGAACGAGCTCGAGCGTCGCGAAGCCCGCTACGGGATCGCGACGATGTGCATCGGCCAGGGCCAGGCGATCGCAGGCGTTCTCGAGCGGCCGTAGAAGATCAGCTCGGCTGATCGATCTACTGATTACCTCGACTGGTGCTGATCAAGTCGTGGGCTCATCATGAGGGCATGTTCGGATTGATCTTCATCGCGCTCATCGTTGCTCTCGTTCCGCTGGCGTACCTCATCGGGGCGGACTCGCGCATCGACGACGTCGCTCGCCGTCGCCGCTACAACGGCTGACGAGAGGCGTTGACGGCCATGCGGCGCGGGTAGGATCGCGCCGGTCATGACCGTCCCGGAGATCGGTCGAGTCGGGGTCGTGGGCCTCGGCGCCATGGGCGCCGGGATCGTGCAGCTGGCCATCGAGGCGGGTTACGAGACCGTCGGTTGCGAGGTCTCCGAGGCGCTCGGCGTACAGGCGCGCGACAGGATCGCGCACTTCCTGCAGCGCAAGGTGGACAAGGAGCTGATGACCGCGGACGCGCGCGAGTCGTCGCTGGGACTCCTCACCCTGACGACCGACCTCGCCGACCTGGCGGATTGCGACCTCGTCGTCGAGGCGATCGTCGAGGATCTGGCGGCGAAGCTCGATCTCTTCGCGGAACTCGAGGGGATCGTCCGTCCCGACACGATCCTTGCGACGAACACGTCGGCACTGTCCGTGACGGAGATCGCAGCAGCGGTCTCGACGCGCGATCGCGTCGTCGGCATGCACTTCTTCAACCCGGCGCCGCTCATGCCGCTCGTCGAGATCGTGCGCGCCGAGCTGTCCTCCGACGATGCTGTGGAAGCTGCCTTCTCGGTGGGTGTGCGACTCGGCAAGCGACCGATCCGCTGCCACGACACACCCGGCTTCGTCGTGAACCGCGTCCTCATCCCGTTGCTCAACGACTGCCTCCGCGTGCTCGACGAGGCACGCGTCTCGCCCCAGGATCTCGACACCGCGATGACGGCGGGCGCGGGCTGGCCGATGGGCCCGTGCACGCTCGTCGACCTCGTCGGGATCGACGTGCACGTGCACGCCTCCGAGGCGCTCTACGAGAAGCTCCGCGAGCCGCGC
Source organism: Gaiellaceae bacterium (assembly GCA_048594925.1). GTDB lineage: Bacteria > Actinomycetota > Thermoleophilia > Gaiellales > Gaiellaceae > GMQP-bins7. The sequence continues at coordinate 51,500 of JBMDXR010000051.1, forward strand.
ATGGCCCCGCCGCCGAGGATCGTCGCAATGAAGAACGCGGGCCTCCTCGGACGGAAGAGCGGCCGCGGCTTCTACCGGTACGACTGACGCCGCGGTGACGAGCCCCGCGTCGGCGAACCGCTCCCAGTAGAGTGGCGAGGGTCCCTGTGCGAGGCCGGGCAACCGCACCCCGGGGTCGTAGATGGACGTCGCACTGCAGATCGTCCTCCTCGTCGGGGGCCTCGCGCTCGCCATCGTCGCCAGCGATGTGGCTGTGCGCTACTCGCGGACGCTCGCCGCGGTGCTGGGCGCGCCGCCGTTCGTCGTCGGCGTGGTGCTGGTCGCGCTCGGGACCGACCTTCCCGAGGTCGCCAACTCGATAGCGGCGCACCTCCAGGGCAAAGGGGACGTGAACGTCGGCGACTCCGTCGGCTCGACGCTCACTCAGTACACGTTGGTTCTCGCCCTCTTTCCCCTCGTCGTCGCGGTGATCGCCATCTCGCGTCGCCAGGTCGGGCTTGTATCGGCCCTGACCGTCGCTGGGCTCAGCCTCACGATCCTGTTCGTCGCCGATGGGACGCTGGGGCGCCCTGACGGGCTCGTCCTCGTTGGACTGTGGGGCGTCGCCGTCTTCCTCGTCACTCGCCTGCTGCCTCAGTCCACGCACGACCAGCCGCCATCCGTGCGAGTACGCGGACATGCACGGCAGGCTGGTGTCATCCTCCTCGCCTTGGCGCTCGTGGGGCTCGGCGCGACGGTTGCCGTTCGTGCTCTCATCGATCTCTCGCAGGCGGTCGGGGTGCCGGAGTTCCTCCTCGCGTTCTTCGGGGCGTCTCTCGGAACGTCCGCACCGGAGATCGCGGTCGACGTCACGGCGCTTCGTCAGGGGGCGCCGGCGATCGCGTTGGGCGACGCCCTGGGGAGCTCGTTGGTCGATTCGACGCTGTCCATCGGGATCGGTGCAGTCGTCGAGCCGGCTCCCGTCACGACGCGGCTCGGGGTGATCGCCGCCGCCTACACGGCGCTCGCCGTCACGGCGGTAGCGGCGATCCTGATGCTCCGTCGAAGGCACGATCGCATCAGTGCGTCGTTCCTCTTCGGTCTGTACGCACTGTCCTACGTCGTCCTCATCGGAGCCGACTAACCCGCTACGCCATGGGTACCCGCGAAGATCCGCTCGAGCGCCGCAGCGTCTTCGGGCTGGCAGTAGACGTGGACGCGGTCCCCGGGCTGGATGACGACGTGGCCCGCGATCTGATGCGGACGGCCGTCGCGGATGAGCACGCCGACCCATGCCCGGTCGCCGAGCGGAAGCTCGCTCAGGCGGCGACCGCTCGCGAAGGCGTCCTCGCGGACGACGAACTCGAGGATCTCGGCGAGATCGTGGTCCACCCTTCGGAAGGGAACGCGGAGTCGTTTGGCCACGTGCGGGACCGAGGCTCCCTGCACGATCACCGAGAACAGCACGACGATGAAGACGATCCCGTAAAGATGAGCGGCATCCTCGACCTCTGCGAGCAGGGCAAGGGCTCCGAGCAGGATCGGAACCGCACCCTTCAACCCGCCCCACGCGATGAAGACGCGCTCGCCCCAGGTGAGCCCCGTGGGTAGGAGCAAAGGCAGGATGGCGAGCGGGCGCGCGACGAAGGCGAGGATGAGCGCGAGCGCTATGCCGTCCGACCACGTCCCGCCCTCGCCGAGGTCTCCGAGCCCCACCGTCAGCCCGAGCGCCACGAACGCGGCGATCTCGGCGAGCCCCGCGAGGGAGGCGAGGAAGCCCTCGATCTCCCCTTTTCGCGGTGCGGCGGCGTCGCCGAGCACGACTCCGGCCACGAATGCGGCTAGAAAACCCGAGCCCCCGACCAGCGCTGCGGCACCGTAGACGATACCCGCTGCGGCGAGCACCCGGATCGGGTAGAGGGCGGGGCCAGTCAGGCGTACGTTGCGCATGACCGGGAGGAGCAGAAGCGCGCCTGCGATCCCGAGCGCGAGCCCGATGGTCATTTCGACTGCGAACTCGCGCGCGACGATCCAGAGGTCGCCGTCGTCCTCGTTGGCGAGCTCGATCATCCCGATCATGAGCGCGATTCCGACGGGGTCGTTCATTCCCGCCTCGCCCTCGAGGATCGTGCCCGCTCGTCCCCGGATCTCCCGGGAGCCGAAGACCGAGAACGTCACGGCGGGATCGGTCGGCGCGATAGCAGCTCCGACGAGGCCGGCGAGGATCCACTCGAAGCCGAGGACGTAGTGGGCCGCCGCGGCGACGACGCCCGCGGTCGCGAAGGTCCCGAGCACGCCCAGCGCGACGATCGGAACCACGGACCTACGAAAGCGCCCGAGCCCGATGTGCAGGCCTCCGTCGAAGAGGATCACGACGAGCGCGACGACGGTCAGGCGCTCGACTTCCTGCACGGAGAGGACGGTTTGGAGATCTGTGAACGTCTCCGAGAGCACGACCGCCCCAACGAGAGTCACTGCCGCGTACGGGAGCGAGAGTCGGTCGGCAACGCGCATTCCGAGCAATGCGATGAAGACCGTCGCCGAGACGGCGAGCACGATCAGCCCGAAGTCGGTGATCTCGGTCATCGGAGCCGAGTGCGGAATCTACGGGGTGGGCCGCTCGCGCGAGCCCGCTAACAGTCTCCTTACACGCATCTCATCCCGGTCCCACGCTGGATGCCGATACTAGGCGGGAGCAATGCGGAAGCTCCTACTTTTCCTGTGCGCGCTCGTCGCGCTCGCCTCCATCCCCGCGATCGCGTGGGCGGGCGAGCCGACGGCCGGCACGCTGTCCGTCGATCGCGGTAGGGGTGTCGTCATGATCGAGCTGCGCGGGGTGGTGTTGGGGCGCCTCACGAGCGGATCGCTCCGCGTGACCGATCAGACGCCCAACGATCGATACGCGCCGCTCGTCGTGGGTCGGAAGCTCACGCAGGAGCGGCTCGGGCCCCGAACCGTGCTCTACCGCGGCCAGGGGCTCCGGTTCCGCATGCTCGGCGGTGGCTATCGAATGGTCGCGCGGGGATCGGGGATCACGGTCTCCGTGGTCGGCCGCGGTGTCGTCGTGCTCGACGGTGATCCGAGATTCCCGGGGGACGATCCGGGCGTGTACTCCCTGGACGGCGTCGACTGCAGCGAGGAGCCGCTGCTCTGCACTCCTCTGCCGTCGGAGCCCGAGCGGTACGTCCTCGAGCCGCCGGGTCCACCGGAGGAACCCAACCCGAAGGCGGCGCGGTGACCGCGACTTCGACCATTCTCGTCGTCGAGGACGAGACCTCGATCGCGTCCTTCGTCGCCGCCTACCTGCGGAACGCAGGGTACGCCGTGACCACCGCCGCAACGGCGCAGAACGCGCTCATCCAGCTCGCGGGCGAGTCGCCGGCGCTCGTCATCCTCGACCTGAACCTCCCGGACGGCGACGGCGTCGAGCTCTGTCGGCGAATTCGCAAGACCTCCGACGTCCCGATACTCATGCTCACGGCTCGGGACGAGGACATCGACAAGATCATCGGCCTCGAGGTCGGAGCGGACGACTACATGACGAAACCGTTCAATCCACGCGAGCTCGTCGCTCGGGTGAAGAGCATCCTCAGGCGGGCGGCCCCCGAGCGACGGCGCACCGAGGCCGACGAGCTACACCACGGCGACCTGACGATCAACGCGGGCAAGCGCGAGGTCCACGTTCGCGAGGAGGAGATCCGTCTGGCGCCGAAGGAGTTCGATCTCCTCTGGGAGCTGCTCGACCACCGCGGGATCGTCCTCACTCGCGATCAGCTGCTCGAGCGCGTCTGGGGCTACACCTTCGCCGGCGACACACGCACGGTCGACGTTCACGTCCGCCAGATCCGCCGCAAGCTCGGTGACGCGTCGCCGATCGTCACGGTCTGGGGGGTCGGCTACAAGGTCGCGTCCGACCGCACTGCCGCGTCGACCTTGTAGAGGACTACCCTGATCCCATGTTGGGGACGCTTCGGTTTCGACTGACGGCCCTGTTCCTCGCAGTCGTCCTCGTCTTCGGTCTCGTCTCGATCGCGCTTGCCGTCCGCCTGTTCCAGGACGTGACCCGTACGCAGTCGGTCGAAGAACTGCGGCGAGAGGCATCGGGACTGGCCGCGCTCTACGCGGAATCCGCCCTCCGTTCGTCCGACGAGGGAGCGAAGGCACCCGAGTTCGCCGCCGAGAAGCTCGAGCTCGCGACCGGCGACGAGCTCTACTACATCGGCGCGTCGCTGTTCCCCGGACAGCGGTTCGGCCTGACTCGCCTGCCGGTGAGCGCGCTAGGGGGAGCAACGCTGGATCGCGACCGGCAGGTCATCGTCGAGTTCACCCCGCCGGGCGAGAGCCGTCGGCTGATAGCCGCGGCTCAGCCGGTTCAGCTCGTCCAGGGCACCGAACCATTCGGGTGGCTGATCGTCGCGAAGCCCGAGACCGAGCTGCGCGAGCAATGGCTCACCCTTCTCGGCCGTCTTGCGCTCGCGCTGGCGGTCGGCATCGCGCTCGCGGCCGTCCTGTTCCTGTGGCTCTCACGTCGCCTCACGGAGCCAGTGCGGGCGCTCACACGGGCGACCGAAGACGTCGCTGCGGGTCGGTACGACATCGAGGTCCCGGAGGCGCGGGGGAGCGACGAAGTCGCGCTTCTGAGCCAGCGCTTCCGCGGGATGGTTGCCAAGCTCGCCGAAGCCGAGGAGCTCAAGCGCTCGTTCCTCATGTCGGTCACTCACGAGCTCCGGACACCGCTGACGGCCATCAGGGGCCACGTCGAGGCTCTGCGCGAGGGCGTGGTCAATGAGCCGGAGCAGGTGAAGGCGTCTCTCGAGATCGTGGTCGCGGAGACGGATCGACTCGAGCGTCTCGTGGGCGACATCCTCGATCTGGCGAAGCTCCAGGCTCATCGCTTCACGGTCAGGCGAGAGGAGGTCGACCTCGAGCGCGTTCTCGACCAGGCGTACGGCGCCTTCGCCGAAGAGGCTCGTCGTCGCGCGATCGACTACCGGTTGTCGGGCGCGGAGGAGGCGCCCGTCATCGTCTCCGACGGCGATCGTGTTCTCCAGGTGATCTCGAACCTGCTTTCGAACGCCTTTCGCTGGACACCTGACGGGGGACGGATCGAGCTTCAGCTGGCCGAGTCGAACGGCGGCGTGTCGGTGGACATCCTCGACACGGGCCCGGGTGTACCGCTCTCGCAGCGCGCCCGCATCTTCGAGGCGTTCGTCTCGCAGGATTCAGACGGAACCGGGCTGGGCCTGCCGATCGCACGTGAGCTCGCGGTGGCGCTCGGCGGCGGGATCGAGCTCCAGTCGGAGCTGGGCTCCGGGAGTCGATTCAGGCTCTTGCTGCCGGTGAGCCCGGTTGCGTAACGCCCGGGCGTCCCTTACGCGGCTGCCGCATGATCGACTGCGTTGCCAGCCGGCTCCGTGCGCGGCAGCTCTTCGATCCGTCCCGCGTCGGAGCGGGCCTCTGGTGAGCCGCCCTCGAGGCGAGCGAGCCGTGCGTCCACGCCACGCCAGCCGGAGCTGACGAGGTCGACGAGAAGGGCGAGATCGTCCACGCGCGCGTGGCGCTCGGCGAGCAGATCTCCCTCCAGGCGCTCGAGCCGTCGGATCGCCTGGTTCAGGAGACCCCGGACCTCTGCGATGTGCCGCGCAACCGGGAGGACCTCGGTGCGGAGGCCGTCACGAACGGCGCTGCCGACGTGGACGGGAATCGATGCTTCGAGCTCGGCCGCGGCGGCGGCAAGCTCCTCGATCTGAGCCCGCGAGCGCTCGAGCGCGGCTTCGATCGAAGCCGGTTCGGGGCGGCCGGCGGCCGCGTCGGCGATTCGCTGCTTCGCGCGCTCGAGTGCAAGGGCGTCCATGGGTCCCGAGGCTACTCTCAGCGCCGGATGGACACGGCGCTCCTCGACTACGACCTTCCGACCGAGCTCGTCGCCCAGCGGCCGATCGAGCCGCGTGACGCGTCGCGGCTGCTCGTCTACCGCCGCGAGCCCGCCTCGATCGAGCACCGGACGTTCGCGGAGCTTCCCGATCTCCTCGCCGGTGAGCTCGTCGTCGTCAACGACACGAGAGTGGTTCCGGCTCGCCTGCGTCTCGCACGTGACTCGGGCGGTGCGGTCGAGGTGCTCCTCGTCGAGAGCCTCGACGAGCGGGGGAGGTGGGAGGCCCTTGCGAGACCGTCCCGCCGACTGCGGCCGGGCGAACGGCTCGGCCCGGTCCGGCTCGTCGAGTCGCTCGGCGACGGACGTTGGATCGTCGAGCTCGAAGGCGAGCCGGCAGGCGAGGCTCCGCTACCGCCGTACATCCACACCGAGCTCGAAGACCCCGGCCGCTATCAGACCGTGTACGGCGACGTCAGCGGGTCGGCGGCGGCGCCGACGGCTGGGCTCCACTTCACGCCAGGGCTCGTCGAGCAGCTCGATCCGGTCCGCGTGACCTTGCACGTCGGTCTCGACACCTTCAAGCCGGTCACGAGCCTGCGGCTCGATGAGCACGTGCTGCACGGCGAGCGCTACTCGGTACGACCCGAGGCGTGGCAGAAGATCGCCTCCGCCAGGCGCGTGCTGGCAGTAGGGACGACGACCGTGAGGGTGCTCGAGACGGTCACGCGAACGGGCGAGCTTGCCGGGAGGACGATGCTGTTCGTCAGGCCGGGGTTCCAGTTCGGGCGAGTCGACGCGCTCCTGACGAACTTCCACCTGCCGCGGTCGACGCTTCTGGCTCTCGTGATGGCGTTCGTCGGCATCGAGGAGACGCGGGCGATCTACCGCGAGGCGATCGCCGAGCGCTACCGCTTCTACTCGTTCGGCGACGCGATGGTGGTGCTCTGAGCGAGCCGCCGTTCCGCGTGGATTCGTCGGACGGGGCGGCGCGCGCCGGCGTGCTCAGCACCGCGCACGGCCCGATCCGCACGCCGGCCTTCATGCCCGTCGGGACGAAAGCCACGGTCAAGGCGCTTCATCCCGACGAGGTGCGTGCGCTCGGGGCCGACGTCATCCTGGCGAACACGTACCACCTCCACTTCCGACCGGGCGAGGAGGTCGTGGAGCAGCTCGGAGGCATCCACGCGTTCTCCGGCTGGAACGGGCCGATTCTCACCGACTCCGGCGGCTTCCAGGTCTTCTCCCTCCGCGACACGATCGCCCGACTGGACGACGGCGGTGTGACCTTCCGCTCGGTGTACGACGGCTCCGAGGCGCGGCTGACACCCGAAGGCACCGCCGAGATCCAGCGGCGTCTCGGCTCGGACATCGCAATGTGCCTTGACGTCTGTCTGCCGGCCGACGCTCCGACACCGAAACTCGAGCGCGCGGTGGCCGTGACAACCCTGTGGGCGACGCGTCAGGTCGATGCACCTCGCGCCCAAGGGCAGCTCCGCTTCGGGATCGCGCAGGGCGCCACTCACGAGGAGTTGCGCCGCCGCTCGATCGAGGAGATCACGTCATTGCGGTTCGACGGGTTCGCGCTGGGCGGCCTCGCCGTCGGCGAGACGAAGGACGAGATGCTGGACTGCGTCGAGTGGGCTGCCCCTTTGCTTCCGTTCGGTCAGCCGCGCTACTTCATGGGTATCGGGGACCCCGAGGGCATCCTCGAGGTGATCGCGCGCGGCATCGACATGTTCGACTGCGTTCTCCCGACCCGGACCGCGAGGACCGGCTCGGCGCTCACATGGGAGGGGAGGCTCAACCTGCGAAACGCCGCGTACCGCACCGATCAACGCCCGCTCGCGGCCGACTGCGACTGCTCCGCCTGCGAGCGTTTCTCGCGGGCGTACCTCCGACACCTCGTCACGCAGAGCGAAATTCTCGGATTGCGCCTGCTCAGCCTGCATAATCTGCGGTTCGTACTCGACTTGACCGCGCGTGCGCGCGCGGCGATCGAGCGGGGAACGTTCTCGTCGTTTCGCGACGAAGCGCTCGCTCGGCTCGCCGCCCCACCGGAGGAGGAACCGTGCAATTCCTGATCATCATGGTGCTCATGCTGGGTGTCATGTACGTGCTCATGATCCGGCCACAGCGGCAACGGCAGGCGGAGCAGCAGGCCATGATCAACGGCGCGGACGTCGGCGACGACGTGCTCACGACCGGCGGGATCTACGGGACGATCACGCAGGCCGAGGACGACGACATCGTCGTCGAGATCGCGAGCGGCGTCACGGTGCACATGACGCGGCGCGGAATCGCCGCCGTGCTGCCTCCCGAAGAAGAAGAGCGAGAAGATGAAGACGCCGAGACGATGCGCCGTACAGCGCTTGCCGACGCCGAAGCTGAGCTGGATGAAGCTTCGGTTACAACACGAGAAGACGCTGTTACGGGCGTCACGGACGCCGCTCCAGGGGCCTCCGAGCACCGCTAACCTGGGGCGCCGACCGTGAGCAGGCGCAACTCCTACTTCGTCCTCGGGCTACTCGCCGTTGCCCTGATCGGCGTTGCGCTGATGGCCATCCCCGGCTCGCCTCTGCACAAGGAGCCGACCCTTGGTCTCGATCTCCAGGGTGGGCTCGAGGTCACGCTCCAAGCGGTACCTCCGGTTGGACAGAGCATCACGGAGGACGGTCTCGACCGCTCGGTCGAGATCATGCGCAACCGCGTCGACAAGCTCGGCACGACCGAGCCCTCGATCTACACGCAGGGCGACGACCAGATCGTCATCCAGCTGCCCGGCGTGAAGGATCCACAGCGAGCGGCGGAGATCATCGGAAGTACGGCCAAGCTCGAGCTGTTCGACCTCGAGACGTCGCTCGCCGGCCCATCCATCTCCGTCCAGGGGCTGCCGATCGAGAGCGCATCGCTGTACGCCCTGTTGGCGCAGGTTCAGTCGCAGGTCAGGGGCAAGTCGGACGCCTACTACATCGTCAACGCGAAGACGAAGCGCGTCGTCGCCGGCCCCTACGGCTCGGAGCGGCAGGCGCTGCGGAGGTCGGGCGGACAGCTCCCACAGGGACGCGACCTCTTCGCCGTCCCCAAGGGCATGATCGTCGTGACGTGCGGCGAGGGCTCGTCGGGCTGTCCGGGCAACCAGGGACAGGGCCTCCCGCCGACGAGCACCTGGTACTACCTCTTCAAGTACGACCCACCGAACATCCCGCAGATGACCGGCGAGGACCTCAAGTCCGACGGAACGAGGGCCGACTTCGACACGAGCCCGGGCGGCGGCGGCCAGCCGATCGTGAGGATGGAGTTCACCGGCGCAGGCTCCGACAAGTTCGAGAAGATCACGCGAGACGAGTGGATTCGCGGGAAGCTGCGAGGCATCCCGCAGCACTTCGCGATCGTCCTCGACCGCCAGATCGTCACCTTCCCGCAGATCGACTTCACGAGGTCGGACCTCTCGGGAGGCATCGGCGGCGGGGGCGCCATCATCGAGGGTCTCGACTCGTTCCAGGAGGCGAAGGACATCGCGCTCGTGCTCCAGACGGGTGCGCTTCCCTACGACTACCAGACGCTCGATCGCACCGACATCTCCGCGACGCTCGGCAAGGACTCGCTCTCCGAGGCGTGGAAAGCGGCGATCGGGGGCCTGATCCTCGTCGCGGTCTTCCTGCTCCTCTTCTACCGCTTCCTCGGTCTGGTGGCCGTGGTCGGCCTCGGCATCTACGCGGCCTTCCTGTACGCGACGATCCTCATCTTCAACGTCACGCTGACGCTGCCGGGCTTCGCAGGCCTCGTTCTGACCTTCGGCGTCGCGGCCGACGCGAACATCGTCATCTTCGAACGCATCAAGGAAGAGGTGCGCGCCGGCCGGTCGATGCGTGCCGCGATCGCGCAGGGGTACCGGAAAGGCTTTGCGACGATCGTCGACGCGAACGTCGTCACCGCAATCACGGCGATGGTGCTCTTCGCGGTCGCGACGGCGAGCGTGCGTGGGTTCGCGCTCATGCTGCTCATCGGCACGCTTCTCTCGCTGCTGACCGCGGTCCTCGCGACCCGCGCGATCCTCGCCCTCCTCGGGGGCTTCGGCTGGCTCGAGAACCCGCGCGTCATGGGCGCCGTCGGCGAGGGGCTGCCGCGGTGGCTGCGCTGGGACTACATCGGCCGGCGACGGTTCTGGTTCGCCTTCTCGGGAGCGCTGTGCGCGATCTCGATCGTCGCGATCGCGTTCCTCGGTCTCAACTTCGGGATCGACTTCAAGGGCGGCACGCAGATCAACTTCCGGACGCCCGAGCCGACGTCGCTCGAGCAGGTGCGAAGCCAGGCGGGCGCGATCGGCCAGGCGAACGCCGTCATCCAGGGTCGCGGCGACTCGACTGACGGCAAGTACACGAACTTCCAGATCCGCACCGAGTCGCTGACGAACGCGGAGCAGAACCAGCTCCAGGAAGGACTTGCCAGCTCACTGGACGCGACCGCGTTCGGCGCGAAGAACGTCTCCGAGAGCTTCGGGCGCCAGATCGCCAACAACGCATTGCTCGCGATCTTCGTGAGCCTGCTCCTGATGGTCGCCTACATCTCCGTCCGGTTCCAATGGAAGTACTCGGTCGGAGTGCTCGTCGCGCTCGCACACGACCTCCTGATCGCGATCGGCATCTACGCGCTGACGGGTCGCGAGGTCTCGACGGCGACCGTGGCCGCGCTCCTGACGATCCTCGGGTACTCGATGTACGACACGATCATCATCTTCGACCGCATCCGCGAGAACGTCCCGCTGATGCGGCGCGCCTCGATGCGCGTGATCGGGAACGTGTCGCTTTGGGAAGTCATCCCACGATCGCTGGCGACGACCTTCATCACGCTGCTCCCGGTCGCGTCGCTGTACGTCTTCGGAGGCGACACGCTGAAGGACTTCGCGTTCGCGTTGCTCGTCGGTATCGGCGCTGGCTCGTACTCGTCGATCTTCCTCGCCGCACCGCTTCTTGCTGTCCTGAAGGAGCGCGAGCCGGAGTTCGCACGCCGACGCGACGACCTGGGTGCGCTCGTCGGCGTCTCGTCGGTCGGCGGAACGCTCGCCGCCGAGGCCGAAGAGGTGGCCGCGGCCGAAGGAGCGTCGAGCGACGGGGACGAGGAAGCAGGAGAGGCAGCCGAGGAGCCGACCCGGCCGTCGCCGGTCGCCGCGCCGCCGGCCGCGCCGGCGTCCACCTCTTCGAAGCGCGAGCGCCGCCGGCAGCGCCGCGCGTCCCGACCTCATGGCCGAGCGCGCTGACGAGCGCGGGCCGCTCGAGACGCTCAGCCTGGCCGGGATCGGTGCCGTTGCGCTTCTGGCGCAGCGCGCCGACGAGCTCGCCGCCGAGCTCGGCAACCGTCTCGGCGTGGAGAGAGACGAGGTCAGGAGCGCGATCTCGGACGTCGTGGACAGCTGGCGCCGCGAGGCGTCCCGCCTCGGCGAGACCGGCGGGAACGTCGCGGCGCGCGCGGCGGCAGAGCTCGGCACCGCTTCCCGGGAGTCGGTCAGCGAGCTGGAGCTCCGTGTCGCCCAGCTCGAGCATCGCGTAAAGCTCCTCGAGCGCGACGCATCCTAAGCCCGCAGCCCTCCGGCCTACAATCCGCGCATGGCGACGACCCAGCCGTCGCGGAACCTGGGGCGTCTCTCCGAGATCGCCCAGGTAGCCGCACGCCACGGCTTCGGCTACTTCCTCCGCCGCAACCGAATGGGCGACCTCGTCCCGGGGGACTCGAACGGCACCGCGGCGACCGCGTCCGATCGGGGTCGGCGCCTGCGAATGATGCTGGACGAGCTCGGCCCGACGTTCGTGAAGTTCGGGCAGCTCCTCTCGACGCGCCCGGACGTCGTCCCCCCGGACATCGTCGCCGAGCTCCGGGGCCTCCAGGACGACGCGTCCCCGATCCCGTTCGAGCAGGTGCGGGACGCGGTCGAGGTCGAGCTCGACCTCCGCATGGACCGAGCATTCCTCGAGTTCGACTTCGCGCCGATCGCGTCGGCCTCCATCGGCCAGGTGCACCGCGCGGTGCTCCCCGACGGGCGCGAGGTCGCGGTCAAGGTGCAACGGCCCGCCGCCGCGGATCAGATCGAGGCCGACCTCGGACTCCTCTACCAGGCCGCCCGTCTGCTGAAGGAACGTGTGAAGGCGCTCGAATTCATGGACCCGCAAGAGCTCGTGGACGAGTTCGCGCGTTCGATCAGGCTCGAGCTCGACTACGGACACGAGGCCCGAAACGCGGAGATCTTCCATCGCAACTTCGCGCGCGACGACCGTGTGGTGGTGCCACGGGTCGTCCGCCAGTACTCGACCTCGAGGATCCTGACGCTCGAGTACGTGCGCGGCACGAAGGTCGCCGACCTCGACCTCGACTCGCTCCGACCGGACGAACGGCGCGACATCGCCTACAAGCTCGCGGACGCCTGGATGACGATGGTGTTCCGCCACGGGTTCTTCCACTCCGACCCGCATCCGGCCAACATCTTCGTTCTCGAGTCTGGAACTCTGGGACTCGTCGACTTCGGGCAGGCCGGGAAGCTCACCGATGAGGACATGACCAAGCTGACCCGGCTCTTCGTCGACGCCGCGACGGAAAACGTCGCCGCGATCCCGCGACGGCTACGGGAGCTCGGCGTCCGCTACGACCCCGCACGCGAGCAGGAGTTCCGCGCCGAGCTGAAGGTGCTCTTCGACCGCTACTACGGCAGTCGTCTCTCCGACATCGATCCGATCCAGGTGATTCGCGAGGCGTTCCAGCTCATCTACTCGATGAACCTCAAGCTCCCGAGCCGCTTCGTCATTCTCGACAAGGCGATCGCGACGCTCGCTTCGGTCGGACAGGAGGTGTATCCGGATTTCAACGTCTTCGAGGTCGCGAAGCCGTACGCACGCGGTCTGCTCGCCGACCGCTTCCACCCGCGAGCGCTCTCACAGCGCGCGCGCGTCGAGGCGCTCGGACTCGCTTCGATCGCCCGCGAGGTGCCCTATCAGCTGAGCGACGTCCTCGAGCAGGTGCGTCAGGGGACGTTCCAGGTCCGAATCGAGAACCCCGGGATCGACGAGATCGACGACCACATGGACAAGGCCTCGAACCGGCTTTCGGTCGCACTCGTGGTCGCGGGCGGCCTCGTGGGCTCGGCCATCATCGGCGTCTTCGCCGACGAGGGGCCACACGTCATGGGCCTCCATCTCCTCTCGGTGCTCGGCTTCCTCGTCTCGGGCACCTTCGGCCTCTGGCTGGTCTGGGGCGTGATGAGGCATGGGAGGCTTTAGAGGCCACGTCACGATCCGACGACTGAGGAAGGCTTGTCGGTAATCCGCTGCAAAGGACATCTGGCGCGAGTGTTGCCGCGGGGCTAGCGTCGTCGGCATGCCGAGTGCCGTCCTCGTCGCCGAGCCGGAGCACGAGACGCGCGAGTACCTCGGCAGGCAGCTTCGCGACGACGGCTTCGACGTGCTGGGCGCTGCGCGCCGGAGCGAGGCGCTCGAGCTGGTCGAGCGCGCCCGGCCGGACGTCGTGCTCCTCGCCGAGCTCGAGCTGTGCTTACGGCTGCGGCGCGGGGAGCCGGGGAGGACCTGGGACCGCAACGTCCCCGTGATCGTGCTGGCTCCATCGTCGGATCCAGTCGAGCGCGTCCGTGCCCTCGACCGTGGCGCCGACGACGTCCTCGGCCGGCCGTTCGCATACGAGGAGCTACTCGCGCGGAACCGGGCGCTGATCCGGCGCAGCTCCC